>DAOTWD010000014.1:0-242752 GCA_034435975.1 Chloroflexaceae bacterium | reverse complement strand
CATGGCTTTCTGACATCGTTTGGCCAGGAAAGAATACAACCGCAATCCAGAATCGAGTGAAGCCTTTCTTTATCCTGGTTCTATCGCAATGCTCCTGAATCAACTCTATCCGAGATCATCGTTTCTGATCACGCTCTTAGACGACAGGAGTGACACCGTCGCTCAAACCCAACATCTTTGTCGCCTGCAGCAGCGAAGAGTTAAAACGTTCCAATGTTGGCAGGTACCGCTCTGTCGCAGGCGAAAAATCAATGAAACCCGACCATCTTCTTCTACTATACCAGCAATGATAAACAAAGCCATCTGATAGATGGGTAGAAAGTACCTATCTATCTGGCTAGGTAAGCCTCTGTACAGATTCCATAGCGTACGCCAGGAAGAAACGAGCCTGACCACGCCAACGAATAGGGTGTAGCGTGCGGCGAAGTGGTACGGTCAGCGTGATGCATATGACTAGCAGATCCGTGGCAACTGTTCACCACTCAACATATCGACCACGCGCATCCCACCGATCCGGCTGCGTATCACGACCTTGCCGGGATGCTCGGCCACTACCTGCCCAATGATCGCTGCGTCACGACCGAGGGGATGTCGCCGCATCGTTTCCAGAACTGCCTCCGCGTGATCCGCCTGTACAAACACCAGGCACTTCCCCTCGTTGGCAACGTATAAGGGATCAAGGCCGAGGATCTCGCATGCCCCGCGCACCGCTTCATCGAGTGGAATATGGGTCTCATCAAGATGGATACCAACACCGGCCTGGGCTGCGATCTCATTGAGCGCACTTGCTAATCCTCCGCGTGTTGGATCACGCAACACATGCACGTGATCACCGGCCGTATCCAGTATCTGTGCCACGAGTGTATGGAGTGGTGCCGAATCGCTTTCCAGTGTTGTCTCAAACTCCAGACCTTCACGGACAGACATGATAGCGATACCATGCACGGCAATTGATCCGTTGATCATGATCGCATCACCCGGCTGTGCCCGGCGCGGTGACACCATCCGATCAGGGGGCACAAGCCCGATACCCGTCACGTTAATAAAGATTCCATCGCCCTTGCCGCGATCAACGACCTTCGTGTCCCCGGTGACAATCGGCACGCCAACCTGGTGCGCCGCCTGCTGCATTGACTGCACCACCCGCCAGAGATCAGCCATGAGGAGACCTTCTTCCAATATCAATGCGGTTGAGAGGCCGAATGGCTGGGCACCACACATCGCCAGATCGTTCACCGTACCATAAATTGCCAGCGACCCGATGTCACCACCAGGGAAAAAGAGCGGACTGATGACAAACGAATCGGTCGAAAAAGCCAGACGCGGGCCAGGCAGATCCAGCACAGCTCCATCATGCAGCATCTCCAGTGCTGGATTGGCAAATGCCTGCACAAACATGCCGTCAATCAACATCTGCGTCAGACGTCCACCACCGCCATGTCCCAGCAAAATAGTCGGATAATCACTGATGGGAATAGGACATTGTATACCGGCTGTAAAATCCATATCAGGGTTCACTTCCTGGGTGTATACCTCGCTGTACCATCCTTGTACCATCCTGCTCATGCACCTGACCATTGTCGCCCATAGTGATAATAGGCCGCACATGCTCCTTCCGAGGACACCATGGGTGCGCCCAGTGGATGCTCTGGTGTACAACGGATGCCAAAAGCCGGGCAGTCGTGTGGTCGCTGTAACCCCTGCAAGATCGTTCCGGCAATACAGATATCCGACTCCCGCGCCGTAATATCCGTCACAACAAAGCGTTGTTCGGCATCAAAATGGGCAAACTCAGGCCGCAGACCATAGCCACTGTGGGGGATTACACCAATGCCCCGCCAGGAGCGATCACACACGGCAAACACCTGCTGGAGCAACTGTTGTGCACCGGGGTTTCCAGCACGATTGACCACTCGTGTATACTGGTTTTCCAGACTGGCCCGGCCTTCTTCCAGCGCCTTGAGGGTCATATAAATGCCCTGCAGCAGATCCAGCGGCTCAAAGCCGGTGACAACAATCGGCACGTGATACCGGGCCACAATCGGTTCATATTGCCAGTAGCCCATCACGGCGCACACATGGCCGGCGGCCAGAAACCCCTGTACCGTATTCCCAGGCGCACTCAGAATCGCTTCCATCGCCGGGGGGACCAGGACATGCGAGCAGAGGATCGAAAAATTCTCGATGCCCAGTTGCGCCGCCTGCCACACGGCCATCGCATTGGCGGGAGCGGTCGTCTCAAAACCAACCGCAAAGAATACCACCTGCCGTTCCGGGTACTTTTGCGCCAGTTTGACCGCATCCAGGGGAGAGTAGACCATGCGTATATCAGCTCCCTGTGCCTTCACACTCAGCAGATCGGTGTTGCTGCCAGGGACGCGCAGCATATCGCCAAAGGAGGTAAAGAGTACTTCGGGCCGTTGCGCAATCGCAATCGCCCGGTCGATCAGTTCCAGTGGTGTGACACACACCGGGCAGCCCGGGCCATGTACCAGCGTCACCGCTGCTGGTAGTAACTGGTCAATCCCCGACTTGATCAACGTATGTGTCTGTCCACCACAGATCTCCATGATCGTCCATGGCCGTGTCACCACGTGCTGGATGGCATGAATGAGCTTTTGTGCAGCGGCTTCACTCCGATATTCATCAACAAAACGCATCATGGTCTCCCTGTTGTGCGCGACGGTTCCGCGTCAGTTGCGGCGTATGTGACCGCCGTCCATCTGGTGCCATCAGTTATCTCCTTCCGGGGCTACGACCTCATCCTCAGGCTGGGGTATTTCCAGTTCGCCTGGCTCGTCCATCTGGCGCAGCATATCAAAGACATAGGCGGCTTCTTGCTCATCAATCGTGCTGATCGCAAAGCCAACATGCACCAGTACATACTCGCCAACCTGTACATGCGGCACATATGCCAAGCACACTTCTCTGGTAATTCCGCCAAAACTAACGTGGCCCATGGGTATACCAATGCTATTCATCTCAATCTGCAACACTTTGCCTGGTACTCCAAGACACATGTCATATCTCCTTTCAATAGGGCACGGGCTAGAGAACAGGAACTCAGGAACGACCAGGTTCTCATCTATAGCAATCGGCTATGAGTCGTAAAAACCGAGAATCCAGGCTTTCGCCTGGACGGGGCAATATCCAGGCGAAAGCCCCGACTCCTGGTTAAATGAGAATAGGATTGCTATATCCCCTGTCCCCGATTCCCTATTCCCTGCACTCCATTCAACCGTGCTGCGGCTACTGCTACCTGCCCCAGGCTGATGCCGCCATCGTTTGGCGGTACCTGACGGTGAAACAGCACCTCAAAGCCGGCCTCCCGCAAGTGTTGTGCAGTGCGCTCCAGCAACAGGCGATTCTGAAAACAGCCACCGGTCAACGCCACGCGCTGCTCGCCCACCGCACGCGCCACTGCCAGGATACCTCTGACCAGGCCATTATGACAGCACGCGGCAATTCGACTGGGTGCCACGCCCCGCCGGAGATCTGCCAGGAGCGCCGCAACCAGTGGCTGCCAATCCAGGATCAAGGGTGGGGTCACACCGTGCAGCTCCAGTGGATAGGCCTCGCTAACCGTCGGATCGGCAATCCATTCAAGTGCCATCGCTGCCTGACCTTCAAAGCTCACCTGCTGCTGCAACCCGATGAAGGCCGCCAGCGCGTCGAACAACCGTCCAGCGCTGGTTGTCCACGGTGCATGAATGCCTTGCTGGAGCATACGGCACAGAACCTGTAGCTCCACCGGACGCCAGGCTCGTACAGGTGGGAGATCATGCTGTTCCAGTGCTGCAGTACCATCGAGGATCCACAGCAGTGCCAGGGCCACTCGACGCGGTTCGCGGATGGCAGCATCGCCGCCTGGCAGGCGAAACGGGCGCAGATGCGCCACTCGCTGGAACTTCTGGCTATCGCCAAGCAAAAACTCGCCGCCCCATATCGTCCCATCCATCCCATACCCTGTGCCATCCCAGATGACACCCAGCGCCTGCCCCTCTATGCCGTGCTCGGCCAGGCACGCCGCCAGGTGCGCATGATGGTGTTGCACTGCGATCAATGCTGGCGGGCGATCCAGCATGGATGCCCACCCGCGTGTATGCGCAGACTGACGTGCCCAACTGGTCGAGAGATAATCTGGGTGCAGATCATGCGCAATCGCTATGGGTGTGGCCTCATACAACCGCAGAAAATCAGCAATCACCCGCTCAAACGCCGCCATGGCCTCAGGTGTCGCCAGGTCACCAATGTGCTGGCTGATAAACACCTGATGCTCGACGCTTAAGGCCACCGTATTTTTCAAATGGGCACCAACGGCCAGGATAGTAGGCACAGGCCGTGCCAGCATCACTGGCAATGGGGCATAACCCCGTGCACGCCGTATCAGACAGGGGGTATCCTCGATTATCCAGGCGATGCTATCATCAACATGGCGCTGAATGGGTCGATTATGTACCAGAAACAGATCGGCTATGTGTGGTAAGCGCTGGAGAGCTTCTTGCTCATCAATACAGATCGGCTCATCGCTCACATTGCCACTGGTCGCTACCAACGGGTGATCGAGCGCGTGCAGCAACAGATGGTGCAATGGCGTTGCGGGCAACATCAGGCCCAGCGTGCCCACACCGGGAGCCACATTCGCTGCAACGGGCGCATCCGGCCGGCGTTGAAGTAGCACAATCGGTGCTTCGGGAGCAGCGAGCAAGACCTCAGCCACAGGCGACAGCACGCAGAGCATGCCTGCCTGATCAAGATCGCGCACCATCAGCGCGAAAGGCTTGTCACGCCGCTGCTTCCGTTCGCGCAGACGTGCAACCGCATTCGTATCATAGGCATCAACCATCAGGTGAAATCCCCCTAACCCTTTGATCGCCACGATCTGGCCAGCGCGCAGGGCCGCGACTGTTCCCTGGAGCGCCTGATCGTAGTTGGCAGTTACCCTCCAATCGGGATGCTCCGTCAGATATGGTGGTATCCGGGGTGCTTCACCGGTACCGGTTCGTTCCCACAGGGCGAGATGTGGCCCACAGACGGGGCAGGCGTTAGGTTGGGCATGAAAGCGACAGTTCAGGGGATCGTCATACTCAGCCTGACAATCGGGGCAGAGCTGAAAATGGTGCATCGTGGTATGTGAACGATCATAAGGGAGCGCCTGAATAATACTGAAGCGCGGCCCACAGCTGGTGCAGTTAATGAATGGATAGCGATAGCGGCGATCAGCAGGATTGAACAGTTCCAGCAGACAATTGGAGCAGGTGGCAATATCAGGCAACACCAGCGCGGTTTTGCTGCCCTGTGCATCGCTGGGTCGGATTTCAAACCGATCATACCCAACTGGCTCAAGCCACGAACTTTCCAGAGAGTGAATAATTGCACGCGGAGGCCTGTGTGCCGAAAGAGCCTCGAGAAACCGGGCCAGTGCGGGCATGGAGCCTTCGGCCTCGATCACAACTCCTTGCGTCCCATTCACGATCCAGCCCGTCACACCATGTTTGTGTGCCAGATGGTAGACAAACGGGCGAAACCCGACCCCCTGAACAGCCCCCTGGATAACCACCCGCAACCGTCTAATAACCGGCAGTAATGGTGTTGTACTCGTCGAGGCTTGTTCACCATCAATCATCATCCGCTCCCTGCTATCTCCGGCAGATGAGGGGCACCCGCGCCTCATCAGAAGGGCACGCTCCCAGGTGCGCCCCCAGACGGGATACGCCGGATCAAGATAACGAGGCGTACCCACGCCACCAGGTGCGCGCTCAGGCGCGCTCCCAGACGCGCTGCACCATCATTGAGATCAGCCTTAGTCCGCGTGGATATGTTCCACCAGCCATTCTGTCCAGGCATCCACACCTTCCCCGGTGCGGCAACAAATGGGAAAGATAGGCACTTCAGGATTCACCAAGCCAACCCCGCGCCGGAAGTCGAGGACATCAAACTCAAACACATCAATCAAGTCAATCTTGTTCAGCAACACAATATCGGCACTGGCAAACATACCCGGATACTTGTAGGGTTTGTCGTGTCCTTCCGGGACACTGGCGACCACCACGGCAATATTAGCGCCCAGCGCGAATCCAGCCGGGCAAATCAAATTGCCTACATTCTCAATAAAGAGGAGTTGAATTTCAGTCAGCGGCAGGTGGGTCAGCGCCTTGCTGATCATCGGCGCATCGAGATGACAGTTGCCACCGGTATTAATCTGTACCACTGGAATATCGTGAGCGGCAATCGCATCGGCATCAATACTGGAGGCCACATCACCCTCAATCACACCGAGGCGTATCTCTGGGGGCAAGTGTTTTGCTGTAGCCAGGATCATACTGGTCTTTCCTGCACCAGGTGAGGCCATCACATTGGCGACAAACACGTTGGCAGCATCAAAAACCGTGCGATTCTCTGCAGCAACTTGATCATTCGCGCTCAGAATATCCTTCACCACTGGAATCTTCATCATTTACCTCAATACTCTCCACATAAAAGGTTCTGCCACCGGTCACCTGAAATCGATGCCCCTGGCAGGATGGACAGGATGGTACCAGAGGGATGCTCACGTTCCACTGGAACCCGCAGTCTTGACAGGTAGCCTGGGCAGGTTCGCGCTGAATAGCCATACATGCCCCTTCGGCCAGCGTCCCGCGACTCAAAATGTCAAAATAAAACTGGATGGACTCATCAACAATGCTACTCAGTTCCCCAATAACCAGATTAATGCGAGTAATACGACATCCGCCAGCCTGTTGTGCTGCCGTCAACGCCACATCAAGAATACCTTGCGTTACCGGAAGTTCGTGCATAGACTGTGCAGCACCAGGGATCGATGAGCAATGAATGATCGATTCCTGGTGTTGCCGACCTTTCTACGGTTTTGTCGTATCCATTCGGAAGGGATAGTCTGGCTGCCATACCCCTCCCGACTGAAAAAGAGGGTTTCGCGGTGATCATCTGCCTCCGCTATCTGCGCGAAGGGCCGTCCCCCAGAACGGGTACGTTTTGCCCGAATTAAATATTATAATATAGGTATCATGCTTATATAGCAGATTGTAGCAAATTGTCAAGCCCCGGTATCGGGGAGATCTTGCCCTCGTATCCCACACGTATGGAAGTGAAGTATGGAGCGAGGGGATCTTGCCTGCGTATCCCGTAGTGCTACTAACGATTGCCACTCTCCCAGGGTGGCGTTTTACCCCAGAGATGAACAGTTATGTATCCCGGCTTCAGGCGATTTCGCTTATCATCGTGTTCATTGGGATAGCAGTGGATTCTGGGCAAACGCATACTCCTCCACAATCTGTCCGCCGATCAAATGTTCCTGAATAATACGTTCCAGCACGTCCGGGTGACATGAATGATACCACACCCCTTCAGGATAGACTACGGCAATCGGGCCATGGGCGCAGATTCGTAAACAATGCACTTTGGTACGGTAGACCCCGCCCTCAGCCATGGAGAGCTGCAGTTCTTTGAGTCGTGTTTTCAGATAGTTCCAGGCGGCGATACCTTCTTTTTTTGAGGCACACTTCGGATCGCTCTGGTCAGCACAGATAAAAATATGGCGGCGACAGGTTGTTGCCCCATACGCTACAGCACTCTGGTGTAATTCATCGCGCATCTTTTACCTCTTCTTAACTGATATTAAATATTAAACAATTCTAGTACGACAACGAGACATTCCATAGGTGGGGAACCCTGGCGTGGTTTCGCCCCACCGAGAGAGGAGCAGAGGAAGAGGAGTGAGGTGTGAGAAGCGAGGAATCAGAAGCGCGGGTTCTCGCTTCTCGCTTCTCTTCCCTCTCTTCTCACCAGGCCCCGCACCCTGGCCGAGATGAAGTCTCGTTGTCGTACTAGACTGGCCGGTATGAGCGACCATACATTCAACGATAGCAATGCGACATCAGGTGTATGAAGCACCGGTGTCACAGCGGTTGCCCGAACAAAGCGAGACCCGGGCGAAAGCCGGGACTCTGATGTACCCCTTCAAACGGCTTGCTCTGCCCCACGCTGAACGGATACGATCAGGCTATAGTATCCGCATAAAGCGCAGATTTACCATTATAGCCCGTGCCTGATAGGCTCGCAAATTCTTCATAACTGATGTCAGGATGTCCATACCTCAATGGGAACCAGATGCCAGGTTTGACCACAAAACATACACAATCAGATTTGGTATAATGGGCTATGTCGTCTGGCTCAGATCCGGCGTGACTTTCGCGCCACAGATCATGAGTATTGAAAGCTACAGTTATGGATTGTCAGGAGGGAAGTATGCGTATCGGTGTCCTCACTGGTGGAGGCGACGTTCCGGGACTGAATCCGTGCATCAGGGCGATCGTGTATCGTGCGCAGGAAAATGGCTGGGAAGTTATTGGTATTCGACGGGGTTGGGCAGGATTACTGAACTACAATCCAGATAATGACAAAGAATCGCAGCGTGAGTGGATTGAGCCACTGACCAAGCAAAGTGTGCGTACCATTGACCGCTATGGCGGCACGCATCTGCACTCATCACGCACCAATCCGCAAAAGGTGCGACCGGGTGATATGCCAGACTTTCTGAAAGATAAATACCCTTTCCAGGAAGGGCAAAAGACGGTCGACTGTACCGATCACGTCCTGCGTGTGCTGGATCATCTGGGTATTCACACCCTGATCCCGATTGGTGGTGATGACACGCTCTCCTATGGTGCCCGGTTACATCAGGAGGGCTTCCGGGTGGTTGCCTGTCCCAAGACGATGGATAACGATGTCTTTGGTACAGACTATTGTATGGGTTTTAGCACCGCAGTAACCCGCAGTGTCAATCTGCTGAATGATCTGCGCACACCCACTGGTAGCCACGAACGCATCGCCGTCGTGGAGCTTTTTGGCCGGAATAGCGGTGAGACAGCACTGATCTCTGCATATCTCGCAAACGTTGATCGGGCGCTGATTAGCGAGGTGCCCTTTGATATTGAGAAACTGGCGGAATTGATAATGGAGGATCGCCGGAGTAATCCGAGCAACTATGCGATCATTGCTATCTCTGAAGGTGCCTCCATGCTGGGTGGCCAGGTGATCGAATATGGCCAGGAAGACGCCTACGGCCACAAAAAACTGGGCGGGATCGGGCAGGTTGTAGGCGAAGCGCTCAAAAAACTCACGGGAGTCGATATTGTCCACCAGCAACTGGCCTATCTGATGCGTGCCGGGGCACCGGACTCGCTGGATCGGATGGTGGCGACATCCTACGGCAACATGGCCGTGCAACAGATTGAGAAAGGTCACTCCGGGATGATGATGGCCTTGCAGAATGGCTGTTATACCACGGTACCCGTTGATACGTGCATCCAGGGCTTGAAGCGTGTGGATGTGGATGAACTCTACGATGTGGAGAATTACCGCCCGAAAATCTCGCATATCCTCGGTAAACCGATGTTCCTTTACTAGTACGACAACGAGACATCCCATGGCGAGGGAGGCGCGGCGCTGGCGAGCAGTGAGGGAAGAGGAGTGAGGAATAAGGGTTCTCGCTTCTCTCCTCTCCCCTCTCGCTCCGCGCTTCTCGTTCCGCGCTTCTCGCTCCTCCTGATGCCGATCAGCGCGTCGGCACCACCATAACGCTCGGATGACCCAACTGACTGGCTCCGGTATTTCCCCTACGTTGCACAGAACCTCATTTCAGGGTACAATCAGGGTGCAGCCTGCGTATGTGAACAAAAGTTATAGGAAAGCCAGTGGTGGTGCTATGCGAGTGATCGCGATGATTATGGCTGGAGGCGAGGGTACGCGCCTCAGTGTCCTGTCTGAAAAACGCGCCAAACCTTCTGTTCCCTTTGCGGGTAAATACCGCATTATCGATTATACTCTCTCCAACTGTGTCAATTCTGGTATTTTTAATGTGGCTGTGTTGACTCAATATCGTCCACATTCGCTCAATGAGCATATTGGGATTGGTAAACCCTGGGATCTTGACCGTGCCCGTGGTGGTGTTCGCCTCCTGCAACCCTATATCGGGCGGAATATGGGCGATTGGTATCGTGGTACTTCGGACGCTATCTATCAAAATATTAACTATATTCGTGAGCATCGAGCCGACATTGTGGTGGTTCTCTCCGGGGATCATATCTATAAGATGGATTATAGCAAGATGATCGAGGCCCATCAACGCACCCACGCCGATGTATCAGTGGCGGTGATGGATGTGCCGCAGGAGCAGACGGATCGTTTTGGAATTATGACGATCGATGAAACGAATCGCATCGTTGAGTTTACTGAGAAGCCAAAAGAACGGGATAAAGGCACGCTTGCGTCGATGGGCGTGTATGTCTTTAACGCGGATATTCTGATCCAGCGCCTCAGCGAAGGTAGCGAAGAGCAGCCGCGGGTCGATTTCGGCAAGCATGTCATCCCAGCGATGATTTCTCAGGATCGGGTGTATGCCTATCGGTTTACGGGCTATTGGGTTGATGTGGGAACGATAGAGGCCTATTGGGCCACGAATCTTGAACTGCTTGATCCGGCATGCGGCTTTGACCTGTATGATACGAACTGGACAATTTATACCCGCAGCGAAGAGCGACCACCGGTGAAAATTGGCCCGCAGGGGCGTGTGCGGCGCTCCATGGTCTGCAACGGGTGTGTGATTCGCGGCACGGTAGAGCATTCGGTGCTTTCCCCTGGTGTCTATGTCTCGCCAGGCGCAATTGTGCGTGACAGTGTGGTGATGAACGATACCTGGATCGGGCCGGGGGCAGTGCTGGATAAGGTGGTGGTCGACAAACAGGTGGTGGTCGGAGCCGGCACCTGTCTCGGTTGGGGGGATGATTATACAACGGTTAATCGGCAGCAACCCGATCGACTGAATACTGGCATTACCGTGGTCGGTAAAAGTGCCCATATTCCACCAGGTATTCGTATTGGCCGCAATGTGTTGATCAATACTGATCGCGATACCGAAGACTTTCCAGCCGGTGATGTCCCCAGTGGTGAGACAATTTAGGGAGTAGGAAATTTAAGGATTATGTTACGAACATTGGCGTTGATCCTGGCCGGAGGTGATTCTCCAGCACTCAATGTATTGACCGCTGAACGTACTGAGGCTGCTGTCCCCTTTGCAGGCAAGTATCGCATTATTGATTTCGCGCTTTCCAACTGTGTGAACTCCGGAATCTACAATGTCGGGGTGCTGACCCAGTATCGCCCGCAATCGCTGAACACACACCTGGGTGTCGGGCGGCCCTGGGATCTTGACCGTGCCCAGGGTGGCTTGCGCATCCTGCATCCTTCGCCTACCCCGGAAGGTGGCGGGTGGCAGCGCGGCACGGCCGATGCCGTGCGCTATAACCTCGATTTTATTGCCGATCAGCCTGTTGAGGCCGTGTTGTTGCTGGCTGGCGATCATGTTTATTGTATGGATTACCAACCGCTGCTGCGTATGCACCAGGAACGTGAGGCGGATATAACGCTGGCTGTGCATCATGTCAGCCCTCACGAAGCCTATCGCTATGGTATCGTATCAGTGGATGCGAACGGGCGTGTCGAGCGGTTTGTGGAAAAGCCGCGACGTAGTAGTATCAGTCTGGCCTCGATGGGCATCTATGTCTTTCGGAAGAACTTTTTGCTGGAGATCCTCGGTGGTCAGGAGGTGGATTTTGGGCGTGAACTCTTGCCCCGCCTGATTGAACAGTCATCCGTCTATGCCTATACCTTCAATGGCTACTGGGCCGATGTAGGAACGATACAGGCCTACTACGAAGCCAATATGGCCTTGATTGGTGAGACGCCTGCGCTCGACCTGTACGATCCAGACTGGGTCATCCATACCACCAGCGCCCAGCGCCCGGCGGTTGAAATCGGGGCCGAAGCACGCATCGAGAATAGCATGGTCAGCGATGGGTGCCGAGTCTATGGTCACGTGCTGCGCTCGATGCTCTCGCCGGGTGTGTTTGTTTCCTCTGGCGCGGTGGTACGTGATGCGATTATTCTGGGTGATACCTGGATTGGCCCTGGCGCAGTGATTGATCGCTGTATTCTGGATGAAGGGGTACGCATTGGGGAAGGTGCTGTGCTCGGCGACGGTGAGGATAATACGCCCAACAGTCAGGCACCATATACGCTGAACACAGGATTGACACTGGTTGGTATGCGCTCTCAGGTGCCTGCCGGTATACGCGTAGGACGCAATGTCGCCATTCGTCCACGAATGAGCGAGTCGGCCTTCGGGCATGATAAACTGGTGTCGAGTGGGACAACGATCTAACACATGCGGTTGCCAGAAATCACGGTTTCTCCGGAGCTGAAGGCACGGTTGGTGCAGGGGCATCCCTGGGTCTATCGTAATCAGGTGCGGGGCGAGGCGGATCTGCCCTCGGGTGCGTGGGTACGGGTACGCTGCGGGTCGTTCAGTGCGGTGGGGCTATGGGATGCCAGCAGCGCGATCGCTGTGCGCCTCTTCAGCCGTGATACGATACCTGATGCAGCCTGGATCCGGGCTCGTGTGCAGGAAGCCTGGCAGGTGCGGGCAGCAGTGCGTCGTACTGAGACCAACGCGTATCGCTGGTTGTATGGCGAAGGCGATGGGTTGCCCGGTATTATTGTGGATCGGTATGGCGATTATGCAGTTATTCAGACCTATGCTGCCAGTGTGCAGACGCTGACGCCACTGGTGATACCGGCGTTACGAGCGGTTGATCACCATGTGCGTGGGATCGTGCAACGCCAGCCTGCTGCCGATGAGATAGCCCGGAACGATCAGGATGCAGGTGAGCCTGAGAAAGCTGTCGCCTCTACGCTCCAATCACTCTGGGGCGAACAACCCCCGGACGATCTCGTCGTGCAAGAAAACGGCCTCTATTTCCGTGCCAACCTGTATGCCGGGCAGAAAACAGGGCTTTTTCTTGATCAGCGCCAGAATCGGCATACGGTTGAGCAGTGGGCTCAAGGATGCCGGGTGCTGAATTGTTTTGCCTACACCGGGGGCTTTGCGCTGTACGCATTGCGCGGTGGGGCTCTCAGTGTGGTGAATTGCGATAGCGCTCGTGATGCTGCCGAGGATGCGGTGCACAACCTGCACCTGAATGGCTTTGATCCAGAGCAGCACTCGTTTATTGTCGAAGACTGCTTCAAGCTGCTGGAGCGCTCTGGTCAGCAGAGAGAGCAGTTCGATATGGTGATTCTCGATCCGCCCAGCTTTGCCCGTGCCAGAAGGAGCCGCTATGCGGCACAACGGGCCTACACACGTCTCAACACGCTGGCACTACGCTGTGTCGCACCCGGTGGGTTGCTTGTCTCCGCCAGTTGTACGAGCCAGATTTCGCCAGAGATGTTCCGTGAAGTCCTGGCTGATGCGGCCGTTCAGTCTCGGCAGCGGTTGCTCATCCTGCATGAGGCCGGGCACGCTGCGGATCATCCGGTACCAGTTGGATTCCCAGAAGGGCGCTACTTGAAGTTTATTGTTGCACGTGTGCTGCCGTTGTGCTGAAAAAGCCGGCTCGCAGGTTCACGGTGGGTTTCATGTCAGGAGTAATCCCATGCAAAATCGTTCCATACCGGCTGCATCCAATACGATCACCTCACCGGATATTCGGCATGCGACCATAGCCGATATACGCTTTACGCTCGGAATGTGCGATCTGGGGGAGGTACTTATGGCGGCAACCAGGTCAGGTATCTGTGCAATGATGCTCGGCGATGACGCGCTAGCCCTGGAGGTAGTTTTGCGTATGCAGTTTCCGCATGCGCACCGTACTGATGACGCCCCGGACTTGACCGGCTGGATGACGCGGGTGCGAGACTATCTTGTGACTCCCGAACGTGGGCTTGAGCTACCGCTGTATGTACAGGGCACGGTCTTTCAGCAGCGCGTGTGGGCCATACTCCAGACGATACCACCCGGTAGGACGGTCAGTTACGCCGAGCTTGCGACTCGACTGGGCAATCCACGAGCGGTGCGTGCTGTAGCCCAGGCCTGTGCCACCAACCCGATCGCCATTGCCATTCCCTGCCATCGCGTCATTCGCCGGGATGGCGGGCTCGGTGGCTATCGTTGGGGAACAGCGCGCAAACAGGCGTTGCTGGAGCGCGAAGCGCTGCTGGACACGCAATGCTGAAGATCAGGCCCTGGTATTGTATATCCTGCAACTCGCCCCCGTTCCGTCATGGCGCATCCTTATCGCACCTGAAGGTTCTTGTTCTCACTGCCTGCTAATGCTATAATCTCAATACCCTGGGTGAGGCATGGTCGTCTCCGATACTGTGTCTCGCCAGGCAACGTCAACCACTGGTCTTTCATAGCACCCGGTTGTCTACCGGGTTACTTGAGAATAGCGATGCGTATTCTAATGTTGACCTGGGAATATCCGCCGCACATTATTGGTGGTCTGGGTAAACATGTGGCCGATTTAGCCCCGGTGCTTGCTGCTGCGGGAGTGAACGTGTTTGTGTTGACGCCGTGGATGCATGGTGGGGCAACCAGCGAAACCGTGGTGCCTGGTGTACAGGTCTTCCGGGTTCCGCCGCCCTACACCAACGGTCAGGGCTTCTCGATGCGGGTCGAGCGTACTAACCTGGAATTGGAACAGGCAGCGGTCACCATTGGTGAGCAGGTGGGCGGGTTTGATCTGATCCATAATCATGACTGGTTAACCGCAAAGGCGGCCATTATGTTGAAGCAACGCTGGCGTATACCGCTCGTGGCGACAATCCATTCAACTGAGCGCGGGCGCCGTCAGGGGATACTGGGGGATGATCATGCCCAGCATGTGCATGGAATCGAGTGGTGGCTGGCCTATGAAGCCTGGCGGGTGATTGTCTGTTCGCACTTTATGGCTGCCCAGATGACGGAATATTTTAATACACCTGCCGATAAGGTTGATGTGGTCGCCAATGGGGTGTATGTACGCCCCGATCCATTTACCAATGCGGAGGAACGGCGTGCATTTCGCGCCCGATTTGCGGCTCCCGATCAGCGCATTGCGTTCTATATCGGGCGGATTGTCTATGAAAAAGGCCTCCATGTCTTGCTCGATGCCTGGCCGCAAGTGCTGGCCCAGGTTGATACGCGGTTGATTATGGCCGGTTCTGGCCCCTATTTGCCGGCACTCCAGGCGCAGACGAAGGCGATGGGTTTGCAATCCCACGTCCTCTTACCGGGTTTTATCTCCGACTATGATCGGGAGCGGCTCTATCGGGTGGCCGATGTGGCAACGTTTCCATCACTCTATGAACCGTTTGGTATTGTGGCGCTGGAAGCCTTTGCCGCCGAGTGTCCAGTGGTGGTTTCGCAAACCGGTGGCCTGACGGAGGTCGTGCGTCCCCATGAGACAGGGATCACCGTTGTTCCCGGTAGTGCCAGTTCGTTGGCCTGGGGAATTTTGCATACGCTACAACACCCCGAATGGTCACAGGCGCGGGTGGCGAACGCCCTGCGTGAAGTGCGTGAACAGTATAACTGGCAGCATATTGCCCGCGATACAATTGCGGTGTACAATCAAGTGTATACGGAATGGTGTGCAAGTAGCTGGGGGAAAGAACATGTCGTCGATTAGGTTAGCTCTATGATAGACACACAGCAACTCTTGTGTGAGGGCATAGCGGCGGCAAAGGCTGGCAAACGTGATGTCGCCCGCCAGGTGCTGATGCAAATCATTGAGATTGATGAACGCAACGAACAGGCCTGGCTCTGGCTTGCGGGAGTGGTTGATGATCCGGCTGACCAGCGTGTGTGCCTGGAAAATGTACTCGATCTGAATCCCAATAACCCACATGCCAGACGGGGGGTGGCATGGCTGGAACAACACCATCCTACACCAGCAGCTCCAACCGATAGGGCTCCTGCCGTGCCAGCACCTGATCCCCCACCCATTCCAGCCCCATTTTCAGCGCCAACCCGGCCCCCTGTCACAGGCGCAACCCACCAGGTGCACGATGATGGCACAACTCCGCTGGCGACGCGCCCGCAAGAACAAGGCTCCTCCCCGCTCACAGCAGCGCCAGAGACTGATCAATATCCCTGTCCCTATTGTGGTGCGCCCACCCTGGCCCGGCATCATACCTGCCCCAGTTGCCACCGGAGCTTGATGGTGCGCGGTACACCACGTGAAAAGCGTTCGATTGCCACTACAATCGTGGGTTTCTTGTGGATCATCAGTGGTATTCTCGGTATGCTGGGGGGACTGTTTTTGATTGGAGCTGGACTCTATGAGTCTAGTCAGTTTCAGTCTGGTGCTGATAGTGTTTTTCTCGGTATCTTTATGCTGGTGGGAGGCGGTTTTGTTATACAGATGGGGCGTGCCTATTTACGGTGCAAACCCTGGGCCTACATCTTCAATGCCATTCTTCTGGGTTTGTCGCTGATAGTCGGGCTGCTTAGTATCAGTACAATCATCTGTTCAATCGTGATCCTCGGTGGCCATCTGGCATTGACAATTCTGGGGTACCGCGATTTCTACGGGCCGCGCATGCGGATACTGCCTGAAGTTGAGGCGCAGGACGATGTGGGCCTGTACAACATGGGGGTCGCTTTCAAAAATCGGGGGATGTGGTATATGGCCATGAAAACCTGGGAAACGGCCACTCGCTTGAGTCCCCGTCAGGCGAACTATCACCATGCGCTGGGTCTGGCCTATGCCCAGCTTCATCAGTTTGAACAGGCTATATCAACACTGCAAGAAGCGATCAAGCTTGATCCCAATGATCTACGTATCCAGGAGAGCCTGAAACTGGTGCAAGAAAAGGCGGCGCAAGCACAAAAGGGAAAGCGCAGAGGGTAAAGGAAGAGCGAGCTTAGACGTAGCGGTCTGATCGGTCGCTCCATTATGCCCTCGAATCCCCTACCTCCGGCACTGACCGCTAATGATCCGCCGTGAATTCGGTTGTGGGTGGACTGTGGACTGACATATTACTCCAACGCTTCGATAGATCAAAGTCATGCGAGGGTAGCCTGGAAGGGCTTGCTACCGGTCAGTGCCATCCGCACATCAGCGGTTCAGCCTGCGCACGCGCTTCAGCACTTCAACCTCTGCTTCCGCACCGTGTCCCGCAGCGCCCCGCCTATCCCTCCGGCACGGCATACACGACAAACGAGGGATGATGAGTGCCGGGGAAATCAGGGCCGCGCAAAAACAGCCTGGGCGTCGGCTTCAGCGTGGGCAACAGGCGTTGCGCGTCTTCGGTATGGGTGTAGCCCGACAGCACAAACAGTGTACCCGGTTGCGCCACTTGCGCCAGCGACGCATCGGTAAAAGTCTGGATCGGCAACCCATCGGTCATATAGCTAAAAACCGCATTGCTGGTAAACCCCTCCGGCACATACATCCGCGCCAGAGTCGCCATATCCTGCCGTTCCACCAGATCGCGCAGATAGATGCCCACCTGCGTTTGCACCGGATAGGACGATCCCCACACGCCACTGTGCTGCGCCATATAGCCAAAGTACATCCAGAAGTTCAACCCCAGCGCCGCCACCGCGATCAACGTGCCCGCAATAATCCCCAGCCGTTGCCAATCTTCGCCTGTACTGACTGAGGCCGAATCTGTAGCCAGGGACGGCTGTCGCGCTCGCCCCAGCATCCTGACCAGCGCCAGCCAGCCCAATGCAGCAATCAGGCTAGTGAACACTGTGCCGCCAATACTGCGCATCGCGTGCGGGCCATTTACAGCGAGAGCGCTCGGTACCAGCGCAATGCTCAGCCCCGCCAGCAAGAACATGCTCCGCCAGTCGCGCCAGTTGTAGAGCAAGAACGCACACCCCACCAGAAACCCCAGGCCGGTCACAAAATCGAGCAGCGGGCGGTCGGGCGCGTGGTGGCGGCCATTGCTATCCCCCTGCACATTAAACATCAGCAGGTGCCGTCCCAGCGATTCATCAAGCGCCGCCAGCGGGGCACGGGCTTGCAGTGCGGCGTCGCGCAATAAAAACACATTGCCCACCCGTTCATTGAATGCTTCGGGATGTTGAACGGCATAGATGAGGAGTGGCAGCAGCGTCAGTACCAGGCCCAGCCCCACCGCCAGCATTGTTACCACCCAGCGTCTCCAGAACCGTGCGTACTGCCACAGCAGCAGCAGCGCCAGCACCGCCGCAATCACCGGCACCATGCGCCCGGTATGATAGGTCTGCACCGCCAGTCCCAGGCAGAGTCCGGACATCAGGCCAATCAGCGGATAGAGGCGGCGGGCACCCTGATCTAGGTTCAAGGCAACCAGCAGCAGCCACAGCCCCAGTACACCCAGCAGCGGATCAAAAATGGTCGGGAACGAGAAGCGGCTCAGCGTCACATGCCAGCTCGAAACCGCCAGTAGCATCGCCGCCAGCAGCGCCACATCGCGCCGCCCACGCACCTGCCGGCTCAGGGCATACAGGGGCAAGACGGTCAGCGCCCCCGCCAGCGCCGTCACCACGCGCATTGACCAGGCCTGAATGCCCCAGATCCGCAGAGCGAGGGCGAAAGGATAAAAGCCCAGTGCGGGCATATTCACCCGGCCCGACGCGATATAAATCGGATGATAATCGGGATCTTCCAGCAAGCGCAGCGCGATCATCCCGTGCCGGGCCTCATCGCGCCACAGCGCAAAGGGTAGCTCCGTGATGCGATACAGGCGCATGCCCAGCGCCACCGCGAAAATCAGCAGCAGCCACAACAACGCCTGACAGCGGCTCGGCACCAGATCGGCCAGCGTGCCATCCGGCGCATCGCCCCAGATATCCGCCAGGTGCCACATACGGGCCACAGCCAGCAGCAGCACCCCGCTCGCAACCGTCAGCGCGACACCCAACCCGACCGCCTGCTGGCGATGAAACAGCACCTGCGCCAGCACCAACAGCCCCATGGCCGCCAGACTCGCACTGGTTGGCAGCGCTGGCATCTCCCCGTGCTGCTGTGCCGCCAGCAACCACCGTTGCGTGGTGACAATCGCTGGCATCCCCGCCAGCAGCAGTGTTGCCAGGCCCAGCAGCCACGGCGTTGCGGGCAGCGCCCAGGCCAGCGTGTAGGGATTGCGCAGCGCCCACCAGAGCAGCGCCACAGCGAGCAGTCCCACCAGCACACAAATCCGAGTCACCGTCAGGCGCGGCAGGCGCGGCCAATGCAGCAGCCAGTTACGATCCAGTTGCCAGCATATGCCTGCCAGCAGCGCCAGCGCCCAGGTAAACAGCAACGCCCGTTGCAGCGGAACGACGCTGCTCTGTCCTACCTGATGCCGATCCAGTGGCACGATCTCCAGCCAGTCCAGCACCACGCCTAAGCGCCGCCCATCTTCCGCGCCGGGGCGCTGGATCGGGCTGACCAGGTGCAGCGGCGTGGCTTCCAGTCCCTGGCCGACCGCGTCGGTGTCGAGCAGCACGTGATAGACTCGCCAACCGTTGTGCATCTGCCAGGCCGCCACGTCCTGCCCATTGCGCTGCAACGCCAGGCGCCGGTCGTTGGTCGGAGCCGGTTGCTCATCGTAGAGGCGTAAGCGCAACACAAAGGCACGACTGTTCGCGCCATGCAGCACCAGGCGCGCATCAGGCCCGCTCCAGCGAAAAGTCGTTGTGCCGCCGCGCTCAACTTCTGCCACCGAAAAGCCATATACGAAGCGGTCATCGCCGTCCGTGCCCACATCGAGCTTCCAGCGCGGCGGCGCACGTAATGCCAGCGTCAGCAGCAGTGTCGCCGCGATCAGCAGGAACAACAGTAGCACGGAGCGCCGGCGCAGAGCCTCCTGGTTGCGCTGGCTGTCTGTGATCTGGGTCGCGTGTGGGTGGGCCGATCTCCGACAATCCTGGCGACTGGCTCCGGTTGGGGAATGGATCATAGCGATAATCAGGGGAACTGTTCGTCAACCTGGGGCTTGATCTCGGCGCGGGCCTCCGAATCACCCGTTGCGCTGCGGAGGAACGTCGCACTATGATAGGCGCTCATCACCTCCGCCAGCCGGCGCGAGAACTGCGGCGAGCGTCGCAGACCGCTGCGATGCAGCAGGTAGCGCACCAGCACCCACAGCGTCGCCAACCCGTATATCACACTGCGCCGAAAGTTCACCGACGACGCCTCCTCAAAATAGCGGGTTTCGACCGCAATTTCACCAATGCGAAAATTGAAGGCCACCGCCTGGACGATCATCTCCGTGTCAAACACAAAATCATCGGAATTGAGCAAAAACGGCACCGTCTCCAACAACTGCCGACTATAGGCCCGAAAACCGGTATGGCATTCGGACAGGTGCTGGCCCAGGACGATATTCTCACAGATCGTCAAGAAGCGGTTGGAGATATACTTCCAGATCGGCATCCCCCCTTCGAGCGCCGGGCTGCGCCACCAGCCGTTGCCCCCCAGCAGGCGCGAGCCGAGCATCATATCGTACTCGCCCGCAAAGATCGGCGCGATCAACTCCGGGATGCGCGTCGAGTCATACTGATTATCGGGGTGCAACATCACCACCACATCGGCCCCATCGCGCAACGCTTCCAGATAGCATGTCTTCTGGTTGCCGCCATACCCTCGGTTCTGGATGTGGATCACCACCTCTAACCCCAGTCGCCGCGCTACCTCGACAGTCTCATCGTGCGAGACATCGTCAACCAGGATAACATGATCCACCACACCGGGGGGCATATCGTGATAAGTGCGCTCCAGCGTTCGGGCCGCGTTGTACGCGGGCATCACTACAATCACACGCTGCGCGTTCATAACGAGCCTGTCCTGCTTTTGTTTCCTATACATCTCATTCGGCGGTCAATTGTACCAGAAGTGGACAACGATGCAAAATCGTCTCCGGCATGTACGGGTTCACCTTTCTGGGAGCGCGGGCATCGTGCCCGCGCGTGCCCGATGGAGTGCGCTCCGCTCTCATACCCAGGTGGGCGTGGTCCCTCACGGGTACCCAGTTCCTCTAGCGATGGAAGTGAACATGCACGCCTGGGAGCGCGGGGATCGTGCGATGGCCGGCGAGACGCCCGCGCCACCAGGCGCACCAGGGAGCGCGGGAATCGTGCCCGCGCAGGCCATGGTATAATCGTGCCAACTTCGCCCCGCTCCGTCAACCAGGCAAACGGGTGGGTGATGTACATGGTTGTCATCACATCTTGATCGCGCAGCCTGCACCTCCGCTGATACACCGCTGCCGGTTGCGCAGAGTCCATCGAGAACATACAGATGCAGCAGCGATCTGCCATAGCTATAGGCCGTGTCATCTTATGGGGGCTGACCATCCTTCAGTGGCTGATCCTTGGCTACTGGTTTCTTACCGATCCAGGTCCTGAATCGGTCTACACCCTGGTGTCGGCGCTCATATCGTCCGTCGCCACCTTGCTGGTCACCGCCCCTGTCCGTTCCGACCCGGACGATGCCACCCGGCGGCAACCACTGCTCCCGTCCGACTGGTTCTGGCCGGCGGTGGTGTTCGTGACCGTGCTGACGATTGCTGCGCTGATGACCGGCCTGGTAGCTCTGCCGCCGAGGCAACTGGTCGTTGCGTTGCTCGTTGTGCTGCTGGCTGGCAGTGCCGCCGTTGGCACGCACTATCTGCTGCTCCGGCGGCAGGACGATCAATATGAACGGGCCTATGTCCGCTGGTGGCATGAAGAACGGAACCGGATTAATACATATGGCCTGCGCGGTGTTGGTGAAGCTCCCCGCGTTCAGGACATCCTTGTAGATTTGCGCCTGGAGCCTGGTGCGGCCGAAGACGTGGAACAGCGCCTAGTGACGGGCCGTGCTGGCCGCGACAGCCAGCAGATCTGGCACTTTTTACGAACCGTCTGTCACCGGTCAAACCAGCCTGATCATGCGGTGCTGGTCATACTGGGAGGAGCCGGCTTTGGCAAGACAACGATGCTCCAACACGTGGGGCTGGAATTTGCCTTCCGCAAGCAGCGTCGCCACGGTATAGCCGAGCGCTATATCCCCATTCTGCTCTACCTGCGCGAGCATCGAGACACCCTGTGCGACGCCAATCCGCCCGCTCTGGGGGATCTGGTGCAACGCTATTTTAGCGCTTCCCAACGTAACCTGAACCTACCGAAGGATTGGTTTGAGCAACACCTCACGGTCGGCCGGTGTCTGGTGTTGCTTGACGGGATGGATGAGGTGGCAAGCATTAAACAGCGCAAGCAGGTTGCCACCTGGATCGATGAGCAGATCCGTAGCTACCATGAGTCGCGCTTTGTGGTGACATCGCGGCCCGGTGGCTATCGGGAAGCGCCACTGGCGCATCCCCGCTGCAGCATTCTGGCGATGCAATCCTTCACCCCTGACCAGCGGCGCGAGTTTCTGGAGAAGTGGTACACCTTCGATCTCGTCCGTGGTGGACAGAAAACGAACCAGGTACGCCCGGAGGCCCAACGCAAAGCGCGTCAGGTGCTGGATCAACTGCGCACCCGCCCGATGCTGAACGAACTGGCCGGTAATCCGCTGTTGCTCACGCTGATTGCGCTGGAGGCTCGCGACGAGGGGGCGCTCCCGGCCACTCGCAGCGCCCTCTTTGGTCGCATTTATGAGTTGCTGGTCACGCTACGGGTGGAGAAAAAGCCATTACAGAACCGCTCCCGCCGCAGAAAAAAAAGGAACTCTTGCAGTGCCTGGCCCTGCATATGATGCAAAACGAGTTATCAGAGATCACCACCGCTCAGGCGCGACCGCTGATCGCCCCGAAAATTCAGCACCTCAAACTGCGCCAGACCGAGCCAGACTTCGATGCCTTGAACTTTCTCTGTACCTCGACCAACCTGATTGTGCCTGTTGGCGAAGACCAGTGGATATTTGCGCATGCCATGTTTCGTGAATACCTGGCCGCATTGGAGCTACGCCGGCAGAAGGAAACTCTAGACTGGCGGACGCTGGTGCAGAAAGAGTGGTGGCGCGAAACATTGCTCTTCTATGCCGCCATAGACAACGCCACACCCATCATTCAGGCCGCCCTGGACTTGAATACCGTCCCGGCGCTGGCGCTGGCTGCGCGCTGCCTGGACGAGACGCACGAAGTCGATCCTGAGGTTCAGCAACGCTTATCCACGCTCCTGCGTGACGCACTGGAAGACGACGACCCGCAGCGCTTCCGCCTGGCGGCCGAGGTGCGGCTGGCGCGTCGTCTGCAAGCATCCGAGGACTGGTACATGCTGGACGACCAGCGGAGTATCAGCGCCGACTATATCACCTGCGCTGAATACCAGTTGTTTCTGGACGAGATGCGCACCAAGGAGGAATACTATCAGCCCGACCACTGGACGGATTTTCGCTTTACGCGCGGGCAAGCAGACACACCGGTTGCGGGCGTGCGTGGCTCCGATGCCGAGGCGTTTTGCGCCTGGCTGAATGCGCGGCAGCAGGGCAGCATGCGCTATCGCCTGCCGACACCGAACGAGAGCCAGTCCTATCCTGCCCGGCAGCACGAGCCACCGCTCAGTGCCTGGTGCCGAGATTCCGAAGGCAACCTGGTTCTCGACCGGCCCCGTCCTTACAATCGTGACGATGCTCTTGAGCGTGCTTGCGCTCGTATGCACGAAAAAAACCTCGCTATCTACATCGAAATAGCCAGTGAAATCGACCACGCCCGCGCCCGCGCCCGCGCCCGCGCCCGCGCCCGCGCCCGCGCCCGCGCCCGCGCCCGCGACTTTGACGTTAGTGTGGTAACAGCGATAGAGGCTGGAGATTATAACCAGGCACACGTCTGGCTCAACGCGCTGTCGGATCAGGCTCTTGACGCTGCCGCAAGGCGCCAGCGTGATTTGCTCAAGGCATTGCTGACGATCCTGATCGCGCCTGATGATGATATTGTTGCCCTACGGCGAGCGTGGCGCGAGTATGCGGCCCTGCTGCTGCTCTATGTCTGGCTGGGTTATACGCTCCTGGATGACAAGCAGACACCCCGGCAGTGGTGGCGCTGGTGGCAACGCCGACGCACAGGCACCGCTTATCAGGGCGACAGAGACCAACTCCTGGCAGCATATATCTGGCTGGACATAGTGCAGCAGCGCGAGGCGGGCATGCTGCATGCGTACGAGGGCATCCGGCTGGTGCGCGAGCCGGAGGGGTGAGAGGGGCGAACACCGGCACTGTCACAGGGTGCGGCGGCTGCGCTATGTCCGGTATAGCTCTGGCGCAACGTGCCATGGAACGATGTGCGTTTGGCATGTCCTTTCGACAAGCGCCAGCGCGGAGCAGATTGCTCGCTTCGCTCGAAATGACACAAGGGCAACACGGTACCCCACATGTCCTTTCGACGAGCGTCAGCGCGGAGAGAGCTTACCTTATCTACCCGTGTGAACCGCTCCCTCATCTCGTTACGTCTTTGCGCCTTTGTGTTCAAGAAGAGCGGGGGGGGGGCGACACCAGGACACCTCTCAGCAACCGGTGAGGTGTGTCCGTCACCTACCCGCAGATCGGATGCAGTTCTGGCATATATCATCGTGATGGCTCCCAGGGCTAAAGCACCTGGGCTTCAAAGTGTGCCGCCCCACACTCATCTCGCTAAGCATTTGGAGACCTCGATGCAGAATGGTACGTGCCGCACTGTGATCCCGATTCATCACCAGCCCGCAATACGGGCAAGCATCAGTGCGGTATTTGAAGCTCTTTCCCATGGTTGCATTGTAGCACACCTTTGCGTAAATCGCAAAAATGTGCTAGATTGGGCTAAGGCCGCTGAAGCGAGGAAAGCCCGTAAAGCCCAGGGTTAAAACTCCTGGGCTTTACGGGCTATTTTTTGTAAAAGCCACAAAGATGACATTTTTGCCATCCGGCAGGAGTACTACGCGCTTGTTCCACCTTCTGGCATCAGCTATAATGAAAGCAACGAATTCTCCGTAGTACGGTAGGAGGTCAACCCTGAGGACGCACGTCACAGCACTACCTGCTTGCCTGTCTGTCGCCTCGACGTGCAGCACTGGAGCGCTATGGCTGACGAGAATGAGCAGACACAACGGCCCGGCGCGACGCTCGCCGATAGCCTCTCGGCTGTGGACGTGCAACGCTACCTGGCTCCCACGGTAGCGACGCTGCTGATGCGCGACGATTGTTCGCCGCGCGTGGTGCGTGAGGCGTTCGCGCAGCTTGCCAGTGCATACTACACAATCAGTACCTATCTGCCGCGCCACCTGATTGCCCACCAGCTTGCCAGCAACGAGCATGGCCCCTGGTTGGAGTGGGTCGAAGGCTCATTGCTGTTTGCCGATGTCAGCGGCTCAACCGCCCTGGCCGAGCGCCTGACCGTTCTGGGCCGCGAGGGAGCCGAAATTGTCACCAGTACACTCAATGCCTTCTTCGATGCCATGCTGCAGATAATCGAGGCCGCCGGCGGCGATTTGCTCACGTTTGGCGGCGATGCGCTGCTGGTGCTGTTCTGTGGCCCGCACCACTCGCACATTGCGACGCAGGCCGCGCTCGATCTGCTCCATATCTGCCGTACAACCGCCGACGGCACGCCGTCGTTTCAGCGCACGGTGCCCGGCATCGGTACCTTCGCGCTCAGTATGCATATCGGCGTGGAAAGCGGGCGTGTGGCCCTGGTCAGCGCCGGTCAGTCGAATGCCTTACGCTATGCCGCAATCGGCAGCACGGTCAACAGTGTGGCGCGGGCCGAAGCGTATGGCAACCGGGGCGATCTGGTGGTTGGCCCGGTTACCTGGAACGCTATTGCGCCTGATGCAACCGGTGAACCCGTTGATGCGGGCTATGTGCGTGTGCTGGCCTTATCCACCAGCGATTTGCCACCGGCTGTATTACCCCACGAAGCGCCGATCATGGCTGCTCCTGAGCAGGCCATCCCGCACCTGGTGCAGCAGCTTGATCGCCTGACGCCCTACCTGCCGGCCGGCCTGCTGAGTCGCATTCTGATCGATCCCCAACGACCACAGATCGAAGCCGATCTCCGCCCGGTCACGGTCTTGTTTGCGCAGGTAGTCGGGATCGGAACGCTGGTGGAAGCACTCGACCCATCCACAGCGGCACACCTGATCGACCGCTTGCTACGCCCGATGCAGGCAGCAATTGAACACTTTGGTGGCGTGATTAACAAGCTCGATCTGGCGCAGGAAGGGGATAAGCTCCTGGCGATTTTTGGTGCCCCGATTGCCTATGAAGATCACGCCGAGCGCGCCGCCCGCGCCGCGCTGATGATGCTGGAAGCCTTCACTGCCTTGCCGCCCGCTGACCTGCCAGCGCGCACATATATCCGTTCGGGTATCGCTGTCACACTCAAGCTGCGGATTGGCCTTAACACCGGCAGCGTCTTTGCTGGCAATGTCGGATCCACCACACGTAAAGAGTATACGGTGATGGGCGACGCGGTCAATGTGGCCGCACGCGTGATGACCAGTACGGCCTGGGGCGAAATCTGGTGTAGTGCCACGACTGCCGCCCAGATTGCCTCTCACCTGCTCTGCGAAGAACGTACTCCGATCCACGTCAAAGGCAAGCGGTTGCCTATCCCGTTGCTGCGCGTATGTGGCGTGCGCGATCAACGGCCAGTGGTTGACGCACTGGCTCTGCCCTGCATTGGTCGCCAGGCTGAACTGGACTGGCTGCATAATCACCTGCTTGCCGTGACGACTGGTAACGGGCGGGTGGTACGCATCAGCGGTGAGGCCGGGATTGGCAAGAGTCGGCTGACAATGGCTCTGCTGGAACGTGCGCGTGAGTACCATCTGCGCAGCATCCAGGTCAACTGTCGCTCCTATGCTTCCAATATTCCCTACGCGCCCTGGAGCGAGTGGCTCATTGCCCTATGTGCTATTGAGCGCAGCGATTCGCCTGCTGTCCGTACCGAAAAACTGCTGGCGTGTCTGGCAATATCGGGTAACGATGGACATAACTGGTTGCCGCTGCTGGCCGATCTGGTTCATCTGGAAGTCGCCGAGACAATACTGACCCGTGGCCTTGATCCACAGCAACGTCAAACACGCCGCTTTGAATTGCTGGCCGATCTGCTGCGCGCAACGGCGCAGACAACGCACCTTGAAGATGACATACCCACCGCCGGTCTCCTCGTCATCCTGGAAGATCTGCACCATGCTGATCAGGTTTCGCTTGACCTGTGGCGCTACCTGGCACGGCGCATTGCTGATGTGCCGGTACTATTGCTCGGTGTGCATCGCCCGCACCTGAACTGGCAGACAGATGACGCGGCGAACATCGGCCAGTACCACGCCGACAATGCGTACGTGCTGACCTTGCATGCGCTATCGGAATCGGATAGCGACGCACTGTTGAGCGCACGCATGGGGGGAGAGAACGTACCCACTCCGTTGCGCCAGCAGATTGTGCAACGAGCAGCAGGTAATCCCCTGTTTCTGGAGGAGTTGCTGCTTGCCGTTAGTAATGCAGCACGGTATACTGTGCCGGAAGATAGTGGGCTATCACCTACACCTGCCGGTCATCTGGTGCTGGATGAACTGCCGGATAGCTTGCACGGCTTGCTACTGGCGCGCATTGACCAGCTTGATACTCGCAGTCGCTCGCTGTTGCTGGTTGCCTCGGTGATCGGGCAGCGCTTCCCATTTGGTATTCTTCAGGCAATTTATCCCGACGAACAACAGGTTCTGCTCCAGCATTTACGTGTGCTTGATACACAGGAATTCACCTTGCTGGAACAGGAGTTACCCGAACGGGTGTATCTGTTTCGGCACACACTGGTGCAAGAAGTGGCCTACCAGAGTTTGCTCTATGCCCGTCGCCGTGAATTGCACCGACGCATTGGCGAATACCTGGAGAACCGTCATGCGGCGGATCTACCGTCCTACTATGGCCTGCTGGCCCACCACTTTCGCCTGAGCGATTGCCCGGATAAGGCCGTGACCTACCTGTTACTGGCGGGGCATGCCGCCCGCGATGTCTATGCGAACGATGAAGCCATCCAATACTATCAGTGGGCACTGGCCGCGCTGGGTGAGGAGCGCCACAATCGCCGTGGCTGGGAAGGCTACAAGGCACTGGGCGATGTATTGTGTACCATCGGGCGCTATGACGAGGCGCTGGCAGCCTATGCTCAGATCCTGGAGGCTGAGGTCGCGCCCCAGGAGCAATCTGCCGCATTGCCGACTGCCGACCGTTTGTTGGATAGTGACCATGCCTGGTCAGCAGGCAAGCGATTGCTACCGGCTGACGTGGCCGCCGAGACGCTCCGCAGTCGCGGCAATGCACTGGAGAAGCAAGGCCGGTATGGGCCAGCGCTGAACGAACTACGCGCTGCCGAGGCCCTGGCCCGCGCTCACCTGGACACAACGCCACCTCTCTTGCTGGCGGCGATCTATGCCGATATGGGCCTGGTATTGATGCGTCAGGGCGACTATGAGCAAGCGCTGGCGATCTGTACCACCGGGTTGAGTAAACTCCGGCGTGATCGGCTGACACGCGAGGACGAGCGGATTGAAGCCAGTCTTCATACCCAACTGGGCACCATCTATGGCATGCGCGGTGAGTATGCGCAGGCCCGGTTTCATTTTGAGAACGCGCTGGCGGCGCAGGAAGCTATTGACGACCTGTATGGCAGCAGTCGCTCGCACAACAACATTGGCTACCTATGGCAACTCCAGAGCGAATATGCGCATGCGATCAGGCATTATGTGCAGGCCGAAACGCTGGCGCGGAAAATCAGCGCCAAATATATCCTCAGCAGCATCCAACTCAACCTGGCCTATGCCTATTACTGTCAGGATCAATATGATCAAGCCGCAGCCGCATGCGATGCCGCTCTGTCGCTCTGTCAGGAGATGCGCGATCAGGATGGGATTGCCAAGGTCTATGATGTGCTAGGGCAGATTGCCTATAATCGCGGCCAGTATGATCAGGCGCTGGCCTGTTATGCCCAGTCGCTGGCGCTCCATCGCGCACTCGGCACTAGCTATCAGGAAGGCAATACCCTGGCGAATACGGCCGAAGTCTACAATGCCCTGCACCAGCCAGCGCAGGCCTACCCGCTGGCAGAAGCTGCCTGCCAGATTGCCGAGCGGATCATGGCGCCCCAACTCAGGGTCGAGGCGCTGCTGGTGCTGGCCGAGGCCGATCTGCTCATGGCCGATCGGGTGGCGGGTGATAACCCGGTTGAGGCGGAGGCGTTGCTGGCCAGTAGTGATGAGCGGGCACAGCAGGCAGCTACACTGGCGTTTGAACTGGGCAGCAAGCGTGATGATGGTGTTGCCCGGCGCATTCTAGGGCAGGTTGCGGCACGACGTCGGCAGCCCTATACCGATCATTTTGAGGCCAGTATGACATTGCTGGCCGAAATCAACAACCGCTTTGATCTGGCCCGCAGCCAGCTGGCCTATGCCGAGGCGCTGCACATGGGAGCACATCCGGCTACTACAATGTATCTAAAACAGGCCCGACATACGTTTAGAGAAATAGGGGCACAGGCAGAACTGGCCCGCCTTGATCATCTTAGCGAAAGGAGTGTCTGAAATGTCACGCATAGCAGTCGAGCAAGTCATTGCCCGCGCGATGGTTGAAGCCGATTTTCGCCGGCAATTGATCGACAATGCACGGGTGGCCTGCACCGGCTACGATCTGACCGAAGAGGAACTGGCAGCGCTAGAGGCGCTGGATAACGAGAGTCTCAAGACATTTGCGGGCACGCTCGACGTCCGCATCTCCAAAACCGGGGGCAAAGGGTTTATTTAGAAGCTGTCTGGATGGGCAGAACAGAAGGGGATGTGTCATCTGACATAAGGGACGCGATGGCTCAAACAACCTGTCTTTTTCACCTGCGGTGCATGGCATCAACACCTTTTTCCTCTAGATTTTTGCCTACGACGAAAATCTGGAGGAAAACAAAATAGCTGGGAACGCACACCGTGTACCCGGTAGTACGTCTGGTGTATCATGCTACTTCGCAACGTCAAAGGCTACGACTGCGATCATATTGTCGTTGTAAAACAGCCGGGCGCGGTAATGCCCGGTCGCTAAAGGCTGATCTCCGCCGCCCTGTAATGAAAAATACCCACGTAAATTTCCGGCTTCCGTAAAGACGGTGGTATCGTAGGGATCAGAGGGCTGTACTATATCATTGATCGTATATTCGATGCGCAATGTATCGTCGGGTTGGGCATCAACGGCACGATAGGTAATATAGATGGTGTCTTTGGGGTCAAAGCTTGTTACCGAATTTAAGGGCCGGTAGGTTGCCTCATCCACAGCTCTGGCCGTAATAATCTCCTCCAGGCGAGGGCCGCCCGCCATTACTTGAAAGGCAGCCTGGGCTTGTTCCACCTGGCGATCATTCAGGAAGAGCGTGGCCTGATAGCGACCCTCGTTGGGGGGAGTAAAGGTGACCGAGCGTTTGCCTGTATCTTCCTGCTGCAAGTTGTAGAGCATCAAAGCCCGGGTGTTGGTGCCCTCATCGGTGCTGCGCACGCGAATTGAAATAACCTGGCCATCGCGCCCGCTATGCACATCGAAGATCAAGAACACTTCTTCGCCAGGGTGAAACACTTGCGTCTCACCGATAACCTCACCTTCATGTAGCCCACGTGCCGTAATCAGCCCGGAGACCTGGGGAGGAAAGAACAGCTCCTGATTGGCCGCCAGCCACCCCACCGCAATCATGATGATCAGCGTGAGCAACACGCCCAGCACGATCCGTCGTTTTTTATGGCGTGCAGGTACAGCCGTTACGGAAAGATCAGGAGTTCTGGGAAAGACTTCACTATGCATACCTCGCCTTTGTCGAGCAATGGACAACGGCAAACGAAGAAACCATTATACACTGGCGGGTTGTTTGTCGGTTATTTGGACGAACAACCCGCCGGTGTGGCTCTACGGATATGGCGGGGACGACGGGATTCGAACCCGCGGTCTCAACCTTGACAGGGTTGCATGTTAGGCCTCTACACCACGTCCCCGAACTGGTGACCCCAGCGGGATTCGAACCCGCGGTCTCCACCTTGAGAGGGTGGCGTCCTGGACCGCTAGACGATGGGGCCGTTCTGATCAACGCCTGGGTGATTATAGCACACTTTAACCTGTGTGGCAAATGCTATATGTACAGGGTAAGGGGGCACATCAGCCGAACTGTCTGAATACATGCCCATGCGGGGGGCGCGGGCATGTGTTCAGAACAGCAGCACCTCACCCAGTGCCCCCCTGGACAGGTGCTAACTCGGGCCTGGCAGACCGCCGCTGTTAGCCTTCACGGTCAATACGCTCACGTACCTGGGCCGTCAGTCGTTCTAATTCCCGATTCACCACATACTGCCATTCTTCCGCCTCTCGATCGTCCAGTGCGCCTCCCCCATACTTCAACTCCATCGCCAGATCCCAGCCGCGCCGAAGGGCAAATCGCTCCAGTTCTTCCTGGCGACTGGGTGTCCAGCGCCGTTTGATAAACTCCTGAAACGCTTTTTCCATACGTTTGGAGCCATCAGGATTAAGCGATGGTAGCGGGAACCAGCGATCATTGTCTTTGGGATCTGGCCGGGCGGCACTCGTAAAATAGACTGTCTTGTGGGTCACCGAATAGCGATATTCGCCAGGGCCGTCATAGCGGGCCGGGTTAGAGGCAATGGCACCTGCCAGCATTCGATCGCTTATCGTCATTACGCACCTCAACAACAAACAGCGTATTCCTGCATCGAAACATGCTGTTCATAGTCATCGAGACGTTGAGCAGCAATGTTCTGGTTTCACCCTACAGTATAATGCGGCCTGAGCCTGATTGCAACGGGTTGATGCCAGGCTGGGGTGCTGTACCATTATGTATGTATGTGCCCCCCCGCCCGGCGGCGGAAGCCGCCGGCGACCATCGGCGCAGCGAGCCTGCGCTGGCGCCAACTGGCCGCTTGCACGTTCTAATGCGGCATACGCTCCTCCACTCTCCCGCCCGGCGGCGGAAGCGCTCCCCTGTTTCTTGCCAGCACTGCGTGCCGGGAAGGGCAGGCCGTACACGCCCCCTTTTTTCTTCAACCAGCTTCTGAGATCTTAGATCGCATGACTTACCGTAATCAATTGGTGCAGGCGTTCCAGGGCGTGGCCCGCATCGAGGCTGGCGCGGGCCATACTCAGCGCAGCTGGCAGATTCGGCGCAGCATTGCCGGCCACCAGCGCCGCCGCCGCATTCAGCAGCACTACATCACGCTGTGGCCCGTGTATGCGCCCTTCCAGAATCCCGCGGGTAATTGCGACATTGTCGGCCACATTACCACCACGTAGTGCTTCACGTGGTGCCAGATCGATGCCCAGATCGGTCGGATTGATGATCATGCGCACCGGAGGCTGATTAGCACGTACATCGAACACCACACTCGATCCACTGAGTGTCAGTTCATCGGTATTGCCGTCACCACATACCACCAGTGCCCGCGTCGTCTCCAATCGGGCCAGCGCAGCCGCCAGTTTAGCCGCCAGTTGCTCGTTGGCAACCCCCAGCACCTGATGGCGTGCACCGGCCGGATTGGTGAGCGGCCCCAGCAGGTTAAACGCAGTGCGGATGCCAATTTCGCGGCGCACCGGGCCAGCAAAGCGCATCGCCGGGTGGTACTTAGGGGCAAACATAAACCCGATGCCCACTGTGTGCAAGCAGTGGGCCACGCCCGCAGCATCCAGTTCGATATTGACTCCCAGACCTTCTAGCACGTCGGCGCTCCCACAGGCGCTAGACATGGCTCGATTGCCATGTTTTGCCACGGTTAATCCGGCCCCGGCCACGACGAACGCGGCAGTGGTGCTGATATTAAAGGTATGCGAGCCATCGCCACCTGTACCACAGGTATCAACTACTGTTCCCTCAAAGACCACTGGCGTTGCTTTTGTCCGCATCACCGTAGCCATTCCGGCAATCTCACTATCGGTCTCTCCCTTAAGGTGCAATGCTGTCAGAAAGGCGGCGATCTGCGCCGGGGTCGCCGTACCAGACATAATTTCTTCCATCACCGCTGCGGCTTCGCTCTGGCTCAAATCTTTACCACTCGCTACCGCAATGATCGCATCCCGAATATTCACCGCTGTTGCTCCTTGTTTGTCTGGCTAACCACGAAGCTGTTGCTATGCAAATTGTACCATACTGCTGGTATGCGCTGCTACGGCTGATATGCCGCACATCAGGTCAACCTGGTCTTGCCGATGTAGCCGATGGAGGGCACGGCTCCGGCGGGCCGGGGCGGGCCGCACCCCCGGGCCCGTGAACGGGCAGGCGACCGGTGCGCGACGCCCGCCGGCGCGGGCTGACACACCATTCACACTGGCAGATGGTGTACCCACGTGTTATCTGACCGGCGGGTGGCGGAGGGAGCATTACCCGACCGCACAATCCTTGCCCAGAGAAACCCTTTCCGACCCATGCTGAACATCCGGCCCAGACCACGTAGCGCATGCTATAATGCTATCCCAAACGATGCTGATCTGACGAAAGGAGTTAGTGTGGAACAACTAACACCTGGGGTAGTGTTCGAGGTCGCCCAGATGACGATACAGGCTGCTGATTATAGCTTTCTAATCACCCTCAACCCTGCTGGATACGCCAGTTCACGCCTGATGCAACACTTTCCGCCAGAGGCCGATCTGACGATCTGGTTTGGTGCCAGTCCTGTATCGCGCAAAGTTCGTGAAATTCAGCATAACCCACGCGCAACCGTGAGCTTTCTGCCAGCCACCGAACCAGCCTATGTCACGCTCGTCGGGACTGCGCAGATTGAGACAGACCTCGCCTTGCGCCAGCGCTATTGGCGTGATGACTGGATCGCCTTTTGGCCGGCCGGCGCTCAGGGTGACGATTATGTTTTGATCAAGTTTGTACCAACCCGCATCGAAGTTATGAATTTTACCCAGGAAGTCGCACCTGATCCCTATGGTCTCAAGCCGGCTACCCTCATCTGGAACGGTACCGCCTGGGATTTTGAATGAGGTGATAATGAATCGGCAGATTGTCAGGCAACGTCAAACCGGACGTTAAATCAACGACGAACGTCATCACTACGCGGATCACGTCAAAACCGGACATTGCTTGCGGCACAGCGTAATCGTCTCATCGGGCATCAGTGCGTGGCGCTGAACCTGTGCTGGTGGTAGCGTACGCACAAAATCATCGCGGGTCACGGCAAATCCAGTACGTTCCAGGCGCTCATAGTAGTCCAGGCCATACACCCGCACATGATCCACCTGGCCAAACAGGCGTAGGCGTTCGGTAGGTGATTGCACCGACGGATCTTCAAACGTGGTCTGGCGATGGATGGGCACCTGGAGAATCGCCCACCCGCCCACCTTCAGCACCCGATACAACTCCTGCATTGCGCGCCGATCGTCTAATACATGTTCAAAAACATGCAAACACAGTATCGCATCAAAGCTGTTGGTGGCAAACGGCAGACATTGCAGGTCACAGCGTGTATCAACATGAGCCTGATTCAGGTCAGCGGTGATGGGCATCAGGTGTGCAAAGCGGCGTAAGTTGGTGCTCAGGGGCGGCTCTGGGGCCACATGCAACAGATACCGTACCTGTTGTAGCAGCACCGGTCGTTGCTCTAGATACAGCCATAGCAGCCGGTGCCGTTCCAGTGCACCGCAATGCGGGCACAGCGCGTTGCGGCGTGGTGGGTGGCCGAAGTACAGGAAGCGCCGGTAGCGTCGCCCGCAACAGGGGCATTCCACCTGATTACCCCGCAGCAACCCGCCTTTCAGCCGCCATGCCAGCAGTCGTAGGTGCTGTCGCTGTGCGGCCGTTGTTCTGTCCTTGATCATACGCTGCATATCGCAAATCTCGTATGACAGCGCTCAGGCCCGATGGCCCGGGCTGCAGAGATTGCCGCTCCAGTCTCGTGCTCTGCAGAGCACCGGGGTGGTGTGTGCCTGTTGTTGCACGTGCCTGTGTTGGCTCTCCGGTCGGCCCCTTCCGCCGAACCAGTGCGCCATATGCCCTTGAACCTTTGACCGAGCGGAGGCTTGTCCGCTCGAACCGGCAAGGCTCACGTGTTGCAGTGCGAACCTTCAGGCGCATACATAATAGAGCAAGCACGCCTGTTCGTCAGGGAGCCGAAGCTGCCGACGCGAGCGAAGAGCGCATATCCCAGCGCTGAAGCTGCCCGGCTGTACGCCCTGTCTTCGTGTAATGATAAACCTGGCGACCCGGCTTCAGCCGAGACGGAGCGAAACCAGGCGAGAACCGGGTATCCAGTGATTCAGACATATAGAGCCGTGCAGTTCATGGACGGCTCTGTATGCCTGGCGACTTGAATCATGTATAAAGCCGTCGATAGTCCTCCATCATGCCCCCAGCGGCTCGGCGGGATGCTTGCTCTCCAGTTCGAGTACACGTGAGCAACGAAAAACGAGTACCCCATTTTCTACATCGATCTCAATCGCATCACCGGCACGAAAATATCCCTTGAGTAACTCACGTGACAGAGGTGTCTCGACCAGGCGCTGCACAGTACGGCGTAGCGGACGTGCGCCATAGATCGGGTTGTAGCCCTCGTGTGCCAGGAATTTTTTAGCGGCGGTCGTGAATTGCAATGTCACCTGGTGGTCGCGCAATCGTTCCAACAGATCATCAATTTGCAGATCAACGATCTGAACCAGATCATCAATTGTTAACGGATGGAAGAGTACAATCTCGTCCACACGGTTCAAAAACTCTGGCCGGAATGTCTGCTTCAGCGCATCATCAACCTTGCGGCGTGCTTCCTTCAGATCAATCTGCTTCAGTGCTTGATCGCGGGTGGCGAAACCGATACTGCCGCTTTGCAGATACTCGGTACCGGCATTGCTGGTCATAATAATAATCGTATTGCGGAAGTCCACCGTGCGGCCCTGACCATCGGTCAAGCGGCCATCCTCCAGCACCTGCAACAGCGCATTAAAGACATCCGGGTGCGCCTTTTCAATCTCGTCAAACAAGACCACCTGATAGGGTCGCCGCCGAATACTCTCGGTCAACTGTCCACCCTCGTCATAGCCAACATAGCCGGGGGGGGCTCCCACCAGCCGACTGACCGTGTGCCGCTCCTGGAACTCACTCATATCGACACGGGTCATAGCCTCATCACTATCAAACATAAACTCGGCCAGTGCCTTCGCCAGTTCGGTTTTCCCCACACCGGTTGGCCCGACAAAGATAAAACTGCCGATGGGCCGCCGCGGATCTTTCAGGCCACTGCGGGCGCGTCGAATGGCATCCGCCAGAACTTCGATTGCCTCATGCTGTCCGATCACCCGTTCGTGCAGGCGCTGCTCCATCTCGATCAGTTTCTCGCGCTCAGTCTCCAACATACGACTGACTGGTACGCCCGTCCAGCTCGAGACAATCTGGGCCACATCTTCTTCGTCGACAATCTCATCAAGATTACTGCTGCGCAGCCACTCGTTGCGCTCGGCCTCAAATTCCTTCTGGAGTGCCAGAAATTGCGAGCGGAGAATGGCAGCCTGCTCGTAATCGCGTTTGGCCCCGGCCTCTTCTTCGTCGGCCTGAAGTTTCTTAAGGAGCGCCTCTTTCTCTTTGAGGAAAGAGGGCATAGAATAAATGTCGATGCGCAGCTTGGCACTGGCCTCATCGATCAGATCGATCGCCTTATCAGGCAAAAATCGGTCGCTAATATAGCGGCTGGAAAGGCGCGCCGCTGCCGTGAGCGCCCCATCGCTGATCGTCAGTTCGTGATGCTGCTCGTAGCGCTTGCGCAGGCCACGCAACATCTCAACGGCGGTTTCAACATCTGGTTCTTCGACAAAAACCGGGCTGAAGCGCCGTTCCAGCGCCGCATCTTTCTCGATATGCTTGCGATACTCGTCAATCGTTGTCGCACCCACCACCTGAATTTCGCCCCGGCTCAGCGCAGGCTTGAGCATGTTGCTGGCATCAATACTGCCGGCGGCTGCACCAGCCCCCACCACGGTATGCAGTTCATCAATGAACAGAATGACCTGGCCCTTCGCCGCCTGCACCTCGTCCATCACCGCCTTGAGACGCTCTTCAAACTCGCCGCGAAATTTACTCCCGGCCACCATGCCAGCGAGGTCAAGCGCCAGTACCTTACGATTGCGTAGCATAGACGGTACATCTCCGGCCACGATACGTTGCGCCAGACCTTCGACAATCGCTGTTTTGCCCACACCGGTCTCGCCAATCAGCACCGGGTTATTCTTGGTGCGCCGCGAAAGGATGCGGATGACGCGGATAATTTCGGCCTCACGCCCGATGACGGGGTCGAGGTGATCCCGCGCAGCCAGTTCGGTCAGATCGGTGCTATATTTGGATAAAATTTCATAACGGCTCTCGGCTCCAGGGTCATCAGAGCGCTGCGTCCCGCGAATTTCCATCACAGCGCGGTGTATCCGCTCCTGATCAAGGCCAAAGCTCTGGAGGATCCGTGCCGAAGCGCCCTCTCGTTCACTACTAATCGCAATAAAGAGGTGATCAATACCAACGTATTGATCATTCAGCCGATTAGCTTCCTCTTCCGCCCGCTTCACCAGACGTTGCGTGCGGGGCGTCACGTAGACCTGGTTGCCATAGCCATATTGCCCGTATACCTTGGGGGACTTCTCCAGCTCGCGTTCAACCTTCTGGCCCACCAGATCGCAATCTATATTGAGACGTGCTAGCACACGCGCCGTAAGCCCGTCGCGCTGGCGTAACATGGCGAGAAAAACATGTTCAACATCAAGCTGCGTATGATGCTGCTCTTGCATTATTTCTTGAGCATCCTGAAAAGCTTCTTGCGCTTTATCTGTAAATCGTTCAAGTCGCATAATTGTCTTTCCTCTATGATGGACACCAGTACATCTGTGCGCTCTTCTCGGTACCAGTGCCCCTTTCCCCATTATGAGCAGGGTAGTAATAGTATAGCATAGAGTCTGGTGATGGTGATGCTGTGAAATATCAGATTGCTGTATACATTATGACGCAATCGTTCCTATTCGGCAACCGTGCCATCGTGTCATGGCGTGCATAGTCCAATGGCTCTCTCTTTCCTATTTCCTGACGGCTGTTTCCTCTTCCATAGATACTATTTTTACATTTTTGTCAATATTTGACACAGTCGTAATACATGCTATACTTCAGCCGACATGCAACCATACTGGTATCGTCTCAGTCATGTCGAGCCTGGAACAATCATTATCCTGATCTTGTAGGCACAGGAACGCTGCTAAGGAGGATCATGGGTGGACATTCTCAATATGACAAAGGCCAGGCTTGCCTTTGTTTTTCCTGGACAAGGTTCACAGTATGTTGGAATGGGGCGGCAGTTGTATGAGCAGTCCGATGCTGCCAGACACATTTTTGAACGGGCTGACCAGGTACTCGGATTCTCTCTTTCCACGCTCTGCTTTGAAGGGCCACAGGCAGAACTGGATGACACAATTAATGCCCAACCGGCTATCTTGACGGTGAGTATCGCCTGTCTGGAAACGCTCAATGAGCAATTCAGGCATATGGGCAAGGTGCTGGCTCCGATGTTGGTGGCTGGCCATAGTGTCGGTGAGTTTACCGCGCTGGTGGCCGCAGGTGTGCTGGATTTTGAAGACGCGCTCAAGCTGGTGCGCGAGCGTGGGCGTTTGATGAAAGCCAGTGGTGAACAGTATCCCGGTGGTATGGCAGCAGTGGTCGGGTTGGATACCGAGGCCTTACGCGAGGTGTGTAAGGAGGCACAGGCAGCAGGCATTGTCACCCTGGCAAACGATAATTCGCCCGGTCAGACTGTGCTTAGTGGTGAGTTGGGTGCCTTACAGCATGCGATGGAGCTGGCAAAAGAGCGGGGTGCGAAGCTGGTACAGCGCCTGGCAGTGAGCATCGCCGCCCACTCGCCGTTGATGCAACAGGCAGCACAGCATTTTAGTGAGACGGTACACCAGTTTAATCTGCAGCCACCGAAGATACCATTGCTCTCAAATATCACGGCTCAGGCATTGACGAGTGTCGAAGAGTTACGCCAGGAACTGAGCGACCACCTGGTACGCCCGGTGCAGTGGACGCGCTCGGTGCAGAATGCGATGAGTGAAGGCGTGGATACGTTTGTGGAGATCGGTCCGCGTCAGGTACTGTCCGGGTTGATCCGGCGTATCTCGCGTAACGTACAGAGCATTAGTTTGAGCGAAGTGGAAATTATGAAAGTTCTGGGCCAACTAAAGCAACAGGTTCAGCCAGAAGAGCCGGAGGTAGAGACACTGGCGTGAGTGGCAAAGGCGCAGGAGCGTGCCATTCCCTGGCAGGTTTCATGCTGTCGCCAACCAGGGTGACCTGGGCCTGGCGATCATAGACCTAGAGATAACCTCGTTCTGTCCAGACGACGGCTACGCCCAGGTGGGAGTGAAGTCCGTTTATATGGCCGCAAAGCCTCTCCCATATGGGGCCACCGCCAGGTGAAGGCACCGCAAGTACCGAGCGATAGACGGTTGCGGCATCCAATAGCTGCGGAAAATAAAATACCGATGCCCCGTTCACCTTTTCGCCAGGGTGTACCTTGAGCAAAACCAGATGGGGCAGTCTGGAAGAAACCCGATGTAGAGACAGCCTGCCCTTGCTCTGCCGCAGGCGAAACCCATACCCATAGTGGTGATAGACAATCACGCAACTTCGATCAATGAACATTGGAGTGTAATGATAATGCAACGAGTTGTTATTACGGGCATGGGTGCCGTTACACCAGTGGGCAATGATGTGCCAACCACCTGGACAGCATTGCTGGCCGGCCGGTCAGGTATTGCGAACATTAGCCACTTTGATGCGCATGACTTTCCGATTACGATTGCAGGTGAGGTAAAACAGTTTGTCCTTGACCCGGAGGTTGACCCACGTGAGAGCCGGCGCATGGCCCGCTATGTTCAGTATGCGCTCAATGCCGTTCTGGAGGCAGTTCGTTCAGCGCGGCTTGATATGCGCCAGGAGGATGCCACACAGGTCGGGGTAGTGTTTGGCACAGGGGCCGGCGGTCTGGATCTGATAGCCGAGCAGCAGGCAATCTTGAATACCAGAGGCTATCGCCGGGTGGCACCACTGTTCATTGCTAATATGATCGATGACGCCGCCAGCGGCCAGATTGCGATCCAGCTGGGTGCCCAGGGGCCGAATATGGCGGTCGTTTCAGCCTGCTCAACCGGCGGGCATAATATTGGCGAGGCGTTTGAAACCATACGGCGGGGTGATGCGCAGGTGATGATTGCGGGTAGCAGCGATGCGACGGTGAACCCACTGCTACTGGCGGGCTTTACAACGATGAAGGGCCTGGCAACCGCAGATGTGCCCGCAGAAGCCTGCAAGCCCTTCGATGCGCGGCGCAATGGCTTTGTATTGTCTGAGGGGGCCGCTGCACTCGTACTGGAAAGCCTGGAACATGCGCAGGCGCGTAATGCGCCGATCATCGCCGAAATCATCGGCTATGGCAGCAGCAATGATGCATTTCATATGGCCGCCTCTGATGAGCAGGGTGCGGGGTCGGCGCGGGCGATGCATATGGCGTTGCGCAAGGCGGGTATTCGCCCCGAGGAGGTAGACTACATCAACGCGCATGGCACGGGCACGCCACTGAATGATGCGGTGGAGACACTGGCGATCAAGGCGGTGTTTGGGGCACATGCCTACCGCCTGGCTGTGAGTTCAACCAAGTCGATGCTGGGGCATATGATGGGCGCGGCTGGCTCGACTGAGGCACTGATCTGTGCCAAAGTACTGGCTGAGGGCTGTATTCCGCCCACGATCAACTATGTCACCCCTGATCCGGCCTGTGACCTGGATTATGTGCCGAATACTTCACGCAAAACTTCGGTGCAGGTGGCCCTTTCGAACTCGATTGGTCTGGGTGGGCACAATTCGTGCCTGGTATTGCGGCGCTTGTGATCTTTGCCAAAATAGTTTCGTTATAGATTGGGGCAGCCATATGGTTCTGCCACCGATCGAGGACTATCGTCCACGTGCGCTCTGCTGGTCGATACCGTATTACCAAGTTGCATGCTGGTGTAGAATATTCCACCTCATTCTGGTACGTCTTGTGGAAGAGTAATGTGCTCTGTCAAAACGCAACCTGGTATATAATGATGGTGGTGACGATTTAACGCTTTGTATGCCATATCAGGAACGTGCATCTCCTATATGTACTGGTTGTGCAAAAGAGCGACGTTCTACCTCCTATGCAGGCAAAACAAAAATTGGTATTACCCATTTTATTGTGGCATAGCACAGAGGGGATAAACAACCTATGGTTGTACATACGATTGTTGGTGGTCAAGGAGTACACCTGGCGGTTGAGGAGACAGGTAATTCTGCTGGTATACCACTTATCTTTTTGCACGGTTTTTCTCAATCAAGTCTGTGCTGGTTACCGCAGCGTACCCCAGAACTGGAGCAACACTATCGCCTTATTGCCCCTGATTGCCGTGGTCATGGACGTTCGGCAAAACCAGAAGAGCAACAAGCCTACACGGACTCACGGCTGTGGGCAGAGGATATTCAGTCTATTATCACGACGTTGGGTCTAGATCGTCCCGTGTTGATTGGTTGGTCGTATGGTGGGGTCATGATTTGTGACTATCTCCGCTTCTACGGCCAGGCATCGTTGCGTGGTATCGTGTTTGTTGGTGCGGTTTCCAAACTTGGTGCCCCCGTCCTGCCGCTGCTGGGGGCTGACTTTGTGGCACTCTTTAATGGGTTGTTTGCTAATGATGTACGGCAGAGTACAACGGCACTTCAACAATTTCTACGGCTGATGGTTTCTGTGGAACCGGCACCTCGGGATCTGTATCTGTGGCTCGGCTATAACAGTGTGGTACCACCATCGGTACGGGCGCATCTGTTTGCCCGTACCCTGACGAATGATGATCTGTTGACGTCTTTCACGCTACCAACTCTCCTGATCCATGGAGAACAAGATGTCATTGTACTGCCGGCTGCAACACACGAACATCACCGTATGGTGCCCCATGCCCAAACACTCTGGTATCCTCAGGTAGGTCATGCACCATTCTGGGAGGACTCCACACGGTTCAATCACGATATCCGAACGTTCGTCGAGGGATTGGTTGCTTGAATGAGTTGCCGTAAGATCAGCTCAGCACAGCAACTCAAGACTGTGAAAACCTGATCGGCGATTGCCGTGATCGACTGGCCTATGACAAGGCGGGACGGCTTACCACCCCGACCGATGCCTGCGATCCCACTCGTCAGCTCACCCTACCGACGACAGCTCGATCTCCCAGACTGCGTCCGTCAGTGATGGTACGCGCACCGTGGCGTATACCTACGACGGTCAATCTGACCGCCGTGCGAGCGGTACTTTGTCTCTTCCACGCTGTCGCTGGCAGAAAGTATGGGGGATTCACGTTACCACGTACGTCCTGTGCGATAACGCGGATCTACACTATCATACATAGCATAGGATCACCGAGACAGCCGTACCCTCCAGGTTGAAGTCACAGTATAGTATGCTGCAGGTGTCTATGATCGGGAGCCAGTGAATGATGTGGCATCTTTATGCCAGGTGCTTTAGCCCTAGGAACCATCACGGGGCAGGCTTCTCCTCTCATTCTGTTGGCAAGCGCACGCGATCACTAATCAGTTCCACCAGACCATCACGCGCCAATCCATCCAGAAGTGACTGTAACCATGCCTGATGATCAGCCGTGTAATCGGCGCGTATCTGGGCCCCAAGCTGTGGCAGTGATAGCGTTGTGCCGGGTGCCAGTTCCCGCAAGGCAGCAATGAGCCGCCCGCGGTAGTAACGATTCGATCCAACGAACGCTTCGCTGCGCTGTTCCGCAACGCGTCGCACGGTGCGCTGACGTGTCATCGTATAGTCGATAATTTCGGCCGAGCCGCTAAAGGCTTGCTCATCGGCATTGCGCCAGGCAGCATAGGCGTGACAATGCACGCGGAGTGGGCAGCGTTGGCAGGCTGGTGCGGCTGCTGTGCAGATCAGTGCGCCCAGTTCCATCAGTGCCTGATTCCATGTCCATCCCTGTCCGGGTGGAATAAGTGCTTGTGCCAGTGGGAGTAACTGACGATCACCGGGCGGCTGGGTGGCGCTGTCTGGCCCAACCATGCTACGGCGCAACACGCGGCGGATATTGGTATCCATAAAGGCGACATCTTGTTCAAAGGCAAAACAGGCAATGGCTCCGGCAGTGTATGGCCCGATGCCTGGTAGTTGCTGCAACAGCGTCACATCGTGCGGAAACACGCCGCCATGTTCGGCCAGTACCACCCGTGCGGTGCGCTGGAGCTGAACGGCGCGCCGGTTATAGCCGAGGCCGGCCCACATCTGGATCACTGCGAAAGTGGGGGCGTTCGCAAGGGTTTCAAGGGTTGGAAACACCTCGAGAAAGGCAGTATAGCGCGGCAGAACGCGATCGACCTGAGTCTGTTGCAGCATAATCTCGGCTACCAGGATACGATAAGGGTCACGGGTATGGCGCCAGGGCAGGTTACGAGCGTTGTTGGCGAACCAGTCGATCAGGTGCCCCTGCAACAACGTCAGATCGTGGTCATTGGGTAACTCTAGAGGTATAGGATGCTTCATTGTTACCGGCAGGAACAAACAGATCAGGTGGTGTTCCTGGTGCTGTAGTACTACCGCTGATTGTGTCTTTGCTTGTGTACTCGGCCGGTGACACAAGCTACTGGCTATCGTTGTGAGGCCAGACTGTGCCGTTTCCGGTAGGCCGCTTCAACGGCTTTCGGAACGCGAGCTGGAGCCTTCAGGCTCCCGGCCCCGTGCGGAGCACGGTAGAATGCCCAGGACAACAAACGGCAACGGTCGTACGAGCAAGCTTCTCCTAGATGTTCACCGAAGAGGCCTGACTCTCGCGGCGAGCCTCAATAACATCGGGTATCCGGTTGAGCTTATCCAGGATCATCGTCAACTGGCTCAGACTCTGGATAGTCATCTGCACAATCAACACAGTACGCCCGGCCTTGCGCGTCTGGGCCTGGTGTAACTCTTCAATATTGATCCCGGCATCGGCAATAGTCGCCGATATGTCACGCCACAACCCGACCCGATCCCATGACTCGATGCGCACTGGCACCGGGTAGCCCTGCGGCTTGTCGCTACCCCAGGTGACCTCAATGAGCCGCTCTTTGCTGCGTTCGTTCAAAATGGTGCGACAATCAGCGCGGTGAATAGTAATCCCTTTCCCGCGTGTAACATAGCCGACAATCGGCTCACCCACGACCGGATTGCAACACTTCGCCAGTCGGGTTAGCACATCACCGGTACCACGCACCTTGATGCCGGGGGCACTGGTGCGGGTCGGCGGGGTAAAGTTCGGCAAAAGCGCCAGTTCGTCATCTTGAGGCACCGTCTGCTGCGCCAGAACCTTCTGTACCACCTGGCGGGCAGTGGTTTCCCCGGTGCCAATCAGCGCAAACAGGTCTTCGACACTCCGCGCATTCCAGATCGAAACAATCTCCTCAAAAGACAGGGCTGTGAGGCCAAGGCGCTTCAACTCCTTCTCCAGCAGATCGCGTCCAGCAGCAATATTCTCATCCCGCTCCTGCCGCCGAAAATAGCGTCGAATGTGATTGCGGGCACTGCTCGTCTTGACAAAGTTGAGCCAGTCGCGGCTGGGGCCACGCAAGGTTTTGCAGGTCATAATCTGCACAATTTCGCCACTGTGCAGTTGATAATCCAGTGAGACCATGCGCCCGTTAATTTTCGCACCCACACAGCGATGACCAACCTCGCTGTGAATACGATAGGCAAAATCGACGGGTGTGCTCCCAACGGGCAGATCAATAATTTTACCTTTGGGGGTAAACACATACACCTGATCTTCAAACACATCGGCCTTGATGCTCTCCACGAATTCGCGGGCATCGGTCAATTCGCGCCGCCAGTCGATCAAGCTGCGCAACCAGGTCAGCTTGGTCTCAAAACTCCTATCACTCTTGCCAAAACCTTCTTTATAGCGCCAGTGGGCTGCAATCCCGTGATCGGCAACCTCGTGCATCTCGTGCGTGCGGATCTGTACTTCACAGGGCGTGCCACCCGGAATAAGCACGGTTGTATGGAGCGAGCGATACATGCTCTCCTTTGGCACAGCAATGTAATCATCAAACTCGGAGAGAACCGGTGTCCAGATATTATGCACAATACCCAGCACGCGGTAGCATTCGCCCACTTCGTTGACAATCACACGCACGGCCAGCAGATCATAGATCTGATCCAGGCTCACGCCTTTGCGTTCCATCTTACGATAGATAGAGTAGATATGTTTGGGGCGCCCACTGATATTGGCTGCAATATTTTCTTTCTCCAGCGCATGTTTCAGTCGCGAGATAACCCGTTGAATAATCCGCTCGCGGGCATCACGGCGTAGCAGCAGTTGCTGGGCAATCTGACGGTATTTTTCGGGTTGGAGGGTCTTGAATGCCAAGTCTTCTAATTCGGACTTGATCTGCCAGATACCCAGGCGATGGGCCAGTGGCGCATAAATTTCCAATGTTTCGCGGGCTACCCGTTGTTGCTGTTCGGGAGGGGTCGCGCCAAGGGTGCGCATATTGTGCAGCCGGTCGGCCAGTTTGATCAGCACTATCCGCGGATCATCAGCCATCGCAATAAACATTTTGCGATAGGTGCCAGCCTGTGCCTCTTCTTTGCTCTGTGCTTCCAGCACCGACAGCTTGGTGACCCCATCAACGAGATGGGCTATTTCTGCACCAAAGTCCCGTGTAATCTGCTCTAGCGGGATACTCGTATCTTCCACTACATCGTGCAACAACGCCGCAACAATTGAGCCAGTATCCATCTGCAAATCGAGGAGGATACTGGCTACTGCTACCGGGTGGTCAATATACGGTTCGCCGCTACGCCGCTTCTGGCCCTCGTGCGCGGCGTGAGCAAAGGCATAGGCACGTCGTATCATATCTTCCTGGGCATCGGGATAATAGGAGAGGAGGCGACTGATCAGTGCATCAACAGTTGGGCTGTAGAGAACGGTAGGCGGGAGGGTGAACGGATCAGCAGTCAGTGAACCATTACCGGACGTGGAGAGGGCGGTGGACATAGAACGTGCGGGCACCTGATGAGTAACGGTCGCCGGTTCACTGTGCTCTGAAACTGAAAAGTGCAGATCAGTCGTAGCATTTACGTTACCAACCGCAGGTGTGAAGGTTGTGTCCATGGCGGCCATCCTTCCAGCGCTGATCAAGAGCGCGATACCCAGGTTCAGGCAATATACCAGCCTGATCCTCTAAGAGATAACCTGGTGCAGAGTTGCCCTATCTAAACCGAAAAACGGATGCGAGAGTCGGCTTGAGCCACTGCGCTCTGGCTACTGCACAACCCGCCTCACTTTGCCTCGATACATAATTGACAGTGCCGAGGTGTATGTTGTGTTGCTAATTGCCTGGCGAAAAACAGAATGGTTGGCACTGAATAAAGGCAATCTCCTTTGATCGCGTCCAGACATCGTTATGAGATAATAGGAAAGCATAGCACGGGGCTACGAGCTTGTCAAGGCAATGAACCTGACAGGGAGCTGTTACATGATGTGGGTCGGGTAGTGATGGTAGCAGAGCAGGAATGTGCCAGATTCTGGATCATACGGTGCGGCAACGCTTCATAGAGCCGCACTACCGCGCTCTGGCAACCGGGTGAGTGGGTCGGCGTTGCACCAGATATCCACATAAGTCCTATCCCTATGGTAAACGGCCGTCCCGCCTTCAGCCGAGCATCATCAGAGGATTGCCATATTACGATATACGATAGCCGCTTCTTTTGAAACCATGCTATATATGCTATAATAGAAACAATTCCCGGTAAGCAAATGCAACCAGTTTATATTTACCGAAGATTGTATGGGGAGAAGTGTGCATGGCGCTATTTTCAAAGGGCGAGAGTCTAGTTACCGAGCAGCAGGTGCTGGATGCCCTACGAACCGTGCAGGAACCTGAACTTGGTGGCGACCTGGTTTCGCGCAACATGATCAAGAACGTGGTCATCAAGGGTGGTGCGGTCGCCTTTACGGTTGAACTAACGACGCCTGCGTGTCCGCTGAAAGATCAGATCCGTGAAGCATGTGAGGCCGCAGTCGGCCGTATTCCCGGAGTGAGTGCGATCACGATTGATTTTACCGCCGTTGTGCGGCCCAACAGTGGTATTCCTGATCAATCGGCCATTCCAGGGGTAACCAATGTGATTGCCGTGGCCGCTGGCAAGGGAGGGGTCGGCAAGTCGACAGTGGCAGCGAATCTGGCTGTTGCGCTGGCCCAGGAGGGGGCCGATGTTGGCTTGCTGGACGCCGATGTGTTTGGGCCTTCGGTACCACTCATGCTAGGTGCCAGTGGTCGGCCTGAGGCGTTTGAAGATGCACAGGGACAGGCCATGATGGTGCCATTGTCGGCACATGGGATCAAAATGATCTCGATCGGGTTTTTGATTGATGAAAGCCAGCCAGTAATCTGGCGTGGGCCAATGGTGACGCAACTCTTGCGGCAGTTTCTCTACAATGTCGCTTGGGCACCGTTGGATTATCTCGTGGTCGATATGCCGCCTGGTACGGGTGATGTGGCGCTGACGCTGGCGCAGTCGTTACCGCTGACAGGTGCCTTGATTGTCACCACGCCACAGACAGTTGCCACGATTGATGTGATCAAGGCAATGCAGATGTTCCGCAAAGTCAATGTGCCCTTGCTTGGTATTGTGGAGAATATGTCCTATTTTATTGCTCCCGACACCGGCAATCGTTATGACATCTTTGGTTCCGGTGGTGCCGAGCGTCTGGCTGATCAGCTACAGGTGCCACTCCTTGGCCAGATCCCACTTGGCATGGCGATCCGGGCGGGTGGCGATCAAGGTATCCCGGCTGTCGTCGGTAATTTGCCCGATTCGTATGCAGAGAGCTTTCGGCAGGTGGCGCGGCAACTGGCAGCCCGAATCAGCGTGATGGCATTCGCCTGAGTTACCCTCAGTGTGCAGTCGTAGAGAGCACGAGGAAGGTTCAAGCGCGAGTATCAGGGATGATCGTTTCTCCCTGATCGACCGTTAGAAAGAGGTACAACGATGTCCAGCTCGGCTATGGCGGGGATGATCCCGCTGTTCTTTTATGATCCGCGTCAACTCCCCAGTTACCCAGTCGATGTGCCAGCCCATGATTCCTTTGGACGACGGATCGACTATCTCCGGGTTTCTTTGACTGATCGCTGTAATATGCGCTGTGTCTACTGCATGCCAGCGCAGGGTATGCAGTTTGCTCCCCGCCCTGAATTGTTAACCAATGAGGAGTTGCTCCTGGTTATGCGTGCAGCGGCGGCAGCCGGCTTTCGTAAAATTCGGCTGACTGGCGGTGAACCGACGTTACGCCAGGATCTGGTGGCCTTGATCCGCTTGATCAAGGCTATACCTGGTATCGAGCATATTGCAATGACGACCAATGCACTGCGCCTGCGACATCTGGCCGTACCACTCAAGGAGGCCGGACTGGATCGGGTGAATATTAGCATTGACAGTCTTGATCCGCAGAAGTTTCGCCAGATGACGCGCGGTGGCAAGTTGGAAGATGTCTGGGCTGGCATAGAAGCTGCGGTTGCTACTGATCTACAACCGATCAAACTGAATGCGGTGATTGTACGCGGGATGAATGACGATGAGGTGGTACAACTGGCGAACCTGACCAGACAGTATCCCTGGGAGTTTCGCTTCATTGAGGTCATGCCGCTGACCGGAGTAACGGGTCTGGCGCAAGAGGGGATTATCAGTAGCGCCGAACTATTGGAGCGGATTGAGACAGTGTTTGGGACGCTGGAGTCGCTCGGTCAGGCCAGCAGCGATCCGGCGCGCCTCTACCGCATTCCGGGGGCACCAGGGAAGATCGGCTTTATCAGCAGCGTAACCGATCCGTTTTGCGCTACCTGTAATCGTATGCGGTTGACTGCCGATGGGCGGCTGCATCTGTGCTTGCTCCGCGATGAGGAAGTTGATTTGCGGGCAGCCATCCGCAGTGGGGCAACGCAGGAACAGATTGAGCAACTGATACGTCATGCCATAGCGATCAAACCCTGGGGACATGGATTACCCGAGGGTGTGGTGCCAACCCTGCGCAGTATGTCGGAGCTGGGTGGGTAGGGTTGCGTCACCATCAGCACTCATCTACGTCGCCAGCATGTTGCGGTACTACGTTTATTACCCGATCGACAGCATGTATGCCACGTGATGTGCATTGAAAAATGGTTTGAGCCGGCAACAGCTTTGTCCACCGATTTTCGTCTATCCAGAAAATCTGCTGGCAAAAACAACGCCTGTCTCACCAGTGAGAGCCTGACTATGCCGCGACCATACAGGGTTGGGAGCAGGAAGCTAACTGGCCGCTTCTGCCGCTGAGTCATAAGGGAATGTTGTAGGTTGCCAGATTGGACGCAAAGAGATCCCATGCCTGCATCAGTTGCAACCGTTCTTGTAAGTAAGCCAGGTCAAGCCGTTGCCGACGGGCGATTGATGCCGCATCGGTCAAATCATGCTTACCCTGTTCCGGGCCACGTCCGAGCAAGATCTTATGCGCAAACACATCTTCTGGTGCCAGAACGGCGACCTGTGATCCCAGCAATGGCATGCGGCGGAGATACTGTCTCATGAGCGGATCGAGTGTAAAAGGATGCTGCTTATCGGCCCGCCACACGCTCAAATCATCAAAGAGCTTGATTCCTCGCCACAGAACCCGCTTGCCATCAAATTGTACCGCCTTGCGTTCCTGTTGTAACAACTGTACAATAGTGGCCAGTCCACCTTTTATCACCAGGATATCGATATCCTGTATCGGGCGACGATCACCATACAAATATGATGCCGCTCCAGCGCAAACGCCCCAACGAATAGCATGGGCATCCAGCAGGCGTTGCACCACGCCCAGATTGCCAGCGATCAATGACATAATGGTAGATTCCTTTGCAGTCGCAAGCACTATCTGTCTGTGTGGTTATGCCTAGCGATGCTTCCAGTCAGCGAGAAAACGTTCAATTCCAATATCGGTCAATGGATGGTGCATAGCCTGTTGCAGAACTTTATAGGGACAAGTGGCAATATCGGCCCCGGCCAGCGCACTCTCGACAATATGACGTGGATGGCGAATGGATGCCGATAGAATGAGCGTCTGAATACCGCCTGCGCTGTACACCCCCCGAATTTCACGAATAAGCTGGATGCCATCAATACCAATATCATCTACGCGGCCAACGAAGGGGCTGATGATAAATGCGCCCGCCCGTGCAGCCATCAAGGCCTGAACAGGGTTGAAGCAGAGTGTAACATTCGTACGGATGTTCTGTTTTGCCAGAGCGTAAACAGCTTTCAATCCCTCGGTTGTACTCGGCACTTTGATAATGACATTCGGATGCCACTGGGCATACTCCAACCCTTCACGAATCATGCCCTCGGCATCAAGGGCGATAGTCTCGGCGCTGATCGGCCCATCCACGAGGGTCGCAATTTCCTCGATGGTGGCCCGAAAATCGGCCCCCTTTTCGCGGGCCATAAGCGTTGGATTGGTGGTGACGCCGCTGAGTACGCCCCAACTGGCTGCTTCACGGATCTCTCCGAGATTGGCCGTATCAAGATACAGTTGCACCTGTGACACCTTTCTGTATGGATAACTGGCTGCTGCTTTCCAGAACTAGTCCTCCAACGAGACTTCCCCTCGGCCAGGAGTGCAGGTGCCGATTCCCTCGTTCCTCCCACGGGAGAGGCGAAGCCACGCCGAGCGACAAGAGAGGAGCGAGGAAAGAGAAAAGAAAACCCTCACTCCTCCCTCAGGTTGTGGTTCCATTTGATTATAACACAGCTTAAAGTACTCACGACCTACGCGGTTTCTTGAACCAGAGGTTTTTTCGCCCTGCGGCAGCGTCGTAGGGCGAAACTTCTTGCCTTGATGACAGGAAAATCGAGGTGGAGAGACCATGTGCAGGTGGCCATTGAAGTACTGGCGCAATCCTCTGATTGAGGCGTGCTCTCGTATTTCCCAGGTTGCCCAAATTTTGCTACAATAAATACGGCATTTTTGCGATTTTGCAGCCATAGCGATCGGGATTGTATGTTTTCGCTGATTACCACCTTTGTCTTTCTGATTATTGAAACCGTGCTGGCAACGTTTGTTACTGTACGGGCCTGGGAGTATCGTCCAGCACGACTGTTTGTCCTCATGGTGGCCATAATAGCCTCGCTCAATATTTTTGGTTTCTTTCAGGCCGAAGCTACCAGCGTTGTCATGGCTGCAGTGGGGGTGATTGGTGGTGGATTGATGCTGATCATCCTGCAGATTTTGCTGCTCTTACTGTTCAGTGCGTTATTTGTGCCACAATGGTGGACGGGGTTCCGCCCTGTGATCTGGATCAGCCTGCCGTATGTTGTTGCGGGTATCGCCTTTGGGGTTGATGCTATTGCACAGACCGGGTTGATGCTGGATGGAATGTTTCTGGACAATGGAGTTTATCGCCTCAATGTGATCAGTCCCGGCGGGGATATGCTACGCACTCTCTTTTTTGTCAGCTGGTTTGTACATCTGGGCCTCCTGATCGTCTCGTTTGTACGTATCCCACAGGCCAGGGTGGTTATTGGTCTGTTAGCGCTAACGATTGCGGTGTCATCAACATTCAATCGATTTGTGGATCAGTCCTATCTATTGCGCCAGATTAGCGGGTCTCTATCAACGCTGCTGTTGCTGTTAGCGCTGGCCTATATGGTATTACGTACGCGGTTTCTGGTAACAACGCGGGTGGCGCTGGATCTGGCGTTGCAAGCGATGCATGAGGCGGTAGTGGTGCTGGATCGAGACGGGCGGCTGGTATACACCAATGCCCAGGCAGAGCGGCTTGGTCTGGGCACGCAACCGGCAGTAACCACGGCTCTTGATCGGGTAGGGGTTGATACCAGCATCATCGATCTCTTTACCGGTGGGCGAGCGGAATGGCATTCGGTGACGAAAAAGTTTGATCACGCTCGTAGCTCCACCATGATCTCTGAGTTACTCACGCTCAATCAGCGCCGGATTGCGTTGACGCTAACGCCCGTGATTGATGTCCACAACCGCACACAGGGGATGCTAGTGATGGGGCGCGATATGACTGAGATCGAAGCCTATATGACCCGACTGGAGCAAGAACGGAGTCATCTGGTTGAGGCCATCCGCCAGCTTGAGGCCGAGAAGTATGAACGGGCAAAACTGGCAGAAACGGTACGTACCCTCTCACTGCCGCTGATTCCGATTCTACGTGGGGTGCTGGTGTTACCGCTGATTGGTGAATTTGATTCCGTACGTAGCGCGGATTTTATGCCACACCTGTTAGCCAGCATTGAACGTGAGCGGGCACGGCTGGTATTTATTGATCTGACGGGTATACCGGTGCTGGATCCAGTCGCTGCCACCGGGCTGTTGCGTGGGGTACAGGCCGCGACCTTGCTCGGTGCCCGCTGTGTGCTGGTCGGTATTCGACCGGATATAGCACAGACGCTGGTGATGCTGGGCATTGCATTCACGGGGTTCAAGACGGCGGCGACGCTGGAGCAGGCGCTGTCTGCTGAGTTACACCAACACCCGCAGTGGTTGCCAGCTATGACCAATCTACCGCAACGGACACGGTGACATGACTGTAAACCACACTACGAAGCCTGCTATGACCCTTGATTGTCAACGCTACTAATGGGGCAACTCGCCGCGTACAGGCTTGTCTTTGATGCGTAGGAAACGTTTGCTACACCAGCCGTTGGCACCGCATGCACGTGATACTTGCATAAAGCCATCTCCTCCGTGTTGGTTGGGCAAAGTTTGAACGCTCGATCGACAATCAGGCTGTAGGCACGATCCCGATCCTGCCCATCGGCAGATCCAGGCGTGGTTGTCGTTCACGGATGGGTGTCATACAGGAGGCTTCCCATGGAAATCGCCCCGCCGAGTCAGGATAGAGTACCTGCAGCATCTGGAATTCCCAGTGACCGTATATACGGCGTGCAACGCCAAACAGACTGGTGTACCAGCTGTAATGCACGGTGCGAAAAGCAACCTGATAGTTTTGCAGAACGTTATCGGCTTGAATACCTGGGATGAAGTATGCGCCATTACGAATCAACATCCCGATATTATTCAGGATGGGCTGCATCGTTTCGGGCGGAAGCCCGCTCATCACCAGTTCAGAATGGCCCAGCGTGCGCTCAATTCCAACTGTGTAGGCCCATATGGGCATATTGATGGTTGGATCGCCATTGACTGCAATCACCGACCAGCCAGTACGCTGAATATTGGCTTCCACCTGCTGGATCAACTGGTTCATGGGTGTTCCCCTCTCTCTTACGACAACGAGATGTTTCTACTGTAGCGGATGTAGAGGAACGTAGTGGATACCGAGACGCTGATCTTTGACTACTCGTTGTCGTACTCTCTCTTTACAAGATCATTATCTGACATCAGAGTCGGATGTTAGGAAGAGGCATATCACCACTGCATGTGTGCCGAACATGGATTGCCGACGCTGACAGACTATCTCGAATACAACAGTGCAAAGGGGCACAGGCACCGCGAGATACACGTTCAGTTTATCTGTTGTGCGGGTTTTGCGATCCTCACGCCTCCGCTGGTACACATATTACCTGAACGGTTACGTCTATTGTACACGGAAATCGGAGAGCCAGTAGTTGTGGACGGGATACGAAATAGTATTACAACGAGACTTCACCGCAGCCGGGGCGCGGGGGCCACCAGCCCCCGCGCATGGTTTCGGCGGGTTGAAGCCGCACCACGCCTTCCTACCCAGGGGATGTCTCGTTGTGGTAATAGGTAAGCGATCCAGTAGGATGATCCAGAGGGGTAATGCCCCATCATGTGGTGGAGTTTGTCACATCAGCGATCGTGGTGACGGCATCTACGTTGGGAGTGAGCAACCGTATCCAGAAGCGACTGCCACTGCCTTCAATACTCGTAAAGCCGATTTGCCCGTGATGCAACGCAACCAGCGAACGGGCAATATCCAGCCCCAATCCGGTACCACCCACGTCGCTACTGAGGGGATTTTCCGAGCGAAAAAAACGGTTGAAAATCAAAGACTGATCCTCAGCGCGAATACCCACACCATTGTCCTCAATGGTAATGATCAGCGAGCGATCCTCGTCGTGTTTCCAGGGCGTATCAGTGAGGGCACCATCTGGTACCTCGTCGGCATGATGAATTTCCCAGGCCTGGATACAGACTGCTCCCCCTGGATACACATATTTGACGGCATTCGAGATCAGGTTGGTCAGAATCCGTTCCAGATGCATCGGATCGATCCAGATGGAGGGCAAGCGCGGAGCGACTTCGATCTGGACGTTCACATTGCGTTCATGGATTAAGTTGCTGAGACCAGCAACCGCTTCTTCCAGTGCATGCTTGACTGTCACCCAGCGGCATTCCAGTCGCCATGTTCCCTGTTCAAGCCGGGCTGTTTCCAGCAAGTCATTGACGAGCAGGGTCAAATTATTGGTCTGACGCTGGATGGTCTCGATGTACAGGCGTTGCTCTGCACTAAGTACAGATAAATCAGTATAGGAGAGTATATCGACAAAACCTTTCATACTCGTCAGTGGTGTGCGCAACTCATGCGATGCCATACCAATAAATGCAGTTTTGGCTTGTTCGGATTCAACAATCCGAGTGATATCCTGAATAATGACCACCGATCCCAGTTGCTTCCCCACACTGCTGAGAATAGGTGCACTTTGCAGGCGCACAATCTGTGAGCCGAGGGCTATCTGATCCTCAGTTGGCTGCAAGTCAGTGTCATACAACTCGCTGCGTATCTGACTGATGACCTGTCGCACCCCGTCCCGGAGCGCAGGTGGGGCGGCCAATTCCAGCTGGCTGAGTGATTGGCCCATCATATATGTTCCATCCTGTTGCAGTAATTCGCCAGCAGCCGGGTTAAATACGACAATCCGTTCTTCCATATCAACCGCCAGCACCCCGTCGGCAATACTTTCCAGAATCGCCTGACGCTCGCTAACTGCATGCGCCTGTTCGTCTAATAACTGGACAATCATATCGGTGGCGTGATCCAGTGCCTTGCCAAGCTGCCCGATTTCGTCACAACTGGTCAATCGCGAACGGCGTGATAGATCGCCGGCCGTGACTGCATCCGCCACCTGAACCAGGCTGAAAATTGGGCGTGTAAAACTACGCGCTAGCCAGGCACCGGCCAGGAACAACAGCACCAACGCCAGACCGTTACCGATGAGAATGATCGATAAACCCAGAGTGATAATCTCATCGGCACTCTGTTCACTGATCTGCAGGCGAATGCCTATTACTTCCTGTCCCAGGCGTGGTTTGATCAATCGTGCCATCCCGTTATCTGGTTGCCACTCAATAGTTTCGACCAGGGGAGTGTCAGGGTCTACCAGGGTAGCCTGGCCTGTCAGACCCAAGTCGCGCTGGAGACGTACAAGCAGTTCTGCCAGATCGAAGAAGGTGTATGCATAGGCAATAATCTGTTCCTCTGAGATGAACAGCGGTGCACAACTCACGATCATGTGCATCTGATTAAAGTTAATCACGTGCGTCTCCACTGTATCACAGGGAGGTAAAAGATTACGCGGAATGACATGGACGGGTTGATTAGTGGCTGCCACATTCACCAGCACCCGATTATGTTGATCGCGGAGCATAGCCTGATCAACTTTAAACCGCTCACGTGTGGCAGCAACTCGTTCCTCAATAATCGGCAAGATCTCTGCGCCGGAAGTAATGCGCTGATGCACACGGGCATCAAGTAAACGTCCAAGTAAAAGTGTATCAGATACGATCATTTCGGCGGCAGTGCGCAAATCACGTTCACTCTGCTCCAGGGCAGCAATTAAACGTTGTTCTTCTTCATCAAGGTCGCGCAGTAAAATGCGTTCATGCGCCTGGTTGGTACTCAGCAGAAAACTGATGGTATTGCCAACAATCGCAATGATCATCAAGATCATCAGCGGTACCAGGATGCGAGCGCGGATACCGCCTGATTGCCACCCTCGCCTCTGACGCCGAGTTTGCTGTTTCGGTGCAACTGGTGCTACTATGGCCTGATCTTGCGAATTGTCCATTGGTGCAGCCGATCGATAATGTATCATAGATGTAGGATCTGGCCTCTCCGTATGAGTGACACAGGTTCTGTGGTTGCTCGAACACAAGGTCTTGTTTGCCTTCAGCAGAGCCGTACTGTTTCTGGTTTCTCCATGCAGTCGTAAGTGAACAGGCGCGTTGACCATACCACCACGTAACTCGTGTACGTGCTATGAGTTACGTTTGCTGAGCATAAGGTGGGGCACCGTCAGATTGGGTACCAACGCTCTTTCGCAGTATGCTTATGATGCCTGTCCTTCAGCGCGTATCAATCACCGGTACCGTCTCTTGACCAATTTCGCGCTCTCTGGTGAGTATGGTGGCTGTCGTGTTATGTGCTGGCAGCCGTACCCAGAAACAACTGCCTTCGTTCTCTTTACTCCAGAAACCAATTTGCCCCTGATGGGTCATAACCAGTGAGTGGGTAATCGCCAACCCCAGACCAGTGCCGCCCACCTCAACACTCAAGGGATTTTCGGAACGGAAAAAGCGGGTAAAAATGGAGGGTTGGTCGGTGGCCCGAATGCCCACCCCGCGATCTTCAACCGTGATCAGCACCGAACGCTCCTGGCTGTGTACCCAGGGCATGGCAGCATGCGGCTGGCTGGGCAAGCCGGTCGGATCATCTAACAGGGTGGCCCGTATATGCACGGCTTGCTCCGGGTAGCTATACTTGATCGCATTTGATACCAGGTTGGTCAGGATACGGCGCAGGTGCACGGGATCAATCCACAGTGGTGGGAGATCAGGCGTGATTGTAACCACCAGTTGGATCTGCCGCTGTTCCGCAAAATGGTGCAAGATCGTAACGACTTCACCGATGATCGCAGCCGGGTCAACCACAACGTTCTCGGCCTGTTGTTCACCCTGTTCCAGGCGAGCCATTTCTAGCAAATCATTGACCAGCACGATCAAGCTATCGGTCTGGCGCTTGATCGTATCGATTGCCAGGTTCTGCATCTCCGCGATGTGGGTTCGATCCGAACGGGCCAGCAGATCCACAAAGCCACGCAGGCTGGTCAGTGGCGTGCGCAATTCGTGGGACGCAGTCGCAATAAAGGCGCTCTTGGCCTGCTCAGACTCAACCATCATAGTCACATCCTGGATGACAACGACAGCCCCCTTCTTTGTCCCACGCTGTCCCATAATCGGCGCACTGCGCAAGCGTACAACCCGTTCTCCCAATGATATGCGCTCCTCGGTTGATCCTCGGTTCCGCCGAGACAGCTCTTTCTCCAGCCGTTGGATAATCTGCTGGATGCCTACGACAAATACCGGGTCATCGGTTGCCTGTAGCCTGGTAAGCGGTTGTCCTTGCAGGCGAGTTGCATCCTGCTTGAGCAAGGTAGCCGCAGCGGGATTAATCATCATGATGTATGCTTGCTTGTCAATCGCCAGAACACCATCGGCGATACTCTGTAAAATTGCATGCCGTTCGCTGGCTGTGCGCTCCTGAGACTGAAATAAGGTCATAATAGTGTCGGTTGCTTGATTAAGAGAACGCCCCAGCAACCCGATCTCATCCTGCTGTACCAGATGAACGCGTTGTGACAGGTCGCCATCGGCAACCGCCTGAGCCATAGCCGAGAGCTTGAGGATAGGATGGGTCAGGCGGTGTGCCAGCCAGATGACTCCCAGCAGTAACGCCAGTAGCGTCAGTCCACTGCTAATCAGCGTCACCTGCACGCTGGCATTAATGATTTCATCCACATCCTGGCGACTCACCTGCAAGCTCATCCGCACCTGACCATCGCCCAACGGCACGTTGATGTCGCGGGATTTGGTCGGAACGAAAAAACTGCGATTACCTACCGACTGGCTACTGATCATCGAAATGCGCTGATCGCTGATATAAAATCCCAGGTCGGCCTGGAGTGCCAGCGTTTCTTGCAGGTGCCGGAACAACACCGGCAAATCGAAAATCACATACCCAAATGCAATGGTGGTGCCAGTTTTGCTGCGGATCGGCGCACAGGTAATTAACAAGCGGGTATTCGTATAAGCACCCAGAATACGCTGTTGTTCCACACAACGTGGCAGTAAAAGACGACCCTGTTCATTGACAGCTTCGTATCCAGATAGCGTCTCATTAACCAGCAGTTGCCGTTCAGTATCCATCACGATCATCTGCTGAACTGCAAAACGGTCACGCACAGCAGTGATCGACTCATAGAGTTGTTCAGATACTATAAATTCACCGTCTCTATGGGCCTGGGAGATAGCTGCAATGAGTAATGGATCGGTGGTCAACATGGTGAGTGCCGCCACTGCATCATGTTCGCTCTGTACCAGAGCCTCTTGCAGCAATTGCGACTCAACGGTCAATTGTTGATCCACGAGCCTTTCGCGAATAGCACCCGTGCCCAGCAATAGCACCACAGTCGTGACTGCATTGGTCAATAGCAGCAATACGACCAGCGAACCGATCATTTTGGCCCGGATACTGGTGGTGAACCATGCAAAGTAGCGATGGTACTTGCGCAGATATGTCATCGGTGATGATTTTACAATCGTATGAGTTGTCACGGGCCCATTCCCACGCAAGTAAATAAAAAGGGTGACAGTATCACTCAACTAGTATTACAACGAGACTTCACCACAGCCGGGCGCGAGGGCCGTAGGCCCCCGCGCATGGGGTTTCGGCGGGTTGAAGCCGCCCACCCTCCTACCCAGGGGATGTCTCGTTGTCGTACTAGATGTGTCCGATATAATGAACGCCTATACCAATTGTAAAATGGAGAAACAACTTCAGTCGTTCTACAGGTCAAACGACGAGCGCCGTTTCTCCATGTTGCCCAACCGTAATGGAGTGACGAACCTGGCCTTAGCGTAAATAACGATCCAGTGTCACGCCAACTTCTTCACCCGTCAGAAACAGCGTGCCCAGCTCGCGGTTTTCCATGCGTTGCAAGCCGGCCGCATAGAGTTCGTCCTTTAATGTCACATACCCGACTTCCGGCGTTTTGATCAGCGACGTCATTTCCTCACTCAAATAGAAGCGCACAAACGCCTCTAATTCCGGGCGCTCCAGCGCCGCAGCATTAATGTAAATAAAGAGCGGGCGTGACAGTGGTTGATAGCTGGCATCGCTAATCGAAGCAAACGATGGTGCAACACAGCCATCGCCATTATCAATCTCCACTGGCTTTATCTTGTTGACATTGACAACCACATACGCATATCCCAGATAGCCGAGCGCAAAGGGATTGTTCGCTACCCCAAATACAATCACATCGTCATCTTCTGTTGCCTGATAATCACCACGACTTTCTTTGGCCTTGCCAACAATGGCCTCGGTGAAATAATCAAACGTACCACTATCAGTGCCTGGACCAAACAGGGTGAGTGGTTCATCCGGAAAATCGGGGCGGATTTGATTCCATCTAGTAATTGTTCCCTGGGCTTCGGGTTGCCAGATCCGGCGTAACTCCTCCACGGTCAGACAGGTAGCAAAATTATTCTGTGGATGGATAACGACCGAAAGGCCATCATAGGCAATGGGTATTTCAATAAAATCAATCCCGTTATTTTCGCAGACCTCAATCTCCTCTGGCCGAATGGGACGTGAGGCATTCGACATATCGGTTTCGGCATTACAGAATTTCTTAAAACCACCACCGGTACCAGAGATACCGACACTAACGCGCACCTGTGGGGCAAGCTGGGCAAATTCTTCGGCCACAGCTCGGGTGATCGGAAACACCGTGCTGGAGCCATCAATCACGATAGTGCCTGATAATCTGGTCAAGTCTGGCGCAGTTGTTGCTACAGTCTCTGTAGCGACGGCGCTGCTGGTTGCGGTCGGCTCATTGGCAGCACCGGAGCGATTCTGATCAGGCGACCACAGATTTCCGCACCCAGTAAGTAGTAGCAACCCAACATAGATTGTGGAAATGTATCTGACCATAGAATGGGATAACAACTGGCCGGGCATAGGTTCTCCTTACGAAATAAGGCGACGAGTTTATGATCGTTCAATCCGGTGCATTCTTTGCTGACATTTGTGTGTACGAAGACGCATCGCTTGAAACCGTGAAAAATAGTACTCATAGAATACCTTTTTTACGACGTCAGATAAGCTATTATTGACATAAAAATCATAATAAAAACTAATGAGTCGGCAATGGCTGGTCAATGATGTGCATATTTGTCCTATAATTACAGGTCGCTTATAGCCGTCCAAAGCCCACAGCGACTATGTAAAACAAAGCCTATCTCGATGGTACATAGGAATCCCGGCAAAAGCCCGGACAGAGCGAGATCCAGACGAAAGCCTGAAATCCGGTGCTGCACAATTCAGGCTTGCTGTATCAGTCAGCAACTTTTCAGGGAAACGCTCACCCACGTGGGTTGGGGGAGCCGCAGGTTCCGGCGAAACCTTCTAAAAAGAACCGCCGGGAGAGATAGGTTGCCGCTACACCATTCCACTTGAACGGGTTACATCTGTCCTATTAAAAACAGAATACACAAGTTTCTTTATTCTTTGTTAAAGAAAAGATTAAGGGAATATTAAATTGGGTGACAGAATCATTACGAAGCGTCAGAAAGGAGCAAATATGGCTTCACTATTGAGAGGGAGAGCGGGAAACCACTGCCGGCAAGTATCGCGGAACGTGGAGTACTGACAGGGTATACGCGGCAGGTCATCTACCGGTACCGACCGGTTCTGCCTGTGGCAGTGGAGAAGAAGAGGAGAGAGGAGTGAGAAGAGAGGAGTGAGAAGAGAGGAGTGAGAAGAGAGGGTTCTCGCTTCTCGATAACGGTTACCAGCGACGACGGAGACGCTGACGCAAAATAATGGCGGCAGCATTAACGGTCAGTACTAACGCCAGGAGTACCATAATAGCAGCAGAGGCGGCACTGCGAAATTCATCCTGCGGCCGCGATGTCCAGTTAAAAATCAAAATTGGCAGGACGGTGAATGTGTCAAGCACATGGCCTGGAAGGAACATAACAAATGTCAGCGCCCCGATCGTAATCAAGGCCGCAGTTTCACCCATAGCCCGCGAAACCGCCAGTATCACGCCGGTTAGAATGCCAGGGAGCGCCAGCGGCAGCACATGATGCCAGGTGGTTTGCCAGCGGGTGGCACCCAGTGCATACGATGCCTCACGTAAGCCGGGAGGGACAGCGCGGATCGCTTCACGAGAGGCAATAATAATCATTGGTAGCACCAGCAAGGCCAGCGTTAGCGCCCCGGTCAGAAGGCCTCGCCCCAGGTTCATCCAGCGGATAAATATTTGTAAGCTGAGCAACCCGTAGATGATCGATGGCACCGCCGTAAGATTGCTGATATTAACGTCAATAATGCGACTAAACCAGTTCGTTCGAATATACTCTTCCAGATAGATGGCTGATGCCACACCAAGCGGAAACGCAACCACAATGGCCAGGCTGATTACGTAGAATGTCCCAACCAGCGCGGCTTTAATCCCGGCCCGATCCGGAAAGCGCGAGTCAAAGCTGGTCAAGAAATCCCAGTTCAGACGTGTGATACCCTGATTGAAAATGGAGACAAAGAGAATGCCGATGATAGCAAAACCGACGCCGATACTGATCAATCCCAGTAGGTGAAAGACGATATTGAATAGCCGCCGCCGATACCGATACTTTGTCTGAGGCCGGGATCGGGTTGCCAGAGAGAGTTGTTTCTCGATGGTCGGGCTATGATCTGGAATGCTCATTATTCATAGACCTCACGGAAGCGATGAATAAACCAGGTACTAAACAGATTCATCACAAGCGTCAATAGAAACAGTGTCATACCGACGGTATAGAGCGTATAGTAACCGAGCGAGCCATAGGGCGTATCACCCAGGCTGACCTGCAAGATATAGGCAGTCATGGTTGCGGCTGATTGGCGCGGATCAAATGTCAACAATGGATTTTGCCCGGCCGCAATGGCAACGATCATCGTTTCTCCAATTGCTCGCGACAGAGCCAGAATAATAGCAGCTACCACCCCGGATGCCGCAGCTGGTAAGAGAATGCACATAGCGACCTCGAAGCGTGTGGCCCCCAGTGCATACCCACCTTCACGTAATGTCTGAGGGACGGCAGCCAGAGCATCTTCGCTTAACGACAGCACCATGGGTAAAATCATGAAACCCATAACGATGCCCGACGATAGCATATTCAAGCTTTGCATTCCTGGAATGAACTGCTGGAGGAATGGTGTGACCGTGATCAGCGCAAAATAGCCATAGACCACGGTTGGCACACCGGCCAGTATTTCGAGTGCAGGCTTGACGAATGCACGGAATCGTTCGGGGGCAAATTCATTCAAATACAGTGCAGCCAGCAGGCCTGCCGGCACTGCTACAGACATAGCAATCAGTGATGTTACAAAGGTTGCGGTGATTAACGGCCAGATACCATACCGTTTATTGGAGAACAGCGGTGTCCACTCTGTATCAAACAGGAAAGCGGTGAGGGGCACGGCGCTAAAAAACGCGGTAGTTTCATTAAGAAGCGAATAGACGATGCTAAAGGTGGTCAAGACCGAGATAGACGTAGCTGCCAGCAAGATGAGATGAATAATACGCTCACCTATACGTGAGTTCTGCCGCTGGCGGGCGTTCGGTTGCATCACCCCACGATAAGCCATACCGTACCTTTACCTTTATGTCTCTAGCTATAATTACTAGCCTGCTGTTTGTTGAGTACATTCCAATAGTCCACAAACCTGATGCGCGCTCCTGGTGCGCGCTCCTCTAGAGCACGAAAGTCAGGTACGCGCTCCTCCGGAGCGCGAAAGTTAATGACCGTTTACCAGCATACCATAGGAGAACCCAGGAGGCAAATATCAATCTATCGAGTCATAGGGAATAAACTATCGATGAACACGGATAAAAACGCCCGGAGTGCGGGTTCATCGGTAGTTATCAGAGAATACATAACGCTCATTCTGCACCGTTGTGGGTGCTACCTGTTTCCACTACATAGGGATGAACGACCAGCACCATACGATTAGCACGTGATCACCATCGTGGATACCTATAACGTGACGCAATAGGCCTGGTCAATATCTGGCTCGGCGCGGATCTGACTCATCACATCGTCCGGGGCCGGTTCATCGAGAGTGAGTACCATCATAGCGCGCTCACGGGGGGCCATACGACCAACATACATCCCTGAAATGTTCACATCGGCCCTGCCTAGCAGAAGACCTACCTGCCCGATCATACCTGGACGATCACGGTGGTAGGTAATTAACATTGGCCCGCTGGGGACAAAATCGACCCAGTATCCATCGGCCCGGACAATATGTGGCTCACCACGTAGCACGGTACCACAGAATACCCGCTCATGCCCGGCTGTCATTGCCCGCACGACGAGCAACCCGGCATAGTTCTGTGCCTCTGGATTGGAACGCTCAGTAATCCGCATGCCACGCTCACGGGCAATCAGTGGCGCATTCACCGGTGTCACCCGCTGCTCACTGGTGGAGGCCAGCAAGCCCTGCAAGATCGCCAGTCGCACGGGTTGGGTATCAACTGTTGCTAGCTCGCCAGCATACTCAAAATCATAGCTACGTACTGGCTCGTTGATCAGGTGCTGACACAGAGCACCCATCTGCCGTCCCAGCCGAATATAGGGTTCTAGCACACTCCAGGCTTCGGGGGCCACGAACGGCGCATTGACTGCATAGCGTGGGGTGCCACCGGCCAGCGCTGCCAGTACACCCTCAGCCACATCGGTACCCGTGAGCGTCTGTGCTTCTTCAGTCGAGGCACCGAGATGTGGCGTGGTGATCAGGTGCGGATGGTGGAGCAGATCCAGGTTTACTGGTGGCTCGTTGCTGTAGACATCAAGCGCTGCGCCGCTCAAGTGGCCCGAATCGAGAGCCGCCCGTAGTGCCGCCTCATCTACAATGCCGCCGCGGCTGGCATTGATCAAGTAGCCCCCGGGCTTGATCTGGGCAATGCGCGTGGCATCAAACAGGTTGCGTGTACTATCAACTAGAGGTACGTGCAGCGAAACCACATCACTCCGCGCCAGCAGATCGTCCAGTGTGACGATCTCGACCCCCAGTTGTGTGGCGCGATCAAATGATACCACCGGATCAAAAGCGAGTACGTGCATTTCCAGTCCACGCGCCCGTCGTGCTACCTCCGAACCAATACGACCCAGACCAATCAGTCCCAGAGTCTTACCACGGACTTCACGGCCCATGAATTTGCTACGTTCCCACTTCCCGGCCTGTACCGAACTGTGTGACTGGGGGATCTGTCGCACCAGGCTAATGAGCAGTCCGATCGTTAACTCAGCGACGGCGACGTTGTTTGATGCCGGCGCATTGACAACGATGATCCCATGCTGCGTGGCGGCATCAACATCAATATTATCCACCCCTGAGCCAGCACGGCCGATCACTCGCAGGCGCGTACCGGCTTGAATCACCTGTGCCGTCACTCTGGTAGCACTGCGCACCACCAGTGCATCATAGTTTGATATGACCTCCAGAAGTTGGGCTTTATCCAGATCCAGTCGTACATCTACCTCAGCCGCCGCCTGCAGTGCCGCCAGTCCCTCTGGCGCAATCTTCTCCGATACCAGAATGCGATCCACGGACATTCTCCTCACTTTCATGATCACGAATACTGTTGTCTGTTCTGCATAATCGTGTCACAGGCATCGTTCATTGTCTTTTTCATGCACACGATTACAATCAACGCTGATTGGGAGACGATATGGTCGGTACCGTACCTGTGGGTTGCTCGCAAGCACCACCATCATACCATGGGAAATAGGAGAGAGGAAATGGAAGTCAGGAAGAGAAAATAGCGAGCTATTGCGCCAGAGTACTATTTCCTTTTTCCCTGTTCTCGCTCCTATTTCCTAAGCCTGGTGACCGTGCTATCAGGTGGTGATGGCCTGTTCAATTTCTTCACAGATTGCATGCAGGAGCAGTGTGTGTGCCTCCTGGATGCGGGCACTGCTGTGACTGGCAACCACGATGGCATGATCGGCCAGGGCACGCGCCATACCACCATCTTTGCCCAGCAGGGCTATGCGGATCACCTCGCGTTCTGTGGCAGCCTGCAGCGCAGCAAGGATGTTCGGCGAAGTGCCACCGGTGCTAAAACAAACCAGCACATCACCTGGTCGTGCGAGCGCCAGCAACTGTCGCGCAAAAACCTGCTCAAAGCCAAAATCATTGGCGATACACGTCAGTGCGGGCGCATCAGCTCCCAGGCATACGCCGGGCAACGGGCGGCGGTTGCTACGATAGCGCCCAACCAGTTCTTCTGCCAGATGCAACGCATCGGTCGCACTGCCGCCATTGCCACAGCTAAAAATCGTCTGTCCGCGTAACACCGCCGCGCAGATTAACGCGATGATCTGTTCGATGGTGCCAGTCTGCGCATGGAGCGCGTGCAGCACCGATAGACTCTCGTTCAGTTGTTCCGCAAAGGAGGCTCTGGGCATGGATTTCCTTTCTTATATCATATCAGGTTACAGGAAACAGATTGCAGGCGATGAACCGTATCCCCTATGCACCGGCACGTTCCCACGCTGCTATCGCCAGACCGGAAGCCACACCGGTAAACACATCCATCTCCTGCAACCGTGCTGCGCCAAACTTCTCGGTGAGCATACGCACAAAGCGTGGTATACGTGATGATCCACCGGTGCGTAACACGACATCTATATCGTCTGCTTGCAACCCGGCCGCATCCAGGGCGCGGTCAATACAGCGCTCAACCGTGCGCACATCTGGCCCGATTAACCGCTCGAAATCCCAGCGCGGAATCCGCTCTGTAAAATCAATCTCGCCCATCTGCATCTGCAAAATCGTTTCTGTCTGCTCGCTGAGTTGTACCTTGGCTGCTTCCACCTTCTCATACAAGGGTAATCCATAATTCTGGCGTACCAGTGACCGTAATGCCCGCATCTCGCGAGGTTTATCACTCAGGGCAATCCCCTCTTCGATAATCGTCTGATATCGGGGATGTGTCAGATCAACAATCGTTTGCCATTCGGCCAGGTGTTCGATCACATGCGCGGGAAAAGGCAGCCGTCGCGGCCCCAGCGTCGCTCCTGCACCAAAGTGGGGCAATAGTCGGCCCATCATCAATCGTTGATCAAGCAGATCGCCACCTACCGGCACGCCATCGGTGGCAAGAAACACGCGATTACCCTGCCGGTCAAGCAGCATAATTGTCACGTCCAGTGTACCACCGCCAAAATCAAACACCAGCACCCGCCGCTCGGTTCCCCGAAGACCACGGGCATATGATAGAGCGGCAGCAGTTGGCTCCTCGATAAACGTCACATTGGGCAGGTCAGCAGCAGCACAGGCGTCTTGCATCCGCTGAAATGCCAGATAGTCAGCCTGGGCATCCAGTGCATAGTGAACGGGTCGCCCGATCACCATGCTGGTCACTGGCATATCCAGGTAGGCTTCCACCCGCTCACGGATCATGCGTAGCACAATGGCAATCAGCGCCTCAAGGGTATAGCGGATACCAAAGACATTGGTGTCCTTAAAGGTGCGGTCACGCAGACTGGTTTTGAGCGACTGAAACAACCGTCCAGGGGCGTTCGCATCTACGGTGACATAGAGTGCCTGGACAACTGTGCCCACATCGGCCAGTGTCACTTCGGCATCACCAATATATGTCCAGGCATAATCGATCTCGCGTCCAACATTGCCTGCCGTGAAGCGATTAATTGCCTCTCGTCCAATATATGGCACTCCGTCACGGCTGATAAACAGGGTCGAACGTAAGATATATGGATTGGCGTTGACCGAGTCAATCGGTATCAGGCGCAAATGTTGCCCATCATACACGGCAACGCTCGAATTCGTGGTGCCAAAATCGAGACCAATCTGCATGTGTTTCTCCATTCTGACAAGCGGTGCAATAAATGTAAGGTTATTTCGATGTAGTCGTTCAAGAAGTGAGAAGTGAGAAGTCTCTATTCTCACTGAGCATGGGCAGCGCGGCCCGCAGACTGTTGCGCTGTTCAAGAAGAGAGAAGTGAGAAGTCTCTATTCTCACTCCTCTCTCCTCTTCCCTCAACTGCGGGCATCGCGTCCGAAAGAAAGAGTAACCGCGTACTGCGAGAAAACAAATCGGAATAACCTTTAATGACGATGATCAAGTCAGCATACCTGATACTCAGGATCCTGTCAATATCAGGAGGTACGGGAACTGTTCACATTTCGGGAGCAGGAATTTCACCTAGAAGATGAGACCGGGACAGCAAGCCGATCTTTCCCCCAGGGGTGAGCAGTAACGTTGTATGCGAACGACGAGCGAGAAGCGCGGAGCGAGAAGCGAGAACCCGCACGCCGCACGCCGCACGCTTCACGCCTCTCGCCTCATCTCATGGCCTATAGCGAATTCCCCCAAAAGGCCTATGCGCTCGTGAAATTTTTCCTTTATACTGGAGCTGTGTGGGAGCCGTGTTCCGTAGTTTAAGGAGGCAACTCTGGTGATCTGACTAGCTCAATCTGGATAAAACTATGTTAACCACAGCCCATATACAAACCGTATTAACTCACTATGATCTCGGCACCATCCAGCGTGTAACGCCGACCTGTCAGGGCAACGTAAACGCAACGGCTTTTGTCGAAACAACCTATGGACGATTCGTCGTTCGACGCAACCAGCATCACGTCAACGAGGCATTTCATCGTTATCGGCACGCTCTGATTGCTCATCTGTATGAACACAACTTCCCTGTCCCGGCGCTCATTCCTACCAGGAATGGCACGACAATGCTGAAACTTGATGGGCAACTCTATGAAGTACAGCTCTTTGTTGAGGGGAAAGATTATAATCCGGATCAACCGCAGCAGCTTACCAGCATCGGAACTACCCTGGCGCACTATCATCGTATTGTGCAGGAGCTTGACCGTATGCCTGGTGAGGCGATTCCTCGCTATAGCCCCCGTTGTATTCAAGGTCTGACTGAGCGCCTGATGGAATGCGATGTGATGGGCGACCTGTGGCCGTCGTTAACCTGGTATGACGCTCGTGCTGCGCAACTGCGTGCTGCGCTGGATATACCTTCTTATACGCGCCTGCCACACCGCATAATCCATGGCGATATGCATGCCGATAATCTACGCTTTGCGGGCAACCGGGTTGTCGCATTGCTTGATTATGACCAGATTGCCTGGGATGCACGCATTGTGGATCTGGCGGATACCCTGGTAAGCTTTGCCACCGATACCAGTTATGCCGGCCAGTTTCTATGGGGAGTGTTTAAGGGGCCACTGCACCCTGAACGTGCCACACGCATACTGGCGGCGTATATGCGGGTTGTGCCGTTGACACGGCGAGAACTTGAAACATTGCCAGAACTGATTGAACTGATGTGGCTGCAGGGCGCACTGGGGCGGGTGACCTCGACACTCGAAGGTTCGATCGAATATCACCTCGATTTGCTGGGTCAGGGACGCTGGCTGTCAGGGTGGATGCGTCAACACAGTCCGCTGCTGGTTGAGCAATGGATGGCGTTAGATGCGGTATCCGATAGCAGCCCGGTGCTGCAGATAGCCGCGTAGGGCCTCCACGCGACCTTCTGGCTATCCCCAATAGGAAATAGGAAATAGGAGATAGAGAGTAGGAGATAGAACAGAGGAAAGAGCAGTTCTCGCCAATGGCTCCCTCTAGCAAGAGGCGAGAGGCGAGAACCCTCACTTCTCATCTTTTATGACTGCTATTTCCTACTACCCCACTATCATTGAGAGAAAGGTATATGGCAGTATGTATTCGCGCCAGGTTGGCGCGGCCTATTCGTGCATGAAGTACCTTTATTTGGGGTCTTGTGCGTAGGCGGCAGACGTGACCGAGAGAAAAAACGTTGTTCACCGCGTATGTCCAGTTATATGACCCCTGGCCAAAACACCGCCCATACATCACCTCCGCATCAGTTGACGGAAGTGCGAGAGCAAGGTATAGTAAATAGTGTATTCTTGTGTACCATATTGCCCCATTGATTAAGGGCTTCTGGCCATGCATACCCGCTGGCTACAACAAATACATAAGCTGCGATCCTGGTTGTCGCCCCCTGCGCCCTGATGCGCATGGGGGTTTTTTGTATCGTATTTTACTACATAAACGTAGTTGTCGCGTCTGTAACGGTGCGAATTGATGACAGAGAAACGAAAATCACTCACGGAGGGATAGTGCAATGCCTATTAAATGGGAAGATAAATTCGCGCGTGAGGGCTTGACTTTTGATGATGTGCTGTTGGTACCGGCTGAGTCGCAGGTATTACCACTGACGGTCGATGTCAGTACCTGGTTGACCCGGAAGGTACGGCTGAATATTCCGATCGTCAGTGCAGCGATGGATACGGTGACGGAAACTCGCCTGGCAATTGGTCTGGCCCGTGAAGGCGGTATGGGCTTTATCCATAAAAATATGTCGATTGAGAAACAATCCGAGATGGTACGCAAAGTCAAGCGTTCCGAGAGCGGGATGATCACCGATCCAATCACTCTGCAACCAGATAAAACTGTTGGTGATGCGCTGGATTTGATGTCCGAATATCGGATTAGCGGCGTGCCCATCACCACCGAGGATGGGGAACTGGTCGGTATTTTAACCAATCGCGATCTGCGTTTTGAGACAAATCGTGCTCGTCCGGTGCATGAATTGATGACGAGCAAGAACCTGGTGACCGTTCCTGAAGGTACCACGCTCGAGCAGGCCAAGGAAATCTTGCATCGCCATCGGATTGAGAAGTTGCTGGTTGTCAATAATCGTGGTAAGCTCAGTGGGCTGATCACGGTCAAGGATATTATGAAGCAGATCGAGCATCCACATGCGTGTAAAGACGAACAGGGACGGCTGCGTGTCGGTGCGGCAATCGGCACGAGTGGCGACTATCTGGAGCGAGCGGCAGCACTGGTACGCACCGGCGTCGATGTGCTGTGTATCGACACGGCGCACGGTCATTCGCAGGCAGTCCTGGATGCTGTTACCCGCGTCCGCGAAGAGTTTAGTGCCACCCAGCTCATTGCTGGTAATGTATCGACCGCAGCAGCAACGATGGCATTGATCGAACGCGGGGTTGATGCGGTGAAGGTGGGCCAGGGGCCAGGGTCAATTTGCACCACCCGCGTGGTCTCCGGGGCAGGTATGCCCCAGATTACGGCTGTCACTGATTGTGCCCGTGCCGCTGAACGGATGGGGATACCGGTGATTGCCGACGGAGGCATTAAGTACAGTGGCGACATTCCCAAGGCGCTGGCGGCGGGTGCGCATAGTGTGATGATCGGTTCTTTGTTTGCGGGCACGGAAGAGAGTCCTGGCGAGACCATTTTGTATGAAGGGCGTTCCTATAAGAGCTATCGTGGCATGGGGAGCATCGGGGCGATGCAGCAGGGGAGCAGCGATCGCTACTTTCAGAATATGGAAGCGCGCAAGCTGGTGGCCGAGGGCATTGAGGGTATGGTGCCCTATAAAGGCCCGCTGAAAGATACGGTTTTTCAGCTGATCGGTGGCCTGCGTTCCGGAATGGGCTATGTAGGGGCACCAGATATCGAGACGCTACGCCGTGATGCACGGTTTATTCGGATCAGTATGTCCAGTCTGGTAGAGAGTCATCCTCACGATGTAACGATTACCAAAGAGGCACCGAATTATAAGCGACGCTAAGTGCGTGTCCTGGACTGTGGTACATCAGGGGCAGCGGGATGGAACCGGGTGTAAGGCTATAGAATCTGCAAGGAAATAGGAGCAAGGTATTGCACCAGACCGCTATTTCCTCTTTCCCTGTTCTCTCTCCTATTTCCTACTGGATACGTGCGGATATGCCGGAGCTTGATGTGGCACTGAGCTGCCCAGTAAGGTGGTTTCTGTCGTCCTGATCTCACGCAGAAGGGAATCAATGTCTACACAAAATACATGGAATATACAATGGCAAGAGCTATAGCACCAGCGAATATCGCCTTTATTAAATATTGGGGCATGCGTGATGCCGAAAAGACGTTGCCTTATAATGGCTCACTCTCGATGAATCTCAGTGCATGCCTGACAACCACGAGCGTTCGGTTTGACCCGGCGTTGGAGCGTGATCACGTGATGTTAACGCTGTATGCGCGTCCACCAGAAGTGGCCGTCGGGCGACCACGTGAGCGCGTGGTGGCGCACCTGGATCGTATGCGAGCGCTGGCAGGCGTAACGACCCGCGCTCACGTGACTTCGAGCAATAACTTTCCCGCCAATGTCGGTATTGCCTCCTCTGCTGCCGCCTTTGCCGCTCTGACTCTGGCCGGCGTGTCTGCGCTGGGGTTAGATATGGACGAACGTACTCTGTCGCGCTTGGCTCGGTGTAGCGGCAGTGGTTCGGCCAGTCGCTCCATTCCCACTGGCTATGTCGAGTGGCACAACGGTGATGACCTGACCAGTTTTGCCGAGTCGATCGCGCCGCCAGAACACTGGGATCTGGTCGATGTCGTGGCCGTGGTTGACACACAGGCCAAAAAGATCGGGAGTGCCGAGAATCACCATCTGGCTGTCACCAGTCCCTATTTTGGGGTGCGGCTGGAAGGTATCCAGCAGCGGTTGGATGCGGCGCGCACGGCGATTATGCAGCGCGATCTGACGCTGTTGGGCATCACGATGGAGGCCGATGCTGTCTCGATGCATGTGGTCTGTATGACTCAGTCCCCGCCCTCGTTCTATTGGAATGCAGGCACGATGGCGGTCATCCATGCTGTTCGTACCTGGCGTGAGCAAGGGTTGGAAGCCTACTTCACGATCGATGCTGGCCCAAACGTCCACGTCATTTGCGAGGAGCGGAACCGGTTCATTGTCCAGGAGCGATTGGCGACATTACCGGAAGTGCAGTTTACTCTGATGAATAGGGTTGGTTCCGGTGCGCGGCTGGTTGATGCCAATGATTAAATTAACAGGATGGCCGCGGTTGCTCGAAGCCAGGTCTTTTTCGCTTTCAGCAGCGGTGCAGCGTTGGGATGATGGCACCCTGGAACGTTCCAACGCTGGAAGGTACGGTTGTGCCACAGACGAAAAGGCGAACGACGAGACGACACGTGCAATAAGCGGTCACTTTATCTATGGCGCGGTCTGTAGTATACTACCGCCGAAAGCTGCGATGTTGGGTTCGATCTGGCTGTAGTGCGGTGATAATCTAGATGCGTGTTGCAATTATTCATGATTACTTGAACCAGTATGGTGGGGCCGAGCGCGTTCTGGAGGCATTGCATGCTCTGTATCCCACTGCGCCGGTCTATACATCGATCTATGACCCGGAGGTCATGCCGCAAGCATATCGCACCTGGGACATTCGCACATCGTTTATGCAACATTTGCCGGGTTGGAAGAAACACTTCCGCCGTTATTTCTGGTTATATCCTACCGCGTTTGAAAGCTTTGATTTAAGCGGCTATGACCTGATCCTGAGCAGCAGTAGCGCCTATGCCAAAGGGGTGATCCCCCATCCCGGCGCTGTACATATCTGCTACTGCCACACCCCAATGCGGTTTGCCTGGCGTATGCACGACTATGTTGAGCGTGAGGCGATCAATGGCATGCAGGGCCGTATCTTGCCCTTTTTGCTGACCTATGTTAGACTCTGGGACGTGACGACTGTGGTTCGAGTCGATGCCTTTGTTGCGAACTCGCAGGAGGTAGCGGGCCGGATACAACGCTACTATGGGCGTTCGGCGACGATTATACCCCCGCCTGTGGAGTTACCACCCTTCCCGTGCTGTCCAGCGGAGGAGTTTTATCTGGCTGGGGGGCGACTCATTCCTTACAAGCGCCTCAGTCTGGCTGTGGAAGCGTTTAGTAAGCTGGGGTTACCGCTCAAGATCTTTGGCAATGGGCGTGATCGGGCGGCATTGCAAGCACTGGCCGGGCCGAATATCGAGTTTCTGGGTTGGGTAGATGAACGGCAGCGCCGGGAGTTGTTTGCGAAATGCCGGGCGTTTATCTTTCCCGGTGCCGAAGATTTCGGTATCACGCCGCTGGAAGCTATGGCGGCTGGCCGTCCAGTCATTGCCTATGCTGCTGGTGGCGCGCTGGAGACAGTGATCGAGGGTGTCACCGGGCGCTTTTTCTACCATCACAGCGCGGCGGCACTGGCGGCAGCAGTGGCTGCATCGCGTTGCGATCCCTATGATGCAACGATCATCCGCCAGCATGCCGAGGGTTTTGGTTATCCGGTGTTTATTGAACGGATGCGCAGTTTTATTGATAGCGTCATTCGCCAGCGCACCTTACCCTTTACATACACGCTGACCCCCGAATCTAACGGATTCAGGTGAATCGACAGCTATGCAACTACGTTACTATTTTACAATTATGCGCCGCTTCTGGCTCCTGATTATGTTGCTCCCTGTTCTTACGGGCGTGATCACCTTGCTGGTTACTTCGCGTCAGCCACAACGCTATGCTGCTACCGCCCGTGCCATTATTACTCAGACGCCTATACTGCGTGACTCGCAGGCTGGATTTCCCGATTTTAACCTGAACTATTCCTGGCTCAACTCCGAGTTTGTGCTGGATGATCTGCCGCAAGTCGTCAGTAGTATGGCATTTGCGCAGGACGCGAGTGCTCTGGCGACGGCACAGGGCTATGCCATTGATCCAGGGACAGTTCTGGAGGGCCTGAGTGTGCAGTCGTTCCATCGTACTGTGACGTTTTCGGCACGGGCCAGCACGCCCCAGGCAGCAGTGGCGATCCTGCGTGGGGCGCTGGCGGCGCTCGAAGAGTATGGACTGAAGTACTGGGATCGCGCTACCGAGGAGAACAACGGGTTGAATGTGGCGCTGCTCGATCAGCCAGGGGATGCAGTACCGCTGCATAGCCGACGACAGGTGGTGGCGAATGTAGGTGCACGGATGGGACTGGCTCTCGTGGCTGCGATTGCGCTGGCCTTTGTGCTGCACTATCTTGATGACCGCCTACGTGAGCCACGCCAGGTTGAGGAGTGGATGGGATTGCACGTTGTTGGCGTTATCCCTAGAGAATAAATGATGCGTGATGCGATACTCGACGCCGTGCTTTATCGTGCGGTGCGAAGAGTGAGTGGGTAATATGCAGCTTCAAGATTATATTGGTGTACTGACGAAACGCTGGTGGGTTATTCTGCTCACAGCGCTGGCAGCAGCCGTGGCGGCCTATGGCGTGAGCAAGCTCCAGGCACCAACCTTTCGGGCGCAGGTGGTGTATCTGGTACTGGCAAACCGCACCGATCAGGGTCTTAGCCTGACGTTGCGTAACCAGATGAACGTCTATCGTGAACTGGTGCTCCAGCCTGACGCGCTAGAACAGATCAGCCAGCAGATCCAGTTGGATGTATCCGGTGAGCGGTTGCTACGCGATGTGTTTGTGCGCCCACAACCGGATGATCAAAAGATTGTGATCGAGGCGGATCATCGGTTTCAAGCCCAGGCCCAGGCCATCGCTGAAGCGATCGGCCAGCGTCTCGAAGAAGAAGTCACCCGCATCAATGCTCATCTCGAAGGCACGGATCGCATTAATGTCACCCGCATTCAGAGCGCTCGCTTGATTGGGGTACGGCCCAATACGCGGATTAATGTACTGGCGGGTTTGATCCTGGGGGTAGTGGTGGGCTTGCTGCTCGCGTTTGTGCTGGAATTCCTGGACGATACGTTGAAAAATAGTGCCGACGTCGAGCGTTTTGTGGGCATTACCACCCTGGGCACTATTCCGACGATTGATCCCTAGTTATAGAGGAAGGCTTTTGCTATCCAACGGAACAACCACATCACCCCTGATTGCGCTGCGTGATCCGAAGTCACCCGCAGCCGAGGCTTATCGTACGTTACGTACAAACATTCAGTTCTCGAGCCTCGATAAACCGCTCCACACACTGCTGGTAACCAGCACCGCCCCTGATGAGGGCAAGAGTACCACATTGGCCAACCTGGCAGTGACGATGGCTCAGGCTGAACAGCGTGTTATTCTGGTGGACTGTGATTTGCGCCGGCCCACTCTGCACACGCTGTTCAATTTGCCCAATCAGGTCGGCCTGACCAGTATGATCTTGCAGGAGGAAACGGCCCCACTGCCATTGCTGGAGACCAGTGTGCCTGGTTTAAGCCTGCTTGCCAGCGGCCCGCTGCCTCCCCGCCCGGCTGATTTGCTCGGCTCACGGCGCATGGAGGCGCTGATTGCTCGTCTGCGCGAAGAAGCCGATATGGTGTTGTTTGACACGCCGCCCGTCATTGCCGTTACCGACGCGGCTGTGCTGGCAACCCGTCTCGATGGAGTGTTGCTGGTACTACAAGCTGGTAAAACGCGTCGTGACCGTGCCCGCGAAGCACGTCGCTTGCTCGAGAAGGTCAAGGCTAATATTGTGGGCGTGATACTCAACAATGCTCGTCAGGAGGCGGGCTATGGCTACTATACCTGAAGATCATGATTGATTTACACTGTCATATCCTGCCCAACCTGGACGATGGCCCGACCTCACTAGGGATGGCCCTCGAAATGGTACGGGTGGCATTAGCCGATGGTATCACCACCACTGCTGCGACCCCGCATGGACGAACGAGCCGTAGCGTGAGTTGGGTGTACAGTGTGGATCTGGTGCAGCAACGTGTTACGCTGTTGCGTGATGCTCTGGCTGAGGCTGACTTGCCGTTGACGATTGTGCCCGGTACGGAGATCTTCTATGAATCCGATGTGCCAGAGCGTATCAAGGCCGGTGAATTGCTGACTTATGGACACACCTACACCATCCTACTTGAATTTGGGAACGATATTATGCTGTCGATGCTTGAACAGGCGGTCTTTGCTGTACAGCTTGCGGGCTATCGGGTACTGCTTGCCCACCCGGAGCGGATCAAGGTCGTACAGGATAATCCGAATGTGCTCATCCCGCTGATTGAGCGGGGGGTGTTGCTGCAACTTACGGCCGATGCGTTAACCGGCAGCCAGGGCAGGCGCATTCAGCGTCTGGCAGAGGCGCTGGTGTCCCACGCGCTGGTGCAGGTTATCGCCTCCGATGCCCATGGCCCACATGTGAACCGTATGCCGCTCATAGCGCAGGCGCGACGTCTGGCTGCCAACCTGATTGGTGACACAGCGGCGACAGCGATGGTACACGATACCCCCATCGCTATTCTAGCCGATCTCCCGATTGATCCACCCTCCCCTGAACCGATACAGTCACGCTGGAAGTTCTGGTAAGAACGGTGTGTTGAGCGCTTAACACATTGACGTGCTGACCTGTTCTATTACGCACAGTGCCCGTCATAACATCCTCTGGTATGCTATAATGGAACAAACGTTTATTCTATTGAAGCAACGAGGCACATACGATGGCCGAGACCGATCATCCACTCAAGCGCTTACTGGCGCTGGCGGCAGCCGATTTCGCCACCTGGCTGCTCAATCAGCCTGTGCGCCGTGTAACCACCCGGCCTGGTGAGTTGACGGCCATCCCCGATCCGATTGATACCGACCAGGTACTCTTTGTCACGCTGGACGATGGACGCGAACTGATCTTGCATATCGAATTCCAGGGGTTGGGCAGTCACAAACCAGTGCCGTTACGCTTGCTGGAATACAATACACGCATGATTCTGACGTATCGCGATCTCCCGATTTACAGCGTGGTGATCTATCTGGGGGGCGCGGGGCACGGGATACCGGCCAGCATGTGCGCTATGACCTGGAGGGGCAGGTGCGGTTATCGTGGCGCTATGATGTGCTGCATCTGTGGCAACTGGATGGCGAGGAACTGCTTAAGACGGAGCGACCGGCGCTGCTGGCATTGATTGGGCAAACCCGGATGTGCAGCAGCCAGAACAGACGGTATCGCAGGCCGTGGCGCGTCTGGTACACGAGACACAGGGTGAACAGCGTGAGCGCCTGCTGGAAGAGTTGCTGCTGTTATGTTCGGATGAGGAGATAGCGACGATGGCAGAACAGATGATAACTCAAGATTATGGCTTGCCTGAAACGCCGATGATGCGCAAACTGCGTCAGCAGGGATACAACCGAGGATGGCAAGAGGGACGGCAAGAAGGACGGCAAGAAGGACGCGAAGAGGGACGGCAAGAAGGACGCGAAGAGGGACAGGAGCAGGAGCGGCGAGCGTTGTTGCTGCGGCAACTCGCCCGGCGGTGCGGCCCGCTCACAGCGGATATGACGGCCCGCGTGCAGACGCTGGACGCAGATCGCTTGCTCGATCTGGCCGATGCACTGCTTGATTTCACCAGCATCAGTGACCTGGAGCAGTGGCTTGCAACCGCTGCACCAGCCGATCCACAGCCATAATGGGCGCTTATCTAGCGCATATTTTTTAGACAGGCTCTTATATCAATGTGACTTCGACCTTCTGCGGCCGCGTTTCGTCTGCGGCCGCAGGGACGGGCGTCAAGTAATATGTATTTTCATGACTTGAAGTCGTATTTGTAAGAATTAATTTTCTACATATGCCTAACAATCTACTGCACTTACCTTATTTCTCACAACGCATGCCCCTTGTCACCAGCAACGGCTGTGTGGCAACCAGTCAGCCGCTGGCGGCGCAGGCCGGCCTGGCGATGCTCCAGGAGGGCGGCACGGCTGTTGACGCGGCCATTGCCACTGCCGCCGCCCTGACGGTGCTGGAGCCGACCTCGAACGGGATTGGCGGTGATGCGTTTGCGCTGGTGTGGGACGGCACGCGCCTGCATGGACTGAACGGATCGGGCCGCGCACCGGCGGCGCTAACGGTTGAGACGGTGCAGCAGGCTGGATACTCATCTATGCCGACCCATGGCTGGCTGACGGTCACGGTGCCGGGGGCACCGGCGGCCTGGGCCGATCTGCATGCGCGTTTTGGTGCGTTGCCCTGGGCACAGGTGCTACAGCCCGCGATCACCTATGCCGAGCAGGGCCACCCGGTCGCACCAGTGGTGGCGCATAACTGGGGGCGTGCCGTCACCGAAGCGCGGCTGCGTTCGGGCGCGGAGTATGCCGGGTTTTTGCCCACGTTTGCGCCCGGTGGCACTGCGCCAGCCGCAGGTGAGCGCTTTGTCAGCACTGGCCATGCTCGTACCTTGCGACGCATCGCTGAATATGGTGCCCGTGATTTCTATGTGGGCGAGACGGCGCAGGCTATTGTGCAGTTTGTCCGTGATACCGGTGGTCTACTGACAACTGATGACCTAGGGGCCCATCGCAGCACCTGGGTGGAGCCGTTGTCGCTGACCTATCGCCAGCACGAAGTGTGGGAGCTACCGCCCAATGGCCAGGGCCTGGCGGCGCTGCTGGCGCTGGGCATGCTCGGCGAGTTCGATCTGACGCGCTGGCCGCGTGACTCAGCCGAGGCCTACCATGTGCAAATCGAGGCGATGAAGCTGGCTTTTGCCGATGCCTACCGTTACATTGCCGATCCAGAGCATGAAGTGGTGCCGGTGGCGGCGCTGCTCGACCCGGCCTATCTCGCTGCGCGGCGGGCGCTAATTGGCACGATGGTACAGGCACCAGCGCCAGGACAACTCCTGCCTGGAGGTACGGTCTATCTCTGTACCGCTGACCGCAATGGTCAGATGGTGAGCATGATCCAGTCCAACTTCTGGGGCTTTGGCTCTGGCATTGTTATTCCCGAATGGGGCATCGCGCTGCACAACCGCGGGCATGGGTTTACTCTGGATACCGGCCACCCGAACGTGCTGGCACCGGGCAAGCGCCCGTATCATACGATTATTCCCGCTTTTCTGACGCGCCAGGGGCAGGCAGTCGGGCCGTTTGGTGTGATGGGTGGCGTGATGCAGCCGCAGGGCCACGTGCAGGTGCTGGTCAACATGCTAGACTATGGCTTGAATCCGCAGGCGGCGCTTGATGCTCCGCGCTGGCGAGTGGAAGGCGCGGCAGTCTATGTCGAACATGCCACGCCGCGCCACGTGATCGAGGGCCTGCTGGCGCGTGGTCACGACGTGCGCATCACCACCGAGACCGGCTCGTTCGGCTATGGGCGCGGCCAGATCATTCAGCGCCAGCCGGGGGGCAGCTACGTAGCCGGTAGCGAGCCGCGCTGCGATGGTTGCGCCGTCGGTTGGTAATGGTGGTTCCAAATTGAGCACGTATTCGTAGGAACGACTTGAACATTGAAAGGTAATCCAGATACATGCACGACCGTGTCACGGCTTGGGCCGAGTCTGCGTTGTCGCTGGTGATCGCATGGCTGCCGTGCTGCATATTCGCCATACCTGAACCCCTTCATGCACATGTGCGAAACCGTCAATGTCCCACCTGCCCCGGCGCTACTGGCACCTTTGCAGTACGTTGTATTTCAACGTTCCAAACTCCTAACGTCTCAAAACTCGATACCTTTCTGGGCCTTAATGCCCTGATCCGTAAAGGGGTGCTTGATCAGCGTCATTTCTGTCACCAGGTCAGCAAAAGCGATCAACTCCGGTGGCGCGTCGCGCCCGGTAATGATCAGGTGCAGCATGGGCGGCTTGTGATCGCGCAACCAGTCCACCACACTCTGCACATGCAGCCAGCCAAAGTTCAGCACATAGGTAAACTCGTCCAGCAAAAAAATATCATAGGTATTGCTGGCAATACGCTGCCGGGCCTGTTCCCACCCGTATAACGCCCGCGCCCGGGTTTCGTCCATATCACGGCTTGTCCAGGTAAATCCATCGCCCATCGGTATCAACTCAATGCCCATACGCTGTGCCGAACGCAATTCGCCAAAGCTGGCATTCTCGTGCTTCAAAAACTGGATACCCCCCAGACGCATGTCACGACCCCAGGCGCGCATCAGTATACCCAGTGCCGCTGTTGTTTTGCCCTTGCCGTTGCCGGTATGAACAATCACCAGCCCCTTGCGCCGGTTTTCCTTGCGTACCGCTTCCCGCCACGCCTGGGCTTCGGGTGTTGAGCCAGGTTGAGCGGCGGGCGGGTTGGGCGTTCCTTCGCCATTATCTGTCATAGTTGATCAAACCGGTTTCCGGTTGCCTGTCCTCTGTCTCTTCAAGCATTCAGCGCCAACCACGCGCCTGCGCCAGGTCGCGGCTAAGTAAGCCCAGCAACACTCCGTTGGGGCCATGATCTTCAAAGCGCGCCCGCTCGAACCATTGTACCGTGACATAAACGCCGGGTTCTACTTCTTCCACCATCGGCCCAGAAATAGGCTGACCAAAGAGCGCCATACTCTCGGCAAAGCTCTTGCCTGGTAACCCGTCAAACTCAAGGCCATTGCGCTGCCAGTAGTCTAAAAATGGTTCGCAAAGTGTGTGGCCGGTGGCTTCAAAGAACAGACATCCCGATGTTGGCGCACTGCGTGTAAAATCCCACCAGCTACGTCCTTGCAGTTCGAGCGTCACATCACCTAGCCGTCCCAACTGCACATTGTAGGGAGCAGCGTTCTCAGGATGTAGCTCAAAACGATACCGTTCAAAGTACTGAACGACATAATCCCGTCCATCTGGGGCACGTTCCACAAATTCTTCACTGATGGGATAGCCAAAGATAGGCAACCCTCCATGACGCTCCCAATAGGTTTTGAAGCCCCCACGTACCGAATGTTGTGTCTCGGAAAAGTAAATCTGATCGGGAGTACTGCTGATGGGTTCAATGGGTGCAAATGGGTTTGCCGGCTGCGCAGCCGGTGGTTGCGCGGCTGGTGGTTGTTCGGGTACCGGAGCTGGCTCTTGCAGCGGGCAGCCGTTATAGGTCTGTGCCAGTTGCACGGCGCGGAATACATTCAAGCGTCCCCAGCCATACTCCTCGTCCCACCCAGGCGGGCCTTTGTCATCAGCGCTGGCAGATAGCACACACGTGACATCCACATGACTGAGGTCGGGCCGTACCGTCCAGACCAGTGCCGCAGCTGCGGCAACGTAGGGTGACGCAAAGGATGTGCCATTCGGTGGGCCATATTCGCGCTCACCCACCAGGGTTGTCCACAAGCCCACACTGGGGGCAGAAATATCGATATGACTGCCCGTGTTTGAGAAGCCCGTGATAGTATCGGCATTGCTGGTACCGCTGACTGCCAGCACTTGCGGATACGCAGCGGGATAGTTCACCGCGTTCCCTTGTTGCCGTTCATTGCCAGAGGCAGCGACTACCAGCACCCCCCGATCATAGGCATATTCCACGGCTTCGCGCAGCACCCGTGTATCCTGTGTGCCACCCAGACTCAAATTAATAATTCGCGCTCCGGCATCAGTTGCATGGCGGATACCGCGTGCAATGGCGGCATCGTCGCCAACACCTTGCGCCGAGAGGGCCTTGATGGGCAGAATACGACATCCCCAGCACAGGCCGGCGATACCTTTGCCATTATTCGTGTTCGCTGCGATCAACCCGGATACGGCCGTGCCATGACCATGAACATCCTCACTGCGATCACTGCCGGTTATTGCATCATAGCCAGGCAGCACTTTGCCCGCCAGATCGGGATGCGAGCTAGATACACCGGTGTCAATCACGGCGACCACGATTTCGGCTCCAGTCGTAATATCCCAGGCTTCAAAGGCCTGGATATTGGTCAATGCCCATTGCTCACGCACAAATGGATCATTCGGAGTGCGCATGATCTGGCGTAGCGCATTGGGTTCGGCAAATTCCACAGCCGGGTGGGCCGCTATCATCTGTGCAACCTGTACGATGTCTGCTTCAGGGGGGACGATCAGGCGATAGGTTGCACTGCCAGGACTGAGCAACTCGGCATGCCTGGTCTGCACTGTTGCAAGCAGACGATCCAGACTCTGGGCAGTAGCGTGCATGGAACGGTCAGCCACCGTAAAGCCTGCGAGCGTAACCCGCGCCTGTGTTGAAAGCTCGAAGCCGGGCTTCACCTTGATCAAAACTTCACCGGTCACAAACGATTGACCAGCCGTGGTAGACATTGGTACCGGGTTGGAGCGAGCCTGCGCCAGTAACGTGGGGTGAAACAGAACAGTTAAGAACGTCATCAGAGTGCAACCTGTGATGATGGTTGCACGGGGATTGAGTATCATCGCCTATCCTTTCTGATAGGGGGTAGAGGCTTAAGGATATGAACCCACCAGAGTGTCTCCGTATTATTGGAGTGCAGCTATGTAGCTACACCTGACTGAACAGAAACTGTTCAGTCTCAGTCTAGCGAATCCTACCGCCAGTGTCAAACCCTTTTTCGGTTCGTGTAGTGTGCGGATCTGTGCCGACGCTGGCGAGAAGTGAGGGAAGAGAAGCGAGGAGTGAGAATAGAGGTTTCTCTCCTCTCACTTCTCGCTCCCCACAGAGAAGCCCCAGGAGCGAGACCGAAAAAGTGAGAATAGAGGTTTCTCTCCTCTCACTTCTCGCTCCTCGTTGTTTCTCGATAGTGGTACGAGCTATTTTCGTCCTGTGCAAGCTATGGAAATAGACGTTGCCGACCTCGTTCTACCTGAATGCGTGGTCGTGCCCCAACCTTCACCGACAGTTCAGATCGTTCACCATCTGTGTCCACTATCGTCAGTACGACCGTGTCGCCAGGTTGAGTCCGCAACTCGAGATAAGAGATAATATCGTCGCTTGAAGCTACAGGTTGTCCATCAATGGCCACCAGGATCACCGTGTTGCGTAAGCCCGCTTGAAATGCCGGACCATTGCGGTCATTCGGACTGATAGGCAATCCTGGGGATGGTAATCCCTGCTGTTGGGCAACAAAGGTTGTAATTGGCTCGCCAATCGCTATGCCTAGATAGGGATGCTCATAACGGCCCTGTTCAATCAACGCTGGCACAACTTTCTTGACCAGATTGACAGGCACGGCAAACCCGATCCCCTGGCTGGCCTGCTGCCCACCGAAACGGTCAGGAATAGTCGCAATTGCGGTATTCACGCCAATTACTTCACCCTGTGCATTCAGCAATGGTCCGCCCGAATTACCCGGATTGATAGCGGCATCGGTCTGTACAATTCCCCCGATTGAGAATCCGCCTGGTGTCTCGGCCAATGTACGTCCGAGAGCACTCACAATCCCGCTGGTTACGGTGCGATCCTGGCCCAGCGGATTGCCAATTGCAATTGTTATCTGTCCCACCTGTAGCTGATCTGAATCACCGAGTCGCAGCGGCTGAACACCCGGTGGAATGTCGGTCACGCGCACCACGGCCAGGTCACTGTCTGGATCAGTGCCAATCACCTCGCCCGGTGTTTCAAAGAGACCTGAGAATAGCACACGTACCCGATTTTGTCTGGCTACCACATGATTGTTGGTGACAATATGACCCTGATTATCAATTAAAAATCCTGAGCCGAGGCCACCACGTGGCTCAATACGCACGACTGCTGGTGCGGCGTTGGTATAGATGGTAGCAATAATTTGTTCCAATGTACCTGGTTCGCCCTGCAATCCAGGTGAGTTCAAGGGGATGCTATCTGGGGATATTGTATTGGCGGCCGCTACAGTCAAACCAGGTGTCACGTCCGGTATAGATGTTTCTGACAGGTTCTGGGTGCAGGCGGTGAAAATCAGTGTCAGCAGAATGATCACCGCCAGACGTGGGTTGCGATAATCTATCGGTCGTAGCATATAACACGCTCCTTCATAACCCGAATGTTGTAACGGTTCAGGTGGTATCTGCGCCAGCGAGGGAGCCGCAGGCTCTTGCACAATTGCAGAGACCTGGAAGAGGAAATACCCCTCCTGACCATTCCACCTGAGCAGTTACAGAATGTACGCAGCTTGAGCCAGGATGCCTTCTTGCCAGCGCGCATGGCACTTTGTCTCAGATGATAATACAGAACAACAATCTAGCTGATACTACCATTATACTGCAAATGCGCTCCTTAATAGTATAGTAATTGTTCATCTTTGGGGTAAAACGCCACCCTGGGCATGCGGGCTGGGTGTGCGGGCGTCCTGACCTTGTTGCGCTGCGGAATATGTGGTCAAGATGCCCGTGTGCTCAAGAGCACGTGTGAATATGTACTTTTCAAAAATCGGGTATACTTAGGATCAAATGCTGTACCCGTTCAGGTGGGAAGGGTGAGAAGTTCTGCCCCGCCCATCGTTTCTTGTGCGACCGTTTGTGGCAGGAAAACCGCCACACAAACGGACGCGCAGAGGAGCGTGGGGGCCACAGGCCACCGCAACGCCTCTGGCGAATGTTCCTCTGAGCGATTATCCTTATTAATGTATGCCTGGAAACCGTCGCTGTACCAGAATTCTCAGGCAGATAGTCGATCAATAGCAGTGTAGGAGGACTCTGGGACGCTCCGTCCGTGAAAGAACCCTACTGGTATCGAAGAAGATACACATTTTAGGGAGGTAAGATATGCATGATCTTATTGTTGTTGGTGGCGGTGCGGCGGCGTTGTCGGCTACGTCATCTGCGTTGGGGAAACATCTGGATGTTTTAGTTATTTATGAGCAACTGGGTGGGAAGACAGGGCAGCGCCTGACGCTTCGTTCAGAGGAGGATTATCTCGTCGGGCACATTCTGGTTCACCTGGCATTTCCGGAAGAGCAGCCGCTGGGTGAGGCTCAGCTGGCTGGTGAAGAAACGGTGCATCTCTTTGAACGGCAGGTCAAGACCCGTTCTGGGGTAACGTTGCGTGATCGGGTGACGAAAGTGAGTAGAGTGGGTGATTTCTTTCATGTAGAGACCCTGCGCAATGGTCTGAAGAAAAGTGCGGCGGTCGTGATTGCCACGGGTGTCACCCCTATTATGTTAGACGTTCCCGGTGCCAGGGAGTTTCTGGGCATGGGGATTGGCTACTCGCCAACGACGCATGCTTTGTTGCTTCAGGGCAAGACGGCAGCTATTATTGGCACCTCGCAACGTGCGCTACGGGGTGCAGTTGAGCTATCGTACACAGCCGAGAAAGTTTATGTGATTGAACCGGAAACACTGCCGACTACGACCCCTCTCGTTCACATCTTACAACAACGTCCCAATGTTGACATACTGGTCGGTTATCGTGTCAAAGAAGTGCAGGGTGTATCCATGATCGAGCAAGTGGTGGTTGAGTATCAAGGCCAGATCCGCACATTGCAGGTCGATGCCGCCTTTATCGATCTGGGTCTACATCCCAACAGCGATATGGTCAGGGGGTTAGTCGAAACTGATGCCGATGGCTTTATCGTGATTGATCACAGCAATCAATCTTCGGTACCCGGCCTGTTTGCGGCGGGTGATGTCACGACGGCCTTTGGTGAGCAAGTGTTGATTGCGATTGGCGAAGGGGCACGCGCTGCGTTGCGGGCGTATGACTATCTCCTGGCCCATCCGGTTGTATATGAACGGATGTCCAGAAATAAGTAGGTCAGTTATGTGTGGTATCGTGTGTGACAGTCTGGCTGCCCTACATCATATTTTCAGGCAGATTCAGCGTGATCACCCGTTCGGTATCTTGTTCTGCAAACCGAGAAAAAGGCGAGGGATTCTACGATGCGTTCACATGTGAGCTGGTTGCGGTCGAGACCAGTTCCCGTGCCAGCCCTGCAGCGTCGTTATGTACCTGTAGGGGTGTACGCCCAGGTACCCCCTGTACATCACGTTCAGGGCTGCCGCCCTTTAAATTCGCTGCGTTGCTGGTACAAAAGGCCAGCAATACAGTGAGTTCCAGGGGCCTGCGGCTCCCTCTCCCCAGTCAGAAGCATTCTACCGAATAGAGGGATAGTTATCCGTATGCCCCTTCATTCCGCACGGTTGGAACAAAAACACTACACTTGAGAGTATCTACGACGCCGGTTTGTCCTGTGCTGTAATCTGTGTGCAGTAATGTCACATGGTTGCGGTGCATGGGTTATGATAAATTGAGGACCTGAGTACTATCAGGTTTGGGGTGCTGATATGTTATAGTAGAGTTAATTATCGCCTGGTGCTTATATAGCGCGGAGAGGAGGTGAACAATGATGCGGTGGCTATATTGTATTCTGTCGATCTTTATGGACAGAATCGGACGTGTGATCCATCGAATCCGGCCTTGCGTTTTTACTCGTAGCCCCGCGCAGGGACTGGTGGAATATGGGCTGATCCTGGTCTTGATCGCGGTCACATGTGTGGCAATTCTGACTATCACTGGACAGACGATCAGTGATGTCTGGTATAATCGTATTATTCTTGCATTACCATGACATCGCTGTAGAGTTTAGTTGCTCTGCATTTGTTATTCATTGTTGTACATACAGTACACACTGGAGTTTCGTGTGTACTGTATTTTTTCGTCATCCTCGCCAGTACCCACTACCCCAGAAACAAGGTCTGGTGGTAGTAGTAGGTATAGTACTACTACGAGACATCCCTTGGGTAGGAAGGCGTGGCGCGGTGAAGCTACACTGCCCCAGATAGGGTGATCTCGGCGGAGCCGCAGGCTTCCGCACCCCGGCTGCGAAATGAAGTCTCGTGGTAGTAGGTATAGACACTGGATATCACATCCAGGGCGGTATCGGTGTAACCCGCAATGTGCGTTCGGCGCGATATGTTACCAGTCCAGGCGGGCCACCGGGTACCTTGCGTACCAGGCGGCGATGGGTGAGATCAACATCAACCATATGTTCTGTGCGGACACGACTGAAATAGGCTGCCAGGCCGGCGGCTTCCTGAAGGGTACGCTCTGGCACATCGCTACCAGATGTGCGCACAATGACATGGGCCCCCGGAATAGTACGTACATGCAGCCAGAGGTCATCGGGTCGTCCAATCCGAAAAGTTACCTCCGCATTTTGTTCGGAACTACGCCCAACGTAAATATCCAGGCCATCACTGGAAACCAGGTGCAAAGGCTTGAGCCGCCGAACTCTCTGCTGGCAACCAGGCCTGTTCTGGCGTTTATGCTGCGTGTTTGGGAATAACGAACGAATATATCCTTGCTCTACAGCTTCCTGGGCAATCTGATCAATCTGTTCCCGGGTATCGGCGATGTCGAGCAGAGTTGCCAGTTGTTCTAAGCCGGCCAGAGCATGTTCAGTCGCCCGGCAGCGCTCAGGAATACCGGCCAATCCCTGTTTTGCTTTCTCATAGGCACGGAAGCGGATCTGCGCGGCCTCAACAGGATTGCGATGCGGATCAAGGGTAATCTGTCGCCCCTCTACCTCAAGACTAACCTGACCAGGCGTCAGGGTGTGCAGAAAGGCAAAAATCATTTCACCTTCCCAGCGCAGTTGCTCCAGGTTGCGCATTCGCTCCAGCTCCTTGAGTAATTGCTGCTGCTGACGTTGTAGACGTTCGCGGACAGCAGCGAATTGCTGCTGTACATCTGCCCGGCGCTGGTGATAAGCGGTTACAGTCTCACGTGGCGCATAGAACGTTTCCAGCGCCACACTGATCGTCGGTTGTGGCGTGGCACCTGGCAGATGGGTCAGGGCATAGGGTGCATAGGCCTGAGGTTGCTCCGGGCCAGGTATCAGTGTGGGTGTCCACTCCCCACTCATAATGGCCCGCAGTTCCGTTGCAAGTTGCTCCCAGGGTAATGCCGCTTGCACAGCACTGTCTGGTGTGCCTGTCCCACGATAGATTACCTCACGTGCTACCTGGGGCGAAACACCACGATAGGCAGCCACCAGCGCCTGTGCCAGCATGCGCCCCTCTGTCCTGGCCAGTGTCGCCATATCCGAGGCAGTTGCCATATGTGGATCACGCTTATGCTGACGCGGTGGCGCTTCGTAGACATGGCGTGGCAGAATCACGCGCTGGCTCATCTGAGGTGTTACACGCTTGATGCTATCCAGAATAAGGTTGTTATCATCGACCAGAATAATGTTACTGCGGCGTTCCATAGGTTCTATGATCAATTCGCAGCGGAGCAAGTTCTCTGCCCGTGCTGACGACCGCACGGGCGGAATCGGTGTATGGTCGGCAACAGACCGATCATCGACCGGAGCAATTCTCGTGATCCCTTCCAGGCAAGGGTTATCTGATGCAGATTGGCGTGTGTTCTGTTCTGGTTCGGGGTTGCGCAACGTCGGTTCTTTGACTATACTTAGCACTAAGATTCGTTCTAGTTCTGGTTGCTCAATAGCTATAATGCGCCCACCAAGGACGTATTTACGTAGTAACACTAAAAAAGGTGTGGCCTGTTCAGCACCACGCGAAAGTTTATGACGTACCAGGTGAACCCGTGCCCATTGGGGATGCGCGGAAGCGAGGAGTTGATGGCGTTGATGCCGGGCATAGACCTCCATGCCAATTCCGAGCGGGCCAGTAAGCAACACCCGCTGGATGCGGCCACCCAGAATCGTAGCACGCAGTTCATCTGCAACGGCTGCCAGGGTTAAGGCATCAAAATACATACGCGACTCGATCTCTCTCATGTTGATACACTGCTCGTGCTGCGGCGGCGGTCAATGTAAAAAGGCCAGCCTGTAGCAGCACAGGCCTATCCAGGCATTATCGACCAGGGAAAAGCGGTATGGTAAGACATTTTATAGTAGTATAAAGCAATGACATGTGTAACTCAAAACCCGATTCTCGCTGGTCAGGCACCTTATCCATTGCTGGTGGTTATTTCGGGGCCATCGGGTGTGGGCAAGGACTCGGTGTTGATGCGCATGCGGGAACTTGGATTCCCCTTCCATTTTGTGGTGACAGCCAACAGTCGTCCGCAACGACCAGGTGAGATCGATGGCTACGATTATCATTTTGTGAGCCATCAACGCTTTGAGGAGATGATTGCGCACGAAGAGTTGTTGGAATGGGCGCTCGTATATGGACACTATCGTGGGATTCCCAAGTCTGAGGTGCGGCAGGCGATTGCCAGTGGCCGTGATGTTATTTTGCGCATTAATGTTGATGGAGCTGCGACGATCAAGCGTATGGCACCAGAGGCCGTTTTTATTTTTATTGCCCCCGCTTCGCTAGACGAGTTGCGACATCGTTTGAGTTTGCGACGTACCGAGACACCGGAAGAAATTGAAGGGCGCCTGGCGCTGGCCCAGCACGAACTGGCGCAGTTGTCACTCTTTGATTATGTCGTGATCAATCACGAAGATCGGCTTGATGAAGCCGTTGGGCAAATTCGGGCGATTATTATTGCCGAGAAACAACGCGTCTGTCCTCGCCGTATTACTTTGTAGGACGTATGTGTCGCTTGAACAAATCGGCTTTTTCGCCCATGGTTACTTTGTGCAGAGCCGAATGGGATAGAACGGTACACTGTCTGGTCTCCAAATTTGTCGTAGGCGAAAAATGGAATGAAGAACGTTTCTTCCGTTTTACCGCAGATGAAAAAGCGAGGTGACTATACCATCGCATGAGTCCTGGTACTTTATGTGTGTGGTCTGATTATTGCAATAGAAGTATGGATACGGATCATACGTACAGTTCCAGTTCTCCATAATCATAATCATTGAGTCGTGAAAAACCGGAGTCCCGGCGTTCGCGGGGACAAAGCGAGATCCAGGCAAACGCCGGGACTTTGGTTGACAATGAGCATAGGATTGCTATTGTACCATCTTCCAGGCTGTCCCGACCTCTGACAAATATACTATTATATATTAAGGATCGTTCTGAGGACGATAGTGTAAGGCTCTATGTCTGGTAAATACGGCAGGCCACAAACATGCGAGGTTTTAAGTTCCAACCTGCACGTATATGTAGATGAAGGAGTACCAGTTTTATGGATATTCATGAACAACTACAGAGCGATCTAAAGCAGGCCATGCGTTGTGGTGACAGGCTGCGCGTGGAAGTCATTCGTAGCGCTCGTGCGGCGTTGCAGAATGCACAGATCGAGGCTGCCCGGCAGACGTATGCAGCTCAGGCACGGGATATTGAGGCCCGCCTGGCCGATGATCCTGAGGCGCGTGATGCGGCGCTGGCCGCGATTGCTGCTGATTATCACACACCGCTGGCCCCCGCAGATCAGGTCGCGGTGATTACCAGGGAGATCAAGCGTCGTCGTGATGCCGCCGAGATGTATCACAAAGCCGGTCACGTTGAACGGGCTGCAGCAGAGGAGGCGGAGGCCCAGATTCTGGAGCAGTATCTGCCACAACAACTGACTGATGATGAACTTCGCCCTCAGATTGCAGACCTGATCGCTGAATTCGGATTGCGCAGTCCAGCCGATATGGGCAAACTTATGCCGGTACTCATGGAGCGATTTCACGGCCGAGCTGAGGGGCGTCTTCTTAGCCAGGTGGCGCGTGAATTACTAGCACGAGTACAGCAAAATTATTGATTGTACTCATGAATATTCAGGACATTCGCCGATAATATGGATAGTGGTAGTTATCCAGGTATGAAATTGACGCGGAAATCAATACTGAATTCAAAGCCATTAGCCGCATACACGCACTGGCTACTCTGAGGCCTTCGCCGCACGTTTGTTAAGGAGGCGGTGCCGGGGGCGTGCAGGAGCCATAAACATGTACGCACCCCGCTCTGAATTCGGGGTAATGTCCTGATAGTAAGGATACAGGCATGTTACGACGATGGTTGTCTCTATATGTGTCTCAGCCCCAGATCAAGTGGCCGACATTTTATGTCCCGGCGCTACCACTCTGGTTGATGCTAACCTTGTTGTGGCTCCTGCTGGCGGTGGGATTGTGGGTGACACTGGCACTGCCAATGCCCGGCACCTATGGTGTGTTTGAGGTTAATCGGCCCAGTCCGATGACTATTCAGTCGCCCCGCCATATTACGTTTAAGAGCGAAATACGAACGGAAGAGGAGCGCATGCGGGCGGAGAATCGGGTTGAAAATCTGGTCTATGATCGTGATTTTAATATCCCTGTACAACAGCGCCAGGCCCTGAACGATTTGCTGATCGCCATTACCCGTATTCGGGAAGACACGACGCTGAGCGAGAGTGCAAAGATCGCGTTGCTGACCAGCTTACCTGATGTGCCTGAAGACATCACCGATTTTCGGTTGACGGAAACGATGGCCCGCGATATTCTCGCACTTGATGATACGACCTGGAATACGGTGCGTATTCGTTCACTAACACTCTATGATCAGGCGTTGGCACGCTATGAGCTTGAGTTGGATGCGCAGGCGATCCAGCGCCTGACGGAGCGCTCGTTGCCCAACTGGACGAGTACATTAGAAGAGCCACAGGGCAGTATGGTACGTATTTTTACGACCGAGTTTCTCCGAGTGAATATTACGTTAAACGAAGAAAAGACGGAAGAGCGGCGGCGTGAAGCGCGTGAAGCGGTTGAGCCCGTGTGGGTTGAGGTACAGGAGGGCGAAACGATTGTTCGCTCCGGTGAAATTGTTCGCCCGGAAATATTTGAAAAACTGGTACAAACGGGGACGCTGCCGCAACGCTCAGATTGGATCGATACTGGTGGGCAAGGCTTGCTCGCGGTACTGCTGGCGCTCTCATTTGGTTTGCATCTCTTCTTCTCGCCCCATACCGAAGGCCGCAAACCGCGGCAATTGCTGACAATAGTGTTGACCGTGGTAGGTACCGCACTCATAGCCCGCCTGTTGCTGTCGATCTGGGCTGATCATTCCTATACCTTTCCCCTGGCCGGTATTGCGTTGCTGCTGGCAGTTGTTTTTCATACCCAGACTGCGCTGGCGGGAGCTGTCTTGCTTAGCCTGATTGTAGGTCTGCTCGATGATCAGAATCTGGTATTAACGATTACGCTGTTAATTGGCAGTACGATTGCGGTTTATACTGTACGCAATGCCGAACGATCTTTAGTCTTTGTGCTGGCGGGTCTGTTTGTCAGTCTTGCCACCATTGCCATCCAGGTTGCGTTCTGGTTGTCTGAACAGGGGAGTGTGCGCCTGGATATACAGCCGCTGATGTATTTTGCGCTATATGGTGGCTTGAACGGGGTATTGTCGGCAATCCTGGCGTTAGGATTATTTAGCCTGGTCGGGCATGCAGCCGGCGTTGTTACTCCGTTGCAATTGATGGAACTGGCGCATCCCTCGCAACCCTTGATCCGGCGTCTCATTCATGAAGCGCCAGGGACGTACTATCACAGCATCTCGGTGGCCAATCTGGCCGAGGCTGCAGCTGAAGTGACCGGGGCCGACGCACTGTTGTTGCGTGTCGGTGCTTACTACCATGATATTGGCAAAACGATTCGCCCTTTCTTCTTTACCGATAATCAGATAGGGCGCGAGAATGTGCATAACGATCTTGATCCGCGCACCAGCGCCGAAATTATCGTCGATCATGTGCGTGAAGGGATCAAGATGGCCCAGGCAGCACGCCTCCCCCAACCGATTATTGATTTTATTGCCACACATCATGGTACCCATATTATTCAGCATTTTTACCAACTGGCGTTACAACAGGAAGACACAGTTGATATTGCAGATTTTCGATATCCTGGCCCAATACCCTGGACACGCGAGCAGGGTATTCTGATGCTGGCGGACTCAGTGGAGGCTACGGTACGCTCGAAAGCGCAGAATAATAAGTTAATCCCCAGATCCTCTCATAGCAATGGACACCATCCGTCTGGTGCCCAGACGCTCGATGACCTGGTGAATACCATCATTGATGATCGGGTGCATAATGGGCAACTCGATAATACACCACTGACCCTGCACGACATCGTGCTGATCCGTCAGGCGTTTATCACCAGTCTGCAAGGCATTTATCATCCGCGTGTGGATTATACACCGCAGTTGGTCAAATAGTATGGTTGGTCAAATAGATGCAGGAGTTGACAGCGATGCTAACTCCTGCTATACTCAGCAGCATCTTTATGTATCGCGTAACCATGCAAATGATGATAATCTCTGTACAGCAACTCAAGTGCGCAAAGAAACCAGATCAGATGTCTGGTTAACGCCGCTTGCACGCTACAGAGTGTCAGGCCCGTCTCACCAGACAGATTGGTGCGGCGGTTTTTTTTGTCTGTCGAATTCAGGTTGGCCTATCGCTACAGTGTGAACGGGAGGCTCTAATGTGCCAATATCAGTCTACATATACGGTGATCGGGAACCATACCGGAGCAGCGGTTGGGGTTGGGCGTGCATTGCCTTCGGTGCTCCGCCTTTCGGGGTTTGATCTGATATGGACACCGCGACGTGTGCGCCCGGAGTTATTTGGTGCCTGTCAAGTGAGGCGAGGTTGTACCCATGGATCTGCCTGAGCGTTTTTGTCTCGTTGAAACAACCCTGCGTGAAGGTGAGCAATTTGCGACAGCCCATTTCACGAGCGAGCAGCGGCTTATGATTGCACGGGCGCTGGACGCTTTCGGGGTTGAATATATTGAATTGACTTCACCCGCAGCCTCCCCCCAGAGTGCCCGTGATCTGGCGACGATCGCCAGCCTGGGCTTGCGTGCGCGGGTGTTGACCCACATCCGTTGTCATCTGAATGACGCCCGCCTGGCCGTTGAGAACGGCGCCCAGGGTGTGAATATGCTCTTTGCTACCTCTGAGCAACTCCGCCACGTGAGCCATGGGCGTACCATTGCGCAACTGATTGACCAGGCGCAAACCGTTATTCAGTATCTTAAACCCCACAAGCTTGACATCCGTTTTTCGTGTGAAGACACCTTTCGTACCTCGATCGATGACCTGCTTCACGTCTATGGGGCGATGAATGAACTCCAGATTGAGCGGGTCGGTCTGGCTGATACCGTGGGTATTGCCACGCCGCGTCAGGTCTATGATGTCGTCAGCACCGTGCGGGCAGCAGTTGATTGTGATATCGAGTTTCACGGGCACAACGACAGCGGTTGCAGTATTGCGAATGCCTTCTGTGCACTTGAAGCTGGTGCCACACATATTGATGTCTCGGTACTCGGTATTGGCGAGCGCAACGGGATTACCCCCCTGGGCGGCTTTATTGCGCGCATGGCTTCGCTCGATAAACGGCTCGTTCAGCGTTACAACCTGGAATTGCTGGCCCATCTGGATCAGATGATTGCTGATTTTGTCGGCGTCGAGATACCCTTTAACAACTATATTACTGGCGCGACAGCTTTCAGCCATAAGGCTGGCATGCACACCAAAGCCGTTCTTGCCGATCCCCGCAGCTACGAGGTGCTCGATCCGACCATGTTTGGGCGTACCCGCACGGTAGCGATTGCGCACCGGCTAACCGGTTGGCATGCAGTCGCAGAGCGTGCCCGTGAGCTTGGCATTATGCTGAGCGAGTCACAGGCGCGAGCAGCTGCAGCACGATTGAAGGCGCTGGCCGATGAGCGTTCGTTGGATCTGAATGATGTCGATGAGTTGTTGTATGAATACACAGAATAGCGGTCAGGCCGCCAGGAGATAGGGTGGAGATAATGATAGCACCGACACTTTCCGAACAGATTCTGAGCCATGCTGCCGGGTATCCGGTGCGGGCAGGTGATGTGGCAACCGTTTCGGTTGACCTGGTGATGATGCATGACAGCCTGTCACCCAGTATCATCAAGGTATTGCACGAAGAATTGGGAGCCGAGCGCGTCTGGGATGTTCAGCGCGTCGCCGTCGTGATTGATCATGTGGCACCGGCCTCAAATATTCAGACAGCCGAAAAGCAGGCCGGCGTGCGCCACTGGGTACGTGATCAGGGAATCACGCATCTGTTTGATGTGGGGCGTGGTATTTCGCACCAGGTGCTGGTTGAGGAAGGTCTGGCCCAACCAGGACTGGTGATCGTTGGCAGCGATAGCCACAGTACGGCCTATGGTTGTGTAGGAGCTTTTGGTACCGGTATGGGCACGACGGATATTGCACTGGCATTAGCCACCGGGCGTACCTGGATGCGTGTCCCTGAAACGGTGCTGGTGCGGGCAGTCGGGCGTTTCCGGCCCGGCGTGAGCGCCAAAGACCTGGGGTTGCGTGCAGCGCGGATTCTGCGAGCCGATGGGGCGACCTATGCCTCGATAGAGTGGCATGGCGTGGATTTCTTGAGCATTGGTGACCGGATGACCCTGGCGACGCTCTCGATTGAGATGGGGGCCAAGGCGGGCTTGATCCCACCGGTTGGCCCGGCTGCCAGCGGGTTCCGTGTACCCGACTGGCTGGCGGTGCAGGCGGGTGCAGACTATGTGCGCACGGTGGACATCGATCTGGCGCAACTGGAGCCACAAATAAGTGTCCCGCACTATGTGGATAATGTGGTTGACCTGACGGAACTGGGACGGGTTGCTGTCGATGTGGTCTATCTGGGCACCTGTACCAACGGGCGCTACGAAGATATGGCCGCTGCCGCGCGTATTCTCAAGGGGCGCAAAATTGCCCGCGGTGTGCGGATGCTGGTGGTACCAGCCAGCAGCGAAGGGTTGCGCCAGGCTGCCGAGGATGGCACGCTGAGTACGTTGCTGGCAGCCGGAGCCACCATTGGTACGCCCGGTTGCGGTGCCTGTATCGGGCGCCATATGGGCGTGCTGGCTCCTGACGAAGTCTGCCTATTCACGGGCAATCGCAACTTCCGTGGGCGTATGGGTAGCCCCCAGGCCAATATCTACCTGGCCTCGCCCGAAGTGGCTGCAGCCACTGCTCTGACTGGCTATATCACCCATCCACAGGATGTGCTGGAAAGATAGGAGGTATCAATGGCTCGGGTATGGATGTTCGGCAATGATGTGAATACCGATCAGATTATTCCAGGGCGGTATGCGCCCTATATGCTGAAAAATGAACAAGATCTGCGCAAGTATCCCTTTGTCGAAGCGCGACCAGATTTTGCGCCCAATGTTGCGCCGCATGACTTGATCGTGGCCGGGCGGAATTTTGGATGTGGCAGTTCGCGTGAGTATGCCCCGCTGGCGCTCAAGATGGTGGGGATCGGGGCGATTATTGCGCCGTTGTTTGCGCGTATCTTCTTTCGCAATGCGCTGAACCTGGGTATTCCTTGTTTTACCGCTGATCTCACGCAAACGCTACGTGACGGTGAGCAGGTTGAGCTGGATATCGAGCAGGGAGTCATTCTGACCGAGCGGGGTATGCGCATCGAATTGCCTGCTCCCCCTTCCTTTATGCGCGAGATCTGGTCGGCTGGAGGGATTGTGCCCTACTATCGCACCTATGGTCGTTTTCCAGGTACACAACGAGTATGAAATTGTGCGTTATTCCCGGCGACGGCATTGGCCCGGAGGTTATTGATGCGGCACTTCAGGTACTCTATACATTGTCGCCTGAACTGAAGATCGAAACGGTTATGGCTCAGGCTGGATGGGATACGTTCCAGGCAACGGGTCATGCGTTGCCGGATGTGACCCGTGCTCTGGCCGCAGCAGCCGATGCTGTTTTATTTGGCGCGGTGGCTTCACCCAGCCATGCTGTCCCTGGCTATCAGAGTCCGATCGTGGCCTTGCGACGAGCGCTCGATCTGTATGCGAATATCCGGCCAACCACGAATGCTGGCCTGCCAGCAGCTAGCAGTCAACCGCCAGTTGATCTCGTGGTGGTGCGCGAGAATACCGAGGATCTCTATGCTGGCCGCGAGCGCCTGGCCGATGACGGTCAGACCGCGATTGCTGAGCGCGTTATCACCCGCCGTGGCAGCGAGCGGATTGTGCGACGGGCATGCGAACTGGCAATGCAGCGTGGCCAGCAGACAGGTACGCTGCCCAGAGTGACTATTGTTCATAAAGCCAATGTGCTGCGCATCAGTGATGGGCTGTTTCGCACCGTCGCCCTGGAGGTCGCACAGCAGTATCCTGCACTTGTGATTGAGGAACTGCTGGTCGATACAGCAGCGATGCATCTGGCGCAAGCGCCGCAACGCTTTGATGTGATCGTGACGACGAATATGTTTGGCGATATTCTCTCGGATATTGCCTGTATTCACGGGGGCGGGTTAGGCCTGGCCAGCAGCGCGAATATTGGTGAACACCAGGCCCTGTTTGAGCCAGTACATGGGGCCGCACCCGATATTGCGGGCCAGGGAATTGCCAATCCGCTGGCCGCCATCCAGTGTGTCGCGTTATTGCTCGAATGGGCTGCACGCTCCCCCGCGAGCAGGGAGAGAAGAAAGCACGCAGAGGTGCAACTATTATATGGTCAGTGGGCACAGCGATTGCGGGCGGCGATCCGTACCACTCTACGCAACGGTCCACATACGCCAGATATGGGTGGGGTGGCGACGACGGCGGAGGTCACGACTGCGGTGATTGAACACCTATGATATGAGATGTGAACCCATAATTTATTCAAGGAGGAGATACGATGCGAGTCACATGTACCGAATGTGGTGCTGAATTTGATATTCCTGATGATACAATGGTTGGGGAGATTATTGTCTGCCCTGAGTGTGGCGTTGAACTGGAGGTGGTGAGCCTGGAACCACCCACCCTTGCGCTCGCACCAGAAGTCGAGGAAGACTGGGGGGAATAACGTATGCGTATCGCGGTACTCTGCTCACGTATTCGAGCGGAAGAGAAGTTGTTGTTTGTTGAACTGGAGCGACGCGGTCTGGAATACGTTCGCATTGATGACCGAGAACAAGTCTTTGACCTGCATGCCCACAATTACCCGTTTGATGTGGTGCTAGAACGAGCAATCCAGCACAGCCGGGCCGTCTATATGCTTAAAATCTTTGAAGATGCCGGTCTGCCAACGGTGAATTCGCATCGGGTTGCGGTGACATGCGGTGACAAGTTTCTGGTGACTCAGGCCATGATTCATGCAGGTATACCGACTCCGCGCTGCCTGCTTGCATTTACGCCAGAGAGTGCGCTGGCGGGTATTGAGCACCTGGGCTATCCCGTGGTTCTGAAGCCTGTGGTAGGTTCCTGGGGACGTATGGTCAGCAAAATCAATGACCGCGATGCAGCCGAAGCAGTGCTGGAACACCGCAGTGTGCTGGGTAATTATCAACATACGATCTTTTATATTCAGGAGTATATTGACAAGCCTGGACGCGATATTCGCAGCTTCGTGATCGGCGAGGAGTGTATCGGAGCGATCTATCGTAGCAGTGAACACTGGATTACCAACACAGCGCGTGGTGGGTATGCCAGCAACTGCCCGCTGACACCCGAACTGGCCGATCTCAGTCTTCGGGCAGCGCAGGCCATTGGCGGTGGTGTTGTGGCGATTGATCTGCTCGAGACAAAAGATGGGCGCTTGCTGGTAAACGAGGTGAACTACACGATGGAGTTCCGCAACAGCATTGAAGCCACCGGAGTAGACATTCCAGCCCGGATTATTGACTATGTGCTGGCTGTGGGACGTGGACGGGTATAGGTTACGGGTTACGGGTTACAGGTTACAGAAGCGGTCTGTTGTGTTCTGCGGTTTATGCTTTGTGCTTGCCGTTTTCCTGTCCTCTGTTCCCTGACAATGAGGAGTTATGAACCTACGAGTAGGCATTGTTGGTGCATCGGGCTATGTGGGTGGTGAGTTGTTGCGCCTGTTACTATGGCATCCCGGTGTCATCGTGACCCAAGCTACCAGTGCACGGAACACCGGGCGTTATCTGCATCAGGTACATCCCAACCTGCGGAGCAGTAATGTCGGGCCAAAACGGGCAGCACTGCAATTCATTCACCCCGACAGGCTCGAAGCCTGCGATCTGTTGTTTCTCGCGCTGCCCCACGGTGAGGCAGCACGGGCCATTGAACGTTATGCCAGCCTGTCGCCGCGTATCATTGATTGCAGCGCCGACTTTCGGCTGCAAGACAGTGCGAGCTATGAACGCTGGTATAAGAAACCGCATCCAGCTCCGACCTGGCTGGAGCGGTTTGTCTATGGTTTGCCAGAAGTCTATCGTGAACAACTGCGCAATGCCAGTTTTGCCAGTGGCGTGGGGTGCAATGCCACTGCTACGAACCTGGCGCTCTTACCACTGGTACAGGCTGGTCTGGTCGATACCTCCCGCCCAATACTGGTCGAGATTAAGGTTGGTTCTTCAGAGGGAGGGGCCGAGGTTAGCGAAAGCAGTCACCATCCTGAACGGGCGGGCGTGGTGCGCTCGTTTGCGCCCGTAGGCCACCGCCATACATCCGAGGTGCAAATGGTCACTGGCTTGAGTGACGTGCATCTTTCAGTGACATCGGTAGAACTGGTGCGCGGTGCAGTAGCAACCGCGCACGTCTTCGCCAACCGCCCGCTGACCGAGAAAGACCTGTGGCTCGCCTATCGTACATTTGCTCGCGAGCAACCGTTTGTACGTATCATCAAAGAACACACTGGCATTTATCGCTTTCCTGAACCAAAAATCATTGCGGGCACCAACTATGCCGACATTGGCTTTGCACTCGATGAGCAAAGTGGCCGCATTGTGAGCATTTGTGCGGTTGACAATCTCATGAAGGGTGCTGCCGGTAGTGCCGTGCAATGCATGAATCTAATGTGTGGTTTTGAAGAAACTACTGGCCTGGATTTTCCGGGGTTGCATCCGCTTTAACCCCATCCGTTCACGGGTGGTAATGACCTGCGCCAAATGAGTGCTGGCATCTTCGCGCATGACATGAGATGTGAGGCGACGATGGGTGAGGCATGTCAGCGAACAGGTGATCAATGCTCAGTCTGGTTCGTGTTGCGCTCCTGTACCTATTTCCTGTGCAGCGTGAGCTGCAAGGCGCAAGGCGACAGGGCCCGTATCCTCACATCCTCCCAACGGTAGATACTCCCCATGTACTCCAGCACCGAGAACACCGCAGACATTGCGCTTCCGGTGTACTCTGGTGTACAATCAAGCGCATTGGACATGAAGGAGATGGACGTGTATGGTTCCCAACGAACTGAACTTGCATAACTTTATGTGTTACCGCGGCAAACTACCGCCGTTGCGTTTCGATGGTCTGCATATTGCCTGTCTCTCTGGCGAAAATGGGGCGGGCAAGTCGGCGCTGCTGGATGCGATTACCTGGGTGCTGTGGGGCAAGGCGCGCGTGAGCGATGATGACTTGATCGCGCAGGGCGAGAGCGAAATGCTGGTCGATCTCTGTTTTCAGCTCAATGGTCATGCCTATCGCGTTATTCGTCGTCGACAGCGCGGCAAGAGCGGTACCCGGAGCAGCGGCAAGAGTACGCTCGATTTTCAGATCCAGAGTGATACGGGCTGGCGACCAATTAGCGACGGCAAAATTCACGAGACTGAGAAGCGCATTGCAGACGTGTTACACATGAACTACGAGACGTTTATCAATGCCTCGTTTTTGCTGCAAGGGCGTGCCGATGAGTTTACCCGCAAAACCGCCAGTGAACGCAAACAGGTACTGGCCGATATTCTTGATCTCGGGGTGTATGCGCGTCTGGAAGAACGGGCGAAACAGCGGGCAAAGCAGGTTGATGATCAACGGAAGGGCATTATGGGGCTGATCGAACATCTGCGATGTGAAGCCGATAAATTGCCTTTCTACACCCAGGAGGTTACTGTGGCTGAGGAGCGGGTAGCGCTTTTGACCGCAGAATGCGAAGCAGCCGAACAGGAGTTGGCCACAGCGACGGCTCGCCTGCAAGCGTTAGAAGTGCAGCAGACACGCTACCAGCAGTTACAGGTACAACTGCGGGATATGCAGGCACAACAGGCCGAACAACAGCGCAAACTTGAGGCATTGCAGACGCGGATGCAGGCTGATGAAGCCTTGCTGTGCCGCCAGGATGACATTACCGCCGGTATGCAGGCGCTCAACGCCGCCCGTGCTGAACTCAAGCGGCTAGAAGCTTTGCACCCGCGTTATGAAGCGTTGCGCGAACAGTGGCGTGCGTTGCAAGACAAACTGCAAGCCGAATCTACCGATCTCCAAACAGCCCTGGCCAAAGCACAACAGCGGTACGATCATTTACGTCGGCAGGCGCAACAGGCCACCGCGCTTCAGGCCGAGATTGAGGAACTGACTGCACAGATCAATGCGCAGTCACCGCTGACTGCCGAGCGCGAGCAACAGCAACAGGTGCGAGACGCGTTGATCGAACGGGAACGTCAGTACAACGAACTGCGTCTGCGCCGTGAAAAACTCTCAAACCAGATCCGCCTGCGTCAGGACTCGCTGGTCGCGGTGCGCGAAGAGCAGCAGCGTCAGCTGCAGCGGCTTGATCAACACCTGGCCGATGCTGCCCGCTGGCAAGCCGACCTGGCGGTGGCACAGGAGCAGCAGGCCTTGCTGGTTGAGGACGAACAGCATCTGCTGGCAAGCAAAGCGCGTGAGCAGGCCGCTATGCAACAGGTAAGTGACCACCGGGCCGAATGCCAGCGGCTCAAGGAACTGGCCGACCAGATGAAGAAGAACCTGGCCATTCTGGCCCCCGGTGAGTCTACCTGCCCGGTATGCCACAGTGAACTGGGCCACGCCGGGATTGAGCAGGTGCGCCAGCACTATGAGGATGAACTGGTGGTGATGCGCCAGCGCTATAGCGAGCAGAAAAAGCAGGCCGATGCGGGTGAGAAGACATTGAAACAGATCCAGGCCGAGATCGGCCAGCTTGAAAAGCGCATTCGGCAGCGGCGTCAGGCAGTGGCACGTATTGAAGTACTGGTCGAACAACTACAGCAGGCTGCCAGTTGGGAGGTTGAACGCGATCAGCTCCAGCAGCAGCACCGGGCACTCCAGCAACAGATCGCTGCACAGGATTTTGAGCGCGAAGCCCAGGAAGCGCTGCAAACCGTTGAGGCGGAACTCGCCGAACTGGGCGATGTAACGAGGCTGAAAGATGAACTCCGCCAGCTAGAGGCGCGGCTGTCTCAACTGGATACGCAGATCACAGAGTGCAGTAAGCTGGAAGGTACGCGAAGCGCACGTCATAGCCTGCTGGTGGAGCTACAGGCTGACCTGTCGGCGTTACCGATGCTTGAGCAGCAGGTGCAGGATCTGGCGCACCGGCTTGAGCAGGAGGACTATGGGCATGAATTGCGGGCGCAACAGCAGGCTATCAAGCAAGCGGTGGAGGAACTGGGCTATACATTCGAGATCCACAAGGCGGCCAGGGCCGAGGTCGAGCGGCTCGCCCATTGGGACGAAGATGAACGCCGCATGCGTGAGGCACAGATTCGCCTGGACGGTGATCGCCAGCTAGTGCAGCAACTGAGCCATCAGATCGCTCATCGTACCGAGGCGATCGCGCAACAGGTCGATGAGGTAGCGCACCTGGAAGCGCAATTGCAAGCATTGCCCACTGTCCGCCAGCTTGTTCGGGATCGGGAAGACACCATAAAGGCACAGCGCCAGCGTCGCGAGGTGGCGCTTCGTGATTTGCACGAAAAACAGGCCCACTGTGATCGTGCCCAGAACAACCAGCAGCAACTGGAGCAGAAACAGCGGGAATATGCTGCGCTGACTGAGCGCCACGGTGTTTTTCAAGAACTGGCCGAGGCATCTGGCAAGAAAGGCGTGCAGGCTATGTTGATCGAAACCGCTATTCCAGCCATCGAGCATGAGGCGAATCGCCTTTTGAGTGGTATGACCGATAACCAGATGCACTTGAAGCTGGAGATGCAGCGCGAGACAAGACAGGGGAGCACGGTAGAAACGCTGGAGATAAAAATTAGCGATGCGCTTGGGACACGTATCTATGATGCCTTTAGTGGTGGTGAGGCAATGCGTGTCAATTTTGCTATCCGCGTGGCGCTCTCACGCTTGCTGGCAAAGCGCGCCGGGGCGAGCCTGGAAACACTGGTGATTGATGAAGGCTTTGGTACACTCGATGCGCAGGGCCGTGAGCGCTTTGTTGAAGCGATTACCGGTGTACAGTATGATTTCAAGCGTATTCTGGTGATCACCCATCTGGAAGAACTCAAAGAGCGCTTCCCGGCGCACATTGAAATTACCAAAACACCTGCCGGGAGCTACTGGACGCTGATCTAAGATACCTGAAGATATGCGAGGTACCGAGGCGATGTCCTCGCATCCTCGCATCCTCGCATTATTACCTCTTATTTGACGAAAGGAAGCCGGATGCTGCTTCAATCCATAACGGAACGCACCTGGTATCTTCCAGGTGCTAATAACCTGGGCGTGGTGACAACTGGCGCTGGTGGCGCAATTGCAATTGATACCGGGCTAGATAAAGATACCGGGCGTCTGCTACGGAAGGCGTTGGATGCCGCCGGGTTGACGCTGCAGGCGATTATCAGCACACACCATCATGCCGATCATATCGGCGGTAACAGCTACCTCCTGCGGAACATCCCTGATATTCAGGTCTATGCGCCTCCGCTAGAAGCGGCGCTCATCGAACATCCAATCCTCGAACCGATCTATCTGAACCATGGAGCCAGCCCGACAGCGGCACTACGCACTCGCTGGTTGCTGGCTCAGGGTACACCAGTGCATCAGCGTATTGGCGATCTGGAACGTATCAACAAAGGCGATCCGTTTGATTTGCAGGTGGCCGGTGTGTCCCTTGAGATTATTCCCCTGCCCGGTCACAGCATTGCCCAGGTGGGGGTAGCCTATGATGGTGTGTGTTTTGCCGCCGATGGCTTTTTTGGCCCGGCCGTACTTGCCAGGCATGGGGTACCCTATGCCCATGATGTTGCTGCTCAGCTTGCCAGCCTGGAGCGACTGGCAGCACGTTGCTCCCCGCCCTGTGGACGGGGCGACAGGGGCAGGGATATCTGGTTCCTGCCTGGCCACGGCCCGCTGGTTGCGTGTGAAGATATGCCGGCGATGCTGGCGAGTAATCGCGCTGCGATTACCCAGTCAAGCTCATCAGTATTGCGGGCGTTGCATCAACCGGGTACCCTGGATGTAATCACGGGTCGTGTCTTACGGGCGCTGGGGCAGGAGCTGGCAGGTATTCCCCAGTATGTGATTTTCGCCGGGGCAATTGCTGCCCATCTGACCTATCTTGAGCAACAGGGTCTGGTGCAGGCGGTGCTTGAGGAACAGGGCATCACCTGGCGGTCGAACGTTGAACGCTGAATGTGAAATACCACGACATAAATTCTGCACACATATGCTCAATACCTTTCATCTACAAACATTCCTGGCCGTGGTTGATGCTGGAAACTATACCGCTGCTGCCGAACTGCTGCATATGTCTCAACCAGCCGTTAGTCAGCAGATACGGGCGTTAGAGGAACAATTGGGGAATGTGCGCCTGTTCCGCCGGGTTGGGCAGCGTATGGTGCCGACGCATGCTGGTGAGGAACTGCTCGGTGTTGCACGTGAGTTGGTAACCTTAGCCGAACGGGCTGAGCATGACATTCGTGCCCTGCGCGGACAGGTGGTGGGGCGTGTGACGATTGGGTGTACCCCCAGTAGTGGTGAATATCTGCTCCCGCCCCTGCTATCAACGTTTCATACGTTGTTTCCGACCGTAATCCTGGGAGCTCAGGTGGCACCCAGTGAGGTGTTATTTGAAGCGCTGAGTACGCACCAGATTTCATTGTTGTTGATTGAGGAACAGCAGCGGCGACGTGGATGGGAATCTTTGCTACTGGGGAGCGAGGATCTCTGGCTCCTGGCACCACCTGATCATCCGCTGATCCAGGAAGAGCAGATACCACCCGGTGTGTTGCGTGAGCAACCGTTGATATTGCCACGCGCTGGCTCGCCACTACGTCGCACAATCGAGGAGGGATTACGCCGACGCGGGGTGATGTCCACCGAACTACGGGTGGTGCTGGAGGCTGACAGTGTCGCTATGATTATTCAGAGTACTCGCAATGGTCTGGGACTGGCGTTTGTGCCAAGTACCTGCTGCTTGCCAGACTATGGGATGCACCCACTTGAGCTGTCAGGTGCACCGTTACAGCAGGAATGGTACGTGTTGCGTATGCGTGAGCGCGGGACACCACGCGCCGCACAAGAGTTGTATACGTTTCTAACAGGTGAGACTGCGCGTGGATTGCTGGCAAAAAGCGGCTTGCGCATTCAAATGTGAGATGCAAAAAGATCGGTTTCTGTCATCGAAGAGGTTCTCTGTGTTACAAATAGTTTGATTTTGCACCTGTTTCTCGTATAATGATCGCAACAATGATGTACAATCTTTCATACAAGGGTGTAATGAAACAGACCTACCCAACCTGCCAGTCCCGTCTGGCAATCATCGGCTGTGTACTCGGCCTCAGTCTGGGAGCACTCTCGCTCCGTGCCTGGGGCGCGGACTGGTCGCTACCCTATGTCGATCATCCCGACGAACCAGCGGTTGTGAACCAGGTGCTGCGCATGGTCGAAGGCCAGCTCAGTCCTGACACATTCTTTTATCCCTCCCTGGTCAAATACCTGCTGGCGCTGGTGCTGCATGTGCATTTCTGGTGGGGTTTGCAAACCGGATTATATAGTGCCCCGCTCACCTTGCCACGCACCACCGATTTCTATACCACCATCCCGGAGGCCTATATCTGGGGGCGCTTGCTAACTGCAGTGCTGGGTACGGGCGCGGTTGTGACGCTGGCGGTCTGGGGTGGGCGTCTACTCGGCTGGCGGGCGGGGCTGGTGGGGGCAGCGCTGCTGGCGCTGGCACCCTGGGCGATCACCCATTCACACTATATCGCGGTGGATATTCCTGCCGCATTGACGGGCACACTGGCGCTACTGGCGGCTGTGCATGTGTTGCGGTACGGCGACTGGTCGGCCTATCTGCTGGCGGGGACACTGGTGGGCCTGGCAGCCGGTACGAAATACCAGAATGCATTGGTAGCCATGTCCGTCGTACTGGCGCATGCCTGTCACTGGTGGCATGTCTCCCAGGGACGGCATGTTGGTCTGGCACCGCGCTTTTTTGTGCGTCTGGCGAGTGCTGGCCTGCTGTCTATTGCAGTCTTTCTGCTCACCTCGCCTTACATCGTGCTGCACTTTGACGCCTTCAGCCGCGATTTTCACACGCTGATCGACTCGTATGGTAGCAGTCGGGGCGATATTTCCGGGCGCTGGCCAATCTGGCGCTATATCCGCTTCCTGTGGGGCATTGGCTTGCAACCCGTTCCGTTTAGCTTGATGCTGGTCGGCAGCATAGCACTGGTGCGGCGCAGTCCGGCCATGGGTGCAGTGCTGCTCGCCTTTCCCCTGGCGCTGCTGGTGACGCTGCTACGCATGGAAACGCACTTCTTTCGCAACGTTTTGCCCGCCCAGCCGATCCTGATGCTGTTGGCAGGCGTTGGCGCTGTGGTGGTATGGGAAGCACTGGCGCATCATTTGCCAGCTCGCGTACGACCTGTGGCAGCCACTACTATGCTGCTGCTGCTGTTGCTACCGCTATTCTTCCCCACACTGGCGCATACTGCCGCTTTTGCGCGACCGGATAGTCGTGTGGCAGCCCAGGAGTGGGTGCGCCGTACATGGCCAGGCACCCGTGTTGCCAGCGAGTTATCGCACTTTGTGCAATGGGCGGGGGTTAGTCAGTCCACCTACGCCTATTATCTGCCGTTGCGCCCGCTGGCCTGGTATCAGCAGCAAGGGTATGGCCTGCTGCTAGCAAGCTCCGACCGCCGCCGCCGCTGGGATTGGACAGAGGCCTACATGCCGTTACTGACAGCGGGTACCCCGGTGGCAACCTTCGGTGGTGAGCGCAGTGCCTATCGTGGCCCACGCATCGACCTGATCGCCACGGGCTTAACTCCAGAGACGCTGGGTACCGCCTCAGCACCGGTCAGCGTTGGCCCGCTACAACTATTGGCAGTGACAACCGGCAACATCTTTTGGCATACGACCGGGCCGGAACTGGTGCCAGGCGAGCCAGTTGTGGCCGGAACCGTGGTTGGGATCACCGCTTTCTGGCAGGCTGCCGCCGCTGTTCCACCCGCCGACTATATGATCTTCATTCACCTGCGTGATGCGCAGGGGCATACCCTGGCCCAACGTGATACGCCCCCCTGGCAGGGCCTGTTTCCCCCCGATACCTGGCCACCCGGTGCACTTGTGGTCGAGAGCCTGGATCTGCCGCTGCCAGACACCCTGGCTCCCGGTGCATATCACCTGGTGTTGGGGCTTTACGATGGCACGCAGCACACCCGCTTTCCGGCCTTCAGCAGCGGTACACGCCTACCCGCAGACGAAGTTGATCTGGGTATGATTGAGGTCACCCAGGCGACTGAGGAGTATGGATAAGGAGGACATACTGGTGCAAATCCTATTACGTCTATCACACGCTATTGACCGTGTTACTGAGGTTGCTGGCCGTCTGGCCTACTGGCTTATCGTACCCATGACGCTCATTGGCGTCTGGAATGTCATTGGGCGTCAGGTTGCGCGGAGACTGGGTGTTAATCTTACTTCCAATGCGCTGATTGAAGCACAGTGGTATCTGTTCTCGATTATTTTTCTGCTGGGTGCGGCCTACACACTGAAGCACGACGGGCATGTGCGCGTCGATGTTTTCTATAGTCACTTTTTTGCACGCCGCAAAGCACAGGTGAATCTACTGTTGACAGCGCTATTCTTAATTCCTTTCTGTATTATTATCATTCTGGCCTCGTGGCCATGGATCGTTAACTCGTGGCGTATCCTGGAAGTTTCAAACGATCCCGGAGGGTTACCCCGCTACCCGATCAAGTCCATGATTATCGTGGGCTTTGGCTTGCTACTGATCCAGGGTCTTTCGGAGTTCATCAAGAATCTGGCGTTCTTGACCGGGTACATACCGTCACAGGGGGATTAATTCATGGAGTTCACGCATGCGTATGAGTGGCTCGGCCCGGTTATGTTTCTGGCGGCGCTCTTCTTGCTGGCCTGGGGCTATCCGGTTGCCTTCTCCCTGGCAGGTGTTGCGATTATTTTCGGGCTGATCGGGATCGGGTTGAGGCTATTTGATCCGATCTTGCTGGTGGCATTGCCCAGCCGGATTTTTGGCACTATGTCCAACTATACACTGCTGGCTATTCCGTATTTTATCCTGCTGGGATCAATGCTTGAGAAATCCGGTCTGGCTGAAGATTTGCTAGAAACCGCCGGGATTTTGCTGGGGCCATTGCGTGGCGGTCTGGCACTGGCAGTGGTACTGGTGGGAGCGTTGTTGGCGGCAACGACCGGGGTGGTGGCAGCAACAGTTGTGGCCATGGGCCTGATTTCTATGCCGATTATGCTACGCTATAACTATAACAAAGAATTAGCGTGTGGGGTTATTTGTGCTTCGGGTACTCTGGGTCAGATTATTCCACCCAGTGTGGTACTGGTAGTGCTGGGTGATCAACTGGGCGTCTCGGTGGGCAAGCTGTTTATTGGTTCACTGCTGCCAGGTATTATGATGACAGGCGCTTTTGCGCTCTATTGTGTGGTTCTGGCCTATTTCAAACCCACGCTGGCCCCGGCCTTGCCTCTGGCGATGCGTACCATTTCTGGCCGAGCATTAATGGTGCGTGTGCTGAAAGTTATGCTGCCACCGCTGGTGTTGATCATGCTGGTGCTGGGCAGCATCTTTCAAGGCATTGCCACACCTACTGAGGCCGGGGCAGTCGGGGCACTGGGGGCAACGGTGCTGGCTTGGCTCAATCGTAAGCTGAGTTGGCAGGCGTTACGAGAGGTCGTTGACGCAACGATGCGCGTAACCACCATGGTGATTTTTATTCTTTTTGGTTCCACCGCCTTCAGCCTGATCTTTCGGGCTGTGCACGGTGATGCGTTTATGCGCGATTTATTGATAAATTTACCAGGTGGAACAGCCGGTTTTATTCTGGTCTGTATGTTGGTAGTTTTTATTCTGGGTTTCTTTATTGATTTTTTTGAAATAGCTTTCATTGTCGTCCCGCTGTTTGTGCCACCTGCCCAGATCCTCGGCGTTGATCTTGTCTGGTTTGGCGTCATACTGGGTGCGAATTTGCAAACATCGTTCCTCACTCCCCCCTTTGGCTTCTCGCTGTTCTATCTGCGTGGCGTTGCGCCAGCCGATGTCACCACCGGGCATATTTATCGCGGGGCGATTCCCTTTGTGTTGCTGCAAATTGCTGTTTTATTCCTGATCATTCTCTTTCCCGATCTGGTGAATATCTTGTTGCAGTTCAGTGGGCAGTAGGTAAGAGAATGTGCGCGTACATTGCCACATCAGAACCAGATTTCGTTAGCAGGGAGGCGGATCAGGCACCGAAAAACGTAGGTTCCGGCATATCTCCTGTTCATGACCGCAGTCGTCCATTCACGGATCGGGCATTTCGCGTACGTTCTGTTCGTTAGAGCAGGGCTATCACGATAGTGAGCGAGATAATGCTGACCAGCGTCGAAAACAGAACGGTCGCTGTGACAAAGCTGGGGAGGATGTCGTTTTCGAGGGCAATAATCGACACGAGTACCGCCGTAGGCATACTGGCCTGGAGAATGCCTACATTGCGTTCCAGGCCAACGAGCGCGAAGGGTGCTGCCAATGCAAATGCCAGGAGCGGCCCGGTAATGAGCCGCACGGCACTCGCCAGCACCATGTCGGGATTAAGGCGCGGAATGCCAGCGTCGGCCAGTTGTACCCCCAGCACCACGAGCATTGTTGGGATCAATGCCCCGGCCAGTAACTCCATCGGACGCATGATGAAAGGTGGCACCTGGATCTGCATCCAGTTTAACAACAGCGCTGGCGGAAGGGCCAGCAATGCCGGTGTGCTGAACACCCGTCCTGCTGCCTGGAACGATCCCCCACGCCCCATGTTAGCTGCCGCCACACAGATCACAAACGCAAATACCAGGTTCGCCAGAAAATAGACTGTCGCTGCCAGCAACGCCTCCGCACCCTGCGCAAATTGGGCTATTGGCAGGCCAAAGTTCCCAACATTGCCAAAAACGGCGATCATCACATATGCGATAGTCATCTGGTGCGAGCGCTGGAGCAGACGTGCCAGCACAAAGGCGGTTATGGCTGAACCGGCATAGACGAGGGTTATGTAGATCGTCATCCGTGTCGCAAGCTGAGCCTCAATCTGGGCACCGCTGAGAATATGAAAGATGAACGCCGGGGTGAGAATAAAATAGGCCAGCCGCGAGAGCGTGCGCGCCTCCAGACGCAATCGTGGCCCGGTTAGATAGCCCAGCAGAACCAGAGTAAAGACTGGAACCAGCACATTGCCAAAGATCGAGAGCAACTCCGGCATCCTGGGGAGATCTCCTTATATCATAGCACAGGCTAGAACCAGCAGTTATGGCAGAACCATCAAATGGTACCAATGGTATGGCTGGTGTCATTGACTGCATCATTCTGGCCAGGTAATAGACCAAGGATTTTTGCTAGAAAGCAGATTCGGGCCTCTGTTACCCGCTTGTGCGCAGGTGACGGAGGCTCAATATGGGTACCTGTGGTTGCAGGAACGATCCCCTCTCGTACTCGATTAGAGACTCTGGCTGCAAGACCAGATAGGTGTCTCTGTCATCTTTGCACCAGACGCAGGTTTCTGCTTTTGCAGGAACGACACCAGGCGACAGTTCTGAAACGATCAGATCGGATTGCTGGCAATAAAATTGGCAATACTAAACTCGTTGGTCTGATTCCACTTGACGATCTTGGAGCGGAAGGCCTTCCAATCATCAAAAATAGCACGGAACCCTGGTTGAGCACTGGCGATCTCCTCGTACAGTTCAAACGCTGCCTGCTGTGCGGCCACCATAATCTCATCGCTAAAAACCTTGAGTTCGGTGCCGCCGGCCACCAGTTGTTGCAATGTCTGGCCATTCAATGCATCGTACTTCGCCAGCATGTTCATATTGGCTTCATAGCACGCAGTAGTCAGGATCTCCTGATATTCGGTGGGCAACGCATTCCACTGGTCGAGATTGACATAGACCTCCAGGGTTGGCCCTGGTTCCCACCATCCGGGAAAATAGTAAAATGGTGCCGCATTATGTAAGCCCAGCTTCTCGTCGTCGTAAGGGCCAACCCACTCGGCAGCATCAATCGCTCCGCGCTCAAGCGCAAGATAGATCTCACCGCCGGGGATCGCCTGGGGTAACGCACCAAGGCGTTCCATCACCTTGCCGCCAAAACCGGGGATACGGAACTTCAGTCCACGCATGTCTGCAAGAGAGTTGACTTCACGCTTGAGCCAGCCGCCCATCTGGGCACCGGTATTACCAGCAGGGAAGTTGATAATGTTAAAATCGGCGAACGTTTTGCGTAGGGCAGGAAGACCACCACCATGGTACAACCATGCATTTTGCTGCTGGGCATTCAAGCCAAAGGGCATAGTGGTTGCCATCTGAAAAATATCATTCTTACCCGTAAAGTAATACGATGCAGTATGCCCGGACTCGACTGTCCCCTGTTGCACAGCATCGAGCACCTCGAAGGCCGGCACCAGTTCACCCGCTGGAAAGGTTTGAATGCGAAAGCGATTGTTGGTCATAGCGGCAACCCGTCTGGCTACCGTTTCAGCCCCACCGTAGATGGTATCCAGCGATGGGGGCCAACTGGTCACCATGCGCCACTGGATCTGGGGAAGATCCGAACCTTGTGCTGGAGCCTGGCCTGGTGCCTGTGTTCCACAAGCGCTCAAGGATACCGCCGCTCCACCGAGTATCCCGGCTGCCGTGCCGCGCAGAAACTCTCGTCGTTTCATTCTGCTGCTCCTGAATGTGATTGGATTTATAAGTATGCGTAGATTATACTGGAAAGCCGCGTACCTGGCAATGGTTGATTTCTACTTGCCCGCGTGTGCACGATATGTTAAAATTGGCCTGATATAGCTGCCTTTTTGGATCAATGCATAAATTCTGATTGGCATAATTTCCCAATTGACCTACAATAGTCATTAACAACGTATGCCCTCCCTGGCTGTCACGACAATATAGGGTGCTAAAGTACGTCAGGGTTGATCTTTATAATCAGGGGCTGAGGAGTGATATATGGGGGATCAGACTGGCCGTAATCCAGCCATTGTGCTGGTCGAAGACGAGCCGGATATTTTAATCATTCTGCACCGCCTGATGCGCGATCTGACAGGCGGATACGACATTGTCACGGTGAGTGGTGGCGCAGAAGCGCTGGCCCAGATTGCGCTCAGGCCAGTGCCGCTGGTAATTACCGACTATAACATGCCCGGCATGAACGGCTTGCAACTGGCGGCGACGATCAAAGAAACGTCGCCTGATACCCGCGTGGTCATGATTACCGCCTATGCCACACCGGAATTAGAAAAGCGTGCCCGTGAGCAGCGCGTCGATTATTATTTGCCCAAGCCTTTTCCGCTGGATCGGCTGGAGCAGATTGTACGTGATGTATTAAAGCAGATGTAAACGTGAAGCTTTTATATATGCCAGCGGGTAAATTATACTGGTTCCGGCCAGCCTGATTCTCGATGATGTATTGTCATCAGATGCATGTCAGACCTTTCTCATTGCACTGGTTGCTCTGCGTCATTAGGATAGAATAGTACCAGATTATGGTATGAGCAGTAGTACTAGAGCGAGGTTACTGATATGTCAATAGTGGTCAACTTCCCCTATCTCCTACTGAGTCTGATGAGTGTGTGCATGGTTATCCTGTTGCCGTTGCTCAACGACGATTATCCACCAGCATATGAAGAACGTATACATGACGAAACCCATATATCTGGATAATGTTCAGGTACACCAGCTAGCTGCCCTGCATTGCATCACTGTCCAGAGCATGGTATCCTGGAAGCCGGGAACACAAAGATGTAGTGCTTTACTCGTTTGCGTCTTTGCGTTCAACCCGTTCCATTGAACCAGTACGATACGTATGTGCAGGGTATGATCTCTCCTCGTTCTGCAGGGTCAGTATTTGTCGAGCCAGCACCAGGGCTTCGTCCATAGTACTGATCTCCCCGGCAGCCTGGGCTTCCTGGATTTCGCGCAGCAGTATGCCAATCTGTTTCCCAGGCGGTAGATCAAACGCCTGCATCAGGTCGTTACCATTAACAAGCGGGCGTGTACGTTCTGGTGGTTGTCCCCAATGCATGTCCAGGAACATGCCGCTCCATGAGAGATGATGCTGCCAATCGAGCGGATCGATCAGCGGGCCGCGTGTTGCTAGATGATCAGCCAGCGCGTGCAACAGCACGTCCGGCCCGGCATCGATCGTGTCGCGCAAAAAGCGGGCCATGGCCCGCATAGTGAGCGTCTCGGTGCTGCGCAATTGCCCTGGCCGCATGTGGTTACGCACAACCAGGGCGATATAGTTCGTTGCCTGCCGGCTCAGGCGCAGGCGTTGTGCAATGGTGCTGGCGGTGGCTGCGCCAATTTCGGGATGCCCATAGAACGATACCCCGCCATCGGGTTTGTTTTGCTTCGTAGCAGGTTTGGCATTGTCGTGCAGCAGGGTTGCCAGTTTGAGCAGTGCGGCCCGTTCATCGGTCATCCCCGATGCCACAGTGAAGTGCATATGCAGACGTTCGGCATAGGCCAGGGTGCGTGGCAGATCCGGGTAGGTCTGGACGGCAACAGGGAATGTGGGGTATGGCAATCGCGGCGATGCAGCAGTGTGCGCGGTAGTATCTGGCGTTGCTGTCCCGGCCAGCCCTGCCAGGAGCCACTCCAGACATGTAACTGCCTCCAGCGAGTGGGCCAGGACGGGCAAAAAATGGACAATCGGTTGCTCGCACTGGCGGGCTGGTTCTAATTCGGGAAAGATACGAGTCAGGACAGTGATGTCGTCCAGGTAACGTAACCAGGGAGCGGCATAGGGTTGGCCCAACAGTTTGAGCAACTCATCACGCAGGCGTTCGACCGCAGGTTGCACAATGAGTGCTGCATGGTGGCGCAGGCTGGCATCGAGTTCCGGGTCGATGGTAAGATTGTGTTCGGCCGCCAGGCGCACCGCGCGCAGGATGCGCAGTGGATCAAGACGTAGCCCGGCTGGATGGCACAGCCGCAATACCCCGGCCATCAGGTCTTGCCACCCACCACATGGGTCAATTACCATCGTCGGTGATAGATTGGCTCCGGGCTGAGCTGTGCAGAAGGGCTCGTGCACGTCGGCGGTAGTCAACGGTAGTGCCAGGGCGTTGATCGTAAAGTCGCGTAAGCGTAGATCGGCTTCAAGTGAAGGTGCCTGGAGTTGTACCACATCCATCATCAGGCGCGGTGCGGGCTGCGTCCTGTCGGGGGGAAACACCACACGCCCGGTACCGCGTGCATCCTTGAGCGTCACACACGTCCCCCCCACGGCTGTCGCAAACATGTGGGCCAGTTCCAGCCCATTTGTATCGACGGCAATATCGATATCGGCAGGAACCTGACCCAGCACCAGATCACGAACGGCACCACCAACCAGCCAGGCGCTGATAGTGTGTTCCTGGCAGAATCTTATAAACTGGCGGAGTACTGCCAGCGTATGTGCGGAAAAAACTGACATGTGGTTCACATCATCAGGCTATGATCCCAATATAGCGTTGCACCACTGCATCTATCTGTGCACCATAGCGCTCGCCAAACAGATTTAAGTGGTTGAGCAAGTGATACAGATTGTACAGATCGCAGCGGTCGGCGTAGTCCGGTGCTAACGGCCATGCCTCCTGATACGCTGCCATGAAGCGGTCATGAAACCCGCCAAACAGTCCAGTATAGGCCAGTTCGGCTTCACGGTCACCATAGTAGATCGCAGGATCAATCAGTGCCGGGGTACCATCAGGTAGAGACAACACATTACCGGCCCACAGGTCGCCGTGCAATAGCGCAGGTTGCCGTTCGATACCGCTCAGCCACTGATCAAGGTGTTCGAGCAGGCGCTCCAATCCTTTGCGCCGCTGTGATGGCAGGCGGCCATTGCGTTGGGCCAGTTCGATTTGGGGGCGCAGGCGGCGCTCCCGAAAAAAGCGAATCCAATCGTCATCCCAGTCATTGTACTGCAGTGTGCTACCGAGATAGTTATCCTGATCCAGGCCATATGCAGGCATGGTTGCGCGGTGCATGGCCGCCAGTTGCGTACCCAGAAGAGCCTGATCCATGTGACTGGCGGTACCATTGCTATCTTCCAGCCATTCCAGCATGATGTAGGCAGGGCAATCAGCGCTGGCCTCGGCGACAGCCACGACCGTCGGTACCCGTATTGTTCGGGTGGAACAGATCAATGTAAGGCCATGCGCTTCAGCCGAGAACATACCTGGCAAGGCCTGGGGATTCCACTTGAGGAAATAGGTACCCTGGGCGGTTGTGAGGCGATAAGCCAGATTGATACAACCACCACCGATGGCCTGAACGGAAGTAAGTGCCGTGTGATCGCCTGCCGCTCGTAATGTGCTGGTCAATGCCGTTACTAGTGGCGCAGGAATAGGCGTCATACACGCTCTCGATTCCGAATATATCCCAGTAATCCCTGGCAGCCGGCAGTTACCAGGTCATACACGCGATCAAAACAGCCGGTATAGTAGGGATCCGGCACATCGAGTGAACCGCCAGATGGCGCAAACTCGAGCAAGCGGTGGATTTCACCCCGTGGTGCTGTGCTATGAATCTGGGCCATATCGTCAATATTTTCTTGATCCATGGCAATAATATAATCATAGTAATCCAGATCGGAGGGACTCAAGCGTTGGGCACGTTTATCACCGACCGAGATACCGTTGCGTTGTAAGATGGCCTGTGTGCCGGGATGGGGACGCTCGCCCACATGCCAGCTTCCAGTACCAACAGACGCAATTTCAAATGTAGAGGCCAGGCCAGCCTCCTTGACCAGCGAGCGAAACACCGCCTCGGCCATTGGTGAGCGACAGATGTTACCCATACATACAAATAAAACACGGATAGGGGTTTTGCGATTCATAGACTCCTCATTCGTTGCTGCTGGCGGCAATGTATGTCTGATCCAGCAGTTCCCTTTTGATTGCGCAGTGTTTTGCATTCATTGTACCTCAAAGCACGTATCATACCATAGGACGTGTATGGCATACCTGGCTGCCCGTTCTTAAACAGCCGCTACCAATGCATCTATCAGTGGAGCAGCCACCCCGGCCGTATCCACAACCGAGGCAAACATATACGACGCCGGGCCAACCACGAGCAACGGTACAGGGTTGCGAGTATGACCGGGTGCGACGCTATCTTCAATATTGCCGTGGTCGCTGGTGAGGAGCAAGGTTACCCTGGATGGCAAGGCAGCAAGCAGGCCACCTAACATATCATCAATCCAGGCCATCACCGTCTCAGCACTGAATGGCAGGCGGTGATGCCCCGCCAGATCTGGCAGAAAACACTCGAAAAACACCAGTGGTGCTGTCAGTGAGAGCGTGGCCAGGCGGGTACCAGCGGCATGGGGGCTTAGGAGTGGTGGACAGGGATGTATACCCTGAGTTTGTATCACTGCACCGGTAATATCCCACATCAGAGCCTGCCCGGCCCACAAATCTGCCAGACCACGCAAGCGCAATCCTGCCCGCTCGGCCGCAATGACGCTGGCCGAGCGGCGTATGCGGCGGGTTGCCAGTGCCTGCCAATAGGCCGGAGTGAAGGCATTGGCAAAAATACTGGGCAAGCCGTGCGCCTGTGCCTGGCGAAAAATGCTCTGTTCTGCGAGCAACGGTTGCAACGCCACTGGCGGATAGTAGGGCTGGTGGCGGCCAATACATGCCGGAGCATTTATCCCGGTCAGTAACGCGACCTGGCCAGTACCACTCTGCGGCAGACCAGTGACACCCAGTGTTGTATCCAGTGGGCGCAACAGCACACCCGATCGGTGTTGCACTTGCTCGCTGGTAAGCGGGCCACCCAGCAGCGTTTGCAATGTCGGTGTGGCCGCAGTGGTCAAAGGATTATGCGAACTGGCCGGGGCCAGCCCGACTCCATCCAGAAAGACAAAGATGAGTGGCATACGATAGCCATGAGTTTGACAACCAATGACGGCTACGCTATAATTTGCCCCATTGTAGGATATAATGAGTACATCCGCTATAGGCAATCTTCCTGAATGTTGGTTCAGCATATCAAGCGTAAGCCACAGATGCGGAGGTTTGGTAGGCGTTAACCCGAGGGTTCTCTGTTGTAGGTTTAGCAGCAGGGCGTTTATAGACAATAAAGCCTTGCTATTCCCAATTCAACTGGCGGGTATCGAACGCTTGCGCCTACCTCCTTGCCATGGTTGGCGCTTTTTTATGTCCATGAGCCTGATCGGGCCAGAAGCCAGCAACGGATGGATCAAGTTTACAATGTCAGGAGGCGTTAAAACATGACTGTACAATCCGATCAGGCCACTCCCGAGGAGCTTGAAGAGTTAGACTGGACACAACTGCTCGATGCATATGATTATGCCCGGCCTCAGCGGGGTGAGTTGCGTGATGGCTTGATTATGCAAATCGAGGAAAATGGTGTGCTGGTTTCGATTGGCACCAAGCGCGAAGGCGTCATCCCTTCTCAAGATCTGCGGCAAATGGGTGACGATATTGTTGCGGGTATGCAGGTTGGTGATCCCATTCAGGTCTATATTCAAGATCCAGAAAATAAAGAAGGCGAGTTGATACTATCATTGACGATGGTACAGGTTGCCAAAGACTGGGAAGAGGCCGGTCGGCTGTTCCAGGAGGGTGGTGTCGTTCAGTGCAAGGTGATAGGCTTTAATAAAGGTGGGTTGCTGGTGCAATTCAACCGTATTCGTGGGTTTGTGCCCGCCTCTCAGGTGGCCCAATTGCATGGGCGAACTGCCGCTGAGGAGCGCCAGCAGGCGTTGCAACGCATGGTCAGCCAGGAAATTCCCCTCAAGGTGATTGAGGTTGACCGCGATCGTAACCGGTTGGTGTTGTCTGAGCGCAGTGCTACGCAGGAGTGGCGCAAGGCGCAGAAGCATCGTCTACTGACCGAACTGCAACCTGGCGATGTCTTGACCGGTCGGGTGAATCAGTTGACCAACTTTGGGGCATTTATCGATCTCGGTGGGGCCGATGGCCTGGCGCACATCAGTGAACTCTCATGGCAGCGTGTGAATCATCCCCGTGAGGTACTGTCCCCCGGCCAGGAAGTGAAGGTGCTGGTCGTGGAGATAGATCGCGAGCGCGAGCGGATCGGTTTGAGCATGCGTCGCTTACAGCCGAATCCCTGGGATACGATTGATCAGCGCTACAGTCTGGGCCAGCTTGTGACCGGGCCGGTGACAAATGTGACGCCGTTTGGTGCGTTTGTGCAGGTTGAGGAGGCGGTCGAAGGGTTGATCCACGCCAGTGAACTGGATGTTGATCCGCAAACACAGCCACGCGATATTCTACAGCCAGGGCAGATGGTGACGGCCAGGGTGATTAGCCTGGATCGACAGCGCCAGCGCATGGGGTTGTCACTTCGGCGCGTCAATGAAGGTGACCCGGTGGGTGAAGGCGATAGCACAATAGCGACAGAAACCACTCCTGCTGATCAGCCCGATATGAGCGATGTGTCTGAGACTCCAGGTACGGTGGTGGACAAAGTGCTGGCGACGACAACGCCACTTGTGGTTGACCCGAAACCACCACTGCCGCACGCGAAGGAAGTTGCTGCACCGACTACCGACGTGTAAGCAGAAGATAGTACCGTCGGTGTTTCGCGCCATAGTAATGGCGTTGCATAAGCTGCTGTTAGGCCCACTTGCTGGGGTCGGGGTTCGCGATTGACAGCAACATAGCCCGCCCTGGCCCGCCGAAGGCCTGTTCTGGCAGGCCGGAGCCATACCCTACAGGCGCCGTCAGGGGGGCTAGCTCAAGGGCGTACTTCCCTTGTTTATACTACAGAGGGGTGAGACATTTGTTATCTGCTACGCACCGTGTACGTAATCTTTCAACCAGCATCATGCCTGCACACATCCAGGGTATGCATACCCGTACGTCAGCGTTTCCCCTCTGGATCTCGTCATAGCGCGGATTTCCGCGTCGTGCCACTGATAACTCGTGCTAGTAAACCAGTCCGATCAGTTCTCCTTAGATAACCCCGAATGGGTGCGTAATTCATAGGTTGTTCACGTTCATCATCTATACTGATGCTGTTAATCAGACCTGAGGCTGTATTGCTCAATGGAATACCGTCTATAGCCAGCAGGTCAATATGTATGCTGTAGCGGAGATGGAGTCATGCGTCTGGCTGTACCATACGCAAACATGTCATTATTATTATTTTATCAGGAGGCCGACCTTGAGTAACATCTGTGTCATCGGAACGGGGTATGTAGGATTGGTAACAGGGGTGTGTTTTGCCGATCTTGGCAACCATGTCGTATGTATTGACATTGATCCCTATAAGATCGAGATACTGCGCTCTGGTAAATCGCCCATTTACGAGCCGGGGTTGGAAGAACTGCTCGAACGTAACATGCGCTCTGGGCGGCTCTCGTTTACCGATAACTACACGATTGGCATGGAAAGAGCTGATTTTGCGTTTATTACCGTTGGTACACCGATGAGTGACAATGGTGCAGCGGATTTGCGCTATGTCGAAGCGGCTGCACAGGAGATCGGTAAGAATCTGACCAGACCCGTCATTATTATTGACAAAAGCACGGTTCCGGTGGGAACAGGTGATATGGTGAGTGATATTGTCACCCGTTATGCCCGACCTGGGATTCCTTTCTCTGTCGTTTCCAACCCGGAGTTCTTGCGCGAAGGCAGTGCAGTGAGCGATTTTTTCAAACCGGATCGGATCGTGCTAGGTTCTACTGATCGTACAGCGGCGCAGAAAGTTGCCGAACTGCATGCTCCATTAAGTGCCGAATTTATCATTACCGATCTGCGCACCGCCGAAATGATTAAGTATGCGTCGAATGCGTTTCTAGCGACGCGCATTTCATTTATTAACGAGATTGCCCACATCTGTGAAAAACTGGGGGCCGATGTACGCGAGGTAGCACGCGGAATGGGGGCCGATCGGCGCATTGGCCCGCATTTTCTGGATGCGGGCATTGGATATGGTGGCTCCTGTTTCCCCAAAGATGTCCTGGCATTGCATCATATGGCAGCCAGTTCTGGATGCCATCCGCAGTTGTTGCAAGCCGTGATGGATATTAACCACGATGCACGTATGCGCTTTGTATCGAAAGTCCAGACGCTACTCGGTTCGTTGGAGAGTATGATCGTGGGGGTTCTGGGACTCTCGTTCAAACCGAACACTGATGATATGCGCGAGGCACCGTCAACCGATATTATTCGAGCGTTGCAAGCCGGTGGAGCCCACGTCAAGGCCTATGATCCAGTAGCCATGGAGCGTGCAGCGGACATGATGCCCTCTGTTACATTTTGTGCCACAGCCTATGATGCCGCTAAGGAAGCCGATGCTTTGCTTATTGTCACCGAGTGGAACGAGTTTAAGCAACTGAACTGGGAAAAAGTGCGCAGTTTTATGCGCCGACCGATTGTTGTTGATGGGCGCAATCTGTACGACCCGCAAGAAATGGCGGATCGCGGGTTTGTCTACTGGGGCGTGGGACGAGGGGTGCCGCCATTACTTTTAGAGCCAACATCGTCGCTGATGAATACCAGCGAAGTTTTAGCCTGATGTTCGTAGTTGCTTGCCTCTCGGCGTGGAACCCTGCACCGCTTCCGGGCGAGAGGAAGCGCCCTGCTTCAGTTCGCTTTCGCGCACGCCTGCACGGAGCGTACGGAGTTGCTATCCGTTTGAATGCCAGCCAGAGCCAGGCTAGGGCTACCAGCTACAAGTCGGAACCGGACTATATCATTCGTGTAGGTTTGGGGGAGCAAGAGATTGATCGGGCAATCGGGGAAGAGGAAGATAAAGAATATATTGAGGATTGAACCGGGCGATGGGATCATCCATATGATCCCATCGCCTTTTCGTGTTCCGCTTCCATGCTCTGCGTTCTACGCTCCGACCGGATTCACTCGTGCACCGAGCTTCCGTGTATCACCACACAACTGGTCATCCAGTCATAGAGCGTTTGCCGCCGTCGAGTGATGAGAACAACCAGCAGCGGCGCGGTGGATAGTACGGTCAGTATCAGATCTGGTCGGCGGACGATGCGTGCCAGGAAGAGGAGCAGCGGCAGGATGAGCGCTGACAGCAGGCGATAGGTATGACGGGCAAAGGCGCGCTGAAACGAAATGCGATTGCCGTTCAAATCGGTCACGGCCAGTCCCAGAGCGATCTTGCCAACGGTTCCCTGCATCGGTGCACTCTCGAGCACGGGATAGTAACACCAGACCAGGATCGCTGCCATCAACCATGTCAGCGAAGTTGGCGGTATGCGTAAGAGACGAGAAGTGAGAGAAGAGGAGCGAGGAGCGAGAGCCGCTCGTTCCCTCCATCTCGCTCCTCACTTCTCTCCGCTCGCTTCTCTCCTCAGCGCCAGCAACTGGGCGAAGAGCATACTGCAGAGCAGAATCACCAGTCCGTCGATAGCGGCTGCAATGAGCCGGTGCCAGAAGCTCGCATACTCCAGGTCGTATAACGGCGGAGCAATCTCGGCATGTACGTCGCGCTGATCGGCGGCGATCGCTGGCTCCCACTGCACCAGACGGCTGGTTGTGACACCGGCTGAAGAGGGTTGTCCAGCGGCAGGTGCCTCCGGCCTGTGGTAAAAAAATTCCTGCACGTCATGGCGGAGCGTGGAGACGTCAGGATAGCGCTGCTCTGGATCTCATGCCAGCAACCGCATCACCAGTGCCTCCATGCGTGGTGAGATACTGGGATTGACATGGCGTAACGGTAGCAACGTGTCGTTCAATGCCCGTTGCGGGGCTTCCAACACTGCCTCACCACTGAGCATCGTGTACAGCGTGGCTCCCAGTGCATACAGATCGGAGCGTGCGTCGGTGCTGCCAACCCCATACTGCTCCAATGGGGAAAAGCCGGCAGTCACTGCTCGCGCACCGGTTGTGGTGGGCAACGCGGGATTATAGATCTTCGCCAGTCCGAAATCGACGAGATAGATCGAGCCTTCCGGGTGTAGGCGGATGTTATCGGGCTTAATGTCACGGTGAATAATCGGCGGAGTACGCTGATGCATATAGTCTAGCGCGGCCAGGAGAGGGGTCACAATGCGTAAGGCCTCGCCCTCGTTGAGCCGACGCCGTGGTTGGCGTTCCAGATACGCGCTCAATGTCTCGCCAGGAATGTATTGCATCACCAGGTAGTGATTGCCGTTCTCGACAAAGTGGTCAATCACGGCTGGAAGCGCCGGGTGACGCAAGCCGGCCAGCAGATGTGCCTCATACTCGAACTGCCGCACCCGATCTGGCGTATGGTCGATGGTCTCCTTGATCGCTACCGTCTGTTGCAGCCGCTGGTCATGCGCTCGATAGACGGCACCGAATCCGCCCTGGCCCAGCAATGTTTCAAGCTGGTAACGCTGTTGCAGAATAGTATGGGTAGCTGGCATAGGAATGTGCCTCTCACTGATCATTCATACGGGACTCATTCTCCTCTCATCATACCATGGCATGCTGTATCTTGATCGTAACCAGGCATGTATTATGTGGTGGCTGGTTACGATGGACATCCCTCATCCCCCTTTTTCAGGCGAGCAAGCCGTGATACTTGCTCGCCTGATGCTGTATTGTACCGATGACTGCCACGAAGTCTAATTGACATAATCTTTGGTAAAGATCGAGCAGGAGACTACGTCTGCCGCTCGCTATGCTATAATATATCGCTCTGATCAGACGGATGGTACAGACTCGGTGACATAGTGGCATGATACGAAGAGAGCCACGCCGGCGTGGCTCTCTTTGTGGACGGCAGCGATGATTGAAAGCGGCAAATGGTGGTCACCATGTCACGTGTCTCATTGACAGTGAGGTACCCGGTCACTCATTATCACAGAGGGTTCGCCTGTGGCAGAGTGGTACTTTGTCTGTTTTTACCACCACATTTTTGTTGTAGGCGAAGACATGGCGGCGAAAAAGAGGCGCTTCCCCGCTGCCGCAGGCAAAAAAGGCGTCAACTCAAGCGACCGTGTAACTCCCGTACATAAGGAATGATGAAAAGTTCAACCATAATTGCAACTGAGCAGCAGTACGAGGTCGGGCTGTATCCCAAGCGTGCAGTGGCACTGGTGCGTGGAGCAGGTGCGTCGCTCTGGGATGCCGAAGGGCGGCGGTTTATTGATTGTGTGGGCGGGCAGGGTGCAGCCAACCTAGGGCATAGCCACCCGGCGATTGTGGCCGCAGTCCAGGCACAGGCCAGCCAGTTACTCAGTTGCCCTGAAATCTTTCACAATGACCAGCGGGCGGCTTACCTGGAAGAACTGGCGGCAGTGCTTCCCTTTCCAGCGCGGATCTTCCTCTGCAACAGTGGCGCAGAGGCAGTCGAGGCCAGCCTCAAGTTTGCGCGCCTGCTCACCGGGCGTCCGCGTATTGTCGCCGCAATGCGTGGGTTTCACGGACGTACCTTTGGGGCCTTGAGTGCGACCTGGGAAGCAACATATCGCCAGCCATTTCTGCCCCTGGTGCCTGAGTTTGCCCATGTCCCCTACAACAATCAGGAGGCGCTGGCATCCGCGGTCGATGAGCAGACAGCAGCGGTGTTGCTGGAGCCGGTGCAGGGCGAGGGTGGTGTGCGCCCGGCACATCCAGATTATCTGAGCGCTGCCCGGCAGATTTGTGACCAGCATGGGGCGCTCTTGCTGGTGGATGAGATTCAGACCGGGTTTGGGCGCACGGGTAAGTTGTTTGCAATTGAGCATAGCGGGGTCATGCCTGATATGCTCATGCTGGCGAAGAGTATTGCCGGTGGATTGCCGATGGGCGCAGTGGCGTTGCATACCCGGCACGGTGTCCTACCTGGGGGTGTTCATGGCACGACGTTTGGCGGTAATCCCCTCGTGTGTGCGGCGGCGCGGGCCGCATTACAGATTATACGTACCGAGGATATTCCCGGTCAGGCTGCGGCAAAGGGTGCATGGTTGCTTGAACAATTGCGGGCCATAGCCGCGCCTCAGGTACGCGAGGTACGTGGGCAAGGCTTGCTGGTGGGGTTGGAATTGAAGCAGCGTGTCCAGCCAGTGCTGGGCGCACTGCTGGAGCGCGGTGTGCTGGCACTACCCGCTGGCCCCAACGTGTTACGTCTGCTCCCGCCGCTGGTGATTGATTATGCCGATCTCCAGACGGTCGTGGTGCAGATCGGGGATGTGCTGGCGTTGGAGCATTGAGGCAGTGGAACGTTGGAGCAACAGGGATGCACCTTTTGACCACACTGAATGCAGAACAGCGAGCAGCGGTGATGGCACCGATTGGCACGGTGCTGGTGCGGGCGGGGGCAGGCAGCGGTAAGACACGAGTGTTGACTCTGCGGATTGCCTATCTGATCGAACATTATGGTGTGCCACCGGCCAGTGTGCTGGCAGTGACGTTTACCAATAAGGCTGCCCGTGAGTTACGTGGACGCCTGCGCGAACTGCTCGGCACCCGCAGTCGCGGACTGACGACCGGTACCTTCCATGCCGTCTGTACGAAGATTTTGCGCGTCGAATTGGCCGGACGTATTGGGCGCTATACACCCGATTTCACGATCTATGCTGGCGATGAGCAGCGCCAACTGGCAGCCGAGGCGCTCGATGCGGCGACCGAGCGGGCACCGATTTTACTGGAAGCCGATGAACTATTGCGCCAGATTTCGCGGGCCAAGAGCCGTATGCTCACACCACGGATGCTGGCACGCTTTGCCCGCGACCCACAGGCAGCGTTCGTGGCGGGTTGCTATCGCCGCTATCAGTGGGCACTTGAACGAGCCAACGCGCTTGATTTTGACGATCTGATTCTGCTAACCCACCGCCTGTTGAGCGAGCATGCCGATCTGCTGGAGCGCTACCAGGCCCGTTGGGCGCATATCCTGGTCGATGAATATCAGGACACCGATCCGGCACAGCATGCGTTGATCGAGTTGCTCTCGCGTCCACATGCTAATCAGCCGCGCTCGTTGTTTGTGGTTGGCGATAGCATGCAAGCGATCTATGGCTTTCGTAATGCTGACCATACGATCATTACCCGCTTCGCTCATGATTTTCCCCAGGCGCAAATTGTAGAGTTGACCACCAGCTACCGCAGTCCCCAGCCCATTCTGGATGCAGCCTATGCTGTCATTCGTCACAGCCGGATGGTACCGCCGATGGCGCTGCGGGCGGTCAGTGAGCGGCGGCAGGGCGAACATTGCCTGCATATTCAGGAGGCACAGGATGCTCAGGATGAGGCGACACAGGTAGTGCGCGAAATGCAGAACCTGCTGCGCCAGGGCCGCCGTTTGAGCGAGATGGCGATCCTCTACCGCTCGCGCCATATGAGTCGTCCTCTTGAAACGGCGTTGCATCAGGCACGGCTGCCGTATCAAGTGCGCGGCGGCACAGGTTTTTATGACCGGGCGGTGATCCGCGATGCACTGGCCTACCTGCGGGTGATTGTCAATCCAGCCGATAGCCTGAGCCTGACGCGGATTGCGAATGTGCCGCCACGTGGTCTAGGAGCGCAGTCGCTGGCAACACTGGCCGGGCTGGCTGCGCAGAATGGGCTGCCGCTAGCAACCGTGCTGGGCCAACCAGCGGCACAGCAGCAGTTGCCAGCGCGGGCGGCGCAGGGTGCCCGCATGTTGGCCGGTCTGCTGGCACGCTGGCAGCGCCTGGCCGATAGTTCCTATCCCCCTGACCACTTGCTGGCCGATGTGCTGGAGCAGAGCGGGTATATGGCGGCGCTGGAGCAGCGGCTGTCACCAGAGGAACTGCCCGATGCACGGGCACATTTGCAGGAGTTGCAGGTTGCTATAGGCGAGCATGGCGACCTGCGCACGTTCTTGCAGGAGGTAGCCCTGCTGACCAGCCTGGATGACACGGATGCCGAGCGTGATCAGGTGCAACTGTTGACGATCCACGCTGCCAAGGGGCTGGAGTGGGCGGTGGTGTTTGTAGTCGGGTTGGAGGAGGGCACACTGCCGCACGAACGCAGCCTGGGCACGCCGGAGGGTATTGAGGAGGAGCGCCGGCTGTGCTATGTCGCAATGACTCGCGCTGCCGAGCGACTGTATCTGTCATGGACGGCGCGGCGCAAGCGCGGCCAGCAGCTACAGCCCGCCCGCTTCCTGGACGAAATCATTGCCTATGGTCGTGAGCGCAGGCGTTAATCTTTCTCATGCCACAAGTGGCGCAGTCGCGCACACACCACATCTTTTGTGCCTGCGGTCGGGTCAAAGCGACTCTCTTCTGGTTCTCAATTTTCGCTTTCGGCGAAAATTGAGAACCGGATCTGCTGAAGGCGAAACCCAATGTAGTGCTCAACGATCGCTCCACGTAAAGGTTTCGTGCCCACACTATTTGGCCGCGGTCAGCACTGGCAGGTCTACCAGTTCGGCGCTGACGTCCCACAGGCGTTGCCAGGTGGCCTGATCGTAGGATAGACGCGAAGAGCGGGCAGGACGCTTGTCGCGGAAATAGGTGCCGGTAACGTCGGCAACGGCAGGTGCAGTGGCAAGGTAAATCGAGGTCGCGGCCCCCTGTTCGGGTGTGCGTAGAACAGGACGCATCAGGCCGAACAGTATGCCAAATAGTCCTGCCTCCTCTTTCGCAAAGTTCGTGGCAACTCCTCCTGGATGCAGACAGTTAGCTGTTACACCTGTGCCTGCCAGTTGCCGCGCCAGTTCATAGGTAAAGAGAATGTTGGCGAGCTTGGATTGCGTATAGGCCCGCATCCCGTTATAACCGCGCTTGCCGTGCAGGTCATTGAAATTGATGCGTGCCCAGCGGTGGCCCTCGGAAGAAACGGTGATAATTCGAGCCGGAGCGCTGGCAATTAGTAGCTCACGCAGCAGATTTGTGAGCAAGAAGGGCGCGAGGTGATTCACAGCAAACGTTTGCTCAAACCCATCGATCGTCTCCGTATAGCGCGCCCGATAGATGCCGGCATTGTTGATCAGCACATCAAGGCGCGGGTACCGCTGTTGGAAGGTCGCCGCCAGTTCACGCACTGATGCCAGCGAAGACAGATCGGCCAGCAACAAATCTACGGCAGTGTTACCGCTGGCAGCGCGAATCTCACTCCGGGCGGCGGTACCTTTTGCGGTGTTGCGACAAACCATCACCACCGTTGCACCCTGTCGGGCCAGTTCCAGGGCAGTGACTTTGCCAATGCCCGAATTCGCTCCGGTAATCAGACAAACTTTGCCGTGCATACCTGTCGTCCTTTCGTATCAGTAGCTTGTATGTATATTCACTATACCATAGAAGAGACGTGGGGCAAGCAGTGGTGTCTGACCACAGTGATGCCTGACCAGCACAACGACCGACGTAAAACAACGATTTTTAACTAACTTTACTGATACTATGCTTTATAATAGGGATTGGTATGCTCATATTGACAGGATGTACGTGATGGTTCGGTTACCTTGCCTTTTCGCCTTCGGCAGATAGAGAGCAGCACAGCTATGCGCCCCTCCTCTGTCTGTTTTCCCCGTTCTCCAAAATTTTGCCTACGGCGAAGATTTGGGAGGAAAAAAGCGTTTTTTCCACGCTATCCCAGGTGAAAAAGACGTGGTGTTCAAGTGACCGCGTACCTTCTGCATATTGAGAGGATATCCTGATCCTTACTGCCCCTTTTCAGGCAGGCTTTACGGGCTATTTGCGGAAAGAAGGTTTTGGGGCCTATGCACAACAACCATCACACCTCCGCTGCTGCACAGGATGAGCTTCAGGTGCTGCGTCAGCGCATTGCCGAATTGGAATTAGAACGAGTTGCCTATCAGCAGGAACTATCTGCGCTCCGTGAGGAGGTCATACATGCTGGCGAGGTCTGGCTCAAAGCTATCTTTGATAATGCGGCCGTGGGCATCGGGCTAACAGATCGCACCGGGAATGTGATCGCATTTAATACCCATGGTGCCCGGCAGCTGGGCTATACAGCCGAAGAACTACTCGGCCTGAACCTGATGCAGTTGACGCATCCAGACGACCGGGCCATCACAGTAGCGCACATCCAGCAACTCTTGCGTGGAGAAATCAACAGCTATCGCATCGAGAAGCGCTTTATCCGTAAAGATGGTGGAGTTTTCTGGGCCGATCTCTCGGTTACAGCCGTGCGTAACATTGCCGGGCAGATCGAATTCCTGGTCGGGGTTGTGGTCGATATCACCGAACGTAAACAGGCTGAGGAAGCCCTGTACCAGAGTGAGAATCGCTTTCGGATGCTGGCCGAAAATGCGCGCGACATCGTGTTCCGCTGTCGGTACCAGCCCTTTTATCATGTTGAATACATCAGCCCATCGGTGACGACTATTCTGGGCTATCTGCCCGAAGAGTATTACGCTGACCCCAACTTTGCGTTCCGGGTGATCCATCCTGATAGTCAGGCTGAACATGAACGCATCCTCCAGACGCTCGCCATTCCACCCGATGATCCGATCTGCATATGCTATGTAGCCAGAGATGGCCGACCGGTCTGGTTAGAAGCCTATGTGCGGGTGACGATGGATACCGAGGGCAAACCGCTTATCATTGATGGTATTGCCCGCGATGTTACTGAGCGTAAACAGGCCGAAAGAGCGTTGCAGCACCAGCAGCAGTTTCTGCGCCGAATTATTGATAGTAATCCGGCCATCATCTGCGCGCGCGATCGGGCCGGGCGCTTTACGCTGGTTAACCAGACTCTGGCCGATATGTATGGCACGACCGTGGAAGCCTTGCTGGGGAAAACGGATGCCGAAATGCAGTTGGATGCGTCTGAAGTTGCACAAATCCGCCAGCAAGATCAGCAGGTACTGGACAGTGGCACCGATTTGATCATCCCCGAACGGCGCATCGTTGATGTTCATGGCCAGACTCACTATGTTTCGATCATCAAGCGTCCGTTGTACATGAGTGATGGTACGGCTGATCAGGTGCTGGTCGTGGCGACCGACATTACCACGCGCAAACTGGCCGAAGAACAACTGCAATCCTTAAACGAGCAGCTACAACAGCATGCCATCCATGATGCGTTGACCGGGCTATATAACCGACGCTATCTGAATGAGACGTTGCCACGTGAATTGCTGTATGCCGAACGGCATCGGCAGGCGATCGGTGTGCTGATGCTGGATATTGATCACTTTAAGTATATTAACGATACGTATGGGCACGATGCCGGTGATGCACTGCTGCGGGCGATAGGTGCCTTCTTGCGGAACAACATACGGAGTGCAGACATTGCCTGTCGCTATGGTGGCGAAGAATTCACGCTGGTGCTGGTGGGTACGTCGCTGTATGATGCCTGGCAACGTGCTGAGGATATACGGGCGGGGGTGAAGACACTGGTGGTACAGCATCAGTGTTATATACTGAATACCATCACTGCCTCTGTTGGTGTTGCCGTCTTTCCTGATCATAGTCTCACCGCCGAAGGTCTGCTCAAAGCGGCGGATCGGGCGCTCTATCAGGCCAAGCGTAGTGGACGGGATCGGGTGGTTGTGGCTACGGACGTGCCATTTGTGAACAGCAGTGATGGCAGCCTTTGATCGGGCACCGCGATGTTGGATCGAGTTGACAAACTATCTACCCTGGATACCATACTAGTAGCCTGGAAAACTGTTGCAAGTAAATCCAGACAAATCTTGCGCTTATCGGGCGGCAAGATATGACTGCCGCTACGGTTGGCTATATGTACATCAGCATGAATTACAAACACCATTGAGATCAGGGAGCATATGCTGTGCGGCAACTGAAAATTGTGATGATCAGCTCGGAGGGTGTACCGTTTGCCAAGAGTGGCGGGCTGGCGGATGTCGTAGGCGCCTTACCAAGGGCGTTGCGTGATCTGGGCCATAATGTGATCGTTATTTTACCACGCTATACCCATGCTAATGGACATATGCGCGATCTGCGTCCCTTTCTGGAAAAAATGGGTGTGTGGATGGGGGATACTGAGGAATGGTGTGCGGTACAGACCACGGTCACTAATGGCGTTCCCTTCTATTTTATTGAATCCAATAAGTATTTTGATCGTTATGCGTTGTATCATGACGCTGATTTTAATGACTATCAGGATAATCCACGGCGCTTTGGCTTCTTTACCCGCGCTGCCCTGCAGCTTTGCCGTGATATGCGCTTTGTTCCCGATATTGTGCATGTTCATGATTGGCAAACCGCACTGGCACCCGCCTACCTCAAAATCTGGCACCACGATGACCCGATCTTGCGCAAGGCGGCCAGTGTGCTAACTATTCACAATATTGCCTACCAGGGCGTGTACAACGCAGCCCATTATAATTATCTTGGGCTAGGCTGGGAGAATTTTACGCCTGATAAATTTGAGGATCACCGGCAAATCAACTTTCTCAAAGGCGGCATTTATTATGCCGATGTGGTCAATACAGTAAGCCCAACCTATGCCCAGGAGACGCTGCATCCCGGTTTTGCGCATGGTCTGGCTCCCTACCTGAATAACAAGGGCGATCATTATCTGGGCATTCTCAACGGAGTAGACTATGATCTCTGGAATCCAGCGGTCGATCAGCTCATTCCGGCCCGTTACACTCCGCACGATATGAGCGGCAAGGCCATCTGCAAACAGGAGTTGCAACGGCGCTGCCTGCTCCAGGTTGATCCGGACGTGCCATTGATCGGCGTTGTGAGCCGCCTGGTACATCAAAAAGGCCTGGATATGCTGGCCTGGGCCATTGAGCGAATTGTGAATGACATGCGTGTGCAGTTTGTCATCCTGGGCACAGGAGACAAGTCACTGGAGTGGTTTTATGGCAACTTGCCAGGGCGTTATCCGGGGCGTATTGGGAGTTATATTGGCTATAACGACGAGTTGGCACATTGGATCGAAGCAGGGTCGGATTTCTTCCTGATGCCGTCGTTCTTTGAGCCGTGTGGTTTGAACCAGATCTACGCCTTGAAATATGGTACGTTACCAATTGTGCGTGCTACGGGCGGACTGCAAGATACGGTTCAGCAGTATGATGAGGCCACAGGTAATGGGACAGGATTTAAGTTCTGGGAGCCAGACCCGTATGCGCTCTATAATACTGTGGGCTGGGTGGTCAGCACCTATTATGACCGCAAACACCATATGCGCCAGATGGTGCACGCGGCAATGGCGCAAGATTTCTCGTGGAACAAGAGCGCAAAGCTGTATGTGGAGGCCTATGAGCGGGCTATTTTGAACAAGATTCTGGCATAGGGTGGTATGTGCGTAGCAACGACGTTCGTCGTTTTCGGTATTGTGGAACCGTTCAGGTGGTATTTTAGCGAGGCACTATCCCTCCAGGATTTTTTTCGGCTTGATTGTTAGCCTGTTGATCAGACAGCAGGGATGCACGATCGGTGCCAACATGCCGCAAGACGTCCGCCCCCAGGACGGGGCGGGTCGCCTCTGTACCCCCAGGGATGCACGATCGGTGCCAGCATGCCGCAATGTGTCCCTCGGTGGGGAATTATACGGAATGTTTCCGTATAACCCGATGTTTCAGATGTTAAGACGGAATCCGTCGAAAAGGGTCAGGCGGGGTGGAAGGTGGCATCTGTCTAATGAATCGTTGGGCGGCGGTGGCCGCTGAAGGTGGACATGAACAATGAAACGTACGTTGATGGTGTTCTTGCTGGTCAACCTGATTTTGTCCACCTGCATGGCCCCATTGGCTTCTGCGCCCAGCGCGACACCGCTGCCCGCCACCGCACCCACCCTCGGATGTAGCGATCCCGAGCCGCCGGTCGTCACGAACATCCAGGTGCATCAGCCGCCCTCTCTGGCAGAACCCGCCGCACGCCTCCCTTTCCACGACCCGGTTTTTGGTCGCTGTCTGGTGCGCGTCACCGACCGGGTCAACGACAAGACCGAAGCCGGTGGCTTGAAGAATGAATACTCGCGTGTTCAATCCTTCAACGCCGATGAGACCTATCTGCTTGTCATGAGTACTCAGGGCGGTTACTATCTCTATAATGCCCAGACTCTCCAGCCGCTTGAACAACTGCCCCTGGACATAGACCCGCGTTGGAGCGCGACCAACCCTAATACCATTTACTTCTCGCAAGAGACGCGCTTGATGTCCTACAACATCGCTACACAACAGACCAGCCTTGTCCACGAGTTTGCTAACGATTTCCCCGGCCTGAATCTGGCCGCTGTATGGGGACGTTACGAGGGAAGCCCTTCCCGCGATGGTCGTTGGTGGGGGCTGATGGCTGAGGATCAGGATTGGCTGACCAGCGCGTTGCTGGTCTATGACCTGACGACCAACCAGGTGACGGCCAGACTTGACACGCGCACCTGGCCTGCTGATGCCCGCGAAATAGACAGCGTCACCATCTCACCGCTGGGAAATTACGTTCTCGTCTACATGGACAAGTACTGCGCGCCAGGCCAACTCGGAACGGAACAAAACCCCTGTGGACTGATGGTTTACGACCGCAACCTGCAAAACGGGCGCGGCTTGCTACGTATCATCGGCCACTCCGACACCGCCCTTGACACGCAGAGCCGTGAGGTGCTGGTGTACGGGGATATTGACACCGACCACATCTCAATGCTTGACCTGGCTTCTGGCGCAGTCACTCCGCTCTGGCCAATTGATTTTTCCTTCACCGCTATAGGGATGCACATTTCCGGTCGCGCCTTTGATCGCCCCGGCTGGGCGGTGATCTCCACTCACGACGGCGATGCCGACTCCCACACCTGGATGGACGACTCGATCTTTCTCATCGAACTCAAGTCGAATGGGCGCGTCGTGCGGCTGGCGCATACCCACTCGCTGGTGGACGAAAATCAGGAGCACGACTATTGGGCTGAGCCGCAAGCCAGCGCAAACCGCGACCTGACGCGCATCCTTTTCACCACCAACTGGAGCCGCTCCGGGACCGAACAGGTGGAGATGTACCAGATCTTTATCCCACCTGAGATCTTTACACAAATCTACTATGTCGCACCGACTGGAAACGATGCCAACCCCGGCACCCAATCCCAGCCCTGGCGTACCATCCAGAAGGCGGCGAATACGTTGACGGCGGGCGAGAAGGTCTACATCCGCGCCGGAACGTACCACGAGCAGGTTATCCCTCAAAACTCCGGCAGCTTCGCATCTACAACAACCTGGCTTATAACAACCGCTTCGTGGGCATCGACGTTTCACAATACGGTGATGCAGCTACTCTATGCAAAACATTTCCAGCATCAACAATGCAGTTGTCGGCAATGGCGTGGGTGATTGGGGCGGTGGCATCACCATAGATAGCAACCAGGTTGTCAACATAAGAGTCAGCAATAACCTGGTAAGCAACAACCTGTCATTTCAAGTCGTAGTGGATGCAGGCATACCCGCCGCCCAGGTGACGATTAACCACAACCTGATTGACGGCTTCCGCGATTACGAAAGCGAGACGCGCGGTACGAATTACGTCGAAGGCGACCCAAAATTCGTGAACCCGACCGCGGCAGATTTCCGACAACAGGCTCTCGATAGCCCCCAGTGCCGTAATAGCCACGGCCGCTGATAACAGGCTGGTCAGCTCATTCCAGGGTATACCAGACCAGGTCAGGTGCTGATCCAGCACGATGGTGCGAGGAATCTCACCGATAACAGGGATGCCCCACTGTATGCCTGCCGCTAACAGCGATGCGAGTATCAAACCAACCAGCGAGCCGGGAATGGCGCCGGTCAGACGCGGCAAGATCAGCATAGTTGCTACCACCACCAGGGTATACCGGTCGGGATAGGGCGGATGCAGCACATAATACGTTCCAGGGCGTTTTCTGCCGATATGGATGGCCTCCTGTTAAGTCGAGGCGCAAGGTGTCGAATGCATACTGGTTTGAGCCTATGTGCTTTTTGCACACCGGGCACATCCTGTCAGTGATACGAGTTACACGGTCGCTCGTCGTTACCGTCTTTTTCGCCTTCGGCAGAGCGGTACTTTTTGTTTTTGCCACTCTACCGAAGGCCCAGAACACGTGTGGTTCAAACGATCCTGTCAGTTGTGTCAGTGATCAGGAAGGACGTCGTCGATCGTGATAATGTGCGGGTAGACCACGGCCTATTCGTAGATAGAGCGCGCTCCTCTATAAGCCCCGCTGATCAGGAGGAACAATTACGACCACCGTGCTGCCCGCCATGCGGCGGCGGCATACCGCCCATGGGGATCGAGCGCTTCACTGAGGCGAAAGTGGTGATGAGCCGCTTCTGTGTCGCCCACCGTGTGGCGTAGCTCACCCAGATAGTAGTGTAACCCCGCCTGTTGTGGTGCCGCGCAACGGGCTAACAATACCTCAATGCCAGCCAGTGTTAGCCGGGCCTCAGCCGGGCGGTGCTGATCAACCAGGAATGCCGCCAGCGTGCAGCGTAGCGCTGCCTCATCGGTGGGGGTCGGCGTGACACGTAGTCCCATACGCAGGTGGGTTTCGATCACCTCATCCGGTTCGCCCATCTGTTGCGCGGCTTGAGCCAGGTGCAAATAGGCTGCTGCACAGCCAGGGTCAAGCAGCAGCGCCCGTGTTGCCTCGCAATAAGCCTCGGCCCCGCGATCCATTTCCAGCAAAGCGCCACTGCGGGCGACATGCAAAGTAGCCTGACCAGGATAAAACGCAATCGCCTGGCACAATGCAAACTCGGCCTCGGCCATGCGACCCTGGGCCATCAAAATTGCACCGCGCAATGCCATCGCATCGGCGGAGTACGGATAAAGCCACAGGGCCAGTTGTACCAGTCGTTCAGCGCGGGCATAACGGGTATGCTGCAAGGCTCGCCGGGCACTCAGTATCAGGGCGGTACGACATCCAAACCAGGCTGCAATCGTCGGGCTAAGCAGGGTGGTGAACACCGGCCCATCCAGGGTCACATGCAAACAGATCAGCGTCAGGAGCAGAATGGCTTCTGGGACGAGTAACACTTGACGCCTGATCCAGACAAACATCCAGGCCCATTTCCATGTACTCGGCGCAATAGATGGATAACTTGACATAATTTGCTCCTTGATATAACTCATGTCTTTCCAACGTTCCAACGCTGCTGCAGGCGAAAAAGGCGTGGTGTTGAAACAACCGCGCATGTCCTGATGATGTGATTATAACGGAAGGATGTGTCAACGAGCGTCACAAATCAAGATGTTATGCTGGTCAACGCAACAATTGGGTGACCCAAACCGTCATATAGCCAGCAGTGATAATGAGAGTGAGATATCAGGAGCAGGGCATGCAATCACGTTTGACACGTAGTCGCACAGATAAATTTATTGCCGGAGTTTGCGGCGGATTAAGCGCCTATTTTAATGTTGATCCGGTTATTGTGCGTTTGATTTTTGTGTTAGCTACCTTTGTCAACGGGGCTGGAATCCCAATCTATCTATTGCTCTGGTTGATTGTGCCCAGAGATACGACTGGTCTGCCGGGAAGCTATCGGCACATTCCGCAACATAGGGTGCCGCGTTCGCAACAGGCAACACCCTGGTTTAACGAGTCATATCCATCGCAGACGACAGGAGCGGAGGACGATGCCCATGAAGTGCGCCGAGCGCCGGCCAGAGCCGTCCAGCAACAACGGCCTGATAGTTCCAGCGGCTTCAGCCAGTCACCGCCACCACCGGCGGCCTATCAATTTGACCCACTGACCGGCCTGCCGCTGAGATCGCCGCCGATGGTGGGTGAGACCATTAATCTACGAGAAACCCCACCTGATGCATCGGAGCAGATCAGGTCAATGCCGTCTATGTCATCGGCCTATACACCAGCAACGCCGCGCCGTAAAAACTGGCGGACACTCGGTATCATTCTGGTGGGCGTGGGCGGATTGATTTTGTTGGAGCAAATGGGGATCACGATGAATCTCATGTTTCCCATTCTGTTGATCGTTGCGGGTATTATTTTACTCAAGCGGCGTATGTAGCCTGGTTTATGCCATAGCGTTGAAACGTTGAAGCGTCTGAGCGTTCGAGCGCCTGAGCGCCTGAGCGCCTGAGCGTTCGAGCGCTTGAACGCTTGAACGCTCAGGCGCTTGAACGCTTGAACGCTCATCACACGCTACTCGGCGCGGCGATACCCGGCAGCCTGAGCGTCTTCCTCAGTGTTAAAGCATACAATGCCAATAAAGGTGCGGGTGTACCCCGCATGCTCCTCCACATAATAGATGTTCAACTTTTCCAGTCCCTTGATTTGCCCTTGTTCGCATGGCCACCAGGGTGGTTCAATCTGGTTGTTGATTATTCGCGGGCGTGTGGTTGGTGTCAAAAATATGGTTGGCGTGGGTGTCGGCACGTCTTCTATGGTTGATCCCGGCTCGCTGTCTGGCAATGATGTGGATGTGATGAGTAGTGGTGCTGCCGTCGCTACTGGCGCAGGCGGTGCTGCACCAGGGTTTGCGGGTGGTACCGGTGCGGGTAGTGCAGGTGATGCGGGTGATGGGGAAGCAGGTAATGGCGATGGTGTGGCCGATGGTGCAATTTCTTGAGGGTCAAACTCGATCGCTGCTGGTGGCCGATAGGCATGGGTAGGCAACAATGCTGCACCTGGCCCCGGCGTGGCGGGTGGTGTGCCGGTGACAGTTACAAGCATCGAATCGGTGGGGGTAGGGACAACTTCAGCTACCGGACTGGCGGAATCTGGCATATTCAAGCTATGCAACAGCATAAATCGCAGTAGCAACCCGAACGCTATCAGTACACAGATCAGCGTCAGAACCTGTTGAATGGTGTGTCGTGAAAAGGTCATGGTTATAAACCAGCATCCTTAGACGAGGTTCGTCGATACGTTACGATTGGGTAGCACGTCGCAACAACTTTCGTCGTTGGTATATGGGCGCACAGGTATTATAGCATTATCAACAGCCGGCTCGGCAACGAAAGTCACGGGTTCGCAAGGCCACGGAGGTGGCCTTTGCAACGGTAGCCGGGGCGTTTACGCCCTCGGTACCTGGGAATAGTACCTGGGAATAGTTTCGATACATGGTACTATTAAAAAGGTAATCCTCTTTGGCTAGCAATGTTGCACAGCGTACCGCCTTCAGCCTGCTATGGATAAAAACGAAAGAGTATGAAAGGAGTCACGCGTATGAATACGCCAGAATACAGCAATCGTTTGCTACATGAGACGAGTCCTTACCTGTTGCAACACGCCCATAACCCGGTTGACTGGTATCCCTGGGGGCCAGAAGCGCTGCAGAAAGCGCAAGCAGAGGATAAGCCAATCCTGGTAAGTATTGGCTATGCAGCATGCCACTGGTGCCATGTGATGGAACACGAGAGCTTTGAAGATCCCGACACTGCGGCGCTCATGAATGAACATTTTGTCAACATTAAGGTTGACCGTGAGGAGCGTCCAGATCTGGATAGTATCTATATGACAGCGGTGCAGGCAATGACCGGTCAGGGGGGATGGCCGCTCAATACTTTCCTGTTGCCCGATGGCACGCCTTTCTATGGTGGTACCTATTTTCCCCCAGAGAGCAAAGCTACACGCTATGGAGTACCCAGTTTCAAGCAGGTATTGCTCAGTGTGGCTGATGCCTACAAACATCGACGCGCCGATCTGACGAATGCTGGTCAAGAGTTGCTCGCGCATTTGCGTCGGTTGAGTGCCGGGCAAACAACGATAGGTACCTTGAGTGTGCAGACGCTGGAGACGGCGTTCAAGGATTTAGCCCGAAATTTTGATCGAACCCACGGTGGATTTGGACAGGCACCCAAATTCCCACAGCCAATGACCCTGGAGTTTCTGCTGCGCTATCATATACGTACTGGCAATACTGATGCACGGCATATGCTGGAACACACATTACGCCAGATGGCGCTGGGTGGCATGTACGATCAACTCGGCGGTGGGTTTCATCGCTATAGTGTTGATGCCTTCTGGCTAGTACCACATTTCGAGAAGATGCTGTATGATAATGCACTCCTGGCACGCCTGTATGTCGAAACATTCCAGATGACGGGTGATACCTTCTACCGGCGCATTGCGGAGGAGACACTGGCTTATATGCAGCGCGAGATGTTGCATGACGCTGGCGGTTTCTATAGTACGCAGGACGCGGATAGTGCCACGCATGTTGGCGGGCACAAAGAAGAAGGGGCATTCTTTGTCTGGACGCCGGAGCAGGTACGGGAGGCGTTGGGCAGCGATGCGGCACTCTTTTGCCAGATCTTTGATGTCACGCTCCACGGCAACTTTGAAGGGCACAACATTCTGCACCGGCCGCGTCCACTCGACGAGATCGCTCGCGTTACGGGCGTTGCGCTGGAGCGCCTGGAGGACATCGTGGCCCGTGGGCGTACCAGGCTGTTTGCCATCCGTGAGCAGCGCCCGAAGCCCGATCGTGACGAGAAGGTGCTGACGGCCTGGAATGGTATGGCCCTGCGTGCCTTTGCCACTGCCGCCGCTGCGTTTGATCGCGCCGACTACCTGCAGGTCGCGCAGCGCAACGCTGATTTTTTGTTGCGTGCGCTCTGCCGTGCTGATGGACGGGTGTTGCGCAGTTGGAAGGATGGTCAGGCGCGACTGTTGGGCTATCTCGAAGATTATGCGTTACTGGCCGATGGTCTACTCGCGCTGTATGGTGTTGATGGCAATTCACGCTGGCTCCAGGCTACACTTACACTGACCGATGCGATGCTCGATCTCTTCTGGGACGAGACGTTGCCGGGCTTTTACGATACGGCCTATGATCACGAAGCACTGGTGACGCGCCCCCGCGACATAAGCGATAATGCCACACCTTCGGGCAACTCGGTGGCGACCGATGTGTTGCTGCGCCTGGCAGCATTGACAGGCAAGGTGACCTATCGCACGCGTGCCGAGCAGGTATTGAGCAGCCAGGTCGAGATGTTGCGCCGCTTCCCGATGGGTTTCGGTCGTCTGCTGTGTGCCGCCGACTTTGCGCTCGCACCGGTGCAGGAGGTAGCGCTGGTGGGTGATCCGGCTGCCAGCGATATGCAAGCGCTCCTGCGCGTCATGCATGCAGCGTACCGACCCTATGTGGTGCTGGCGCAGTTACATCCCGGCGATCATCTCGCTCCTACTCTGACGCCGCTGTTGCAGGCGCGTCCGATGATCAATGGCATAGCTACAGCGTATGTCTGTGCCAATTTTACCTGTAAGCAACCGGTAACAGAGCCAGGGGAGTTGCAGGCCCAACTGGTGTGAGGATATGATTGTGCATTTGACAGCCGAAGAGTGATGAAGCAGTGGAACGGCTCAACGTTCCACTGCTGAGAACTAATACCCAAACAGCGAATCTACAGCGGTGGCCAGCTGGCGCAGGTTGCTCACGTAATGCACCGCGTCGCACATGGGCATGTATTTCAGCATGTCGCTGCTCAGGCTACCGGGGTCATAGCGGCCCCACATGGTCGGTGGTTCCGGGTTGAACCAGACAACGCGCCGGGCACGCTGGCAGATCGTACGAAATGCATCCAGTCCCGGATCATTTTCGTTGTTGCGCCCATCGCCGAGAATGATTACGGTTGTGCGCTGATCGATGCAGCCACAGTAGTCGCGCACAAACGTTTGGAGACTGTGACCCAGATCGGTCGCGTAACTACGCGGAGGTCGGATGCGCTGCTGAATATTGGCAATGGCCCGTTCGGCGCGATATTCGGTAAAGTCAATGCTGATATCATGAATATCGTCAATAAACGCAAATGAACGCGTGCGGCTAATTTGATCTTGCAAAGCGTAGATCAGCAGCAACATAAAACTCGCCACAGGCCGCATCGAGATACTGAGGTCACAGATAACCACCAGACGCGGTTTGAGATGGCGGCGGCGGTGGCGAATCACGACCGGCACCCCCCCAAAGCGTAGATTGCTGCGTATCGTCTGCTTCGCGTCCAGCGTACCGCTCTTGCCGCGCCGCTGACGTAACGCCATCCGTGAACGCAGTTGCGCTGCCAGCCGGTTGACCAGGCTGCGGAGATCTTGCGTTTCCTGTGGAGAGAGTTGGTCAAAAGGCCGATCCATCAACTGCTCCACCGAGCGGGGGCGTGGTTCGGCGGTATGCATCTGCTCGATCATCTGCTGCCCGACCTGTTGCGCAATCTGCTCGGTCAGCATCTGCTGATTCTGCCGCGCCGCGTCTGCAATGGCTTGCAACGCCTCCTCGCGCATGCCCTCTGCTCGTAACTGTTCGAGCAGGTGTTGCAGTGCTGCTTCGAGTTTCGCGAACTGCATCTGACGCAACGCACGTTGCGTCATCCACTCCTGATAGTAGGGATGGGTCATTGGTGGCGATGTGCCCTGCTGGTTGAGGATAGCACGGATCTGCTCACGGCGCAGTCGCTGACCGCTGATCATGGACTCGAAGAGTTGCGCCAGGTGTTGCGGTGTCATGGCTGCCAGTATTTGCTGAAGCAACCGTTGAAGCTGCTGTTGCTCTGCTTCTGTCAGCGTGTCACCGTCACCAGTTTGTTGCATAGGCGGCTGATCAAGGCCGAAATACATGGGAAAGAGGCGCTGAAAAGCCAGTACGGCTTCCGGGTCTTTGACGAGCGTTGTTTGCAGAGCGGCCCGAAAGAGATCTTTATCCTCAATGCCAGCCTGCTCAATCGCCCGCAACGCATCGACGCTCTCGGCAATACTGATACGCACGCCAGCGGCACGCAGGCCAGCAATAAACTCCACGACACGATCGTCCATCGCTGTTTCCTTCTAGTTGTAGCGTTCCAACCCGGTGGTACCTGCTGCACCGCCCGGTCGTTCACTGCTGTCCCCTTTGCGTCCAGAGCCACCCTGCAGCGCTCGCCGCGCCCGTTGCAGATCGCTTTCGTACTTGAGCAACACGCTGAGCGTATTGTCGATAGTCTCGCGGTCAAGGGCACGTGCATTGAGCGCGACCAGCGCCCGTGCCCAGTCGAGTGTTTCGCTGATACTGGGTTGCTTCTTGAGATCTAGATCGCGCAGGTGCTGCACCATTTCGACTGCCTGTCGCGCCAGTCTGGGTGCCAGGCCAGGCACCTTGAGCTGGACGATGCGCAACTCGGCGTCCAGCGAGGGATAATCAATATGAATATAGAGGCAGCGCCGCTTGAGTGCCTCACTCAGCTCGCGGGTGTTGTTGCTGGTCAAGATCACAGTTGGCATATGCTTCGCTTTGAGCGTGCCCAGTTCGGGCACACTGACCTGAAAATCACTCAACACCTCGAGTAAGAAAGCTTCAAACTCGGCATCAGCACGGTCAATTTCGTCGATCAGGAGTACTACTGGTGCTTCGCTGGTGATTGCCTTGAGCAAGGGACGAGGCAGCAGGAAGCGCTCAGAAAAGAACACATCCTCTTCATTCCCCAGACGGTCGGCGGCTTCGCGCAGGGTGGCTGCATCACCGAGCACCTGGCCCAGCTTATCGCGCAACAGTTGGGTATACAGCAACTGCTTGGCATATTCCCACTCATACAACGCCCTGGTTTCGTCCAGCCCCTCATAGCATTGCAGGCGAATCAACTCACGCCCCATTGCGGCCGCCCATGCCTTGGACAGTTCCGTCTTCCCCACGCCGGCTGGCCCTTCCGTCAGCAGTGGTTTGCCCAACCGATCGGCCAGGAACATTGCGGTCGCAATGTCATCAGTTGCAATATATTCCTGGTTTGCCAGCGCGGTACGCACATCACCAATGGTGTTAAACATGCAGATGATCCTTTCAAGGTTATCCGTAGAGGCAGCAGTGGTGGTCAGCATACGGATGCTGGATACGAGAGATGTAAACTACTCAATGGCACCATACACTGTGTGCCACAGGGTACCGGTCAGGTCGTCGCTATCACAGACGACGGCGTGAAACCGCTGGCGATCATGACCGGGATTGACACACCAGGTTGTTCCCAGACGTTCAGCGTAGCGTCCACTGATCATAGGTGATTCATGAATGTGGCCGTGAAGCGTTAGGAGCGGTTGATGCTGGTTGATAAATGCCCGTAACGCCTGGCTGCCAACGTGTTTCGTGCGCATTCTATCGAGTTCCGTGTTATAGGGCGGTGTATGGCAGACATAAATGGTACGCGTCGGGTCGGTATGCTGTGCCAGTTGCTCGAGATCCTCGGCAATGGAAGGCTGGTGTAACAGGGCAGCCAGTGATGTTTTGACCGGTTGTCCACCCGCACTGATGTAGGCCATTGCAAAGCTGTATTGTGGAATATCTCCGCCATCATAGCGCTCGTAATCCTTGATGCTGAAGGGGGTGATCGGTACGCAGGCATAGCCTGCCAGCCACAGGTTGGAAGTGAGCGGAAAGACGCGCTGGTGCAGTGGGTAGGCTAGTCCCTCAGCTTCGAGTGCGTCGATAGCCGTAATGGCCGCTGCCCAGTCATCGTTGCCGGGCAGCAGGTAGACGGTGGTGTCGGGGTAGGTTGCACGAAAGGTTGCCAGCAGGGGCCGCAACGCTGTCTCTACAAAATCACGCTGGTGTGACACGGCACTGGCAAGCTTGATGCTGTGTGGCAACAAATCTCCACCCACAATCACCGCTTGCGCGGTACGTTGTGCGGCCAGTTCCAGCAGTTGCCGATAGCCTGCAAGATCTCCATGCAGATCGGATGTGTAAACCAGGAGCATACTGATCTCGGTACACGAATTGCCAATAGTCAAGCATGAATGCGCGGATGCGAGAATGGCTTTCCGCCGCGATAAACACAGGCACGACCGACGATGAGTTGGGCATATGATGCATTATAACATGGGAATGGTTTCAAAAGCAGGCAATTTTGGGAAATATAGCCCCCCTGGCCCCCTGCCAGCGAGGGCCGGGGGGGCTTTGAACGTTAGCGTAGTGGTACCACGTTGTCATAGCCAGCTTCCTTGATCGCTGCTATGACGGCTGCTACGTCAACCTGATCGGTGTGCTCAACCGTCACGAGTTTGTCGTTGATTGAAACCTCGACGCGTTGGACACCAGTCAGGGCCGTTACTTCCCGGGTGATCGCACTGACACAATGCTGACATGCTATATCTGCCACTCGAAATTGTGCGATGGTCACAGGTTTCCTCCTGTTCACGTGCTATACTCTGCTTCCCCCTCCTGGTAGAGGCGACCAGAGTATAGCAAGTCGCCACGTGCTCTGTCAATCTGAGAGCAAGCGAGCAAGCGATGCCAACAGGTGTGAGACCAGACCGGTTGATTCCGTCTGTACATTGTTTATATTCTTTCCTTACCGCTTCTGCGGCAGCGTGGCTGCCGCACATACATTGGCAGCAGGCTGCCGCACTCCATACATTGAGGTGCTTAGACGAGGGCTGGCAGCAGAGAACTGGTGGGACGCAACGTGGATTTCTCTTTGCGCCAGTATTGGATCCGTGCTATTAATTCGTGGGCCGAGATCGGTGGCGCAATCAGATAACCCTGAACAAGTGGGTCGCCGATCTTCCGAAGCCAATCGAGTTGCTCTGAGCGCTCAATCCCCTCAACCACCACGGTCAGATCCAGACCGTCTGCCAGCATGAGAAGAGCCCGCACCACCGCTTCATCCCTGGTCTCACGCCCGATCTCGGTGGCAAAAGCCCGATCGAGCTTCAGGACATCAACGGGCAACTGGCGTAAGTGCGTGAGGGAGGCATACCCACTACCAAAGTCATCAAGAGCAATCCGTAGTCCCAGGTCTTTCAACCCGGCCAGAATATGGCGGGTCGCCGTAAGATTGTGCAGTGCGGTATGCTCAGTCAGTTCAATAATAATGCGGTCGGCAGGTACATGGTACGTGGCTAACAAATCAGCCACTTCACACACCAGGGCTGGTCTTTCGAGCGATTGAGCTGTCAGGTTAATCGTTATGGTTAAAGGGTAGCCCGCATTGTTCCAGGTGGCTGCCTGGGCGATAGCGGTGTGTAATACCCAGTTGTCGAGCGTATCGAGGAGACCAGCTTCCTCTGCAATCGGCAAAAAGGCATCGGGAAACAACAGACCCCGTTGGGGATGGTGCCAGCGTACCAGAGCTTCGACCCACACGATCTGGGCGTTGTGGAGATCCAGAATGGGCTGATAGTAGAGCGACAATCCGTTGGTTTTGAGGGCATAGCGTAAATCAGTCTCCAACTGCAGTTGATTGTGGCTGATTAACTGTAACATAGGATGATACACCTGGACATCACCACCGTGGGCTTTCGCACGATACATCGCAATATCAGCCTGTGTCAGGAGTGTGCTAAAAGCTGTGGTGGGGTCGGTACTCAAGGCAATGCCGATACTACTGCGCAAATAAATGGTTTGCCCGCGTAGAGTGAATGGTAAAGACAGTTCGTTCAGCATCGTCCGGGCGATAGCGAGTGGTTCCACGATGCTGTCGCACTGCACCAGTACTGCAAATTCATCTCCTCCTATACGGGTCAGCAGATGTTCGGGATCAATACTCAAGTGCAGGCGATGCGCCACCTGAATGAGCAACTCGTCACCTACATCGTGTCCCAGGGTACCATTGATAGCCTTGAAGCGATCAACATCCAGGTAGAGCAGTGCGATCATCTTGTCCTGGGCATGCGCCGTTGTTATAGCAGCGTGGCCCACCTGATAGAGACGATTGCGGTTTGGTAAGCCGGTCAATCGGTCTGTGAACGCCAGTTGCTCAATCTGGGCTTCATAGCGTTTGCGTTCGGTGATGTCGCGGGCATTGACGACCATCCCCTGCACCACCGGGTCGTGGAGCAGATTCGTCGTTACGGCCTCCAGCCAGCGCCAGGTACCATCTTTATGACGATAGCGCAGTTCGACGGGGGTATTCGGGTGATTATGGCTGGTTTTGCATGCAAAACTGGTCTTAATCTTCTGGTAATCTTCGGGATGTAACAGGGTAAAACTGCTCTGCCCTACCAGTTCGTCGGGATGATAGCCGAGCATACGGGTTACAGAAGGGCTAATATAGCGCACAATGCCGTTTCCATCGCAAACGGAGACCAGATCGGTTGAATTATGTACCAGAGCGTGGTAGTAGTGTTCGCGGGCGCATAGCTCGGCGGTGCGCTCCTGGACACGCTGTTCGAGCCTGGTATGTGCCATGCGCAAGGCTTGCTCGGTTTGTTTGTGCGCGGTAATATCCATAAACATTCCGACCAGAGCATACTGCATGCCGTTCCCATTCATCAGTGGAAACTGAATGGTTAAGAAGGTATGCATCTGGTCGTTGAGCGGCAGTGACACCTCAAACTCGGTCGGCTGGCCTGTGGTCAGGATGTGTTCGTCGTGCAACCCATAGCAGCGCGCAATGTCGGGCGGAAAAACGTCGTCAGGTGTATGTCCGATCACGTCTGCCTTACTCACCGAGAACATTGTGCAGTAACGCTGATTGACGAGGAGGAAGCACCCCTGAGGATCACGGATCGCAATCGGAAGGGGGAAATACTCCAGTACGCTGGAAAGGAACGGTTGACTTTCGTCCAGGGGGTGTTCGATATGTACCTGGTGGGTTATGTCATAACTGATAATGCAGCCCGCTATGATCTGGGCGGAGATGTCATAGAGGGGACATGCGTGGATGTGATATATATGCTGATGGTACGAAATCTGGCGAATCGTGGTGGTACCGGCGATTGCTGCCTGGTAGATCGGTTTGAGCGTTGCGCAGAGTTCAGGTGGCGAGACGTTGTCAAGCACCTGCCCAATCAACGAATGCGCATCAGGACATTCACAATCGGTTGCATAACCACCGACTGCCAGATAGCGCAGATCATGGTCAAAAACAAAGAGTATTCCATTGAGCACATGCTCAATCGAGGTTCGTCCAACGACACCATCGCTTTCCAGAGGAGATGGATGTGCCGGTGCGAACCGCAGTGCTGTTGGAGATGCAGCAGGGGTGAGATCAGCGCGTGCTATAGGTGGTTGCAAGCTATCTCTACCGGAAAGTAGCGCTTTCAAGTTGTTTATATGATCGTTCATACTGCTGCTCCATACCTAAGGTGCGGTAAGAGTCGTCTCGCCCACTTCGCTACTCCCCCTATACGTCTGTATATCGCCGGTAACAGCAGGTACGCACAACTCGCTGTGGGATATCCATTCTCGATCTCTTGATACACAATCAACACGATAAAGCCGGGTGGCATTCACTCAGCGTATGTTCCACATACAACGTATGTTCCACATACAACGGGTCTTGATTGTGAAAAGAAGACATATGTAGCAATCCTGATACTACAACGAGACTTCATCCTGGCAGGGGTGCCAGGGGTGCGGGGGGCTACGGCTCCGATGCATGTTTCCTTTATGGTGGGGCGCGGCAAAACCACGCCTTCCTATCCAGAGGATGTCTGCTTGCAGTACTCAGTCAGTTGTGAATTGATACTGGCTTGCTATGGTATGAAAGCTATTTAATCAAGCAAGACAGCGCGGTCATCTCAGTCTGGGCAATCTGGCGAGGTACTGAGCCATAAGGAGCCAGTATATTTCTGCAAACCACATATCCCTGGATCCCTGACAGATGCTCTGTATGGCTACAATGTTACCAGGATAGATAACAAGAGATCACATACCTTGTCAGCCTTCTCGTCATACAGTGTTTATAGGTGTTGCCGGTTGATATCAGTGAATACATAGACTGCGTCATAAATTGACGTTTCTTATAGCATACCTCCAGAATACGACCCATACAATCCGTAAAGATACGTAGTTCTTAGCATACTGCCTGCCTTTCGCCGATTGCAGCAGCAATGGCTATGGTTCAAAGTTCCTACAGAACGCGTCTTCATTCGTGGTAACGACGGTATCAGGGTTGCGATACCAATTCAGATTCCACCGCTTCAGGTGACAGATGACACAGCTTCTGGTTACTATATTGACAAGCATCAATATATTGTGTATACTTGTCAGCACACGCCCGGTACGTATTAACTCTGCATATGCACTGTGTGGTTTGCAGCCGATCGGTAGCGTGGCAGCGTGGCAGATATGTTTGACGACCAGCGAGGAGCAGGATGGCCGCACGGGATACTCAGCAACCAATAACGATTGGTGCCATACTGGCAGCAGCCAGGGCGTGTTGCCAACCTGGTCTTGCGCCACGGCTTACCGATGATCAGGCTGCGGCCCTGGCTGGTCTGCTCAAGGCACTGGCTGATCCGGCACGCCTCCAGATTCTGGATGTGTTGAGTCAGCACGATGGAACGGTGTGTGTGTGTGATCTGGAAGGTTTGGTAGGTTTACCTGATGCGGAAACTGGCCAGCGTCCGCGTCAATCGACTATTTCACATCATTTGAAGGTGTTGCGGCTGGCAGGACTGGTGGGCTATGAGAAGCGTGGTCTGTGGGCCTACTATCACGTGCGTCGTGAGCGATTGACTGAGTTGCAGGCATTGCTGGATTTGTTGTGCACCTGATGTGTGCTGCTATCACGTTGAGAACACAAAAGTACATCGACGCACAAAGTCCCGGCAAAGGAAAAGACGGTAGCGGAGCTTTTTTTTGGGGTTTTACATTGATAATCATCAATATACTGACAGGAGAGAGACATGACCAACGAGCAGCAGGTGATCAGGGACGCGGTGCGGGAGCGGTATCGGGCGATTGCTGTCCAGGTTGCAACCGAGCAAACGACAAGTTGCTGTGCTTCCTCTTCATACTGTGGCAATACGCAGGATAATCCTATTTCGGCCAATTTATATGCAGTAGATGAACTGGAGGGCATACCGCTCAAGGCAGCGCTGGCCTCGCTTGGTTGTGGCAATCCGACCGCCTTGACTGAACTGCGTCCCGGTGAGGTGGTACTCGATCTGGGGAGCGGTGGAGGGATTGATGTGCTGCTGTCGGCGCGCCGGGTGGGGCCAACCGGTCTGGCCTATGGCCTGGATATGACCGATGAGATGCTTGACCTGGCGCGGCGCAACGCGGCAGAGGCCGGTGTAACCAACGTGGTCTGGCTGAAGGGCGATATCGGGGCCATACCGCTACCGGATGCCAGTGTCGATGTGATTATTTCCAATTGTGTGATCAATCTGGCCCCGGATAAACAACCCGTTTTTCAAGAAGCGTTTCGGGTACTCAAGCCGGGCGGTCGCTTTGCGGTATCGGATATTGTTATCCACGATGGCCTGCCGTCCAGCATCGGCGATGGCCTGGCACTGCGGCGCGATCTCTCGGCGTGGGCGGGGTGTATTGCCGGGGCGCTGACTGACACGGAATATCGCGCCGGGCTGGCGGCGGCGGGCTTCGCGGCTATCGATCTGGAGATTACCCGGCGCTACAGCGTGGCCGATCTGGGTGCAGCGCAGGCGTACTGGACACAACAGTATGACGCGGCACTGGTGGCGGATATTGTGGGGCGTTTTGCCAGTACCTTTGTGCGGGCGATCAAGCCCGATCGGGCGGGAGTTTGACGAGCAACTGATCAGGAGCGGGTGGTGGCTCTCAATAGAGATCTGGAAACATTCATTGCCTCTGAAACCATGTCCTGTTTGAAATGTAGTGCAGTGGTAGCATCAGCATGAGCATGGCCAATGTCAAGGAAATCCTGGCCTATCACGGTCGTGGTCATGACGGTACTGACAGTGATGTGCTCTTGCCTTTTGCTAAAAGGTATTGATAGACACCATCAGTACCAGTACGTTTGTGACCACGACCGCCACGACCAGTACTTCAAGCAGGTGGATGAGCGCGAGATAGGCAGAAATAGGGGCTATTTTCAGCCTAAAAAAACCTGATACAATAGCTGCAGCAATTGGCAATGAATATTTCGGGGGAGACGATGACAGTACCTGCTCATTCGGTTGGACGTGCCCTGGTTGGTTCGCCGCTCAAGCGCCCGCTGATTGGCTGTGCCTTCCTGGGCGTGATGCTGGTTTTGCTGGCGCTGGTGTTTCTGGGTCATCTCACGCTGTGGATTATTGCGCCGCTTGAGGCCAGTGCGCTGTTTGTTGTTACCGCGCTGCTAGCATGCGTGGTGTCGATCCCGGCGCTGCTCTTCCTGTGGTTGCTGGATCGGCGCGAGCGCGAGTCGATCTGGCTGTTTGGCGGGGCCTTGCTGTGGGGTATGGTGATCAGCACTGGCCTGTCGGCGTTGTTCAATGCCATCGGCTTTGGCTTTATCGTGCTGGGCCTGGAGGTGGCGGCCGGTCTGGATAGTGAGGCAGTGGTGACGCAACTGCTGGGCGCGGCGCTGGTGGCCCCGCCAGTTGAGGAGGCCGCCAAGGGGTTGGGCATCCTGGTGTTATTCTGGTTTCTACGCGCCGAGTTTGATAATCTGCGCGACGGCCTGATTTATGGTGCGCTGATCGGGTTGGGTTTTAATATTGCCGAGACGGCGCTGTATGTGATGAATGGCTTCCTCGAAACCGGCAAAGCCCCGATCAGTCAGCAGTTTGCCACCCGCTTTGTCTTTCTGGGGCTGAACGGACATATGCTGTGGACGGCGCTGTGCGGGGCGGGTGTAGGGCTGGCGCGGCAGACATCGCGGGCCTGGCTACGCTTTGTGGCCCCGATTGGCGCCTATCTGCTGGCCGTCATTGCCCACGCGCTGAATAACTCGGTGGGGATCTTTGCCCTGGCGCTGTTTCTGGTGCTGATGGGCTATGACCTGGCTGAGGATGTCAGTGTATCAGCACCGGCGCTCTGGCTGGCGGCGGCACTGACGAATATGCTGGTGCAGGGCTTTCCCTACCTGGTCTTCCTGGGATTGCTGGTCTTGAGTGCGCGACAAGAACGAGCCATTATCCGCAAATATCTGGCCGATGAAGTCAATGATCTGATTGTACTGCCGTCCGAATATGCGTCGATCATGCGTCGCATGCCGATCCTGGGCATGCACGAGGCGGCGCGTCAAGGTGGGCGGCGCACGCTCGACATTGCCTATGCCCAGACCGAACTGGCGTTTCGCAAGTGGCACCTGATCCGTGAGGGTAAAGACCCCAACACTGACTCGCTGGTGGCGGCCTGGCGGGCCGATATTGTGCGGTTGCGCCAATCCTGAGGCGGGTACTTTCAGGCCTGGCCGAATTTCATAATTTCATAACGTACCACCGCGCTGATCCTGGTTATACGGATGATGCCGAAGGCCGCCTATCTGGATGTGGCGCGGAGCCTCCTCCTTGCAGAAGCCGGATGCATCTGGTACAATCGTAGGATATCGGGGCGGGTCGCATAGCCTGGCCTAGTGCGCGGCACTGGAAATGCCGTAGAGCTTCACCGCTCTCGTGGGTTCGAATCCCACCCCGCCCGCCATGCTTCGTCGAGATCCTGATACCTCCGCACGAATTGCTCAACCCAGGCCCGTTGTTCGAGCGTATTAGGTACCACACAGCCTCGCGCTTGCTCAATCCGTAACCGAGAGAGGAGGTCTCTCCGTGCCGCATCGCGCCCCGGAGGGACGCGCTACCCCACGCCCCGGAGGGACGCGCTACAACCCCCGCGCCCCGGAGGGACGTGCACCCAGGCTCACCCGCCCCGCGCCCCGGAGGGACACGCTACAACCCCCGCGCCCCGGAGGGACACGCTACCCCGCGCCCCGGAGGGACACGCTATCCCGCGCCCCGGAGGGACGCGCACCCAGGTTCACCACCCTGCCGCATCGCGCCCCGGAGGGACACGCTGCAACTGGCCCTGCCGCTGGGGAAACGCACCCGCCCGCTCGCCCTTTGTTAACGCAAAGCCGCAAAGCGGCAAAGGCGCAGCGACTGCAGGGCGTATATCGCGTCCGGTGTAGCGCCGGAACAGTTCGAGCAGGCGATTCATGCGCTCGGTGGGGTTCTCGCCCTTGATCAAGCCGGCGGTGACAATCGCTACGGCATTGACCATCGGGTTGTAGGGCCAGTTGGATCACTCGTCGAGCACGATCGCATTGAAAGCATCACCTGATGGCTCAACGCCTACTTTCTTTTCTCGCTCCTCTTCTCTCTCTTCTCGCCTGAAGAGGACTTTTATTCCCTCTGTTCTATCTCCTCTGGTATTGGCAACGTCTTCCTGGCCTTTGGCAGTGTGTGTCTTATTGCCTCATCGCTGTATTCACCGCTGCTCGCCATCTTCCATCATCACCAGCTGGCGGGCCACTTCCTCGACGGCGATACGTTGTTTGCGATAAAAATCCGACTCGCTCATTGCCAGACGGTGTGCAACATCGCGGATGCGCTTGCCTTGCAAAAAGCGCAATTCCAGAATGTTGTAGAGCAGCCATTCTTGCGCCGAGGGATCAAGTTGCTCGTCGGGGCGCAGATTGTCGATGGCCTGGCGTAACACGGCCTGCAATGCCCGTGTCGGGCTGCCTCCCTGATCTTCCAACAGCCGTCGTACTGAACGCATACCCAGCAACGGGCTGTCGGATAGTTTTGGCCCGCCCCAATAGTGGGTCAATGCGTCTTTGACCATCTGGGAAAACTGTGGTTGCAAAGCTACATCGGACTCCAGCGCTGCCAATGACGCCGGGGTGGCCTGTTCAAGGTGTGTGGTCAGTTGTTTCAGCGACGCAACTTCGGGGCCAAGGCCGCGCAGGGTCTTAAAAATGCGCTGTTGCATCTGCACAGTTGTCAGTGCCAGTTCCATCTGGTGTGCCAGAACACCGATCAATCGCCGTGACTCGACCGTGAGGGCTCCATTGTGCTGCATTGACTGTGGCGGATACGCAACGCCTAATGCACCCAGAAATTGCCCATCGGGGCTGTGCAGGGGCAACAGCAAGAAGCCGTTACACAACAGAAACGCTTCAGGTGGTGGCAAAATGTGCAGATCACGCGGGGCAATTTGTTCCATCTGCGGCATCAACTCGGCCAGTGGATACTCGGACACAAAATGCTTAACAGCACGGCGTGAACCACACAGCGCTTTGACGGTATAGCTACCTTCACTCGCTCCGACCACAAAACCGGTCTCGACGCGCAAAGCACCACAGACGGCAATCAGTGTATTTTCGAGAAGCTGCCGCAAGTCAGTACGGGTAAAAGTATCACGGGGTAAACGTCGCAAATAGTCGATCTCTTCATGATCCTGCATGTAGATCAGCGCATACAGGTAAGGTCGCACCTGGCTGATGAGCATCGGCATCAGCACCGTCATAATCATAACCGCGAAGATAATCAGGGTATCTCTGGGCAACCCCAGCACCTGTTCAAACCAGGGTACGGCCTGGATGCACAAAATAATCGTTACGCCCACCACGGGGCCATACAAACCCCAGCGGATAAAGTCTTGCTTGATCAATCGGTCGGGCACAAGCATGCCTTGAAACGCAATACTATAGGCCATAATCGTGATCATCACCATAACCCCGATATTGATAATGGCCGAAAAGACCAGAATGAGATTGAGCGATAGCGGTACCGCCGATCCAGCAATGACCAGGTAGGGAAAAACTGCCAACCCCGGTGCGGTAAACGTCACGCCCAGATAGGTGAGCCGTCGCCGTAAGGTTGGTGTGAGTGCATTGTGCCGTGCATAGATAACAGAACGCAGCATGATGAGACCACTGAGCGTGAGAAACAACACATACAACCAGAACAACGGTCCAGCGCTGAACTGAACCAGGATGTCATTGGTGACACCATCGCGCACAATCAGGTCTGTCAGGAGTGCCAGCACAAAGAAGAGCAGGCTGCCAATATAACTGGCAACCACCAGCCAGCGTGCACTCCATTTCCGTTTTTTGCCCAGACTGGCCGTTAGTAGCGCTTGTGCGAGATGCAAATAGGCACCTGGCACCAGCGCAATACCCAGCCATTGTGCCCGCAAGAGAAACAGCGTGGTTTCAGAACGCGTAGCACGTGTCAGCAGAATGTCGCCGCCTTCGACAATCACCACACTGGTCAGCAGGACACACAATGCTCGTGCGGTAGCGTTGCGCCAGTTTTGCAGCGCAACATAGGCGAGAAGCGAAAAGGTAACAATTAAGACGGCAGCCGTTAATAGTTCGTTGATTTGCAGAATAATACTGGTCATATGGGGTACAGAAATCGACAGAGGTCAGGTTACACAGGTTACAGGTTACAATTGCTATCTTCAGTAACCAGTAACTTGAGAGTACTTGAACGATTCGCTCAATTATACCACAGCCATCTCGCCGATCTACCTGGCACATAGGCTCTCGCCCGATGGCTGACATCACGGACGAGGGCTGTGCAGCCCGCCTGAACGGGCTTGCATGGCTGGCCATGGCGATGGCCATTGCCCCTCACAGTAGGGGCGCAGCAGCGGCAGACGGAGACCAGTGGACATACTATGGCACCCCGCTGCTACACCCCTACTTCATGCTATAATCCTTGATAGACAAACCGACGGACACCGACCGCCACGATGCACAAGTCATGAGCGGCGGTCGATGTTCGGCATATGGTTTATCTTATAGGAACAGGTGATTGTTCTTATTTGTGGGAATGACCTCCCTGGACGGTGGTGCCCATGCGTAGCATTCCGAATATGCTTGGCCTCTTTCGCATTGTAGCGACCCCACTGTTAGTCTGGCTGATCCTGTTCGCTCAGGCGGTAACCTACCTGTGGGCAGCGATCCTGCTGATTGTTATGGCCGTCAGTGATGTCCTTGATGGACGTATTGCGCGGCACTTGCAGGTGGTTTCACCGCTCGGTATTTTTCTGGACACAATTAGTGATAAGATCTTTGTTGCGGGTGCGCTGTTGCCCATGATCGAAGGTGACCTGTTGCCCAGTTGGATTGCCTTGCTGATTATTGGCCGTGATTTTATCATCTCGGGGTTGCGCTCCTACGCAGCGGCTGAGGGCGAGGTAATCTCAGCCGGAAAGTGGGGGAAGCAAAAACTGGCGATTACGGTCGTGGCCCTCGTCTGGAGGTTGCTGCATGCGAGCGCGATGGCAAGCGGCATTGCTGCAGTGGCCAGTGGCATCATGGGCTTTTTGCTGAGCCTGTGGCCTATTGCGATGGCGCTGACGGTGATCTGGACTATTTTCTCTGCTGTAGACTACATCTGGAAAGCCTGGCCACTCTTGCGTGATAGCTGGTCGCCACATATGTCAGTGGTACCAACCGGTGATCAGCGACCGCCGACTACCGATCGCTGATCGCTGCTTCACCTGCCTTCATCGCGCTGCCACGCCGTTCTCAAGAACCTGCTCAAATCGACACACTCGGAGATAGGTGTCTGGTGTCTGCGTCATTGATAACTGCCAGGATGCCTGGCTTTCCATCCTTTCCACAGGCGTCCGTTTGCTCACCGCAAGCCAATCCCGGTGAAACGTGCGGACAATCAGCACAGAGAGAAGAAAAAGCGATACGGGCCAACCCTCAAGACCGTCTGGACGTTGCGCTTTGTGCTTTGCGTTTTGTGCTTTGTGCTTTGAAGCATCTCATCAGTAATCTATCAGCCAGGAATTGACATGGTAGACAAACGCTTATTCGGAAAAACCAGATTGTTCTATGCGCTGTTGCTGCTCGTGGTGATGCTGGGCGTATCCCTTGCCGAAGCCGTGCCGAACAACGAGTCATCGACGTCGGCGAAAACCGGGCTGCCTACGGAACTGTTCGGTATGGTCATCCGCGATCCGTGGTACGACTTTGGTACCTATCCTGGTCAACCCGACCAGCCCAATCGAGTGGCACAGGATTCTATGGGAGCTATGCTGGCGCAGATGGGTGTGCGCTGGGTGCGGCTTGAGTTTCATATTCAGGATAATGACGTGGCGGCACAAATTGCGCGCAATGACTATTTCATCAACGAAGTTGCGCCGCGTTACAACCTCAAGGTGCTGGGCTTACTTGGCTTTGGCGTGGCCCGCGACTGGCCACCCTATCTGCCTGATGATCCGCGCTCACTGGTCTATCCGCGCACCTATGTTGATCCGCGTTATGGCGGTGGTACCAACGACTATATCCGAACCTGGCTCGACCGGGCGTGTATGATTACTAATCGTTACCAGGGTCGGGTAGCGGCGTATGAGATCCTCAACGAGCAAAATCGCCTGTCCCCCGATGCCAACGGCATTCCGGCTACGATTGCCGCCCGGCTGCATACCAAGTTCTATCGCATTTTTCGCCATGAGCAGTGCTATCAGCAGACCGGCGACCAGTCCTGGCGTAACGCTGTGCAGATTATTCTGGGAGGGCTGCACCCGAAGGGCACCGGCGAGCCGGGCGAGCCAGGCTATATCTCCGATCAGGTCTATTTGCAGCAATTGTATGCCTCGGATGGGTTTGTGAGCTACCGGCATAGCTATGGGCATTACCCGCTCGATGGTCTGGGCTATCATCCCTATCCCGAAGAAATTCGCCTGAGTTTGCAGAGCGACATGGATTTGATTGGTAACCGGCTGGATGCGGTACGCCGCCTGGTGAATGGTCTGGACGAGCGGCAGCCACGCTTCTGGATTACCGAGATCGGCTACAATGTGGCCTTTATGCGTCAGACCGAGGCCGGGCAGGCAGCATTTTTACAGGCGGCCTTTACCAGGTTGGGCGCACGGGACGATGTGGCGACGATTTTCTGGTTCAAGTATGAAGATTTCCCGCCAGCCAGCGGGCGGTTTGCCAATAAATGGGGCGTGGTGCGTATTCCTTTCACCGAACAGGATCCGCGCTGTCCGGGTGATGCCTGCTATGAGCCGCAGGGTCAGCCGCTCTACCGCCGTCCTGCGTTCTGGATATACCGCGAACTGGCGGGCCTGCCGGTGAGCCGGCTCTATCTGCCGATCATTATGCACTCGTTTGTGCCAATAGAACCGACCCCAACTGCGACGGCAATGCCTACCGCGACGGCGATCACTATTCCCACGATGACGGCGACGGCGACTGCAACCGCGACCGCAACAGCCACGTCCACCCCGACCATGCCCCTGACGGCGACGATGACGGCCACGCCGACGGCCACGCCGACGGCGACGATAACGGCCACGTCTACCCCGACCGTGCTCCTGACGGCGACAATGACAGCGACGCCGACGGCGACAGTAGACACAGAACCTTAGCCACAGTTCAACTCGACCTGAGTCTGGGGGCACCATGGCTGCCGACCCTTCCATAACTGGTGGCATTCCCCCGGAAAGCCATGTTTGACCGCTCTCGGTAGGCAATAGTTAAGAAATTTCCACTAAGGCATCCCTGAATCTTCGATCACCAACCCCTGCTACCATGTGTCTAATCTATCATCGCTGTATCTACACCTTCCTGATGCCTAAAAGGTTTAGCTAATCTCTTCTTTAGTAGTGACTCATCACGACTTCGGCGTGTTTGAGTAAGCTGGTCAGATATGTGGGAGAGCTACTGGTGATGGCCTGTAGAAGCTGGATTTCTCCTGTCATAGGTGATCCTGATGAAATCTCGATGATTGTTATGGTGTACATTGACAAATAAGACAAAGTGGTATATGCTCGTAACATACATTAGGTTGTTCTAATACTATCTGTTTATACTACATAGCGGCAGTAGACAATGCAATGTGGAGTGCAAGGGCAGGAGGCGAAACATGGTCTGATCGCGGTCACGCTGCGGCGTCTGTGACAACGGCGTGAGTTTGCCCAGACTATGCTGGCGCTGCTGCTGTTCAATTATGAGGGCCAGCCTGATGCGATCAGCGAGAGTCGCTTTGAGCATCTCTATAGATGCGCTGGCAACCGGTTTTTGCCACTTGTGTTGGGCGTCGTGCCGAGCAACGCGGCCTGATCCGTAACCAGGCTGGCGGGCTGCTGCTGACCGAACGAGGAAGACAGATGGCTCGTCAGTCGCTGCTGGCAACCACTGGCACAGATCTGACATTCGTTGAGGGGAATAGGTGATGCACCTGTTTGATCTGGTCACGCTCCTGCAGATACTCCTGGCGCTGCTGCTGGCGTTGCTCTGTGGAGGACTCCTATACGTTACGCAGCGCTCATATCGGGGATGGTGGCAGATTTGGTGGCAACGCTCTGAGGAACAACGCTTATGCGTTCAGAATGACTCGGCCATGCGTGATGCTGTCCCTACCGACATTCCACCGACCAGTGTAGCGGATTATGCTCAGACGCGGTTCATCACCAGGATGCGATTGCAACCAGGAACCCCGTCACACCTGGTACTGCTGCTGGTGGTGAGCATGATCCTGGTGTCAGGTCTGGCCTTGACTCATCTCTGCATTGGTACCGTGCTACTCAGGCCGGATCAACTTGTTGCAGCATTGCTGGGCCAGGTGGATGATCCCGTTCAGCAGAGCATTATCTGGAGTGTGCGCGTTCCCCGCCTGCTGGTTGCTGGCGTGACCGGGGCCATGTTTAGTCTGGCGGGGGTGCTATTGCAAATCGGCACCCGGAATCGTCTGGCCGATGCCGGGCCACTGGGCATTGCGTCTGGTGGGGCATTGCTGATTGTTCTCTGGCTGATCTATGTTGATCCGTGGGCACTACCAGGCGCCAGTGTGTTACCGCTGGTCGGTCTGGCTGGTTGTTTGCTTGCCAGTTTGCCGCTGTATGTTCTGGTTCGTTCCACTCCACCGTCTGTCGTAGGCAGCACGCTGGTCGGATTGGTTATCAGTGTCGGCGCACCGGTCATAGCGCTGCTGCTGTTGTTCCCGGATGTGCAAGTGAATACCTTCCTGTGGTGGTCGATCGGGTCACTAGACCGACGGGGTTGGGGTGCCTGGCAGTCGCTCTGGCCGTGGGCGCTCCTGGCGCTCTTTCTTGCGCTCCTGATTGCCTGGAGGCCCACACTGACCCGTAGCGGACAGCCTCGCTCACGGATGCTCTGGCTGGGAGCCGCCGGAATTGTTACTGGCAGCGCGGTCGGGGTAGTAGGGGCCATTGGCTATCTGGGCCTTCTGGGATCACTGCTGGCACGGTGGGTCGTGGGTGCTGAAATCCGCCCGGTGCTGCTGTTCAGCCCAATTTTTGGGATGAGTATGTTGCTGCTGGCCGATATTGTGGCGCGGCTTGTTTCACAAGCGGTGCTGTCAATTGCTCTCGTCAATGAGCTACCGGCTGGTCTGATAACGACGCTGATCGGCCTGCCTTGTCTATTGTATGTATCCATGCGCCACTCTGATGGCGCATCGAAGGAGTTGAGGTGATGGCTACTGAGTCGACAGAGATGTATTTGATTACCATCTATCGACTGACCCTCAAAGCGATGTATGCCTCGACCAGTGACATTGCGGCCACGCTTGATGTCAGTTTACCCAGCGTATCTGAGAAAGTGCGACGATTGGCAGAGCAGGGCTATGTATATCACGAATGGCGACAGGGGGTCTCGCTGACAGCGCGAGGACGCGAGGTGGCCTTGAATGTGCTGCGCAAACATCGTCTGGCAGCGACTTTCCTGGTGCAGATGGCGGGTTATTTGTTGGATGAGGTGTATGAGGAGGCCTGCCGCCTGGAGCATGTGATGTCGGATCGGCTGGCAGATCGCCTGGAGGAGTTGTTGGGATATCCTCGTGTCGATCCCTATGGCTATCCTATTCCTGGCAAGGATGGCACGATCGCCATGGAGCACTATCCCACGCTGGCATGTGTATCTGCTGGTGCGACGGTGGTGGTACAGCGTATTAATGACCTGGATCAGGCGCGGTTGCGCTATATATCTGAATTAGGACTGGTGCCGAATGCACAGGTGGAGGTGCTGGAGGTTGCGCCCTTTGAGGGGCCGCTGGTCTTGAAAATTGATGACCGGACGGTGGCTATTGCCTATGCCATCGCCTGTGAGATTGAGGTCGAGGAAGTGATGAAGGAGGTCTAGCGTGGATATACCCTGGATAGAATCAGAGCGGTTCGTACACTGGAAGCTGCGGGTAACGGACAGTTCTTCGACAGAAGCCGAATTTGAGAAGTGGCTATTTGTGAGTATCTCCAGCGTGATTTTCGGTCGCAAGGCGGGCGAACTGCTGTCACTGACGTCAAACCAGTTTGATCTGCCGCTGGCACAACGGCTGGCGTGTGTTGCGCAACTGGCCGAGTCCTGGGATCTCTCTTCCCATGTTCTCTATCAGACCGCGTTTGCTACGCAGGTGATCATCTATCGGGCCGAGCTGGTACAGGAGGTACTGACTGCGGTTTCACCATGCATTCTTTCCTGCACCCTGAACTATGTGTGCGGCCTTGATCCAGCTGCATTTCTGGCTGAAGTGGCACGCCGCTGGAAAGAGACGGGTACCATTCCGCACGAGATCGGGTTGGCACTGGGCTATCCAATTAAGGATGTGTTAGGGTATATGGGGGTTCTGCCGCTGCCGTGTACCTGCTGTTGTGGCTGGCGTGTATATGGTGATCCGGCCCCGTCGTTGGATCGGAGTCGCGCTTTTGCAGCCGCTCGCCAGCAGGCGTTATTTTTTTTACATGCACCCGGCGTGTCAGCGTCGGCGTGATAGCGCCATCCTATTCAAAAACCGGGAGTCCGGGTGAAAGATTGGACGGAGCAATAGCCAGGCGAAAGCCGGGCTTTTCATGGTGTATGAGTGGTAGACAAGGCAACGAAGTGACAGCGCATGAAACGACACGGCTTCCCCGTATCTCTGCATCTTCGCATGCTCGCATCTTCACCAGGTATTCCAACGTTGGAACGCCAGTGCGTTCCAACGTTGAAACCGTGCGGGTTTTTACTCGACGGTATACTCCCCTTCGACGACACCCTCGTCTTTGCGCCCCGGTTGCCCCGGTTGTCCTTGCGCCTGTCCATCGCCATACGCACCCTGCGAGATGCGATACATCGCCTGCTGCAACTCATTGGAAAGGCTCCGCATCCGGTTTTCGTCTTCCTGAGCAATTGCATCACGCAGATCTTTGATCAAGCCCTCGATGCGCTGACGCTCGATGCTATCCACCTTGTCTCCCAGATCATTGAGCGTACGCTCACTCTGGTAGGCCATACTGTCAGACTGGTTCTTTAGTTCGACGACAGCCCGCCGACGCTTGTCCTCTTCGGCGTGAGCCCTGGCTTCATTCACCATACGCTCAACTTCGCTCTTGCTCAGGTTGGTACTGGCAGTAATGGTAATGCGCTGCTCCTTACCCGTTGCCTTATCTTTAGCCGAAACGTTCAAAATACCGTTTGCATCAATGTCAAACGTCACTTCAATTTGTGGTACACCACGTGGTGCCGGTGGAATACCTTCCAGCCGGAAGCGACCCAACGTCATGTTGTCACTTGCCATCTCACGCTCGCCCTGCAAGACGTGAATGTCGACTGCGGTTTGACCATCGGCAGCGGTAGAGAAGATCTCGCTCTTTTGTGTCGGAATGGTCGTATTGCGATCGATCAGTCTAGTCATAATGCCACCAAGCGTTTCAACACCTAGCGACAGAGGCGTCACATCGAGCAACACTACGCCCTTGACATCGCCGCCGAGTACGCCAGCCTGGATCGCTGCTCCAATCGCCACCACTTCATCCGGGTTCACACTCTTGTTCGGCTCTTTGCCGATCATTTTGCGTACCAGTTCCTGTACCACAGGCATACGTGTACTACCACCGACCAGTACCACCTCATCAATATCGCTTGCCTTCAAGCCCGAGTCTTTCAAGGCCTGATTGACTGGCCCGCGCAGGCGCTCGGTGAGCATGCTGGTTAACTGCTCAAACTTCGCCCGGCTCAGGCGCATGGCCAGGTGCTTCGGGCCGCTGGCGTCAGCGGTAATGAACGGCAGGTTAATCTCGGTCTCCATCACGCTGGAGAGTTCCATCTTGGCCTTTTCTGCCGCTTCCTTGAGCCGTTGCAACGCCTGCCGATCCTTGCTGAGATCAATGCCCTGATCCTTGCGGAACTCTTCAACGATCCAATCGACAATCCGGGCATCGTAGTCATCGCCGCCCAGGTGCGTATCGCCACTGGTGGCCTTTACTTCGACCACACCTTCACCGACTTCGAGAATACTCACGTCGAAGGTTCCACCACCAAGGTCGAAGACCAGGATCGTCTCGTCCTTTTTCTTGTCCAGGCCATAGGCCAGTGCGGCTGCGGTCGGCTCGTTGATAATCCGTAATACTTCGAGGCCCGCAATCTTGCCTGCGTCCTTCGTGGCCTGGCGCTGGCTGTCGTTGAAGTAGGCTGGTACGGTAATGACGGCCTTCGTTACCGGTTCACCCAGATAGGCCTCGGCGTCGGTCTTCAACTTCTGCAACACCATCGCACTGATTTCCTGTGGTGCATAATCTTTGCCCGTCTGTGGCACGTTAATGCGTACATCGCCACGTGGGCCTTTCGTTACCTGGAATGGTACCATCTCGCGTTCAACGTCAGTGTCAGCGTAGTCGCGCCCGATGAAGCGCTTAACCGAATAAATTGTGTTTTCGGGGTTAATCGTCGCCTGACGCTTGGCCGTCTGCCCAACTAACCGCTCACCATTTTTGGCAAATGCCACCATCGATGGCGTGGTGCGATTACCTTCGGCATTGGGGATCACCACAGGGTCACCGCCTTCCATGACCGCTACCACCGAGTTCGTGGTTCCCAGGTCAATTCCAACTATTTTTGCCATAGTGTATCTGCCTCCTCAAAAAAATTAACACAAACTTGTTCGTAATGTAATAATCCTAACCTTGAGAGATATCACGTAATAATCTGGAGCAATCCTATCCCAGGTGATGTATATCAGAATTGCTATAGAGCAACCTTTAATCGGTTGTGCAGGAATGAAGTCCAGGCTTCCACCTGGCTCAGGCTAGAGCCTGGACACCTGGTTTTATAGTATTGGCTTGCTATAGCAACAGGCACACACGGTATCCTTAGTATTATTGTAGACCAGTGTACCTGCTTTTCACTAGTCTTGCGCAAGAATCGCGTTAGATTTGTATTAGACTCTCAGGCGACTGAAATGAACCATGGTACAGTTTCTAGTACCACTTTCCTAGTTCACAATCGTCTTTTCCGTGCTACAATGAGGCGGCAATGAAAGTACAGGTGGCATATAGGCCACGCCGATGCTGGTTATGCACTTTTTCTGTCCTCCTGTGAATATGCCCGCTTTCAGGCGGCGCAAGGAGTGTACTATGTCGTCTACTCCTGGACGCTGGTTACATCTGCCGGTAATTCTGGTGACGCTGCTAACGGTGATCGCCACCGTGCCTGCGCCAATACGGGCGCAAGAGTTTGATATTCAATATGTGGTGGACAATCCTGGTGATGCGGATACGTCTGAAGGCGGAACCTTCTGTACCACGGCAGCGAATGATTGTACACTACGCCAGGCGATTGAAACGGCCAATAAGCAGCAACCTGGTACGCGCATTCTGATTACCTTTGCCAATGCGCTGAATAATCAGACGATACATATTAACAACCCGACCGGGCCGCTGCCGGCGATCACGATTGGTAATACCGAGATTCGCGGCCCAAGTTTTGGTGTGCCGCTGATAGCGGTGAATGGCATAGGTAAGTCCGTCGGCTTTCATCTTGCTTCTGATAATAACACGATTTCTGGCCTGAGCATCTATGGCTTTAGTGACACAGGCACTGAACCGTTCCTGGGTTCGGGCATCTATATCAGCGGTTCTAATAATAAAGTTATTGGCAATTTCATCGGGATCACTCCACTAGGTACACAACCAGACCCGAGTTTACGCAACTTTAGTGGCGTACGGATTGCCGGTGGGACGGGCAACCTCATTGGAGGAGTAACACCAAATTTCGGGTCAGCTAACTACATTAGTGGTAATACCCAGAACGGGGTTCTCTTAAACAATGCTGACGCAAACTTTGTACAGGGCAACTTTATCGGTGTTGTGAGAACAGGTCTTACGACGGTTGATGTACTGGGTAATGGGCAATTTGGGGTACAGATTTTTAGTACCGGTAATGGCAGCAGTACCCAGAACCTTATTGGTGGCACCAATCCAAACGCAGCCAATATTATCGCCGGCAATGGCCGTGCTGGCATTCGCCTGGCCGGTACCAACACTATGACCAACACCATCCAGGGTAACTTTATCGGTACCGACAATTTTGGGAATCCCCGACCACCTGCGCCGCCACCACCGCCCGACCCCGATCCTGACCCTGATCCTGACCCTGACCCGGAACCCCAACCAGATTATCGCAATCTGGGCGATGGTATCTTGATTGAGGCTGGTGCGAAAAATAACAGTGTGTTAGGTATACCATCAGCCCCCATGCTGATTAGCAATAATGTGGGGAACGGAATCGTTCTGCGGGGCGCGGGAACGACCGGCAATGAAATCCGGGGAGTCTCTATCGGCACCGGTATGAGTGGGACTGAGGCCAATCTGGGTAATCAACGGAGTGGTATTCGCATTGACGTTGGCGCGTCCGACAATCGGATAACTGGCTCCCCCACTGCCCAAACGCTGATAGTGGGTAATCAGGATCATGGGATCGTCATTGACGGTCTGAACACCCGCAACAATACCATTGCCGGAGTGCATATTGGTGTGGTACCCGATCCCTCGGTCACCAATGGCACGGTTATGTTGCCCAACCAGGGCGATGGTATTCGTATTTCGCGTGCACCGGAGACACGCATCGAGGCCGGAAACCTGATCGCGGGCAACACTGCATATGGTATTCGGGTGACGAATGCTGTTTCAACCACCATCATGGGCAGCATCATTGGCCTGGATGTGGTGGGGGCCGCCAGTGTACCGAATGGTACCGGCGGTGTGCGCGTAGAGGGTACGTCATTGCGTACATTGATCGGCGGGGGCGATCTCAACGATGCGGCGCGACGCAATGTGATCAGCGGCAATACCGGGCCGGGCATTGATATTGTGGGTACTCGTGTCGTCACCGTTACCGGCAATATTATCGGGTTGCGCAAAAACAAAGCGGGAGCGAATGAACCTTTTATCGTCGCCGCACCCAATACCGGTGACGGTTTGCGGGCAGACAAGACGACAACGCTCACAATTGGTGGGCCAATGCTTCCCGAAGGCAACTGGATTGCACAAAATCAAGGGCATGGGATCAGCCTGGTGGGCACTACCGCCAGCACGGTGCAATCGAATCGCATTGGCGGCATCCCTGATCCAGGTGACGCGCAGGGTGTGCGCTTGCTACCACGCGGTAATGCTCTGGATGGCCTGAATCTGTCCAATACGGTGACCAGCACGGTCGAGTCCAACCTGATCGCCTTCAATCGTGGGGGAGTTGTCCTGAACCAGGCTCTAGAGACCGTGATCCAGTTCAATCAGGTCAATTACAATACCCGGCATGGGATTGCAGTGACCGATAGCGCGAATACAACAGTGAGTGTGAATGAAGTCAATCAGAATACGCAGCACGGGATTGACCTGACTGGCAGTGTGAATACGACCATTCAGTCTAACTCCAGTATCGTGCGTAATGGCGGTAATGGTATCCATGTTCATGGCAATACACGTTCAGCCTTGATCAGCCGCAACACGGTTTATAGCAACACGATTGGCATTCTGGTACAGGGGAGTAACGAGCTTTCGCCACAGGGCATCCGCATGATTGACAACCGCATTTCTGGAAATACAGCAGGCACAGAGCGTGGCGGTATTCGCCTTGAACCGATGACGGCTCCGGGAACAAATGCCAATCCGAATCACCCGAATCACGGTATTGCTCCCCCACTTGTTGATGCGACAGAATGGGGGCTGCCACGCGATCTGGGAATGCGTCTATCACGTGAGGGTGTGCTATCGGGCTACGTTCTTACCGATACGGGAGGGTTGCCACCCTTCACCACCGCCGCCTGTATCACCTGCACCGTCCAGATTTTTGCTCCCAATCCGGCCTTACCCGTTCCGGATGGGCAGGGCTTCCGTAAGCTGGTTGAAAATGATCCAATGGTAGATGAGACGGGCTTTTTCAGTGTGGAACTGCCTGAAATCCCTGCACAGATCTTGCTGACCGCTACCGATTTTGCAGGCAACACCTCAGAGTATGGGATTTTCAGAGTTATCCGTGCTGTGCAGATTACACCGTCGCGACCAGATGAGCCAGAGTGGATCGCACCGACGGAATCGTATGCCTATCGCCACACGGTGACCAATATGGGCACGATTGAGGATGAGTTCCAGCTTGATTACTGGTCGAGCCTGGGATGGACGGCCACGCTCGATCCGCCAGGCACGTTTATCGTTCCGGCGCAGGCGTCGCGTCCGGTGACAGTGACGTTGCAGGCACCGGCTGGCCCGGCCAGTAATGTGCAGCTTAATCTGCCTCACACGCTGGCGGTAACGGTCGCCAACACGCTTGATAATCGGCTTGCGGATGCGGTGCGTAATACAACCCGCGTAACCGAGAGTATCAAACTGGCGATTGAACCACCCGGTTCATTCGGGTTGACCCTGCCTGGGCAGCCAGCAGAATACATCCATACTATCCGCAACAATGGCAACACCACGGCCACGATCACACTTGCTTTTACTGCCACCCAGGAGCGCTGGAGTACGACTTTAGACAAGACCAGCATGGTTCTGGCACCTGGCCAGAGTGAACAGATCCGATTACGGGTCACACCCCCGCGGCAAGCGCTGGCGAATGATAGTTCTGAGGCCAGAATTACCGTACAGGTTGAGGAAGATCCTGACGAGGACAAGGAAATCATCAACACCACCACGGTGACTTTGCAGGCGCTGGCAAGGCTTGAGCCAGATCGCCAGGGTACGGTGCTGGCGGGCCAGACAATTGCTTTTCGACATACAGTGACTAATCAGAGCAACGGCCCGGCAACGTTCAAGATTGTGGCCCAGTCTACTCTGGGGAGCACGGTGCGATTCCGCTCGGATACGCCTGGAGTTGATCTCACCAATGAGAATATGTTTCAAATTGGGTTTGAAGTTCCTCGCAACCAGTTTCACTTCTATGCCGATGTCACGGTTAATCCAGGAGCACGTTCAGGACAGCGCGATGAGGTGTCGATCTATCTGACTGACGATCAGGATCGAATCATCGGCGGAGCGAGTGTGACTAATACGATTACAGTGCAAGGCGGCGTAACTGATGATGACTGGCAGGTCTATCTGCCGATTATCAGGAGATGATATAACGAGTGGTGTGCTATCTAAGAGCCTGTCTAAGAAGGGGCGTTTTGGAAGGCCCAGCCCTCCAAAACCATCCTGTTTCTGCCCGGCGCACAACGACGGGCAGGGAAGCAGCGTGAGGGACAAAGCCCATCACGCGTCCCTTTTTAGACCGTTTTCTACGTACTACAACGGGACTTGATCTGGGCAGGAGTGCGCGGTTCTGCGGCCCCCGCACCGCACCAGAGAGGTGATACTAGAGCAATAAAGCCGCGCCGCACCTCCCTAACCAGGGGATGTATCGTTGTCGTATAAGCCTGTGGTATGATATACTCATAACCATGAACCATAGGCTGCAAGTACCCAGATTTCAGGATGTCGCCCCTGACCACGAATTGGGCGACTCTAACGAGATCGTATATCTTCAGCAACAAATAGTGACAGGAGCGGAGGGCCGCCATGCTTACCCCGGTGAGTCTGAGCGATGAAGTAGAGCAACGAGACCTGTTTTTGCCACGTCGTCCGACCACAATCGAAGAGACGGGCCTCTCCCTTTCGTATATTTCCGACCTGGTGTTGCGCTCGCTCTATGTTATTGGTGAGTTGACTGGACAGGAGTTGAGTGACCACCTGGCGTTGTGGTATGAAGGGGTTCTCGATCAAGCGATTCGTTATTTACGTCGTGAGCAACTGGTTGAGGTGAAAGGCGCGGGCGGGTTGAGTGAGCGTGCCTATCGCTATCAAGTGACCCAGAAGGGCGTTGAGCGGGCTCGTGAACTGGGTGAGCGCAGTCAGTATCTTGGCCCGGCTCCGGTGCCCCTGGCGGCCTATTCGGCCATTATGCAGAAACAGGGAATTCATGGCACGATTGTCGATGAACAACGATTACGTGAGGCTTTTGCGCATCTGGTGGTTAGTACCGCGCTGATCCAGGAGCTTGGCCCGGCGATTAATTCGGGACGTTCGATCTTTCTCTATGGTCACGCTGGGAACGGGAAAACGTCGATTGCCGAAGCAATTACACGGCTGTTTTCTGATGCTATCTGTATTCCGCATGCGGTCATTGTTGATGGACAGGTGATCAAGGTCTTTGATGCGATTCACCATACCGCGGTTCCACTCCCCATGCCTGAGGGCACTCTCTTTGATCGGCGCTGGGTGTATTCTAAACGACCGATTGTGATAACGGGTGGCGAGTTAAATATGGACTCGCTCGATCTGATCTATAATCCAATCAGCAAGTACTATGAAGCGCCGCTACAGATGAAAGCCAATGCGGGCCTGTTTTTGATCGACGACTTTGGGCGGCAGCAGATGAGACCCCGTGATCTGCTCAACCGTTGGATTGTGCCGCTCGAGAAGCGAGTCGACTTTTTGACACTACATACGGGAAAGAAAATAGAGGTTCCATTCGATCAGTTGATTATTTTCTCCACCAATCTTGACCCGAAGGAACTGGTTGACGAGGCGTTCCTGCGCCGTATCCGCTACAAAATCGAGGTCGGCAATCCCACCCCGACTCAATATCGTGAGATTATGCGCCGTGTCTGCACCGCAAAGGATGTGCCTTATAGTGATGAGGGCTTGCGCTATTTGCTGACAGAGCAGTATGCCAGACGTAATCTTGAACTGCGTTCTGTCCATCCGCGTGACTTGATTGATCAGGTGATAGATATGGCGCACTTCTTGAATATTAAGCCTACTATGTCACCGCAACTCCTGGAAGCGGCATGTCGATCCTATTTTGTTGAGTTGTAACAGGGTTCCTCCCTCGCCACTATGGAGTGCTTCTGAGTATACGCCTGATCCCTGGACTCTTGCTGCTTATAGAAAATAGCAGTCAGAAAAGAGGAAATAGCAGTCAGGAAAGAGGAGGGCATTGAAGCGGACTTCTCTTTCCCCTGTTCTATCTCCTCTTTCTATTTCCTATATCTCCTATTTCCTAAAAGGAAGGTATACGGTCGAAGGACAGATGAGGGTGTGCATTCTCCAGCAGATAATGGTACCATGCTCTCATCCAGGCTGGACACATGGTTCAGCAACTCGTCATATTCATTCCAGGCACCACGGAGGATTGCAATGACTGATACTACTCATAAGGATCTATCTTCCATTCCAGCTCATGCAATAGCTTTGCTCGAACAGTTATGTCGCCAGCCTGCCATTGCGGCGCTCGGGCAGGGTATGGCTGAAATGGCCGATCTGACAGAAGAGTTACTGCAAGCCGCAGGCTTCAACACCCGGCAACTGCTGGTTGATGGCGCACCACCTGTTGTCTATGGCGAGCAGCGTGGGCGTAGTCCCTACACGCTCTTGCTCTACAACCACTACGATGTCCAGCCTGCTGATCCACTCGAACTCTGGCATACACCACCTTTTGTCCCCACGGTACGCGATGGTAAGTTCTATGCACGCGGGGCAGCTGATAACAAGGGTGAGATTGCCGCCCGCCTGGCGGCAATACACACCCTACGCGCAGTGAATGGAGAGCTACCGTTGACAATTCGCTGGATCATTGAGGGCGAAGAAGAAATCGGTAGCCCCCATTTTGCGACGGTGGCCGAGCGCTATGCCGATCTGTTGCAAGCTGATGGGTGCTTATGGGAGGGGCAAGGCTTTGATGTGGCGGATCGGCCCCAGTTGATCCTGGGGACGAAAGGGCTGCTCTATGTGCAGTTGGAATTACAATGTGCCGGGGTCGATGCGCACTCAATGGTTGCCCCGATCGTTCCCAGTGCAGCCTGGAACCTGATCCAGGCGCTGGCTACCTTGCGTACCCCTGAGGGCTATGTACGTATTCCCGGCTTCTACGATGCTGTCCGCCCGCCAACGCCAGCCCAACTCGCTGCCCTGCTTGACCAACCCGATCTTGACGATTATCAACGCCAGGCGTATCAGGTTGAGCAGTTCGTTGATGGACTACGTGGTGTTGCTCTGCGTGAACGACAGGCCTTCAGTCCGACCTGCAATATTGCTGGTTTATTAAGTGGCTATACTGGCTCTGGTGTCAAGACGGTGCTGCCTGCAAAGGCAATGTGCAAAATTGACTTTCGCCTCGTACCAGACCAGGATCCGCACGACATTCTGGCGAAGCTGTCTGCGCATCTGGTTGATGCAGGATACACCGATATTAAGCTCACCTGTCTGGGGGCAGCCCCACCAGTCGCCACACCACTTGACCATCCCTTTGTGCAGCGTATCGCTGCTGTTGCTACTTCCTTTCATAATCAGCGTCCCTCAGTGACACCATTGCTGGGCGGAACGCTGCCGCTACTCGGTGCTTTGCAACGCTATGTCGGTGTCCCAGGATTGGCCGCACCTGGTAACCCGATCTACTGGGCCAGCGGGATGCATGCGCCAGACGAGCATATCCGTCTTTCTGATCTAGAACGTGCCGTCCATTTTAACTGTCATATGTTCCAGACGCTGGCTACAATGTCAGGTGATGAAAAATGAGGCAAGAGGCAAGTTGTAGAAAGTAAAAAATAGAAAATGGAGGATAGGAAATAGCCGTCAGGAAAGAGGGAGCCATTGGCGAGGACTTTTATCTCCTCCTTTCTAACGAGGCGCACGAAGCCTTGACAAAACGAGACCCGGTATTTCAGCCTTGAATCCGGTGCTTTACAACTCTTTCAGGCTTGCTGTAAGGCGTCTTCCAATACGCGCGCCTCACACCATCAAGTCACGTTCGTTCGTAACAATATTCGGTAGGCGTTTGAACCAGCTGGCCTGCCGACGGGCAAAGGCATGAGTATCGTACTTCAGTTGTTGAACGCATGAGGCTACATCGGTACTACCCGCAAAATACGGCCGAAATTGAATGTAGCCCAGGCCTGACATGGCTGGCAACGTCCAGTCATAACCCGCTTCAAGCAATGCCTGCACCTCAGCGAGCAACCCCGATGCCATCATTGCATCCACGCGGGCATCAATGCGGCCGTAAAGTTCGGCCCGCGGCACCTGTAGCCAGAGCGTCTGAATACGGTATGGTGGTGGCTGGCGCGTCTGTTGAACAGAAATCGGCTTCCCCGTAGTAAGATACACTTCCAGGGCACGAATGACACGGCGCACATTTTCGGGCATAATCGCCGCAGCGGCGAGCGGATCGACCTGTGCCAGTCGCGCATGCAAGGCCATCGCGCCATAGGCGTGTACTTCTTGTTCCAGCGCAGCGCGTAGTTCCGGCTGGGGCGGCACGCGGGGAATTTGCCAACCCTCTAGCACCGCTGCCAGATATTGCCCGGTGCCACCAACCAGGAGGGGCACCTTGCCACGGGCAGTAATGTCCTCCAGCGCTGTCCGCGCCCGATCTACATAGATCGCCAGTGAGAATTCATCATCGGGATCCACAATGTCAATCAGGTGATGCATGACGGTAGCTCGTTCGGCTCGCGTTGGTTTGGCAGTACCAATATCCATTCGCCGATAGACCTGCCGCGAGTCGGCTGAGACGATCTCGGCATTCAAGCGTTGGGCCAGTTCCAGACTCAACGCTGTCTTGCCCACAGCGGTGGGGCCAACAATGGCGATGAGTGGCGGTACATGTTTCATACAACGTATTCGCGCCTATAGCAACCCTGATGGTCATGGTTACCCGGGAGTCCCGGGTGCAGCCTGGACAGAGCGTTCCCTTGTACACGCCATCAGTTTTTCATCATCGATTTGCAGGACATGCGCGGTCGCTTGAAAAAACATCTTCGCCTGCACGCAGCGGGGACACGTTCAGCGTTGGTCTGCCAAAGGCGAAAGCCATTGGTTATGAACGACCGCGTGTACCCTGTGATGGGGGATTACTCTCGCGTTTTTCATGACGCACTGCGTCTTACATTTGTAACTTTCGATAGTATACTCGTACCAGGCCTATTATTCGCTCTTTGTCAGGTGGTGTCAAGATGAATCAACCTGACACGCTGAATCCACAACCCGGTCTGTCACGTATCTTGAAGATACGTGATGGACGTACTGTTATGATACGGTATGTTCGACCCGATGATGCCAGCCGGCTGGTTGATCTGTTCTGGTGCCTCTCGCCTGAAACACGCCGGCGACGCTTCTTTCTCGCCTCGCGTTGCTCTGTCGCGGAGTCCATGCGGTGGTTTGTGGTGGGTACCTTTATGTGCCCGTGCCGACAGGAAGCGCCAGCACGGGCATGAAATCAAGTTTACGCTGTCTGGGGTGGGAAAATCGCGTTGGTGGGGCACTGGGGAACACAGCGTACCGCCGAGATGTTCTGGCAATTGTTGCACAGCGCGGGATCAATAACATACGTGGCATCGGTAGCGTGGGCACTAATGGCATTGCGCGGGCACACCGGGCGACAGGCATCACAGACAACGCATTTGGCTGGATCGATCCAGTGGGTGGCTTGCTGAGTCATCGTATTTACTCCTTTTGACTAACTATATGTTACTTGAGAGTAACGTGCTTTTGTTTGATGGGTCTAGCATAGCAGGTCGTACCACCCTTAGTCAACATTGGTTTTACAAAATAGGCAGGCCTAATACGATATGTTGCCATCGTGCCCGTAGATCTACTTCAGCCTAGCTGAGTGTGGTATGGTTTGTTGATGTGAGATTGGTCATGATAGTATTTATTCTTCAAATTTTTCGTCTTCTTTTTACCATCAGGGTGATTTACAGGTGTGTCTGGTGATACTTTGCACGCGAATGGCTATAGCATACAATAAAGGTTATTCCGATTCGTTTAATCGTGTTACGCTTTATCGCTTTCGGACGCGATGAACGCAATCGGAGACTCACTCTATACTGCTGTGACGTTTGTCCTCGTTCCGATGGGGGAGTGGGCAAATTCTGGCCCCGCAACCCCTGCAGGCGACCGTTCCTCAGAACAGATACCGCTGATAAATCGAAATAACCTTATAATAGAAATGACGTGCGGATCAATGCGGGCGTAATGATAGCAAGCCTATTGCAATTGTAAGAAAGAGAATATCATGCTTGATTTGCACGCTACCTTCCGTGGCACGCTGCTGGGCGTTGCCATTGGTGATGCACTGGGTGCGCCTTTTGAGGGCCAGTTGCCCAATGACTGGCTCTCGCTGCTCCAGCGCCAGCAGGAGCTTGTACCGAGGCAGTATACCGATGATACGCATATGACTATCGGGATGGCCGAGTCGCTGGTTGCGAAAGGTGGCTTTGATGGCGCGGATATGGTCACGGTGTAGGCGCGACATTTTGCCGAGAAACCCTGGCGTGGCTATGGTGCTGGCCCGCCGCAGATCTTTCGGCTTATTGACCGAGGTATGGCCTGGAATCATGCCGGCCACATCCGTACTAATCTTATGAACTACCAGTCGAATTATGACAAATATTTACCTGAATATCAACTGGCTTACCACTATACACTGCCGTTGTCGCCAGCACATCCACACCTGTAGCAGCATACCTCTGCACATTCGCCTGAGTTATTCCGCCCGCAGCCACAACCAGTAACTGCGGATAGTCACGTTTCAGCACGACGACTGCTTCCTGGAGCGCGGAGGGTGGAAGTTTATCAAACTGAACAACATCCACTCCAGCTTCGGCCAGCATCAGCGCATCTTCCAGGCGCTCGACCTCAACCCCAATCTTTTTTTCCTGACACTGTTGTCGCAAGGCTGGCAGGCGCTCGATCAAGCCTGCCCAGCCATCCAGAAACGCCAGGTGCTGTGCAAAGATCAGGACGGACTCGGATAGCCCCAGACGGTGCGGCATAGCCCCGCCAGCCAGAATAGCCTTGACCGCCAGCGCCTTTGTGCCTGGGAAGACCTTGCGCGTAGTTACCACCACCACCTGCGGGTTGATCTGCTGTGCGGCGGTCACCAGTTCGCGGGTGCGGGTGGCAATACCGGAAACATACTCCAGCAGACTCAGCGCAACGCGCCATCCCTGATGGAGTGCCCGCGCGGTTCCCGTAGCGCTGAGAAACAGCGTTCCCGTTGCCAGAAGCGTACCACTCGCCATACACAGCGTAACGGTTGCGCCACAGCGTTCCAGGATACGTGCAGCCTCCTCCGTGCCACAGATGACTGTCGGATGGCGGGTGGTAAAGCTGATCATCCCCGATGCATCACCAATACCCAGTGCCAGCGTTGTCAAGTCAAAATAGGGCACATCTTCGCGGATGAAATGATCCAGTTCGCTATCAAACACACACAACGGGCGTGGCCGGTTCATGTTTTTCCCTTAGATAAGGTTCAGCGATACTTTACCGTTGGGTAGCACGTCGTCACGACGTTCGTCGTTTGTAACGCTGTCGAACGACTAAAGTCGTTACTCCATGTGTCACGTCAAAATGTGGCATCTGGAACCATGGCATAGTATCTGGGAGCGAGAACGTCGCGCCCTCGGCTTTCCTCTGATACCGATCTGGTTTCACATTTGCAGCAAGGAGGTTCCTGGACTTTTATAACCTGATAGAAAACCACGAAGCACACGCAGGACACGCAGGGGTGGTGGTATGCTCCGACCCTGGCCCTCGGTGTGTGCTTCGTGTCCGTCGTGGTGCCCCCAAACCTGAATTACCCAGCGGTATCTTTCACAGGTCGGGTTTTTACGGTAGAACCGACTACCGTGCCAGCCCGGTAGCGTCCGGATGCGTCAGCGGTTGCGGTGGGCAACCCCTATTGTACGCCAGAATGCAACTTGGCAGCAGCAGCCTGGTTGCCGTGCTAATCGGTTGCCAGCATTACGTCGGTGGACTTGATTACCACTATGACCTCTTTGCCAACCGCCAGTTGCATCCGCTCGGCAGATGCAATTGTAATAACCGACACCAGTTCCGCTCCACCCGGCAATATTACTTCAATTTCGGCCATCACCGACCCTTTTTTCACGCTCTTAATCGTCCCCTTGATCTGATTGCGTGCGCTTACGTCCATTCGATAAACCCCTTTCAACCATCAACACGTACCTGATCGGTCAGGATTTCTGACCGATCGACTATAAACTACGGTACCAACCGCTGGCGCAGCAAGCCTTTGACCAGTGCCAGCACCGCGAAAGAAATCACGAGTAACACAATCGACAATGTCAAAGCCACCTGCAGATCCAACTCAAACCCGATATAAATTGCCAGCGGCATAGTCTGCGTACGGCCGGGGAAGTTACCGGCAAAGATAATGGTGGCACCAAACTCGCCTAGCGCCCGTGCCCAGGTCATGACCATCCCACCCAGCAAAGCTGGCCACGCCAGAGGCACCGTCATACGGCGAAAAACCATCCAGGGATCGGCCCCATCAATGGCGGCCGCCTCCTCTACATCGTGTTCGATGCGAGCGAAGCCAGCCAGAGCCGACTTGATATAAAATGGGCCAGCGACAAACAGTTGCGCCAGCACCACCGCCGCCTGGGTGAAGGCCAGTTCGAGTCCGAGTGTACTCAGATGCGCTCCAAACACGCCCCGCCGCCCAAACGCCATCAAAAGTGCGACCCCGGCGACGGCGGGGGGCAGCACCATCGGCAACTCGACCAGCGTCTCCAGCACGATACGCCCGCGAAAGTTATAGCGCGCCAGCAGATAGGCCAGCGGTGTGCCCAGCACTACTGTCAGCAGTGTTGCCAGCAGCGTCGTGGTCATCGTCAGGCCGATTGTCTGCATAACCAGTGTGCTGAACATAGTCGCTGCCAGAGCCTGCCATCCCGTACGCACCAGCAACGCCACCAGCGGCAACCCCATAAACAGCAAGAGCGGGAGTGCCAGGCTTATCAGCCTCAGCATATGCCAGTGTCGGCGCTGGAGGGTAATGCGTGGATGGATGCGTTGCATTGGTGTTGCAGCCATATATTTCTCCTTCTCGTTGCTACTCTATAGGCGAGGGTACAGCTCCCCCACTCGCAACTGGTTGCTGTATCGCCAGGCACATGGCTCCTGCACGCTCAAAGGGTCGCTACCACCTTACATCCTCGCATCTTCGCATCTTCGCATCCTCGCATCCTCGCATCCTCGCATCCTCGCATCCTCGCATCCTCGCATCGCCTCTGTCCCACAAGTCGTTTCAAGGCTGAACCGGAATGAATCCATAGGTTGCCAGAATAGCCTGCCCATCGAACGACAGTAGGTAGTCCACGAATGCCTGAGCCAGTTCTGCATTGTCGGAATCGTTGATCATAGCAATCGGGTAATCGACCACCGTATTGAGTTCATCGGGAATATCAATGCTCTGCACCCGGTTCGCATCGTCTTGCGAAATATCCGAGACGAACACAATCCCTGCATCGACTTCGTCCAGCGCCACCCTGGTTAGCACTGCCCGCACCGTTTCCTCATAGGAAACAATATTCGACAGCACGGCTTCTTTGTAGGCCGTTCCCAGGCTGGCATCCTGTTCTGCCTTATCAAGAAAGGTCAGCGAGAGCTGACCGACGGACGTAGCCTTATCGCCAAAAGTGATCTTAAGACCGGGGCGCGCCAGATCCTGCAAGGTCGTGATCTGCGCTGGATTATCGGACGGCATAATAATCACCAACCGGTTGCGGGCAAAGATACGTTCCATGCCATCGATCACCCGCCCGGTCAAGACTGCATCCTGCATATGCTTGACACTGGCGGCGGCAAAGATGTCGCATGGCGCACCCTGATCAATCTGCTGCACCAGTTGTTGCCCGTTGCTGAAGTTAAAAATAACGTTTATGCCCGGATGAGCCAGGACAAATGCATCACCGAGGTCAGTGAATGCATTGGTAAGCGAGGCGGCGGCGAATACCACTAATTCGCCACTCAGAGTCGCATCTTCGGCGATCACGTCCAGAGGCGTTGGTGCGGTGGCCGGTTGTTGTCCACAGGCGCTCATTACTCCAGCGACCAGGAAGAGCAACAGGGTGGCGATGGATGCGGGGCGCATAATCGATTCCTTTCAAGGTATATGGGACTTACGCGGTCGCTTGAACAAAACGTCTTTTTCGCCTGCGGCAGAACGGTGCGTTGTCTCTTTTGAAAGCGTCAGAGCGAAAATTTTTTGCTCTTGCGCCGCTGCCGCAGGCGAAAACAATCGCCGGATGACCCACCACGTACGTCCTGGTATAAAAAAAAATGACAGCAACTTCACAGTTCAACTCTGTGAAAGCCTGTCATTGGCCACTGATAGCAATAACACAGGTTTTACCAACCATTATATTGGCATTTTTGAACTAGTTATTATTTGAGTAGTTGTATTATAGCATAACGCCATATGTCTGTCAATGTATTGATCCCGAAGGACGGCAACAGCCATGTTGCTGCACTCCATAGGGCATCGGAGCTTGCCATGCGTACCTGGAAATACAGGCGTCTTTGCGTTAGAACGTTAGAACGTTTCAACGCTGCTGCCTGTGCGTCTTCGTATTAAAGGAAAGAGCGTCCGCCGCACGCCGCCCCAGACTACCCGCATGGTAGGACACCCTCTGCCAGCGGATACACCAGGCCAGTGGCGGCCACACCCGACGCATCGCAGTAGTCGGTGCTAAACACAATGCCCACGTCAGCCTCGCCGCCAACTACCTTGCCCAGCACGGCCCGCACATCCTGTTCATAGAAGGCCACATTTTGCAACACGGCCTCACGCTCAGCGCTATCCAGGCTGCCGACTTGCTCGGCTCGCAACAGCATGTCCCGTGCATAATACCCGATAGCCGCCGCGCTTGAGCCGAGTGCAATCTTCAACCCTGGTTGTGCCAGGTCACGGAAGGTCGTGATATGCGCTGGATTGTGCTTACGTGTCACCACCACCAGCCGATTGCGAGCAAAGACGCGCTCACTACCGGGCGCAATACGCCCGGCCTCAATGAGTGGCTGCATCAGCATACGATTGGCAGTAGCAAACACATCAGCCGCCGCACCGTGCGCAATCTCATCAGCCAGATGCCCCGACCCGGCAAAGGTCAGATTGACCGTGATCCCGTTATGCGCCGTGCTAAAGGCATAGGCGATCGCTTGAAAAGCCTCCATCAGCGTGATGGCCGCAAAAACGCTCAACGTTGCCTCGGCTGGTACCGCAACCGGTGGCGGCGTAGCTGGCAATGGTACCGGGGCGAGCGTCTCGTTGATCGGCAAAAAGCCATGCCGAGCCAGGATCGCCTGCCCCTCGGCGGAACATACATACTCCACAAAGCGTTGTGCCAGCGCCTGGTAGGGGCTATCGGTCAGCGACGCAATCGTGTGGGCTACAAAAATCGGATCAGCAAAATGTATCGCGCAGCGATCAAGCCATTCCAGAAAACCCTCCACCTGGCGCTGGCGCAGTTCGATCAGCAGCCAGGCTGACGATTGGCAGGCAGTTAACGTTTGCAACCGGCGGTGCAGATCGGTGAGCCACTGGTGACTCTGGTGGCGCTGGCGTTCAACCAGGCGCAGTGCCGTATCATCACCTGTTTGCTGCGCAAAGAATAGTTTGAGCAGAAACTCCTGCTGCACATCCTCCCATTCGGTGACCGGATTACTGATCCAGGTGCGAAATGCGGCCAACCCATCCTCAGTCAGATGCAGCACCCGCCGGGGTGGGTAAGCCTCCTGAGTCTCGATTGTTGCCGCCAGAAGCCCGGCCTGTTCGAGCTTGCGTAGCAGGGCATAGACCTGGGCCTGTTTGGGCTTCCAGATCATATTGAGCAGGGCGTGGTTCTTGAGTTGTTGATAAATTTCATAGCCATGCAGCGGATGCTGATGCACAAAACCCAGCAGGGACAGCGTAAGCGTGAACGGCTGACTCGTTTTGGGACTCATAGAACGGCTCGTTTCCCTGGTGCAACTGCGCATACAGGTTATTACTACAACGAGACATCGCCTGGGTAGGAAGGCGTGGTGCAGCTCCAACCAGCCGAAACCACCGTGAAACCATGCGCGGGAATCTACAGCCCCCGCGCCCCGGCTGTGGTGCAGTCTCGTCATAATATTATAATCAGATTACTTACAGCGTAACTAATAAGAAGTGTGACATACGGGTGAGGGCTTGTCAAGGCCCGCCCGGCACCTGAAGTCGCAAGCCGTTGTATGAGAGGAAATAGGAAAGGGAAAGAGAGAATAGGCGGCTGTTGTAGGGGCATGGTGCAACGTGCCCCTACTGCCCTCCTTCTTCTTTCCTCGCTCCTATAGGCTGAAGGTGAACAAGATGCCTCAATGAGCGACTGCGTACATCCTGTTATGTAAACACAATCAAGTCGCTACACTCTCAGTGAAAAATACATCGACCTGAATAGTCTTATCGTGAGCATAGAAACCTTTGATTTGACCATCATCGAGTATCATATCAAAAAACCCTTCCAGATCGATCTGTGTCACCACACCTTCATAGGTGGTACCGGCAGGAATGCTCGTACGGGCCTGCCCTTCCCAGCTATCAACATCCTTCAGCAGCGTTATCCGCAGATGTTGCCCCGGTTCCGGCAAGACATCGGCACCCGGAGTTGAACTGCAAGCACAAAATGCGGGGTCTTCTCCTGTTTTTACAGAAGCGCGTGCTGTGGCAATCGGGTGATTACATGCACATGTCCCCGGGGTATGATCGTGAGCCATTCGTATTCACTCCTTTTCATCTTCAATCCAGGCTAAACCATACACACGACCATTATGCTCAGTACGGGCAGTGGAGCGATGTAACTCTTTACCCGGCGGAACCAGTTTGTAGACATGCACCGGATGTTCCCAACACTGGACGCAGAGGTAATCACCGTTCTCTACCACCTTGAATCCCTCATGGGGATCGGTATATTCATCAAAGCCCATGGTACTCCTCCTTATTGCTTAGTTGAATAACCTGCGAGCGCGTTCAATACCGACAACCAGTCGGTCGATCTCTTCGGGGATATTGTAGAGATAAAAACTGGCACGCGTCGTAGCCGACACGTCCAGCCAGCGGTGTAACGGTTGGGTGCAGTGATGACCGGAACGTACCGCCACACCTTCGTTATCAAGGAATGCTGCCAGATCGTGGGGATGGATACCACGCACCGTAAAGGCCACGACCGCACCCCGCTCAGCGGGTGGGCCGTAAATCGTGAGTCCATCCACCAGGGACAGCCGCTCCAGGGCATAGTTCACGAGTTCACGTTCGTGGCGTTCAATCGTCTCCAGCCCAATACTGGTGAGAAAGTCGATTGCCGCGCCGAGGGCAATCGCTTCCCCAATCGCAGGTGTCCCGGCCTCAAAGCGCGCCGGCACATCAGCATAACTACTCTGCTGTAGCTCCACCACCGTGATCATCGAGCCGCCACCGAGGAAGGGCGGCATAGCATCGAGCAGCGCATAGCGGCCCCACAACACGCCAATGCCGGTTGGCCCGCACATCTTATGCCCGCTGAAGACCAGAAAATCGGCACCCAGGTCAGATACATTGACTGGCATATGCGGCACACTCTGGGCACCATCAACCAGTACCAGCGCCCCCACTGCATGGGCGCGGTCAGCAATCAAGCGCACCGGGTTCAGCGTACCCAGCACATTTGACTGGTGCGTCAGCGCCACCATCCGCGTACGCTCGGTCAATAGCTGGTCGAGATTGTCCAGCACGAGCCGCCCCTGCCCATCCAACGATAGATAATCCAGTGTCGCCCCGGTACGCCGGGCCAGCATTTGCCAGGGGACAATATTGGAGTGATGCTCCATCATCGTTAGCAGAATGCGATCACCAGGACGCAAATTGGCACTCCCCCAGGCGATAGCCACCAGGTTAACCGCCTCGGTTGTGTTGCGCGTAAAGACCACTTCGCGGGTGCTGGTGGCCCCGATTAGCCGCGCCACCTTGCCCCGGGCACGTTCATAGGCGAACGTCGCCTCCTCACTCAGTTTGTAAATGCCCCGATGCACATTGGCGTTATAGCGCCGATAATAGTCATCCAGGCACTCCAATACCCGGCGGGGCTTCTGCGATGACGCCGCGCTGTCCAGAAACGCCAGTGGGCGGCCATTGATCTCCTGCTGCAAAATCGGAAACTCACAGCGTAGGGCAAGTATATCCGCGATAGGCATCAACGCAGTTGCAGTCATAGTCAGGTATCCTTACTGACAGGAGGTACGCGGTCGCTTGAACCAGACATCTTTTTCGCCTGCGGCTGTGTGGTAGGTTGAAGCGTTGCAGCGCTCAAGCGCTTGAACTCACCCTGCCTGGACGCTCAGACCGCTCCCCTTTGAAGAACCGCTCTGCCGAAGGCCAGAAGGCGAGCGAACCATACGAACGCGTACGCCCTGTTCCTGAATCAAGCAACCACCGATGGCTGACGGCTGAACGTCCACGTGACCTCATCGACACGAAGGCCTGTTCAGCCGTCAGCCTTCAGTGGCTGTCAGCGAAACTGGTTAGCCGCCGCATCCACCACTGCCACAGCCGCCACCGTTCATGGGAGTATCTTCTTCCATTTCGGCCATAAGCGTGTTGCTCACCACGACACCACGGCGCTCAAGCACAGCATTGGTGATCTCATCGACCAGGTAGATCGCCCCCTTGTAACCCACGATTGCCCGGCGGTGATAGCCAAAGCGATCTTCCACCGGAAAACCAACGCGGATGAGCGGGATGTTCTCGGCATCAGCCAGGAACTTGCCCTTGGAGTGGCCCATAATCAGATCAACAGGCTCGGCCTTTATCCGCTTGTGTAGTTCGTGCAGGTCGGTGCGCATCATAATCTCCAGATCGATGCCCAACTCGTCTGCCAGTGCCAACATGTCATCGCCCCAGGACTTCGCCTCAGTGGCTGTCAGCACAAAGCGCGGGATCATGCCCATCTCGGTGGTCAACCGGACCAATCCATGTACCAGATCCGGATCACCATAGATCGCCACCTTGAGGCCAGTGTTGAACATGTGGGTATCGACAATTGCGTCTAACAGACGGGCGCGTTCGCGTTGCAGTTCGGGTGAGACGGGCTTGCCGGTAATCTCGGTCAACGTCTCCAGAAACGTGTCGGTATTTGCCAGACCAATCGGCATTGGTAGAATATAGGCCGGAAGGTTGTGCCGCCTCTTGTAGACTTTTGCGGCTTCACCTCCGACATACTTCTGAAGCGCGATCGTTGCCAGTGAACGGGAAGAGTCTTGTAGTTCGGCCACGGTTGTTCCGCCAGGCGGGAAATGCGGGCGCGGATTGTAGTAGCCACCGTCCAGCGTATCGGCATAATCCGTCAGCCACAGTGCGGGCACGTCCATCTCGCGCAGCAGCCACTTCAGTTCACGGATGTCCCCCGGGTTGACCCAGCCGGGAATAATGTTGATTTTGCCATTCGAGTCGCCTTTGCGACTCTTGAGCGGGATAGACATAGCAACTTCTTTGAGGAACAGGTCAAACCCGGTGATGTGCGTTCCAATATAGGATGGTGTTTTCACCGAAATAATGGGTATCTCGATATCGGGATGGCTCGTCTGAAACTCCTCAATAATACCGGGAATATCATCACCGATGGTCTCTGAAAGACACGTCGAACAGACGGTAATCATCGTGGGATGAAAGCGGTTCCAGATGTTCTCCAGCGCGGCAAGGAGGTTTTCCTTGCCGCCATACACAGTCGTCCTCTCGGTCAATGACGTGGTCGCTACTTCGATTGGTTCGCGGAAGTGACGGGCCATCTGATGGCGTGGGTAGGTGGCACATCCCTGCGAACCGTGGTTAATCGTAATTGAGCCATGAACGCCAAAAGCGCTTAACATTGCCCCGATGGGGGCGCACGAACGGGTGGGATTAATCGCCACCAACCGATCCTGCTTCATCACTGTACTCATTGGGCCAGTCTCCTGATAGTAAACGGTGGTGTATTGCGGATCAGGATGGTAGCAGAGGAGTAAAGCAGCGTAGCGGCGACGTACACGCACCCGTCGTTGGCATCTGTGCTGCTACACCTTTTCGTCTCCGCGCCTTGTCCACGACCACCGTTAAAAATCACATCTAAACGAGAGTCGGTTTAGTGAGTAACACTCACGCCTGGTACCGGGCGGCCCTGCACCTTCAACAGATCCCACACCGGGGAGTGCAGCGCCTTGTCAATATCACGGGCGAAGTTGACCATGCCAGAAAAGCCAGCATAGGGGCCGGTATCGTAGGTGTGACCATTGACAAACGGGACGCCGAGCTTGTAGGCGACGTATTTCTCCTTATTACCGGAAATAAACAGATCTGGTCGTCGTACCTTCAAGATCTCTTCTAGTTCAGGGACGTTCGGGTTATCAACAATCACCGCCCCTTCCTGTATCCGGGCGAAGATCTTCTCATAGTCGTCCTTGTGTCCAAACGTTGTAGCGGCGGCGATGGTCTCCATGCCCAGCTCGCGCAGCAGCTCGATCCAGTGCCAGGCGCGCGGCGCACCCTGGTAGATGAAGATCTTTTTACCCTGCAGCCGCTGGCGATAGTATTCAACCTTCGGCATAATCTTCGCCAGTTCCTGCTCGATGATCTCCTCCGCCCGCTGCTCCAGGCCAAAGAATGCGGCCGTATCACGCAGCGCCTTGCACATAGCCTTGATCCCAAACAACGTGACGTCGATAGAGGGCGTGCCATACTTTGATTTCATCATGTCGGCGATGTAGGTAGCTGAGCGGGCACAGTGAACAACGTTGAGTTTTGCCTTATGCATGATCTTGATTTCGTCCACCGATACATTCCCGGTGAAGCGGGTCAAAATCCTCAAGCCAAGCGCCTCAAACAGCGGTTCAAAGGTGCGCATGTCGTTCTTGATGTTATAGTCACCCACAATATTGATCGAACGTGAGAAATTACCCTCCGGCTCCACCGATCCGACCAGTTCCTTAAAGATCGTCTCGTTGCCCACGTGGTGGCCTGCTGACTGGCTCACACCCCGGAAGCCCTCGCAGTCAAAGAAGACCACCGGCTTGCCGATAATCTTCGACGCTTCTTTAGCGACATCCTTGCCATCATCGCCGATCAAGGCAGTGGAGCAGGTGTTGTAGATAAACACCCCTTTGGCATCGGGGAACTCCTGGTTTGCCTCGATAATACACTGCAACAGACGTTTCTCACCACCAAAGACAATATTGGTCTCGTCCATATCAGTGACGAACGTGTACTTCATATGGAAATCGCTGTCAGCCAGGTGCGGGCGATAGCCCCAGGAGAAAAAGGCGCACCCGATCGGGCCGTGCGTGAGCTGAATAACATCTTTGACCGGGCCACCGACCACACCGCGACATCCGGCATAGGTACATCCACGTTCAGTCATATCACCGGGCGTAGTGGCAATATTACTGGCGATAAAACAATCAGCACCGTCGCTACGCTGGCATCCGCCAGGCCCTTTGACTGCAATATGGATCGCACGTTCGGGGATCGTCTCATCACATTTGAAAAACGTTTCGGTACTCATCCTGTAACCTCCTCGCGCTACGCCATCACCTCACTGATGGCGTAGCGCGTTTTATGCCGTTTCCATCGGGGATTCGACCCGAAGGATGGGCTTCTCTTGCAGAAACTTCGGTGAACACACCTTCTCGGCATCGACCGTCGTACGCTCATCGGGCGTACCACAACCTTCTTCGCCAGGGACGCCGATGGCATCAGCCCGACAGCGCATGCAGTGGCGGAATTGCTGGATCACGGCGGCACACTCGTCACGCACGCGGTTCACTTCCTCATCGGACGGTGGAATAATATGCGCAAACTTCGCCAGTGGGATCATTGGGATGACGTTCAAGATGAAAGCACCCAATCCCTTGACTACACGAGCCACCTCAACCAGGTGTCTGTCATTGACACCTGGGATCAACACCGAGTTAACCTTGATCACCATGCCGCGCATGGCCGCCTGGCGCAGTCCTTCGAGTTGATTGCGATTCAAAACCTGAAACGCTTCCCGCCCACGATAGGTCTTTCCCTTGTAGCGCACATGGGAATAGATTTGCGCACCGACATCGGGATCAACAGCATTGATCGTAATCGTCAGGGTGGTGATCCCCACGCGATCAATATCGTCGATCATATCCGGTAACAGCAAGCCGTTCGTGGAGAGACAGCGTGTCAGGAAGGGGAAGGCCTTGCCCGCCTTCTCGAACGTCTCCAGGGTGGCTGGATTTTCCAGCGCATCGCCTGGCCCGGCCACACCCAGGATCTTGAGGCGCGGCTCCTTCTCAATTGCCTGGCGGATCGTTACCACCGCTTCATCAGGCGAAATCACCTTTGTGGTGACACCGGGACGGTTTTCATTGGGACAGGCGAACTTGCGTGTACAGTAGTTGCATTGAATGTTGCAGCGTGGTGCCACCGGGACGTGGATACGGCCAAATTTGAAGTGGGCATCTTTGCTGTAGCATGGATGCTCCGCCACTTTCCCGGCCAGATCCTGGATCTGGGGAATGCAGCTACCTTTACATTCAATTGCTTGAGGAACATTCATTATCCTATTTCCTTACTCGGCAGATAGCTGGGAGAAGGCTGTGGAATACGAACCTGATCTCAACGATGCGCCGGCTAGTTATCGTCATGTTTGCGTGCCCCCAGTTGCCAATCACCCATGATCATGATCAAGGATGGCCCTTCACTGACGCACATTTCTCGCAGATCTACAATCTCACTGGCACGCTTTTCCTCCTCAACCTGCTCGCTTCTCCGCTTACGATTGAAAGGGACATTGCCTGGGACAACATTGCCTCCGCAGCGCCTGAATAACAATAGTGCTATTGGGAATCCAGGCTTCAGCCTGGAGTGCTCTGTCCAGGCTGAAGCCCGGACTCCTGTGCTACAACTATATTTTTGGATTACTATGATTTAGTCCACAATGCCATACGAACGCATCAGATCTTCGAGTTCATCCTGGGTAATCGGGGTTGGAATGTCGAAACGCTCGTTTTCGCTAATCTTCTTCGCCATTGCCAGATATTCACCTGCCTGGGGCAGGTTCTCGTCATAGTCCAGCACCGTCTTCTTGTTAATTTCGGCACGCTGGACATCTTTGCTCCGTGGAACGAAGTGAATCATCTGCGTATTCAATCGCCGTGCAAACTCTTCCACCAGTTCGTACTCGTTCTCAACCATCCGTGAATTACAGATCAGACCACCCAGACGGACGTAGCCACGTTGGGCAAACTTCTGGACACCTTTCGATATGTTATTGGCAGCGAAGAGCGCCATATACTCGCCGGAGCAAACGATATAGATCTCCTCGGCATAGCCTTCGCGGATGGGCATGGCAAAACCGCCACACACCACATCACCTAACACATCATAGAAGACAAAATCGAGATCTTCCTCGTAGGCACCCAGGCGCTCCAGGGTTTGAATGGCGGTAATCACGCCGCGCCCACCACAGCCAACGCCTGGCTCCGGGCCCCCCGACTCGACACACCTGACATCACCATAGCCTTTCGCCACGACGCGATCCAGTGTTACATGTTCGGCATCGCCCAGCTCACGGATGGTGTCCAATACGGACATCTGGCGATGACCACGGAGCAGCAAGCGCGTACAGTCAGCTTTCGGGTCACACCCGACAACCATAATCTGATTACCCTGGCTTGCCAGTGCAGCTGCTGTGTTTTGCTGTGTGGTGGACTTGCCAATCCCGCCCTTGCCATAAAATGCAATCTGCCTCATGTCTCGATACCTCCTTGCGAATAGAGATAAGAAAAGTTTCCGTTCAATGTCCGTATCATGCTGGTTTGTTCAAAATGAGTGCCTTGATCCGATCTTGATCAACCAGGATCAATGATCGCTCTGCGGGTTTGCGGATGTACGGGTGCTAACCAACCGGGAGCATACGCTCGTATGATCACACCTGATCCTGAATCAACACGATGGACGAAACAACGGATGGCCGTACTGTGCAACCAAATAGATCCTGGTGAAAGCTGTGCCGTACGCCCACAACGGAGCCATTCACTCGGCTGAGACAGACCCGCGCCTGCACGGATCGTCGAGGAACGGTGGAGGTCATTGGCGCAACGTTCATCAGGCTTTTGCCAAAAACCGGGGAGGGTGACGAGGATGCCCGCATGTGGTACCATGCTCAGGCATCGGCGCTCACGCCGCCGGTGTCGATGGTCCCCGTCCAGTGCCAGTGGTACGGGGGCCACTTCCTCGCATATACAATCGACTTCAGATCGACCCGCAACCAGAGCCACCAGTTCGGGCCGATAACGCGAAAAACATTTTCAGGGCGTACAGAGCGGGGGGATGCCGGCAGGGGAAAACCCTATCGCAACATCGGTGCTCACGCCGCCGTGTCGTTGGTGCCTGCCCAGTGCCAGTGGGTACAGGTACCTTCAAGTTGTCTTGTCAGCTACAAACCGGTTCCGCCTGATGCCAGCAGGTTGGGAACGGTCAGAAACCATCCTGAATATCGTTGGGTGGAGATTACTCGTGCCACTCGCAACTTGACGATCTGCCAACGTACGATAATGAGAGAGACACCACCACCGAGCTTCTACTACCACTCGCTGGTCTAAACAGACCAGGATCGAACAAGCAACGATATGTATCAGGAAAAGATCTTTGCCGTCTGGCAAAGTCTCAGTGCGTCGTATCTTGAGATACTCGACTGCATCAGTGCAGGAGAATGGGGCAACACTGGCTGGTTTGCTTTCGCTTCGCCTTGAGAAATGTACGGTGCGTTGTAGTGCTTGATGTGTTTCTCAGGACTATAGTAACAATAACAAAAGCCGGGGTTCGTGTCTACAGTTGAGATCGTCAAATTCCTGGTGGGCGAACTTGGACAGAATAACCAACACGTAACCACTGTTGCCATCGTTTCTGGTGCAAAGAGAGTGCAAACCTTATTCAATTGACGCACAGCGGATCCAGGTTAGGTATGCTGTATGCCTAAGAAATGGGGGGAATCTCCCCAGTTACCACCCATCCTGCGGCAAATCTAGCGCTAAAACAAACGTTGTGCTTATGGGATCAATGTATCTCCTATGTTCATTCTCACTTTTTCGCAAATGTCGTAGCATTTGTCAGAAGGTTATCGGTCATACATTGACAGATCCGAGGGTTTGAACATAATGACAGGTTGTCAACCGTAGGTTGTGATATGACAACCATAATGGATAGCAACCTGGAATGACAGGACGTATGTGGTCTACCAAAGCATTCTGGGCATGGCACAAACTGCTTGAGCGTTCTGCGACAGCATCAGGATACGCCAGATGAACGTGCGCTGCCAGAACAACGTGTTGGTAGACGTATGCGGTCACTCCTCTGGTGGTATTTCTCGGGTGATAGCCGTGTTTTCTTGTTCAAATTCAACTTGCGCATATACATCCTGTAGGTGTAGAACGCATCCAATTGACGGAATGTTGATACGTAATGCAACATTCGTGGCTTCCTGGAATATCCACAGTCCATTTTCTTGACGCGAAAAATGTTCAATGTGAGGGTGATCCTGGGCAACAAGCATATAATCATCCAGGGTTTCGATGGTGCGGTAATGTTGGAATTTCATGCCGCGATCGTAGCGCTCTGTTGATACCGACAGTACTTCGATAATAACAATCGGGTTGATGATCGTGTCTCGCACATTGTCCGTAAATTGAGGTGGGCCACAAACAACCGCAATGTCAGGATAGGTATTCAAACCTGTTTGCATGATTTTGACACGCATATCACTGGGGTAAATGCGACATCCTTTGCGACGGAGTTGCGGGTGCAATGCGGCAATAATGTTGCCAGCAATAAGATTATGCGCCTCTTTCGCGCCGGTCATAGCATAAATGCGCCCCTTGTAATATTCATGTTTTGTGGAACTTGCTCGTTCGTATGCAAGATATTCTGCTTCTGTCATATCGCGCTGAGGTTTCACTGTACTCATTTTGCACCGCCTATGGGTGTAGTTGCACTGCTCTATTCCAACAAAACGATGTATTTCTTTCGCCAGGATGAACAGATGTTCTTTATTCTATCACAGATTGTGTGCTTTGCATACAGCCCCGGCCTAAAAATCGTCTAGCCGCTGCAAGCCGCGCCTGCCCGCCATTTCTGCTACAATACCTCTGCCCGGCCGCACGGCATGGTCGGGCGCGTGACGATCACGATCGACGTAATAATCTGGGAGCGCAGTACCATGCAAAAGTTGACCCGCCAGATTGCCACGATGGTGGCGTGACCGCCGGGCCGTTCGGGGCGCTGCTGGGTGGTCTGGTCGCAGCCGGTCTCGAAACCATTTTCCATCCGGTGGTATGCTGCAACAGATAACCGGTGATTTCTCGGTGGAATGTGTGCGCGATCTGGGCCAGCGCCTGCAACCAGGTCTGCCCACCACGATTAACGCCGACTTGCAGCGTGCTTTCCACGCTGCGACGATCGCGGCGCTGCATGACATTGGCGGCAAACGCTGTTTTCCCGCTGCCTGGCGCAACCCACGCCCGGTGCCCGCCGCAATTGCGCAGTTTCATGACATGCACGTCAGGCGGCAGAACGATGCCCTGGGTGACCAGGCGTGTGACCTGTTGCATACACTGGTCAAACAGGTGCCACAACTGTTGCTGCCCGACCTGCCGCCGGCGGTGGAGACTGCCTATCGCCAGGCGCAGACGCTCGATGAACTGGCGCAACTGTTCTTTGACCACAGCCTGCCGCCAATCTTCGATCAGCCCGATTGGGCGGATCTGCGCTGCGTATGGCCGGAGTTTGAACGGCATGTGCGGCGGCACCTGTTCGGGCAGGTGCTGGTGCATTTCAACGACTACCTGAAGCACGATACCGCTACCTGGCGCGCCTTTACGCTGCTGCTGCTCGAAGGCACCCGCGCCAGCCTGAACGAACTGGCGCAGCACCAGCAGCATCTGGCGCAATACCTGCCCTCGCTCCAGCGCGAGTTGCAGCAGTTGAGCGACGATCCGGCCGCCCTGGGACAGGTGAGCGCGATGCTGGCGGCCGGCCTGCAAGCCCTGGGGCGTGATTTCAGTACGCACCTCGACCGACGGCTGGATGACCTGACCACGCTGTTTGAACGACACTTCCAGTTGCTGCGCCGGGATACGGCGAAGATTCTCGAGGATACAGACGCGATCAAGCGGCACCTGAAGGAAGTGGCGTCCTCACCCCCGCCTGAACCCCCTTCGCCCTATCCACCAACTTCCCGCCGCCGGACGCGCCCGCGGTGGGCCGGGCGGAGTTGCTGGATACGCTGCGCACGCGGCTTGGCACCGAGCCACACCTACGGCTGGAGCTGGATGGCATGCCCGGCAGTGAGGGCGTTCGTTTGGTGGCGTGCGCCAGTGTGTGAATGCTTCTCAGCGGGGGCAATGCGGGGCATTGTCCCGCATTGCTTTGGATTGGCATCCATTGCCCCACAACGACCATGCGATGGTAATCGTTGCTATCGTTGCCGGGCAATGGATGCCAATGATGGCGACCACGATCTGGGTCGGGCAATGCCTGCCTTGCTTCGCATCCGCGCTTCTTTGTCACGTCGCTGTGTCGCCTCTCGTATCCGTAGTAGGATCTGCCGCCTGCTTCCTCAGTGGCTCGTCGTCTCACCCCTTCAGGCCAAACTCGCGGGTGAGTTGCCTGACCCAGGTCTTGATCCGATCTTCGGTTAGTTCGTACTGGTTGGCGTTGTCGAGCGCCAGACCGACAAACCTGCCATCTTCGACGGCAGGGCTCTCGTCAAACTCATAGCCATCAACCGGCCACAGGCCCACCAGTTCCGCGCCCCGTTCACGCGCTCTGGTTGCCAGTGTGGCCATCGCAGTCTGGAAAGTGGTGGGAAATTCGGACTGGTTGCCCAGGCCAAAGATCGCTACCTGCTTGCCACTCAGATCCAGTGCATCCATCTGGGGAATAGCCCGCATCCAGTGCATCTGCAACGAGCCTTCTTCCCAGGTGGAAGAGCCGAGAATCAGCTTGTCGTATTCCTCCATCCGGCTCAAATCGACCTTCTTCACGTTGTACACATCCACCAGGTCTTTTTCAACCTTGTCGAACGCCTCTTTGATCTTTTCGGCGGCATCGGCGGTATCACCGCGCTTGCTGCCATAGAACAGACCAATCCGGGACATCGGTTACTCCTTCTGCTTCGATCCGGGATGATATGGTAAGCGCAGTGTAACAGCCTGTTTCTCTTGTCGGCAATAACCATTTTGAACAAAATTTAATACGATGTGGCTGTGCAGATCGTCTGTTGTAGGTACAGGCGGTACGGGGCAGCACTCGCTATTCCGTTGCCGATGCCTGCTGGCGGCTGAGGCGATACTCGTAGACCAGATATTCGAGAAAGGCCTCGTGATATTGATCGGGGGGCATGCCCAGGCGCGTGCGGAGGGTCGTCGCAAGTTGCGTTCCCAACTCGTGGCGACTGGTATAACCTAGTTCGCGGCGGCGGCGTAGAAATTCCTGCACCAGGTCATAGTCGGTTTCGCTAATCAAATGCAAGTTGGGCAGTTGTAGCGTGTCCGAAGCGGCACCGGTCTTCACTGGTGACGGGAGTGGATCCGCACGTTGCGTCAAGCTCTCAAGCGTCACTGCGCTCCGTTCCTTGACCACCAGCGTGCCGGCCGCCAGATCACCTAGCCGCCGTGCCCGCCGATCAACAAACATGACAATCACTCCCAGGCCATAAAAACCTGGCAGAAAGTCTGCCAGGCGTATCACATTGCGCACACTGGAAGCAAAAAACGTTACCGGGCGTCCACCGTCACGGACGACACGCAAGCCAACTATGCGCTTGCCCGGAGACTGGCCTTGCCAGAAAACCTCAAACAGAATATAATAGGCAAGCAGGAGTAACACCCAGCTTCCAACCACAATCGCCACCCCGATCACCGGATCGATGAACTGGCTCTGCCAGATCACAATGCCCACCAGCGTGAGCAGAACTAACATTAAGAGCAATGTATCGACAATAGCCGCCAGAAATCGGGAACCAATCCCGGCGACATCGTAGGCAAAGGTTACATTTTCGGGTGTATCGACAGTATAACGGACGTCTAGCAGGTCGGGTTCTTGCATAGCCGATTCACGAATTCCATTCGCGTGGCAATTCCGCATCGTCTGGGGGCATCGACATCAAGTCAGGTGCCTGCGATTGCCCCACCAGGTGACTCATATCATTGACGAGACGCACATTCCAGGCAGAAGAACTATGCTCAATGATACTGACCGATGTATTGCCGATATGATGAAACGGTATCTTGTTGACATCGGGCGCACCTAACGCATGAGCGAGGAGCATACGCACCGGGCCACCATGGGTAACAAATACCAGGGTCTCACCGAGATGCTGTGCCATAATCGCCTCAACCACCTCAACCACCCGTCGCCGGAGGGCGCTCAGCGTCTCTGCCCCGCCGCGCGGCACATCGTGACCCTGTTCAAGCAAGGCATACTCGACGGCAAAGCGCTCCTTGATTTGCGCAAGGGTCAGACCACCCCATGTGCCCAGATCGATCTCCCGTAACGACGGCAATAGCTCCACAGGTAACCCGATCACCTGGCTAATCGCCCAGGCAGTCTGATAAGCACGTGCCAGATCGCTGCTATAGAGGACATCAAAACGCACACGCTCTGTCTTCAGACGCTGCGCCAGGAGCCGGGCTTGCTCCTTTCCAATCGCATTCAACGGTACGTCGATATGCCCCTGCCAACGACCGTTCACATTCCAGTCGGTCTCGCCATGGCGAATGAGATAGAGAGTTGTTGTTGTCATGAAATCATTCCATATGTACCCGTTGAGATTCGGCCTTCTGGCTCATCATACCACCTCCTACGCTATGTTGACAAATAGCTGTTCACGACGTAGGATTGCTTATTCTATGAACCAGTCTAAAAAGCTTGTGAACGCACATATGTCCTGGTTTCAGCTACGGTCTGGGTACGCGGGCATCCCTGGGTACGCGGGCGGCCCGCCCGCATGCAGGCCATAGGCCCACACTCCCAGATGCCTCCAGAGCCTATGCGCACGAAACGAACGAATCAAAGCTCTCTGTACAAGGATCATAGCCGGACAGATGCGATACGGAGCATTGCTCGTGTGGATAGAGAGCAACACCGGCAGGGTGAGGAAGAGAAAACCAACCTGCCGGCTTCACCGCTATACCTGACACAAATGCCGATCGCATGCGCTCTGTCATATAATCCTAAGCGTGTAAATGTCAACTCTGGTTCTCTATAATGGTGCAATTTATACTTTGAACCCACGTCAACCGCAAGCCTCAGCGCTGGCAATCAAGGATGGACGCATTCTGGCTATTGGGGATGAGCAAGCCGTTGTCGCTGCCGCTGGTCGGTACGCACCAGGCATCAACCTGAACGGGCGGGCCGTTATTCCGGGGCTGACCGATGCACATGTGCATTTAACATGGCACGGTCTGGTCAGTCAGCGCGTGCGTCTGGAGCAAACCAGCAGCCTGGAGCTGGCTTGCACACAAATTGCGGCCCATACTGCTACCCTCACATCAGGTGCCTGGTTGCTGGGAGGAGGCTGGGATCATACCAACTGGGACGGGCAGTGGCCGCAGCGCACCGATCTGGATCGGGTGTGTCCTGAACATCCGGCGTTTCTGGTGCGCAAAGATGGGCACTCGGCGTGGGTCAACAGCCGCGCCCTGGAGTTGGCCGGGATAGACGATCAAACACCTGATCCGCCCGGTGGTCAAATTCAGCGCGATGAGCGTGGACAGGCGACGGGCATTCTGCTCGAAGCAGCGCAGGAACTGGTACGCTCGATCATTGGTGGCATCACGCCCGCCGAACGACTCGCGGCGCTGAAGCGTGCCCAGTCCGAGGGATTGCGCTATGGACTGACCAGCGTGCATATCCCGCCCAGCCCCAACCCGGACGATGGGCGTGAAACGTTGCACGACTTGCAGATTTTGCGTGCGCGAGGCGAGCTACGGCTGCGCTGTCTGGCACATCTGGCTGCGCCCGATTTCGAGGCGGCCCGATCATTGGGGCTGCGGAGTGGATTGGGCGATCACTGGTTACGTACCGGTGGCCTCAAGGTGTTTGCCGATGGTTCACTCGGCTCGCAGACAGCAGATATGCTGGAACCGTATGAGGGGCAACCTGGCACAGGCCTACCGATGCTGTCGCTGGCGGAACTATACCAGCTTGTCTACACTGCCCGCTATGCTGGTATCAGCCTGGTCATCCATGCCGTTGGTGATGCGGCCAACCGCAAAGCACTTGATGCAATCCAGGCTGCCCACGCAGCCACGGCAGCGCTGATCCATAACGATCCTGCGGGCAATGGATGGAATGCACCAGCATTGCCCGACCGGATCGAGCATGCGCAACTGGTGCATCCCAGTGATATTGCCCGCTTTGCGGCGCTGGGCGTGGTGGCATCAATGCAACCGGTGCATGCCACTGCCGATATGCTGGTGGCGGATCGTCTGTGGGGCACCCGTTGTGCAACGGCCTACGCCTGGCGCTCGCTTCTGTCTGCCGGAGCGATGCTGGCTTTTGGCTCTGATGCGCCGGTCGAGTCTTTCAACCCCTGGCACGGTATCCACGCTGCGGTCATGCGCCAGCGCATAGATGGCACGCCTGCGGCTGGCTGGTATCCTGAGCAACGCCTGAGCCTGACTGAGGCGCTGCATGGGTATTGTCGTGGCCCGGCGGTGGCAAGCGCCGAGGCGCATATCAAAGGCATGCTGGCACCCGGCATGCTGGCAGATCTCGTTGTTCTTGCAGTTGATCCTTTCCAGATCGCACCAGCAGCGCTTCATACCATTCAGGTTGACATAACCTTTGTGGATGGGCAGGTACAATTTGAACGCCATTTGTAGCAATTATTGAAGGAGTAGCTATGTTTCGCAATCGACTCTATCTTGCCGTGGTCAGCAGCCACTTTGCTGTAGATACCCTGAATAGCCTGGGGCCAGTATTGCTGGCAGTGCTGGCCATACCGCTCAGTCTGAGCAACGCCCAGATCGGCTTCGCGCTGACCCTGTATCTGTTGGCGAACTCGCTCTCGCAGCCGCTCTTTGGCTGGCTGGCGGATCGCATGCCCAATCGGGCCGTGTTGCTGGCGGGCCTGGGTGTAGTCTGGTTGGCGTTGTTCTTTTGTGCCATAGCACTGTTCGCCAACTGGACATTGCTGCTGGTTTGTTTTGCCCTCGCCCCACTGGGCAGTGGTCTGTTCCATCCAATTGGCACAGCCAGCGCTGCGACTGCATACCCGGATCGGGCCAACAGCGCAACTGCGGTCTTCTTTTTCTGTGGGCAGATGGGGCTGGCACTCGGCCCGATCCTGGGTGGCTTGTTGTTTGCCAGTGCAGGCAACCTGGGCGTGCTACCACTGGCGCTGCTGGCGCTATTGCCAGCAGGTTTGCTAATAAGTGTACGCCCTGTCAGTCAAGTATCTCCAGATGACCGCAAACCCGACCCCGATCAGTCCCGCCTCGACCAGTCGTTCTCTCACTGTACTGATCGGGGTACCACCTGGACACATCATTGGCGGCAGATGGTACAGGTTAAGCAATGGTTGAGCCTGGCGGTGCTGGCATTTGTACTGCTGGTAGCCGTGCGCTCTTCTATTCAGGTCGTCTACCAGTCTTTCCTGCCCAAACTGTTTGCTGACCGGGCCTGGACGCCGCAGTTGTATGGGTTGCTGGCTGGCACATTTATGGGCACTGCCGCTACCGGGAATGTCTTTATGGGCAACCTGGCGGATCGGTTTGGGATGCGGGTTGCTACGGTCGTACCACTGCTACTGAGCGTGCCTGCCGGACTGGTCTGCCTGGCCGCACCCTCGGTCGCAATTACCTTTGTGGCCGCAGGACTGGCGGGCGTGCTGGTGGGCGGTCAGCACAGCATCCTGGTCGTTCATGCGCAAAACCTGCTTCCAACCGGGCGGCGCTTTGCAGCAGGGTTGATCCTGGGCTTTACCTTTGCATCGGGTGCAATCGGTGCCTGGTGTGCTGGTCTGCTGGCCGACGTGTATGATCTGCCTGTCGTGATGCAGGCCGTTACCTGGATGGGCCTGGTGGCGGCACTTCTGGCGTTGACGTTGCCGCAGCGTCAGGGGCAAACATTGTCAACGGAAGGTGGTGAACCCAGCACAGCTCATACGCCGGGCATGGTTGATGCGGGACAGGTGGCCAAACCACCGCCCGTACCACCGTCGGCATAGCACACCAGGTGCCAATCGTGGCCGTCAACACAGAGGGCAGCCACATATCCCGCAGCCGGCGTCCATGTATGGAACGACCAGCGTTCAACAGCATGCGGATCATGCACATCGTGCAGGAGGCGGGGCGGTTCACCAGGTACCAGCGCAACCGCAAAATCAGCCAGGGGGCGCGTCAACCCGGAACCAATGGCTTTGAGATAGGCCTCTTTGCACGTCCAGGCGCGAAAAAAGGCGGTAAGACGCTGATCAGTGGGGAGGGTCTGAACCATCGCCTGCTCGGACGGGGTAAAAAAGCGAGCCACGATTTGTTCCATATCAGGCATCGGGCGGATATATTCAAGGTCAATCCCGATTTCGCGTTGACGGGTAATGGCATAGAGTACAATCTGGTGCGAGTGTGATAGATTGAATTGCAGGCAGGTGGAACCAGACTGTACCACCAGGGTTGGCTTACCGTGCAACGTATGTTCAAACTCCAGGTACTGCGGATCAACCGCCAGATAACGCCCCAGTATCACGCGGAGCCATCCGTGACAGACAATAAAGGCACGCCGATCACGCTCGAAGTAAAACCGGGCAGCCCGCGCCTGCTCATCAGCTGAGAGCAGACCGGCTAACCTTGACAGTGTAGTGAACGGCTGGTCAAGGGCGATACACCAGACGTGAACGTCGGTGGGGGACAATTGCAACCCTGGCAGGTCAAAACCTGACATCTGAAACCTTGTCTAAGATAGTGATTCAACCGCTCGTTGCATGTTGTACCAACCCGGCGACACTTTTCGGCAGTGCAGAGCGACGGAAACACGGTATCAGGCACTCCGGGTCGTTTGTGTTGTTGTAGAGTATAGCACATAGATACATTGACACACGCGCCGAGTCTCACGAGCAATCTGGTAAACCGGAGGGACACAGGCCCCGGACGGTCGCTTTTGAACGCAGAAGGGCAACGGCTTCAGCGTTGGCACGTTGGCCCGCACCAACCCAGAACCGCCTACTCCACCCGCCGCGGGCGGTACTGAATGGCCTCGGCCAGATGTGCAGGGGCGATCTGCTCGCTGCCGGCCAGGTCGGCAATAGTGCGTGCCAGCTTGAGGACGCGGTGGTAGCCGCGTGCTGACAGGTTGAGTTGACGCACGGCGGCCTTCATCAGGCTCTGCCCAGTACTGTCCAGTGGACAGTAATCGTGGATCTCGGCTGCGCCCATATCGCTATTAGAGAGCAGGCGTGTGCCCTGAAAGCGTGCCTGTTGTCGTTCGCGGGCGGCGCAGATGCGCTGACGGATGGCAGCGGAGGGTTCACCCTGCTGCTCGCTGCTCAGTTTGTCATAGTTTACCCGTGGTACATCAACATGAATGTCGATCCGGTCAAGCAGGGGGCCAGAGATGCGGCGCTGATAGCGGGTGATCAACGCAGGGCTGCATGTGCAGGCGCGTTCCGGATCCCCGTACCAGCCACACGGACAGGGGTTCTGTGCAGCGACCAGCATAAACGATGCGGGGAAGGTGACACTGCCCGATGCGCGACTCAGCGTGACGACGCGATCCTCTAGAGGCTGGCGCAGTACTTCCAGCCTGGGGCCAAATTCGGGCAACTCGTCCAGGAAGAGGACACCCCGATGCGCCAGCGAGATCATCCCTGGTCTGATGCGCCCGCCGCCACCGCCCACCAGTCCGGCCAGCGACGTCGTGTGGTGCGGTGCGCAGAACGGGCGCTGGCGGATCAAGGGCGTGTCTCTGGGCAATTGCCCACTCACGCTGTAGATTTTGGTGACCTCAATCGCCTCATCCAGGCTCATCGGCGGTAGGATGGAGATCAGCGCACGTGCCATCAGGGTTTTGCCTGCGCCAGGGCTGCCCGACATCAACACATTATGCCCACCGGCTGCCGCCACCTCCAGCGCCCGCTTGACATGCTCCTGCCCACGCACATCTTTGAAGTCAACCGGATAGTGCACCTCGATCTCATCAAAGCGCAATGTGGACAGATAGGGTGCCAGCGGGCGTTCAGTACAGATATGCGCCGCCAGGTCAGAGAGCGTGCGTACTGGCACAATCGTCAATCCCTCGACCAGCGCCGCTTCGGGCGCATCTTCATAGGGTACATACACCGTCTCGATACCCTGCGCTCGTGCCACTGCTACCATGGGCAACACACCATCGGTGTGGCGCAACGTGCCATCGAGACTCAGCTCGCCAATAAAAACTGCCTTTGCTACATCACCATAGATCTGCTCCGATGCCAGTAACAGGCCGATCGCAATTGGCAAATCATAGGCCGGGCCAGCCTTACGCAGATCGCCCGGTGCCAGGTTGACGGTGATGCGCTTCAAGGGGAATGTCTGCCCGCTGTTACGAATAGCGGCGCGTACCCGCTCCCGACTCTCCTGAACAGCCGTGTCGCCCAGACCAACCACGGTAAAGGCAGGCAGGCCCTGCGCAATATCGACCTCAACCTCCACCAGCATCCCCTCCAGGCCAATCACCGCACAGCTATAAACTTTAGCGAGCATGCTGCCTCCTTATGCCAGATGATGGTGCGGCATGCACAACGGGTGAACGTGCCGCACTGGTTTCAGGTTTTGATTACGAGGGAGTATAGCATGCCCGGCGGGTTGATACGAATCTGGTATGGTATAATAGCAATCCTCAATGAGTTATAACAGGATTTACGCGGTCGCGTGAACACCACGTCTTTTTCGCCTGAGGCAGCGATGACCACACCATCCAGTCAATCACCCATACCCGCCGCGCTCGACCACTGCGCAGCATGCGGCTGTCGGCTGACGGGTACCTACTACACACTGCTTGACAGCGATGAGCGTTATTGTCCGCAGTGTATTAACACCCGCCCGCGATGCGATAGCTGTGGTGCACCACTTGGCCCGCACTACTGGCAACTCCACGATGGGCGATTCCAGTGTCCGCGGTGCCACCATACGGCGGTCTATGACCCGGAGCTGGCGAAGAGGCTATTTGACGAGACGGTGGCCGGGGTGGTGAGGCAGCTCAGTTTGACGCTAAATGTCGGGGTTGTGTTTCGGCTGGTCGATGCACCCGCTCTTCAGTCTGTGCGTAGCCAGGATATGCGGCACACGCTGGCAGGCTATGAGCGCATCCTGGGCCTGTATCAGCGTCAGGGGCACCTGCGGGTGATCTTTATGCTCTATGGCCTGCCCCGGCTGCTGTTTCGGGCGACGGTGGCACACGAGTATGCCCATGCCTGGCAGGGTGAACAGTGCCCGCTATTGAGCGATGATCGCTTGCGCGAGGGCTTTGCCGAGTGGGTTGCCTACCACCATTTGCTCTGGCTCGGCTGTATGAAGGCAGCACAGCGTATGTTGAGCGGTTCGCATCCATATTTGCCTGCCTTACGCTATGTGCTGGAACTGGAGCGGCAAATAGGTATTCCGGGTGTTATCGCTTATATTCGAAAGGCCGAATAGCCGTGGACTTTACTCCGGCTCAACATCAGGCTATTCATCTGGACGATAACCTGATTGTCACTGCTGGCGCAGGTAGCGGTAAGACCCGGGTGCTGGTCGAGCGCTATCTGCGCTTGCTGAGCATGGAGGCGCTACAGGACGATGAGACGGCTTTTGCAGCGGTGGCGTCCATCCTGGCGATTACCTTTACCGACAAAGCGGCCCGTGAGATGCGTGAGCGCGTGCAGCAGGCGATTGAGAAACGGGCACGGGAGTCGTCTCGTGCCGAGCGCCTGACCTGGGAAGCCCGGCGTAGCGCAATTGAGGCGGCGCGGATCGGCACCATTCACAGCTTCTGTGCCACACTATTGCGCAGCCATCCCGCAGAGACGGGCCTTGATCCAGGCTTTCGTGTCCTCGATGAAGTCGAGGCACTGTTGCTGCTGACAGAGAGCATTGATACTGCCATGGCGGCGGCTGTCCAGTCTGCGTACCGCAATGACCCCGACGTGGCCCGGCAGACAGCCGATCTGACGCTCCTGCTGGCCGAGACCGGGCGCGAGGAGCTACGTACCATTCTGACCGGTATGGTGCGCGGCGGTGCCGAGGTGCGGGCCGCGCTGGCGCATATGCCCATGACAGCAGATGAACTCCAGGTATGGTGGCAGACCTGGCTGACCACCACGCGCGCCAATGTACTGGCAGCCCTGATCAGGCACCTCCGCTCATGCGCGGCCAGTGTTGAACTGGATCGTCTGGCCGCGGTTGCCAGTGATCAGGATTTGATCGGCAAGCAGGTGCGAGCAGTGCATGACTGGCTGGGCCAACTACCGCGCATAGATGTGACCGCTGGTGGGCTTGAGCCTGCGACACACATATCCTTGCCTGATTTTACACCGATCCAGACCATCAGACTCACTGGTGGCAGCAAGAAAAACTGGCCCACAACGACTGATCTTGAGGCGGCAAAAGATGCCTTGAACGTGTTGCGCACAGCGTATCAAGAGTATCAGGACAAAGATCTGCTCGAACTGACGTTTGATGCTGAACTGGAACAACGAGCAGCGCAGGTCATACTGGCTTTGCGCGCGCTTTATATGCAGGTGGTGGCCTGTTATACGCAACGCAAAGAGCAGATCGACGCACTGGACTATGATGATCTGGAGCAACGCGCCCGCGCCTTGCTGGAGCAGCATCCCCAGGTGTGCGCCCGCTGGCAGGCCGAGTTACGGGCGGTGCTGGTGGACGAGTTTCAGGATACGAACGATGAGCAACGGGCGATCATCTATGCGCTGACGGGTATGCACAACTCGTCACCAGCCGCCGGTACCCCGCCCGGTGCAGCATGTACGCCACCAGCGTTGTTTGTGGTTGGTGATGGGAAGCAGTCGATCTATCGCTTTCGCGGCGCAGATGTGCGTGTTTTCCGCCGCGTTGCGTCCGACATTGTAGCCCGCGGTGGGCGAGCAGTTACACTGGATACTTCTTTTCGCAGCCATGCGATGCTACTGACCTGGATCAATCAGGTGGCCGCATCGATCTTTGCTCGCTCGCGGCCACTGCAAGCCTATGAGATTCCCTTCGAGGCCTTGCATGCCCACCGTCCTGCACCGACGCACCCCTGTTGCGTGGAAGTGCATCTTGTCACCGACACCGCGAATGCCGAGGAATCGCGGGAGGTCGAGGCCAGGGTGCTGGTCGAGCGTATCCAGGCGCTGGTGACCGGCGCAGAGGGGCCGCTGGTGGCCGGGCCGCAGGGCTGGCGTGCGCCGGAGTATGGCGACTTTGCACTGCTGTTTCAGGCTTCCACCGCTTTTGACTATTACGAGCAGGCCCTCCGAGCGGAGGGTATTCCTTTTCTGACCACGGCCGGGCGCGGCTATTATGGTCGCAAAGAGGTGCTGGATCTAATACATTTGCTGCGCGTGCTGGACGATCCAGACGATGAACTGGCGCTCGTGGGTGTGTTACGGTCGCCGCTGTTTGCGCTGGATGACGGCACCATCCTGCGCCTGCGCTTTGCGCATCCACACAGTATGTGGACGGCATTGATGGAGCGCACTGTTGAGACGCCTGATGCGGCGTCTATGCCACTGGATTTTGCGCGTGCGACCTTGCGTGACCTGCACGACTTGCGTGGGCGGGTCACGGTGGTTGAGTTGCTCCGTGCGGCGCTGGCGCAGACGGGCTACCTGGCGACGATCAGTGGGTTGCCAGATGGCGAGCGGCGGCGGGTCAATGTGGAGAAACTGCTAGAGGTGGCGCGGCGTGCAGGCAGCGGTGGCCTGGGTGCCTTGCGGGTGTACCTGGATACCCTGCTACAAACCGATTCACACGAGGCCGAGGCACCGCTGGAGGCGACCGGCAGCGTGCAGTTGATGACGGTTCACCGCAGCAAAGGCCTGGAATTCCCAATTGTGGTGCTGCCCGACCTGGGACGCAAGCCACTGCCGCAGAAGGCATCCTGGTTGGCGCGGCGACCGTATGGCCTGGCGCTGCGGCTGCGCGGTGCCACCGGCGAACAGGAGCCGACCGTGGCCTATCAACTGGCGCTGGCCGAGGAGCGTCAGATGGAGCAGGCCGAACGCGAGCGCCTGCTTTATGTGGCCCTGACCCGTGCCCGTGACTACCTGCTTCTCAGTGGGCCAGCAGCAAAGAAGACTGGCGAGGACTGGCTCAGTCGTCTGATGCGCGCCGCCGGGTGGCCGTGGGAAAGCGGCGGCCCGGCGCCCGGCACGGCAGGGTGTGTACGGGTGTTTTATGTTTGATATAGTGTGGCCGTTCCTGGAAACCCTGGCCATTTCTGCTGTGGTATGCCGGGCAGTGAGACACCATGAAGTTCTGTCAGGAGAATCGCTTCCCCTTCGCCCCTTTGTGCTCTGATGTTACAACCCGGTGCCACACGCTGCGCTCCTGGCACTGCGTTGCGGAAATTGCGGGAATCTCGTACAATCCCCATGTTCATACGCCGTTGCGTGGATGGCGTGGCGTAAGATGCGCTGCGCATCCGATAGTTTCTATGGAAACAGTTCCTGGAAAATCCATGATCTGCATCGAACATGCTACACCGGCTGATGCTGCCGCTATTCTGGATCTGCAATATCGTGCCTATCAAAGCGAGGCCGAGCGTTATCACGATTGGCAATTGCCGCCTTTGACCCAGACCTATGCGCAACTGCTGGCCGACATTGAGCAACAAATCTGTCTGAAAGCCACACGGGCCGGCCGGCTGGCTGGCTCTGTGCGGGCATATCTGGCCGGGGATACCGGCTACATTGGCCGCTTGATCGTCGAGCCAGCGCAGCAACGACAGGGGGTTGGCACGTGCCTGATGGAGGCCATTGAACGGGCGCTCCCCCAAGCAACGCGCTTTGAGCTATTCACTGGCAACCAGAGCGAGCATAGTCTGGCGCTGTATCACAAGCTGGGCTATCGCGTCGTTCGTTCCGCGTATGTGCATCCCCTCTTGACGCTGGTGTATTTGCAGAAGCTGGCACGCCCGCTATAAGCTACCGCCGATGAGTGGGGCTATGGATTGGATAACCTGGACTGAGGTGCTGAGTTATATCGTGACGGTGATAGGCCTGCCCTTCGCTATCATCGTCTTCGTGCGTGAACAACAGAAGGAGCGCGAAAATGAAGAAGAAGCCCTCTACCAGAATCTGTCCGACAGCTATGCCAGCTTCCTGGCGCTGGTGCTGGAAAATGCCGATCTGCAGCTGTTAAGCAAAGGTGGGACACCGCAGGAGTTGACCGAGGAGCAGCAGGAGCGCCGCCTGATTATTTTTGAGATGCTGATTGCGCTCTTTGAACGCGCTTATATTCTGGTCTACGAGGAGCATATGTCGGCGCACACGCAGCGTCTGTGGCGCACGTGGGACGATTATATGCGTTACTGGTGCCGCCGCCAGGATTTCCGCGAGGCGCTGCCGATGCTGATCGAAGGCGAGGATGCCGACTTTAGCCGCTACATCCTGGCGGTGCTGGCCGACGAGATGGCAAAGCGGTGAACATCCTCTTCCTCAATCCCTACCATGGCGGCTCGCATGCGGCGGTGGCCGAGGGCTATGCTGCCCATAGCCAGCATCGGGTCACGCTGCTGACGCTGCCCACCGCTGGCGGCTGGCGCTGGCGTATGCGCGGTGGCGCAGTGGCGCTGGCGCGGCTGGCGCGGGCGCAAGCCACGCTTCCCGATCTGATCCTGACCACGTCGATGCTTGATCTGGCAACCTTTCGCGCTCTTACCCGCAATTCCTATCCGTCGCATATTCCAGTCGTCGTCTATTTTCACGAGAATCAGATGACCTACCCGCTGCCGCCGGGCCGCGCCCGCGACCTGAGCTATGCCTGGATCAACTATACCAGTGCGCTGGCCGCCGACGCGATCTACTTTAATTCGGAGTTTCATCGCCGCGAGTTTCTGGCGGCGCTGCCCACACTGTTGCGGCGCTATCACGACTACCACGGACTGGAGACGATCGATGCTATCGCTACAAAATCGCAGGTGCTGGCACCAGGGATAGACCTCCAGCATCACGACCAGGTGGCCCCGCCGCCGATCGGTACTGGCCCGCCGATCATCCTGTGGAACAGCCGTTGGGACTACGATAAGCAGCCGCAGGCCTTCTTCGCGGCGCTGGAGGAACTGGCGGCATGCGGCCTGGAATTCCGGTTGATTGTCGCTGGCGAACACGTTGACCCCAACGCGCCGGAGTTTGTGGCGGCCCGCCAGCACTGGGCGGCGCGTATTGTTCACTGGGGCTACGCCGCTGACCCGGCGCACTACAGTCGCCTGCTCCACCAGGCCGACATCGTGGTCAGCACAGCCATCCAGGAGTTCTTCGGTATCGGCGTGATCGAGGCGCTCTACTGCGGCTGCATGCCCATCCTGCCGCACCGTCTAACCTATCCTGACCTGCTGCCCCCGGCCTATCACGCCGACTGCCTGTACGACTCGCCGCAAGCGCTGGTGGAACGGCTGCAGGCCGCTTTGCAGCACAGCCACCTCCGCCGTCAAGACTGGCGCGCCATCGCCGCGCCCTACGACTGGTCGCGGTTGGCCCCGCGCTACGACGCGCTGCTGGCGGAAGTACGGCCGGTGGGGTGAGGCGTGAGGCGGCTTTAGGTGACAGGTCACAGGTGACAGGTGACAGGTGATCCGTCTGATTGGCTCTGACCCCTGACCCCTGTCACCTGTACTCTGTTCCCTATCAGGCGGGAGGCGCAGAGACGCCGGCACGTCGTAGGGGCACAGTCTGTGTTTACCCACGGCTGCGCCCGCTTTTTTAACCCAAAGGCGCAAAGGGGCAAAGGCGCAGAGGATGAAAGGGTACAGGCGCGGAGGCGGGATGCGGGAGGCGCAGAGGCACGTGGTGCGTGTCAGACCCTGTAGGGGCACAGCCGTGGCAGGTGGATACCTGCGGCCGTGCCGTGTGTGCCCACGGCTGCGCCCAGTTATGGTGCTTGATTACCCCTCATACGCCAGCACTTCGCGCACGGTGAGCCGGGCGGCGTTGCGGGCAGGGACGTAGCTTGCCAGGAGTGAGAGTACCAGCACCAGCACCAGCCAGATCCACGCCGCACTCCACTCGTAGGTGTAGACCAGCGGCATATTCAACAGGCTGAACCCGATGCGCTCGCTCATAAACTGACTGATCGGGAACGAGAGCAGCGTGCCCAGCAGCCACGAGAACCATCCGGGCAGGATGATTGGCGTATTGGTGCGGCAGGTGCGGCAGCAGGGGTTACAGCAAGCCCAATGTGCGGGCACGTGCCACGGCACGGGTGCGACTATTCACGCCCAGCTTGCCATAGATATTGCGCACGTGGGTTTTGATCGTGCCCATCGACACCACCAGGCGCTCGGCAATCTCGCGGTTGGACAGGCCATCGGCAACGAGACGTAAGACCTCAAACTCACGCTGGCTCAATGCCTCAATGAGCGTGTCTGTATCAGGTGACTCGGGATCAACAGGTGGTGTGTCTCCTGATGAGGACATGGCTGGCAGCAGATGAGAGGCGGAAAAGGCGGCCAGGAGGGTGTTTCTGTATTCCACCAGTTTATCTTCAGTAGGGTGATACTCGGCTAGCAGGTGTGCCATCGGTACGTCTTCATCAACGAACAGGCGGATGTATCCTTCCGGTTGAGCCAGTGTCAACGCCTGCTCCAATGCTGCCAGTGCTGAGTCGCGGTTCTGTAGACAGGAGAACGCCAGTGCCTCCAGTATATAACACTCGATCACGCTGCCGATTCGCTCGGCGGTGCTGGCCGCGTCACGTAGGGCATGCAGTTCGGCCAGGATAGAGTCGATCGTGGCACCCGGCAGCTCGTTTTGCATCAGCGCCAGTCGCAGGCGGATGCGGGCCAGTTGCACAATCTCGCGCAGGTGTTTGATGCCAATTTCATCCTCGTTGATCATCTCCTCCGCTACCCGGCGCGCGGCAGAGAGTTCCCCCTGTGCCAGCCAGAAGCGTATTTCATAGGCGTTTATCAGCGCCAGGCTTTGCACGGGCAATGTGAGTCGATAGACCAGTTCCTTCATGTGCTGCAAGGCATCGAGCGCTGCATCCCAGTCGTGCCGGGCTTGCTGCACCCGCGCCAGCGACGCATATGCGTCGAACAGCCCCAGTTCACCCCACTGACGGCAGAGTGCCAGACCTTTTTGCAGCATCTCCAGCGCTCCTGGCAAATCATTCCATTCACGGAGAATGACACTCAAGCCGACATAGGCCATGCTCGATGCTGGCAACGGTACGGCACTGTGGTTACCGGCAATCTGCAATGCCTGGCGGTATAACATCTCGGCCTGACGTAGCTGGCCTTGCCAGATACGTACTTCAGCCAGATGGCTCAAGGCGATCAGGGTCATCATCGAATTGTGACTGGCCTGACTGCTGGCGACGACCTGCGCAAAGGTTTGACCGGCGGCCCGCAGATCGCCCTCAGACATATAGGCTGCGCCGAGTGTCCAGATTGTAATCCCATGCAAGAAGCTACCGGGGGACAGGTTGGGGATCGCTTGCCGTGCCAGTTTGATAGCCTGCGTTGCATCGAATTGCAGCAGCATCATAAACGCCCGAAGCGCGGCTACTTCGCCCTGAAGCTGGTTTTGTTGTGTGGCATCCATGGTGCGTGGGTGATGGTGTAGTGTCTGTTCTACGTGGTTCAGAAATGGTTCAACGGCCTCGATCCGCCCGGTGAGGAGGAATGCGCAGGCCAGTAAGAGACTCAAGCGTGGATGCGCCTGCACCATGTCGGGGGGCAGAGCAGTTAGCCAGATCAGCAGTGTCACTATTTCGCTGTGCATCAACAGCGTCTCTGCGCTGGCCTCGATCAGACCGGCAGCGAACGTAAAATCACTGGCCGCCAGTGCATGGTTGACCGCCTCAATCATCAGATTGTGCTGGTGATACCACACGGCTGCACGACGATGCAGTCTGGGCAGGTCTTCAGCAGATGTCTGTTGCAGGAGACGATGCAATACATCCAGAAACAGATGGTGGTAGCGATACCATTGACGCTGGTCATCAAGGGCAATCACAAACAGGTTCGTCCGCTCTAGCTCTTCCAGCATCTGTTGACTAACGCCGGGTTCCTGGTCAAGTACTGCTGCGCACAATGATCCACACATACGATCCAGAATAGCCGTATGTAACAGAAACTGTTGAATAGCCGTGCTTTGCTGCTGGAGTACTTCCTGTACCAGATAGTCGGCAATAGAACGCTGGGTTCCTGTGAGCGCCAGTAACCGCTCAGCAACGTCGGGTTGTCCCTGAAGTGATAGCGCCGCCAGTTGCAAGCCAGCGATCCAGCCCTCCGTTCGTGCCTCCAACTGGGCCACATCCTGGGGATCGAGCGTTACGCCCATCACATCACGCAGGAAGAGTGCGGACTCCTCCGGGGTAAAGCGGAGATCAGCAGCCCGCAGTTCACACAATGTACCCTGTGCCCGCATCTGGGCCAGTGGTAACGGCGGATCTTCACGGGTGGCGATGACCAGGTGCAACGGTGCGGGCAGGTGCTTGAGTATGAACGCAACGGCCTGGTGTACCACTGGCGATTGTATCAGGTGGTAATCATCCAGCACCAGAAGACTCTCCGTCTCTAACACTGCCAGGTCATTCAGGAGCGTTGCCATCAGCGTTTCATAGGATGGTGGTTGAGGCAGGTGCAATAGTGTCAACACTGTATCTCCCACGCCCGGTATCATCGACTGCAAGGCTGCAATGAGGTAGCGCAGCCAGCTATACGGATCGTTATCGTTGGCATCCAGTGTTAGCCATGCTACCGGATGTGCCGTATAGCGCAACCAGTCGACCAGCAGCGTAGTCTTACCGTACCCGGCCGGTGCCGAGAGCATGGTAAGCGTACCCCGCAGACCAGCGTCGAGGCGTGTTAACAGGCGTGGACGGGAAATAAGCGTGGCGCGTGCCTGTGGAACACGGATTTTGGCAGTGAGTATCGGAAATAAGCTGCGCTCAGCCGGCTGAGATGAGGCAATCATTGGCGCGGGATCGATCATTTCTCGGCTTTCAACATGACAAATGCTTCTTTTCCCCCTGTATGGTAATCATTATAATCGAGAACAAAGGCAGATTCAACCATACATGTTCATCGGTGATGTCCAACAAGGTATCCTGAACCCTGGCATGCACCCTGAATTAGACTGGATCATCTCTCTGGGATATGGCAAAATTGACACCTGCATCCCGGTGCGTGTCTGGTATGATACATACCAGGAATGTACGCGCTCGCTTGAGGCCCATACCTTTTGCACCTGCGTCAGCGTGGTAGACATACTGCCTTCAGACATCAACCATATTGTGGCCGGTTGACCGACAGGCCCGATCCTTGCCGGGTTGGGCGTGATCATATACAGACACCTGGAGATCATGGAATGCAAACACAGACACAGAGTAGTAAACGCATAACCCGCGCTCGTGACAGTGCCCTGGATATCACCTATGGAGCAGCACTATGGGTACGTTCCATTCTACGCTTTATCACCTGTCCGATCGAGATAGGCGTGCGGGTACTGGTGGTTGATGGTGACGAGGTGCTGCTCGTGCGGCATCGCCGAGGCAAACTGCCCTGGAGCCTGCCCGGTGGCGGTGTCAAGGCGCAGGAAACACTCGAGGCGGCCGCTTGCCGCGAAGTATGGGAAGAGGCCGGCTGCACAGTGCGTATTGAGCGCTTGCATGGCATTTTCTATACCTTTGGTACTCGTTTTAGCAACTACACGGCGGTGTTTATTGCCGCACCCCTGGCAGCGCCACAGCCACCCGTGGGCGACCTGGAGATCGCTGATGCACGCTTTGTGCCGTTGCATGCCTTGCTGGACGGCACCGATCCAGGCACGCGTGGCCGCGTTGCCGAGTATCTGCGCGGCGAAACCAGTTTGTCGCGGGAGTGGTAGGGCGTGAGGCGAGGATGCGAGGATGCGAAGCGTGAGGCGAGGCGCGAGGCGCGAGGCGACGAGGCGTGTAGTAACGACTTTAGTCGTCAGGGCAGTAAAGCGGTGCTGTGCCCTGGCCTCTTTGCGCTTGCACTGGATCGCGCATCCGCGCATCCGTGCCTCGCGCATCCTTCCGGTGTCTCGCGCACCCTACCGCACCCCATCAAGCACACCGAAGTCGAGCGGGTTCAGGTTGACCCACTGCCCGTTTTGCATTTGCCATACCTGGTAGTCCAAGTGTGGGCCAGAGGATTGTCCCGTAGAGCCAACCGTTCCGATCTTCTGTCCACGCTCAACCACCTGACCACTCTGAACCGCAAAATCTTGCAGATGTGCATACCCGGTACGATACTGCTCATTGGTGATCCAGACATGGTTGCCCGCCGGCCAGGTGTCACGGGAAACTTTGGCCGTTCCTGCATGGGTAGCATAGATCGGATGCCCCCAGGTCGCATCGGGGTCAGCCTGTCCATTGCCAGTGCCGTCAATCGCTAGATCGACCGCGCCCCAGATGTGGGCAGGTGCATGCGTGCCAACGCCATAGCCCTGGGTCATCACCGTATTCGCGCCCCCCAGCGGATTGCCCTGCGGCCGGAGCATACCAGCGCTCAAGCCCTGGCCGGCTGGCTGAAACACACTGCTGAGGCTGCTGGATTGCTGCGCCGCGGCCCCCGCCATTGGCCCCCGCCACGCACTCAACTCGATTGGAGTTGCGTGCATAGTCTGGAAGATCAACCAGCCCATGCCCACCAGCGCCAGGATCAGCACAATCGCGCGTCCGCGGGTCAGATACGGCCAGTCATCATCAAACATCAGCGTGGCACCCCATTGGAGCGCCAGGAATCGACCAGACGCTCAACTGCATTGATATAGCCCTGGACATCATTTTCAAAAGCGGGCGCATAGATCGGAATAATCTGTGCCACTGTCACCGTGCCGCGCCCCTGGATATACTCGACGGCAATCAGACGATACCAATCCTCAATACCCTCTTCCCAGGAATTATAATCACGGAAGCGGCCATAGCAGCGCGGATACCCGGCGCAAATAATATTGCCCACATTGTGGGTGGTTGCACCACCCGGTTTGATCCCGGCCCAGCGCGGATTGGTGCCAGCACTGCTCTCGTGGATAAAGAACGCGACCGCATAGGCAGGGTCAATCTCATATTTCTGACCCAGCCGCAGCCATACCTCGCCCGTGCCGGTAGCTGGCGAGCCATATGATGCCAGAATGCGATCAATCTGCGCCGCAGTCAGGCTGGGCGCACCGCGCAGGTCGTGGTCACCCGCCGAACGTGGCAGGTATCTCGGCTGCGCCGCCGTTGGTAACAGTGTGCGGCCTGGCCAGTTACTGAACACGGCGCTTCCAACACCAATGATCTGCTGCAGCGCACCCAATATCCCGGTTGAGTTTGCTGTCTGTGGCCAGGTGCGTTCGTTGCGCACCTGCGGCAAGTGATAGGCTGGAGGCGTACGCCAGATCGTCGTCTCGGCGATACCATTCAGGGCCAGAATGCAGATGCTTACAATGGCCACGATGATCGTGAGGGTTGGGCGAGGTTGCCATTCGGCTGACCGTTGCGGGTAGATACGCTGGCGCTGTGAGGAGAGAGTCATGCCAGACAACGACTGCACCATCGCTCCCAGCGCATACAATAGCGCCAGCAGTGAAGTGAGCCACGTCGCTAGCGGGTGTGGGAGGGTATGCACAAAAGGCAGCGGTTGTGCCACACCTGATCTGCGCCGGCGCGGGTGGCGCTCATGATATGGATGGTAGGGTCTGGCACGCAGATGCTCGGCTGACAAAGATGCCAGGGCCGAAGTTGATCGGGCCGCAGGTCTGTCTGTTCTTGCTGGCGTTGCCGTACTCGTTGTGCGATAGGTTGTAGTGGGCGATAACGCTGATGGGTTCTGTCCTGTTATGGTCGAGAGCGTACCGGATGAGGAAGATTGTCTGGCAATGCCCCTGGGTCGTAGTTTTGGCTCGTCCGACATGACCTGCTACTTTCTCAAACAACGTCCATCAGACTTTAACCTGGGAAGTATAGCGCAATCTGCACTATTCTGCAACATGATTATCACAACTTCAGGGCTAGGTCAACGTCCCGTTGATCGGCCGTACCGTGGGTGTCAACGCCTCGGCTCCGGTGTACAAAGGCTACCGTTGTGGCCGTGCACGCCCGCGCAGGTAGGCCTGGTCGCCCTGAACCGTGACTTCACTTGTCGGGCGGGCTTGATATAATGTACATAGACCCACACCTGTCTTTAACCGCGAAGCTGGCGCGAATTTTGAATGACCGGGGTTATGTTTACCTGACAGAATCCTGGTTGCTGGCAGAAGTATGGCCTACAGGCTGACATGGTAGCCTGCATGATATGATACTGTGAAGAACGGGCATTGCAGCTTGCGCTGGGCAGGACGAGAGTTCTGGCTTATAGCCCTTGTCCAACCTGTTGACTAAAGCCTGAACTCCCGTGTACAACTGCGCGAGACTTGCTATAGACCTGCAATGGCGATAATCTAAGGCGCTCGCAGGAGCGCCCGCTCTTCTGGTGTTGGCAGGCGCAGTCCACCGTCCCGATTGAGATACACCACCTGCTCGTTGCGTACATTCAGCAGTACATCCGGCAAGCCATCCCCATCCACGTCCGCCAGGCTGATGATCACCGGCGTGAGGTGTTCGTGCGCGCCGAAGAGATACGGGCCAGGCCAGCTGCGTACCCGGGTTGGATCGCTGCCGGGTAACTCCAGCACGATCACCTGCCGATTCAGGTTCATGGCAATAAAGTGTGTGGGTTGCCCATGTGCTTCCTCAGCCCGCCCGACAAAGCCCGACAGGTGCATGGTGCGTGGGCGACCATAGCGCAGATCATGCAGGCGCACCTGGCCCCAGGCGACTACCCAGCCGACCAGCACATAGATGGCGAGCATTCCCACCAGCAGCGTTGCCAGGTGTACAACAGAAAAACTCCGCTGTACCCAGGGTGCGGCGCTCTGGTACGGCTGTAGCGCACGTATTTCTCTACTGGTGACCGCCATAATCAAGGCCTTTCTTGCGTTCAGACAACCGGGTATCACGAATGGTTGCATTATAATATAGAACATATGTTCTTGTCAAGTTTTCCTATCGTTGCCAGCGCACCAGCGGCAGCAGCGGGCGCAGGGTACGCTGTTGCCAGCATCCGCGCCAGACTCCGACCTGGTACGCTGCTAACTCCAGCCAGTAGAGCGCGATGAACAGCGGCAGCGCCAGTTGTGGGCGCAGTCGTCGATAGTCGGTGATCGGCGGCACGAGGAGCAGCAGCAGCAGGGGCAGCAGCAGGGGCGGCCAGAGCAACCCGACCAGCAGCAGCGGCACGCTGTAGTAGCGTGCCACATTCGCGCCCAGGTGATACAGCGACGCGCCGTGTTCGAGCAGAATCGCCCGGCGCACCTGGCGAGCGGGTAGATCGACACCGGCGCGCCTGAGCTGGCGTGTCTTCTGTGCAGTTTCCAGCACCACCGCCACCGCAGCCACCAGCAGCAGCACCGCGCTGACGCCCCACGCGATGCCCAGGCCAGTCAGTGCCAGCAACACCATCAGGCTCACCAGCGGCAGCGCCATCACCCGCCGCCCTTCCGGATGCCGCCGCTGCAAATCGGCCTCGGACGAGCCGTAATCCGCCCGCCGCCGCAGCAGCGCTACCAGTTGCACGCGATGATAGTGGATCACCTGTGCTGTGGGCACATAGTGAGCACCCACGCCGGTGCGCAGCGCCCGCCAGATAAAATCCACATCCTCGCCCAGCGTCATGGTCGGGTCAAAGCCCTGCACGCGCAACAGCAGATCGCGGCGCACCACCAGGTTGCATGTCGGCATATAGCTGATAACCGACCCTGGCCTCACCACACTGGCGGCAGCACCCATATCCAGCGGTGAGCGCACGGCTTCAAAGGCGGCGACCGGCCCGTTCACCGGCGGCGCGATCACCCGTCCGCCCGCAATCCCCACCGTCGGGTCATCCAGCACAGCGACCAGTCGCTGCAACCAGTGCTGATCCGCCCGGCAATCATTGTCAATAAAGGCCAGCAGCGCCCCGCGTGCCGTCTGTGCCGCTCGATTGCGCGCCACCGACTGACCGGCGTTGTGCTCCTGGCGCAGCAGGCGGATGGGCAGGTCGGCCAGTGCGCCGGCCAGCGGTGGCTGCGAGGCATCGTCAACCACGATGATCTCCAGTTGCTCGCGTGGATACTCCAGCGCCAGCAGTGAGGCAATACAAGCGCGTGTTGCCTCCGCTCGGCCATAGGCCGGAATAATGATCGAGACCATCGGCCAGTGCGTCAGTGCGGGTGGGTGCCTGACCAGTAGCCGCCGTTGCAGCAGGGTCTCCAGGAACGTGGTGACATCAACCAGCGCTAGCTCCGGGTGGCCCGCCGTCAGTTCGGCTGCTGTGTGACCGCTGTCTCTGCCAGCATTATCCGTCAGGCTGGCGATCATCTTCGCTGCCTGGGCATTGAGGCGCATTGCAACCAGTGGCTGGGTCGAGAGCAGGATGGCCCCCTGCGTATCGCGGCGTAGCTCCAGTCCAGCATCGAGTTGGTAGCGCGGGCCGGTACCCCGACGCATGATCAACGTTGACCCGGCGGCCTGCTCCAGCCACAGGCCGCATTGGGCCGCCTCGCGGAGTAACAGGTGCGGGTCGTGCCAGAGATGCATGGGGTGCAGCGCATCTGCGGCGGGTGGCAGGTGGATAAACAGCGTGCCACCTGGCCGCAAGGCCGCCGCCAGTTGCGCCAGTGTGTGCAGCGGGTTAGGCAGGTGTTCAAATACATCAACCGCGCTGATAAAATCGAAGGCTGCGGTGGGAAGCAACGTCGGTGATGGAGATGCGGGATCAGCAGCGGACGCAGTGGTCGCGGGTAAATCGAGTACCTGCACTGGCAGCTCGCGGCGGTCAAAGCGCCAGCGGGCATAGGCGTTCAAGTCGGGTTGCACATCGGCCAGCGTCACCACCAGGCCGTGCTGCGCCAGGAGCAAGCCCAACGAGCCGATGCCGCTGCCAAAGTCGAGCGCGGTGTGCGCGTGGTGTGCCAGCGCCGTCTCCAGCGCCTGCACCTGGATCAAGGCGCTGCTATCGGCTTGCAGCGCGTGCCACCATGTCAGGTCATACAGATAGGTATCTGTCTGACGATAGAAGGTAGTAATAGCGGCTGTATCAGACGGAGCAGCGGCCTGCCAGTTCCGGGCTAACTCAGCCGCAGCGTTGCGGCAGCGATCGGCCACCTCGTTCACCGGCTGATCCAGGTAGTCCGCCAGTTCTGCCACCAGACTGGTCGCCAGATCCGGCTGACCGGGCAGCATCAGCGCCGCCGCCCACAGCGCGTCATGGCTATCGTGTTGCAGATCGGTTACCATCATACAAATCTCTATGTTCGTCGCGTTGGAACGTTGGAACGTTGGACTGTTGACACATTGACACGTTGGAACGTTGGAACGTTGACACGTTGACACGTTGGAACGTTGGAACGTTGACACGTTGACACGCCTGGCCTCACAGCCGCAGCTTGCGCAAGCCATCAACCTGTTGCTGGTAGGCGGCAAAACTTTCGGCATCGAGCGCCATGTGTCCATACCAGACGCGATCAAACGTATCGACAATCGGCACCAGCCGCAGCCGCAGCTCGGCATTGTCGCTCAGACGCTCCAGATACTCGCGGTTGGTGAGTGCCCGATCATAGCGCAACATGCCGCGCTCGTCCAGCCACAACAACGATGAGAGATAGAGATAGCGCACCGCTGTGCGATAATCGCCACCACGCGCCAGCATGGTTGCCTGCTGCAAGGCCGTATTCGCCGTCAGGTATGCTTCGGGATCGTCAGTATCGTTCATCTGAGACTCACGTACCCACGAGCCGCGCAGACCACGCAACAGATAGATCAGCATGCCCAGCAAGAGCAGCATGCCGATGCCTGCGATCATCAAGGTCATTGCCTGACCCGTCACCGGATCAACCTTAGCTCGCTGAAACAGCCGCGCCAGCATGCGTAGCACCCAATCGAGCAAGCGCCCGACCAGCGTCAGGCGTGGTTGTTCGACCTCGGCAAAAGGCGGGTGGTTAAGAATAGTATCGAGGCGCTGCCGCGCATCAGGAGGTACCACCGGATCAGGTTGTATCAGCGCATCGAGCAGTGCCCCCAGGCGGGCATCAATGAATGGCAGATCGGGGTCGGGCTTGTCCAACGCTGCGGCCAGCCAGTCATTATTGACCGGCACGACAATGTCATCTGCGACCCGCACCTGTGTGGTTTGGGTCAGATTGGCAGCAACCTGCTCCAATCCCAGCCGATCGCCACGGCTGGCAGCGATCCGTGCCTCGCGGAGCCAGCCTTCATAGGTCAGTAGATCAGGGATCGTCGCCTGTGCACGCACGGCGGGAATCATGAGAGACATGACGGTTACATAGATGGCTAATCCGAGCCATATGCCGTAGAAATGGAACCTGTGTTGCATCAGCGCCTATTCTCCCATTCCGGTGAGAGCCTGCTCACCTGTGTTTAGATTGGCAACATGTGCCGCCCGCAGTTGCAAATCATAGCCCTCTCTGCGCACGCGCAGATCATAATACAACAGGGTGTAGGCACTCAAGTAGACCGGCAACACCAGAATCTGGGCCGCATAGCTGGTCAGTACCGTAATCGACTGGCGCAGCAGATAATTTTGCAGTGGATCGGCTGCATTTCCGAACGTGAAGGATAGCACCATGGTCATGATCATCATGGGTATCCACACAACGATCTGCACCAGAATCATCAGTAACACCACAATGCCCAGCACGCGCCAGAAGGAGCCGCGAATCAGTTGCCAACTACGTCGCAGTGCCCCCAGAGGGCCATGATCCTCCAGTACCACGGCCTGGGTAACAAACAGAAAGCGGAGCGCAATCATGGCAAAGACGATCACCGCCACGATCAGCAACAACAGCATGAGCAACAATGCCAGAATAGCTGCCACCGCGGCCATGGCACCGCTCTGAGTAGCGGCGACACTCACCATCAGAAACAGCCCCCCGACGTAGATACCGCCCAGCACCACCGCCACCACAATCGTCAGTATCGCCACCAGTACGCCCACGATCAACAGCGCAGACAGGCGGCGTGCCCCAAAGTTGTAGGCCTCCAGCACCGAAACCGGCTGCCCCAGATAGCGCCGCGCAATGGCGTTTGCCATCGCCCCATTCAGCAGTTGCTGTACCACGATAATCTGCAGCAATGCCAGCACAAAGCTCAGGCCGTAATAGAGCAATGGATTAGCAATCGGCAGAACGGTCACCGAGTCAGTTTGTGGGTTAAAAAAGGGTAGTTCGTTGATGATCTGCATAAGATCTGCGGTGGACTGTCGCCCCAGGGCAACCTCTAATGCCATCTGGATCAAAATCATCGGAATCTGGATCAGGGCCGCGATCCCTATGAAGACCAGAAAATTGTTACGATAGAGACGAAAGATCGTATCAAAAAGATCACCAATACCCAGCGGACGTAAGCGTGGCACGGTTGCTTGCATCGTTCACTTGCCTCTCTACGGTATAAACTGACACTGCCTATCCCAGGCCCAGTTCCCCAGGCGACTGATCTCCACCACATGCGCAGCGGCGTTCCATTCCAGGCGCCCGTTCTCAAAATACTGCACCCACGTCGGCGTACCATTCACTTCTTCCGACAGTTCCTCTGAGATCGGCAGGCCCAGGCGCCAGCGATTGAACGCATCCTGGTAGAAAGCCAGAAACTCTCCACCAACCGTGTAGCCGCTTTCAAAGCGTTGCGCACCGGCCGGTGTCTGGCCGCGTTGCGCGAATGAACGCTCACCAGCATAGGCACGTCCGATAGCAATCGGTTGCACCAGGCGCATCGCCTGCTCGGCTGGAGACAGCTGGTCAAACTCGGCATCGCGGCGTACCCCGCGCCGCAGTTGCAGCGTTGTCACCTCAAAATATTGGACAACAATGTCGTTGCCGCGCTCATCCTGGCCCTGTACAAAGGCATTACTCAAGGGCAAGCCAAAACTGCTCTGCCCGCCCAGGGTTTCCCATGCGCGACGAAAGGCACCTTTGACATAATGCCCGCTTTCGGCTATCAAGAGTGGTGCTTCTGCACCCGATGGTGGGCGCGGATTGGTCGATGTCAGCGGCACATTGGTAATCGTATGACTGGGCAGGGGAGGGGCCGGATAATCGCGAAAAATCAGCGCGGCTGGTTTCAGGCTATCGTCGGGACGATAGAGGCCATAATGCTCCTCGCGGGTATCCCAGCGGCGTGTAGGGCCAGCGTCATAGTCGCGCAGCGTCCAGGCAAATACACCCACCACGCGCCCTTCAACCGCAGTCAGCATGGTGCGATACATCTCAGCCTGATGATCCTCGGTATAGTTGTGGATAGCACAGGGCGGGCCGCTGGGCCAACCAAATTCTTGCAACAGGATCGGCTTGTCGGTATAGGTGCGCAACTCATAGAGCTGCCGTTCAGCATCGGAAGCATTATAAATATGAACGCTAATGACATCGCTGTAGTCAATCACCCGGCGTCCATCCGGGCCAGGCTGCCAGAAATTATAGTGCTGGCCCATGCCCACTGTGACGAGCTGGTGCGGCGCAATACGATGCACCTCGTCGGCCATGCGGCCCAACCAGCCCAGTACCTGCTGGGCGTTGCCCTGTTCCCACATCGGGTAGTGATCGGGTTCGTTATGCAGATCCCAGGCGAAAATACGGTCGTCGCCGGTGAAGTTGCCCAGCAGGGTACGCAGGTAGATCAGATTTTCCTCTTCCTCGCGGGTACCCGGAAGCGGGAAATCATTGTAGAAGTCAAACAGAGCCACGATCATACGCATATCCAGGCTGCCCACAATTTGGGACATCTCGCGCAGGCGTTCGAGCATACGTCGCTCAACCCGTTTCTCGCTGGATCGATCATACGATTGCCGGTAAGGCAGCAGGACGCGCACCGCATTGATCCCAAGCTGATCGCGGGCTAGGCGCAGCTCGCGCTCGATCTGCGGTGCATCCCAGGCTTCCCACATTTCGGCCCAGGGCCGGCCCTGCGGGTAGTAGTTGACGCCTTTGATTTGCACCGGTTGACCCAGGCGCGTGAGCTGCGAGCCGGAAACCTCGATAAAGCCGCCGCGCTCCAGATGCGCCTCTTGCACGCTCTGCATGGCCAGTGGCTCGGTCGGCTTAGTCAGGTCGGGCGGTGGTTCGGCCGCAGGTGGCGTATTCGGGTCTGGTTCCACCGGCGGGTGGGCAGGACTCCAGTCCACTGTTCCGGTAACTGTATTGTCCTCGGTACCCATCGCCAGAGATTCGGGCACTACCGGCAGTGCGGGTAGGCCTGGCTCTGCTGATGAGGTGTCTGGGCGACCTCGCTCATCGAGAACGGGGGGGCTGGGACTGGCGGCAATGGGCGTCGCAGTGGGCCTGGCTGCGATAGGCGTCGGGATGGGACTGGCAGCGATGGGTGTCGCGGTGGCGGTCGTTGACGCGACCGGCAGGAGGCTTGCACTACGCTCCAGCGGCAGGGTAGGAGTATCCTCCAGTGACAGAGTGGCGATGTTATCATCGGCATTGCTGTGTTCGTCGCGCACCATGCCTAGCGGACGGGGCGAGATCAGCATCAGCAGTAACAGCAGGAAGAGAAACGGCAACGAAGGGAACGCGAAGAATCGTCGTTTCATATGTCTATTTCCTCAGCATCGTTCAGTCGCTATTGGAAACTATGCCCTGGTGTACAATCAACGGTAGGTAGAAGCGATAGTCCGGCTGCGGATCAGGGTCAGGATCTGGCTCTGCATCGCGTAGCTGATAGATGCGCCCGTTGGAATAATCGGCCAGATATAACTCGGCATTCTCGTCTTCGCCAAACGTTGAGATTTGAAAGGATGCATCATATAAGAGCTGGTTGTGCCACCCATCATCAATACGACGCAAACCCCAGATGCGCCCGCTCACATAGTCGGCATAAAAATAGATGCCTTGTAGCGCGGGATACCGCTGCCCACGATAGACAAAGCCGCCAGTAATCGAGCGATCGCCGTCGGTATGATTATACTCAAACACTGGCAAGGTCAACCCATTCGGATCGCAGATGGTGCCGGGCGGATAGCAATGGCTGGCTTCCATAATGTTCCAGCCATAATTTTCGCCGCCGGGGCTGCTGGCCGGTTGCCAGTCAATCTCCTCATAGGCATTTTGCCCGACATCGGCGATGTAGAGATCGCCGGTAGCGCGGTCAAACGAGAAGCGCCAGGGATTGCGTAAACCCAACGCCCAGATCTCGTCCCGATAGTCTGGATTGGTATAGAACGGATTGTCCTCTGGAATAGCATATGGTGCGTCGCCTGTATGGTTAACATCAATGCGCAGCAGTTTGCCAAGCAGATCCTGGGGATTCTGGGCGCGATTGTCGGGATCGCCCCCGGAACCGCCATCGCCCATACCGATATAAAGATAACCGTCTGGCCCAAACGCCAGTTGCCCACCATTATGATTGGTAAATGGCTGCTCGATGGTCAACAGCACCTGTTCACTGTCAGGATCAGCGCGGTTGGGATCGGCTGTTAAGGCAAACCGCGCTACCCGGGTCGCATTATCCGGCGCACGGGTATAGTTGACATAAAAAAGGCCCTGTTGTGCAAAATCGGGCGGAAAGGCAACACTGAGTAGCCCGCGCTCGCCGCAGCAGTTGACACGCGAGCGAATATCCAGAAATGGCTCAGGCAGGAGGTTACCATCTGCAAGCAGCAGAATCCGTCCGCCTTGCTCAACCACAAACAACCGTTCGCTCCCATCACCCGCGTGCGTTATATGCACTGGACGCTCAAAGCTTTCAGCCAGCGTCGTCAGGGTTATATCTGGCCAGGGCACCGGTTGTTGGGCCGACAGCATGAAGGGTTTGATCGGCAGTACAACCACCAGTAGCAACAGGAGGATTACTGTAAGGCCAGTTGCCAGCCATCGTACAGAGATTACAGTGTACTTATGAGTTTTCTGTTCTTGCGGGTATGGCATGTTGAATAACATTCGATCCTGGTATACATCTTGTGTCCTTGACATCCTACCACAACCCGCACCGCAAAGCATGGTGGGCAGAGCAGCATTTTGCCTCTACTGGCGTCTACTTGCAGGCCCTGCGCCTCCGTGCTCATCCCTGGTCATAGTAAGCCCGGTCAGGATGCCATGGTCGAGTGTTAGGGCGATGTGGGCATCCACCAGAGGTGTCCCTAAACGCCATAATGCCAGCCGGCGTGACAATAATCATTGGCCGCAATACGCCTTCGCTTGTATTGACATAATGTTGGAATTACAGGAAAGGCGTGCTATAATGAACACAGTACCGGTTTATGATTCCGGTTAAAGGAGGTCTGGTATGGCCGATGAGCCACAAAAACAGCCTGATGAAACCGGCGCAATGGCTGGTATGAGCGCTGGTACCAGTTACGGGAGCTTGCATCGGGACAGTCTTTAGTGCCCTTCGTTGGTACCTTTGTGGATGTGCTGGTGAGTGGAATGCCTGGTACCAGGATGGGCCGGGGATGCCTGGTAATGCGGTGCAGAAAAGCTGAGTACGCCGTCACCAGCGCTTGAGCCACCACTGTCCATCCAGCACACGGGAGATAGGGTACTGGCCCAATTGAAGCGCCTCGGCCAGTTGGGCGATCAGGGTGTGCTGAACGAGGAAGAGTTCAAGGCGGCCAAGGCAAAATTGCTTCAGGATTGACGAAGGGAGGAAAAGACAATGACTGTCCAATTTCATCATCGTGCTGAAGCCGGGCAGTTGCTGGCAACACGCTTGCAGGCCTATGCCGATCGCAGCGATGTGCTGATTCTCGCGCTACCACGCGGCGGTGTACCGGTTGGCTTTGAACTTGCCACTGCGCTCCATGCCCCGCTTGACGTTTTTCTGGTGCGCAAGCTGGGGTTGCCCGGCCACGAAGAGTTGGCAATGGGAGCCATTGCCAACGGTGACATACAGGTACTCAACGACGATGTGGTAGAGGCGCTGGAGATACCAACGTATGTCATCGAACGGGTGGCACGGCGCGAGCGGCAGGAGTTGCTCCGCCGGGCGGTGTTGTATCGTGGCGATCGCCCGCCGCCTGAAGTGCAAGGACGGGTGATTATTCTGGTTGATGATGGGATTGCCACCGGTTCGACCATGCGCGCCGCCATTGCCGCCTTGCGCGCGCAGCAACCGGCCCGCCTGGTGGTTGCGATTCCGGTTGCTCCCCCCGACACGGTGGCGCTGCTCCAGGGGGAAGCTGATGAAGTGGTGTGCTTGATGACCCCCCGGCCATTCCATGCCGTAGGCTACTGGTATCGTGATTTTTCCCAGACCAGCGACGCCGAGGTGCGTGATCTGCTGGCGTGGGCTGCCCACGATTATCTGGGCGTCTCCGGCTCAGTCCCGGTGACGACCGAATAGGAGCGCAACATTGTGACCGCCAAAGCCGAACGAGTTGGAGAGAATGTGGGTCAGTGATGCAGGCATAACCCTGCTGGTCACAAACTGGAGCGCACAGTCCGGGTCGGGTTGTTCCAGGTTGCGAATGGGCGGTAGTGCCTGGCATTCGAGCGCTTTGATGGCGGCGATTGCCTGTGTTGCTCCGGCACCGCCAAGCAAATGCCCAAGCATCGATTTGATGGCAGTCACAGGGATACGAGTCGTTTCCGTACCGAGCGCCAGCCTCAGTGCCTGCGCTTCGGCGCGATCGCCGATGATCGTAGATGTGGCGTGGGCAAAGATGGCATCGATTTCCGTCGCAGTCAGGCCGGCCTTCGCCAGGGCACGCGTGATGGCGCGGGCAGCGTGGATACCGGTGGCTTCGGGATGCGTTTCGTGCAGTGCATCGGTGGTGGTGGCATAGCTGACCAGTTCGGCATAGATCTGCGCCCCGCGTTGCAGCGCGTGATCGCGTTCTTCCAGCACCAGCACGCCGGCACCCTCGCCCAGCACAAACCCATCGCGGTCGCAATCAAAAGGCCGACTGGCCTGCTCTGGTGCGTCATTACGTGCCGAGAGCGCCCCCAGCGCCTGATCGCCAGCCAGCGTCAGCGGCGTGATACACGCCTCGGCACCACCCGCTACCATAATTGTCGCATCACTGCGCCGAATGATCTCTGCTGCCTCGCCAATTGCATGGGCACTGGTGGCACAGGCCGAGCCAATCGTAAAACTGGGGCCGCGCAGTTCCAGGTGCCGTGCGACTTGCACTGCCGCCATGTTGCTCAACATGCGTGGAATAAGCCGGGGACTGACCTTGCGTGGTACCTGGCGAGCGTTGTCTACCTCGGCCAGCAGCGTCTGCTCACCGCCATGACTCGACCCGATCAGCACACCGATGGCATACGGATCGTGGTTGTGCGACGCAAGACCAGCATCTTGCCACGCCTCCAGCGCGGCGGTCAGGCCAAACAGCGCGAAACGATCCATACGCCGGGCCTGTTTGGGGCCAATCACCGCTGGCACGCTCAGTTCGGTCACTTCAGCCGCAATTCGGGTGCGGAAGGCCGTGGGATCGAAGAGGGTAATGCGTCGCACTGCGCTGTGGCCGTGGCAGAGGTTGGCCCAGAAGGTCGCAACATTATGGCCCAACGGCGTCACCGCGCCCATACCGGTAACTACCACGCGGCGGTTAGTATCCATGGTTGCCCTCCTTTGTCATTGTACTGAACATGAGGTTGCCCCTTCCCTTTTTGAAAAGCCATTGCATGTAGCAATCCTTGTTTCTCGTGTTGAAATGTTCCAGCGTTCCAACCTCCCAAAGCTTCTCCGCTGCCGCATTCGTTCCTTATTGTAATGCAAAGCCTGTTTCTGCAAAAGCGGGCCGGGCATGCGCTTATTCCCTAACCTGTTTTTAACAATAGCTTAACACAAGATGAGCGAGAACGACGTATAATCATAACCGTACTATCTTACTTATAAATCAGGAATTTATTGCCTCACGAATGCGAGTGAGTAAGGAGAGACGTTCTATGGGTCGCCCGCAGCCTCGTTGGATGCGCCCACTGTATGTTCTGCTGACGGTTTTTATCCTGTTTAATACCCTGTTGATGCCTGCGGCGGCGATGCCATATCGCCCTCTCGTCGTTGACGAGGCAGCTACCGGTAATCCCCCGCTTCAGGCACTGCCCGCCAACCCTGATACTGCGACCCAGGCTGCTCCACTGGTTGTCTTTACGGCTGCCAGCGTCGCACCAGACCAGTTGTGGATTTCAGCTGGTACCACGGTGGTATTCCGTAATGATAGCACTATAACTCTCGATGTACTCATTACCAATCAGCTTCCTTCTGACCCGGGCGATCCGGTTGACCCGGGCGATCCGGTTGACCCGGGCGATCCGGTTGACCCGGGCGATCCGGTTGACCCGGGCGATCCGGTTAACCCGACCGACCCGGTTAACCCGACCGACCCGGTTGACCCGGGCGACCCGGTTAACCCGACCGACCCGGTTAACCCGACCGACCCGGTTAACCCGACCGACCCGGTTGACCCGGGCGACCCGGTTAACCCGACCGACCCGGTTGACCCGGGCGACCCGGTTAACCCGACCGACCCGGTTAACCCGACCGACCCGGTTAACCCGACCGACCCGGTTAACCCGACCGACCCGGTTAACCCGACCGACCCGGTTGACCCGGGCGACCCGGTTAACCCGACCGACCCGGTTAACCCGACCGACCCGGTTAACCCGGGCGACCCGGTTAACCCGACCGACCCGGTTAACCCCGATCTTGCCACACCGACAGCAACGGTTGGCCGGGCCACGCTGACGCCCACCGTGCCCGGACTGAGTGGGCCAGAACAGACAGCGACGGCAGGCGGAGCCACCCTTACCCCCACCACGCCCAGCAGAGCGACCGATTCCACGCCCACGCCCACGTCTATTGTGCAACCCGACCCTGCCAGCCGGCATGTCGTGTTCTTGCCGATCATTCGGCGGAGTGGTGCTGGTGTGACTGACACGTCGGCAGCGACCACGACCGATCCTGCTGATTTTGCCGCCAGTGCCGATGCAGATATGGACGCTGTGCCGACGACGCCTGACGCGGACGATCCTGACATGCTCGCCATTGCGGGCAACCAGGTAGCTCATGCACAGATGACGACCAGCACGAATGCACCGGTTAGCACGGTATTATCTATTCCCCCTGGTGCAACGCGCTCGTATGCCTTCAATCTGGCCGGAGTGTGGTATGCCATCAATCAGGCCTTGCCCACCGTGTATGCCACCATCACCGTGCTGTCGGTTGAGAACCCGCCCCCGGTGCCATTCGACATAGACCTTGCGCTTGACCGCAACCAGACCGTCACCGTTGATCTAGCCGACCTGGGGGCGATTGCGCCGACTGGTGATCCCCTGATCTTTGCGCTGGCAATGCTACCTCAACATGGCACCGCGACAGTTGTCACCACCACGCTGACCTACACCCCCGCCCTGGACTATGTAGGTACTGACCAGTTAACCTTCAACGCCACCGATAGCACTGGACAGTCGGCCAGCGGCACGGTCTCGGTGGTGGTGCGCCCGCCCAACCGGCCCCCGCTCGCCAATGATCGCACGCTAACCTTTGACCCGGCAGCAACGGCGGGCTTGAATATTTCGCCGCTGGGCTACGACTTCGAGAACGATCCCCTCACCTACGATGTCACGATCGTCTCGCGGGCCACCCCACCCGAAACGGACGAACCGGATTTTGCCAACGACTTGCCACTGGAATCGACGATCGAACTTCCCACCGACATCTTTACCACCACCGGCTACATCAGCTACACTGTGACCGATTTGCCACAATATGGACAGTTTGCCTTCACGCCCAATATGCTGGAGTACTTCCCCGACAAACGTTTTGACGGCAGCGATGTCGTGGTCTACACCGTGTCCGATCCGCAGGGAAGCAGTGCCTATGGACAGATCCAGATGGTGGCTCTCACACCAGAAGAGGCCAGCGGTGCCAGGCCCATTGTCGAGTTCAGCACGCTGAAGATGTATGCCGACAGTCCCGGTGCGAGCCTTGACCTGGCACCGCTGGCCCGTAACCACGACGGTACGACGCCAGCCCTGACGCTGACAACCACCGGGGTGCTATCGGGCAACCTGCGTCTGGATGGTACGGTATTGACCTACACGCCCACCGCGCCGGTAGAGAGTGCGCCCTGGTATGAGTTTGTCGATTTTGTGGCGACAGATAGCAACGGGCAGTCGGCAGTGGGTACCGTAACCGTGCAGGTGCAGCCGGCAGTGGACTTCCCGCGTCGCTCGCAGATCAACACCACCCGCCCGGTCTGGCTGGCGATTGAACCGCGCACGGCACTGCTCACGGCACCTGGTGCAACAAAAACGCTCATGCTGGTGGGCTACGATAGCCGTGGCAATCCGGTGCCGATTGACCCCGTTCTTTACCGGAATATTCAGTGGAACGCCGAGAATCAGGATGGCGGACTGACCTATGCCATAGACCCGGCCAACCCGACCCGTGTCACAGTACAGGCCGCTGCACCCACCGGCTACCTGCAACTGCGGGTGCGCTGGGCCGGCATCGACTCGGCGTCGAGCGTGATGGTGGCAGCCCGGCTCCATTCCGGCGTGCAACTGGTGCCTGACACGGCGATCATTGCGCCCATTCGCGCTGCTCCGCTGTCCGGGCGGGGTCTGGAGAACGTAACCAGTATCACCGAGTTTGAAGACTGGCTGGATCGCAGTCCACCACGCTTCCAGACCATGCTTGATGCCAGCCAACTTCCTGCTGCACTGACTCCTGGTACGCGCTTTACCACCGATGGCGACAGCCCGGTCGCCGGGCAGGTGGTGAGCGCTACCACCACGCCAGGCGGTATTGCGCTGGTGTACGAAGTGGTGCCGCTGGAAACCGTGATTGCCGAGGCCGGATTTGAGGCTACCTACACCCAGGATGACATCCGCTTTGACGAGTTTGCGACCATTGCCACCGCATCTACCAGTGGCGTGGCAAGTGCCGGGCGTATTCCGGGACTGGCGCGACCCATGGACTTGTTACCCGCTGCACCCGGCTCCAGGCCTGCCAATATCTCCTTTAGCGGCAGTCTCGCCGATCGCTTTGAGGTGACAGAAGAATTTGAAGTGTCGAATGTGCCGTTCTTCCACGAAGAGAAAGATAAACGTCGTATTGAGGGGCATGTGAGTGGCCGGGTCTATACCTACCAGTATCTAGAGTTCAGCATTACTGCTTCGGCTGGAGTGAATATCCTGCCCTATGCCTCATTTACCTTCCAGGGTGGCGTAGGTGCCGGGGCGCAACTGACGCTCGATGTCGGTGGTGCAGAACCAGGCAAGGATGCTGCGGTTACTATTTTCTTTGACAAGATTGCCGAAAACTCAGCACCGCTCAAAGGACTGGAAAAAGCCTGTCAGTTCCCCTTCCCAGCGTTCCCTGTGGTGGGACTGAAATGCAAACTGGCCTTTACTCCGATTGCAAAAATAACGGGCCAGATTCAGCTTACGGCATCCAAAGATGTCGCTGTGAGTGGGCGCTTTAGTATCAGCACCTCCGCGCTGCCGTTGGCCAGTGCCAATACGGAAGGTATTGACCCTGGTGTGAATGTTGATCTACGCATTGAGCGCATACGGGCCGAGTTGCTAATTGAAGCCAAACTGTCGGTTATCATGGGAGTGATGGGCATTGATGCGGTGCTGGGACTGATCGAGGGTTTCACTCGTGATGAACTGCAAAAAATGCTCAAGGACATCAAAGATGCCGTTAATGACATTGAGCCAACCATCGACTTTAAGGTGGCGGTTCCTGTGATCACCGCTGGCTATGCCCGCGATGAACGGTTGCTCGATCCACGTTATGGCTATGGCTCGATCGGGCTAGGCGTTGCGGGTTCAATCGGAGTTGGCGGGGGTATTGCGCGTAAGGCGCGACGGTTGAAGGGCTGGACGGGGATTAATATTTCGTTCCTGACCGAGCCGCTGGTTCAGTTCAGGTATATCATTCCCTACCCACCCGGCCGTGGCAGCCCGCTGCCGCCAGAGGGCTGGCGTGGCACCGATGATGCAGGCAACCGTCCTGGTACCAACCAGCCCACTGTGCCTCAGGATGTGTGTGCCAGAGGTGCGGCTCAGTTTTATGAAGATGCGAATGTGCGGATTACCTGTTATCAGGAGCAGGAGGAGTGTCCTGTCAACCAGGATGGCGAGATCACAAACTATTTCCGCCGCACGGAGTACAAAACCAATAACGTTGAGCGGCATATCACTTTTAGCACCGAGTTTGACGAGGGGGTGCTGGAGTGGTTCCGCCCACTGATCTTGCAATACATTGACGACGTCGATGTCTATCTGATCGAGCAGACCGTCCCTACTGGTGAAGGCGGTGCATGTGTCAGTACACCAATGCTCCAGCCAGTAGGGACGATGGAGCGGCGTGCCAGTGACTACTGGGCCTGGCGTTGGGATGGCGTGCCCGACGGCAGTTATCGACTGACCACGCTGAGTCGTCCGCGCCTGGCCTGGCCGCTCACAATGAGTGAGTTAAGCCCGCCATTACGGCCATATGTGCGGGCGTTCAACCCATCACTGAATCGACTGCTTGATTTGCGCTTCCACCTGGGATCGAGCGACAATCAGGGCAAGCTAACCATGCGCAGCGACACCTTTACCGTTGGTTCAGGTGCCTGTCACGCGCCCGAACCAGAACTGGTGGATACCGACAACCAGTGTGTAAAACGCCTACCCCAGGACTTCAGGCCTGCTCGCCGTCCAGAACCCAGGCGCTACGGCAGCAATGATGCACAACCACGCTGCCTCGATTGCCCGCAGCGGAGATTTTCTGGTGGCGGTGGCGGTGGTGCGCCCACCCCGCGTGAAACTGAGATGCTTATGTCGTTGCCGATTGCCAAGTCATGGGGCGATCCGCATGTCACGACCTTTGACGGTTCCTCGTTTAGCTCTTTACATCTGGGTGAGTTTGTCTATGCGACCGATGGCGATCCCTTCAACGGTTTCGAACTTCAGGTGCGCCAGGCACGACTGGCGGGCTTCCCCGACTGGGCATCGTTTAACACGGCGGCAGCGGTGCGGGTTGGCACCAATACTATCGAGGTGCGGTTGCCACCGGCAGGCAGCCCCGATAACCGCCTGCAGATGTTCATCAATCGTGCCGCCGCTGACCTGGCACCGGGCTACTACACGCTGGGTGATGCGCTATTCCAGGTCGAGCGTAGCGGTACGGTGACGGTCTGGGTGCGCGATCCTGACCTGACCAACCCCGAACAGTATGTGGGTGGCGGATTAACGGGCGTGCGGATTGGATTGCTCTCCGAGGCCCTGATTGGCTCCACCGAACGGGCTATCTCGCTCGATGTGTCTATGTTCACCCCCTCGACCGGGCGCTATCGCGGGATGCTGGGCACCGCCGATGGCATCCGTGGCAACGATATTCGTGACCGTGAGGGCAAGACCGTGCCTACCCTCAACGCGTTTGTTGAGGCCTGGCGCGTGACGAATGCACAGGATTCACTCTTTACCTATGCCGAGGGCGAAAGCCTGGCTACCTACAACCTGGTGCAAAACGCGACTTTCCCCTCACGCGAGGAACTGGCCGGTGGTGCCGGGCGTGATTATTATGCCGAGGCCCGCAACCTGCTGCAAACAACCTGTCGAGCCAACGTTGATGCGATTTCGCCCCGGTTTATCGACGGGCTGGCGATCGAGATCGCCGCCGGTCGGAGTGCCCAGAACCTGGTTGCCAGCGGGTTGTGTTTCGACGAGCATGTGGCGGGCGCAGGCGAACCGGCCTACAGTCTGGTCGGTCTGGCCTTTGAGGGGCAGGTTACGCTGGCTGCCGATCCGACGATTGTAATTCCAGGCGCACGGGTGGTGGTGCGGGCGGTGGAACTGGGCAACCGCGTGTTGTGTGATACCACCACGCTCGTCAATGGCAGCTATGCCTGTGGGTTAACCGATTATCCCGATGACTACCTGGCCTTGGAGCGCCTGACGTTGCGCTATCGGGTCACTGGTCGTGGCGATCCGGTAACATTTGATGTCGAACGTCCCGCCCCCCGCGCCGGGCGCTGGCTTGAAACGCGCCAGGATATAACCGTAAGCCCGCGCAACGTGCTTCATCTGACCGGGCAACTCTTCAGCCCCGATGGCCAACCGTTGCCGTATGGCTATGTGCGCGTAGCTGGCCCTGGCTTTGTCGATGGGCAGGCCGACGCGAATGGCTTCTACAGCTTCTATATGCCCCTGCCCGACGGCATCATGTCTGGCGAACTGATCTATGAAGCCGCCGATACCCGCCTGACAACCTATGTGCGCCTGGTCAAACCGTTTGACCTGTTCAGCGACGGCATCCACGAGCTACGCCACAACATCACCACCACGCCTCGCCCGGCACCGTCCGACCTCGATCCAACCCGGCCACCGGGCAACGACCACCCACAACAGGCGCGGCGGTTGCTATTTACGGGTACGGTGCGCAACCAGCATATCGTTGATCGTGACCCCACTGCACCCGCTGGTGTGGCGGGTACACGGGTTGTTATTCAGGCCGACGGTATCGAAGGCGGCACCTGCACGACCACGACCAGCAGCACGGGCGTCTATACCTGCAACACGCTGGTCACCAGCACCGACCCGTTTAGTGCCCAGGTGCGAGTCGAAGCGGTGGGCAGCGCGAGTACCACGGTGGCGATTACCACCGCCGACATCCCGGCACCGGGGAGCGTGCTGGTCAAAACCACCGACCTGATGGTTGCACCCACCACCTTCGAGTTGTTGGGCCAGGTCACTGACCCCGGCGACACACCCATTGCCAACGCGACGATCACGATTCGTGGCCCGCAGACCGGCGATGGTTTCTTTACCCAGGTAAGCGGCAAGACCGCCAGCAATGGGCAATACCGTCTGTTCCTGGCGGTGCCCGACACCACGATGCTCGGTGACCCGACCCGCATATCTGGCAGCATAACCTATCGCGCGGAATACAGCACGCCTGCCGGCCAGAGCCTGGCGGTTCAAACGCTGGAACTGGGCGATCTGACTGGTGGTGCGCCGCTCGTGGGCCAACTGACGACGATTGCGCACAGCCTCAGCTTTACCGGGCGCACGATTGCCTTTACCGGCCGGGTACGCAACAGTCTGGTGGAGGGCTTCTGGGTGCCAGAGGCGCAGGTGACGATCAGTAGTCCACAGGCGGGCCTGCTGTGTGAGACGACTGCCGACAAACAGGGTTTCTACAACTGTGACGCCTTTCTTGCCGGCAACGATCCGATCCAGGTTGATTACCAGGTCGGCGGGCGCGGCAATGCGCCCGACACCGCTGTCCTCGATCCGACTGCGGCCAGTGTGGGTGGGCGTTTGCCCTTTGCCCACACGCTGTATGCCAGTCCCACCACCCTGCATCTCACCGGGATCGTGCGCAATACCGACGGCACGCCTGTCGTAGGAGCCACGGTGGGCGCAGCGGTGAGCGGCGATGGACGCACGACGACCACCGACGACGATGGACGTTATACCCTGTATCTGGTATTGCCCAACGGCATCACGACCGCCACTGATGGCCTTTTCTATAACGTCACCTACCGCTCGCTAACCGGCAGCGCCAGCCACACCGAAACCAGTAGCTTCACCGTTGCGGCTGGTGCCCGCACGCTGATCGAACGCGATATCACAGTTGATCTTGGTCGTGCCGGGGCCGACCAGAGTACCACGGCCCGGATGCAGATCAGCGGGCAGGTGCGCAACAGCAATGCTGGTGGGGCCGGGTTACCAGGCGCACGGGTGGAGGTGTATGGTGCCGACGCCTATGCTGATGTGGGGCTGATCTGTGCCGCAACGGTCAACAACCAGGGGCGCTATAGCTGCAACGGCCTGGTAGAACAGGCTCCGACGACCATGCCCCTGCGCTTTGTGGTGTCCTATCAGGGTACCGAAATAGCTGCTCTGCCCTATAGCTTTAGCCTGATACCTGGTACGGCCTTTCTGAACGAGATCAACCGTAACCTGACAGTTAGTGTCACCACCGTGCTGGTGCATGGCAAAATCACCGACCTGAGTGGGCGACCGCTCGGCGGTGCCTCCTTCCGGGTCACCCAGCCGCTCAACCTGACCGTCACGACCGATGCCCAGGGCGACTATGAAGCCTATGTCCCGCTCACTCCTGGCGTCACCAGCGGGAGCATTGGCTACCGCGCCAGCTACCGCCACATAGCCAGCACGGGCAACCAGGCGTTTGGTGGCCTGACCGATGGAACGTTGCACACCCTGCCGCCGCTGACCATTCGACTGCCGTTTACTGCCCGTAGCGTGGTGTTGCATGGCACGATCACCAATGCCGTGGCAGCCGAGGCGCGGCAGGGAATTAGCGTGGTGCTGACCTCGCCCGAACGCGGCCCGATCTGCACCACCAGTACCGACGCAACCGGTACGTACCGTTGCCAGTTGTTTGTTGATGATGCTACCCCCTTCACGGTGGCCTACCGTGTCGCGGGCACCGAGCGCGACAGCAATGGGCAACCATATCTGTTACGGCTGGGCGAGGGCGACCATCTGCTGCCGCCAGCCGGCGGGGAGCGCTTCTACGTCAAAGACATAACCGCCAGTCCCACCACGCTCCGTGTCACCGGTACAATCACCACCGCTGATAGCACCCCGGCTGCCGGGGCAGGTGTCCGGGTGGTGGGGTTGGCGGCAGCACCCGCTAGCACCAACAGCAGCGGGCAGTATACCCTGTATGCCGTGTTGCCCGAAACCGCTCCGCTTGCCAGTGCAACCGAACTAACCTTCCTGGCAACCAGCCAGAACCAGTCTGGGATAGCAGTGGCGACGGTTACGCTGGTTCCTGCCACACTCAACACACTTACCCAGGATGTTACGCTGAGTGCTCCCGATCCCGGTGATCCGGACGACCCTGGTGATCCGGGACATCCAGGCGATCCAGCGCGTACGGTGTTTGTGGTCGGACGGGTGCGCAGCCACCAGTTGAGTGAGCCGCTCGCTGTGCCAGGCGCGCAGGTGGTGGTCAGCAGCGCTGCGCTGGCAACACCCTGTACGACCACTACCGGGACGGACGGTAGCTATACCTGTCGCCTGACGGTGACGAGCAACGAGCCGCTCGCGCTAGATATTCAGGTGAGCAAACGCGGCAGCGCCACCTACAGCACCGTGCTGACCGATCTGCCGGCAGCCGGTGGTACCACCACCGTGGCCCACGACTTTAGCGTCACGCCTACTTTGCTGCATCTCTCTGGCACGGTATCCGACGTAAACCAGGTGCCGCTGGCTAATGCCACCGTTACTGTGGGTGGGTTGACCAGCGCTAGCACCACCACCAGCACGAGCGGGCGCTATAATCTCTATCGATTTGTGGATAACACCGTGAGCGCGGGCACGCTGAACTATAGTGCCAGCTATGGCAACGAAACGTTTGATCTGAGCCGTGCGGTTAACCTTACTGTCGGAGCGGTCAACATCATCGACCAGCCACTGGCAATCGCCGGGCGCACACTGCGTTTTAACGGCCAGGTCGTCACAGCAGCCGATACGGGCGTTACGGTACCCAATGCCACGGTACAGGTCGTTGCGCCCAATCTTGGCATACTCTGTACGGCTACCAGCCAGAGTAACGGACAGTATAACTGTAGTGCGCGGGTGGTGGTATCAGCACCGTTCCCTATCTTCTATGTGGTGAGTGGTATCTGGGGTACCGCCGAAATCGAGGGGTTTGTCAGCTACCTGCCGCCGATTGGCAGCAGCACCGACTATCCACGCACGCTCGCCATACCCTACACCCCCGTCACTGCGATCAGTGGGCAGGTGACCGATGCATACGGGCTGAACCTCGCATTGGGCACCATGACGGTGGCACTGAGTACGCCCGACCTGGGTGTATTCTGTAGCACAACGACCACCCCCGGCGGCACCTACACCTGTCCGCCGACGTCACTGCCCGTGGGTACGGTGATCGTCGAGGCCACGCTTACCGGTGATTGGGGAACGAGTAGTGACACCTCGACGCTGGATGTGACCATGCCACCGATGGGCCAGGCGGGAAGCATCACGGCCAACCTGTCTGCCCGTCCCACCACCCTGCTGGTTGAGGGTACAGTCAGCGATGGTACCAGCCCGCTGGCCGGGGTATCCGTAACATTGTCCAGTACGCTCAACGATACGATGCTCACCCAGCAAACCGGCACCTTCGGCACGTATCGCTTTGTGCTGCTGCCAGGAGATGCGTTGAGTGGCGATGTCACCGTCATGGCAACCCTCAACGGTATCAGCGATGAGCAGAGTACCGCTGTCACCCTCAATCCCGCTGATCTGACCACCATAACGCTGGATACGCTGATCAACGAGCGCTATGTGCGCTTCCGGGGTCGGGTAGACAACGCGCATCTCAGCCGCGCTCTGTCCAGTCCAGGTACCACTGTGACCATCAGCGCAGATGGTGCGGAGTTGTGCCAGGTGACGGTCACGAGCAGCAGCACCTATCTGTGCGATCCGGTGCGGCTGCCGATAATCGCAGTCGCGGTGGAGTATGTCGTGAGCGGCGCGTGGGGCAGTGCCACCTTGAGCAACACGGTGCCGCCCAACGTGGCTGGCGGTACCAGCTTCTTTGATGCAAACCTGGCAGTGTCACCGACGCTGCTGCATGTACGCGGCAGCGTGCGAGATATTGCGGGTGATCCGCTATCTGGCATGCAGGTTACACTGACCGGCCATGGCGACACCAATCTGACCCGCTACGACAATGGCACGACCACCACCGCCGCCGATGGCACCTTTGACCTGTACGCTCTGGTGGATGCAGGCGTAACGCAGGGTGCAGTGAATATTGCTCTGAGCCAGGGCAGCTTTAACGCCACCTATAATGGTCTGACCTTTGACAATCTGACAGTCGGGGCGCGGAACGAACTGTCCTACACGTTTGGTGAAGAACGTGACCTGGTGCTGCGCTTTACGGGCGACCTGGCCCCGCTCTGGCCCGTCCCTGACCTCCCGCTGACGGATGACTGGCTGCGTACCACCAGTGCCCTGACCATCACCGCCGATGCCGAGATCGTGTGTGCGCAGAGTCTACCTGGCACGAGCCTGGCCTATACCTGTACCTCCGATCCACTCCGCCTCATCACCCTGGATGCGATCGATCTTGATCGCATCACCTATGCCACAGGTGGTATGTGGGGCCAGGCGAGCGGACTGACGGGTACAATGCCCGGCCTGGATAGCGCGACTCTGCTTCCGGGCGGAGCAGCGGACGGCTGTAGCGCCACCAGTTGTACGTTTGTGCGTAACTATCGCCTGGACATCGCCAACACGCTGGAGATTGCCCCGACGATCCTGCAGATCAGTGGCACCGTGTGGGACGAGGATGGTCAGCCAGTCATAGCTGGCGCGATCACCGGCCTGACTGGTGATGGGTTTTATACCTATGGCTTCAGCCCCCCGATCACCCTGGACAGCACGGCCAGCTACCTGCTGTACCTGATCATACCAGGCACCATCACCGAGGGTGATCTCATCTACACTGTCAACAGCGGCACGGGCTGGAATCGGGTCTATTCACATGCCTTTGCCGACATCGTGCCCTACACGCTCAATACGCTCACCCACGACCTGGGCGACTCGCTGGCAACGACGCCCACAAGCTTTACCATCAGCACCGTTGCCAGCGGTATGGTCTCCGATGTAACCGTGGCATCCGACGGCACGGTGTACTTTGTCGGCGGTAGCACACTCCGGCGGATAACACCGGAAGGAGTCGTGAGTACCATCACCCTCAGCCCCTCGGTCGCTAATATGACCGGCATCGACGTTGATGCCAGTGGCACCTACGCCTATCTGGGTGCATGGTGGGATAGTCCAGTGGCCCAGGTACGCCGCGCCGATCTTGCAACCGGGGCGGTGACTGTCCAGACCACCAGTCTCAATCTGCCTACACGCGTAGCGGTAGACCGTACGCGCAATATCCTGTACATCTCGGAGATGAACGGGCGGCAGGTCACGATGGTCAACCTGGATACCGGTACGCGCTCCGTGTATGCCAATAATATGATCACCCGCCTCAGTGCGGTCGCTGTCGGCCCCGATGGCAGCGTGTATGTGATGGGCATGGATGCCCCCCGGCTCCGCGTCTACAAAGGGTCGCCCGGCGATACCATCACGACGCCGCTCACTGAAGCCACCATGCAAGTTGTCGCCGGGAATGGGCAAAACTGTAGTTCAGCCACCGCCGCCTGCGGCGATGGTGGTCTGGCAACCGCAGCTTCGTTTGGTTTTAGCCATGCCCATGGTTTAGCAGTCGGGCTTGACGGCAGCATCTATATCGCTGACGATGCGCGCCACCGTATCCGCCGTGTCCATCCCGTAAGCGGCATTATCGAGACCATTGCTGGTACTGGCGTAGCGGGTAATACTGGTGATGGCAACGCGGCAACCAGTGCCCACTTGAATCGACCAGAAGGGTTATTTATTACGCCCAATAATGAACTCTATATCGCAGACCGGGCGAATGGACGGGTACGCAAGCTGACTCCGCTGCCCTGAGAGCGTCGGAACGCCTGATGAACGGTTAACAAGCTGGATACGCCAGTGGCCGCAGGCCTGATTTGAGCCGGTTCTGCGGACGTATGTGCGTGAACATTGATTTTTTCAACCTTCATCAGGCGGTACGCGGTCAGCCATCATGTTGCTGCAAGGAATCATATGACCCCTTCGTATAAACGTTATCCTTTTCGCCAATGAGATGGGTAAAACATGATTTAGGGCCACATACATACGCGCTTCCTCATCCGCAGATTACGCAGATTACGCAGATTCACGCAGATTACGCAGATTCACGCAGATTGAGAACCATGCGCTTGTATTCAAGACTTTTGGCACCAAAGTTTAAGAGCAGACCCTTGTGCTTTCTGCTGGCCTTCAGATAGTTAATCAACTGGGCCTCTTCCCTGGTTGTGAGTCGCTCAAGCGCCTTCAGTTCGACAATCACAGTATCGAAGCAAACGAAGTCGGCACGGTAGCGTGTGTTGAGCATCTGACCCTTGTAGTAGATGGGGATCGCTGTTTCACGCTCGTGGGCAATGCCTTGGCGAATAAATTCCAACTCCAGTGCTTCCTGGTATACCGTCTCCAGAAACCCGTGCCCAAGCTCTCGATGCACTGCCATGGCCGCGCCGATGATCGCGAAGGTTTGTTCGTCACGTTTATTGTCCATAGTATATCATCCGCAGATTACGCAGATTCCGCAGATTACACGGATTTGTTAGAATCAATCTGCGTAATCTGCGTAATCTGCGGATTAAGTTCGACTACTAATAATCTGGCAGGCTTATATTGGCGGCAAGTATAGCACTTTTTAACATATGACGCTAATCATCAGGCTGCCACGAACCATGCCACAAGCAGGATCATCGCATTTGATTTGACGAGGTCATAGCGGGCAAGCATAGATCAGCGTGCGACAAGAGTTTGTTTTGCCTCCTGGCTGCGTCAGTACCTGGAACTACCCAACGTATCCCTATTCGACTGCGTTCAGGGTAAACGTCGGCGAAAAAGCCGTTGTGTTCGCGTGATCACATACGTCCTGTTACATAAAGGCTACAGGTGTTAGCGCACAAGCCGATCCGCAATACGGTTGAAAAAATGCTCCGTATAGGTGTCCTTCCCGCCCCAGATCGGAACATGCTCCCCGATACGTGTAAAGGCATCATAGATGATCAGTCGGGCAATTTTGCTTTGCTTCTCCGTAGCCGAATACATCATCTGGCAGGGGTAGGCCAGCATGCCGAACAAGGGTATCAAGCTCACCAGGAAGGCAATCCAGGGGATTTCCTGCCGCCGAAAAGCGGCCTGAATCATACGTACCAGCGTATAGGGCGTACGAAAAAGTGGCCCGTCACTGAGCAGCAGAAGCCCAAGCGTAATCGGGTTGATAATGCCCAGCAGATATAGGATGGGCAGAACGATGTATTCAAAGATCGAAATCAAGGCCTTTACTGCCAGGATGCACCCCAAAATCCATCAAATAATCGCCAGCCTCGTCATCGTCTAACTCGGCCGCGAGATATGCCGCCTCTTCCGACGTTAACTGCTGGCGTTGCTCCCAATGGCTGATGCGTTCATACACATACTCTTGTGCCAGGTGTAACCGATATGCCTGCGAGGTAATCGACAACCAGCTCCGCCGAACGAATTGTATATAGTCGATCGAGCGCAGTTTGTTCAGCACCTTGCGGGGCAGTTGAATAACGAATGTATAAAAAACACGTGGGGTAATTCTGATCAATTCACGCCAGTACCAGCGTAGTGGATGCTGGATAAACCACTCTGCCTCGGCTGGACGAATATTACCCTTCTTAAGTTGATAGGTAACACTGCGTTCCACCCGACGCATACGTTTCCAACTCTGTTGATGGTATGCCAGACTTTCGAGCCACTGTAAGAGTTGCGTATAGCTTGGCTTGCCAATATGCAAGTGTATGTCGGCCTGATGCAGCGCAATATAGGCTTTGAGCTTACTGATATCTACATCGTCAAACAGCGCTCGCCGATGACGCACCGATTTCGGCAGATAAAACCGAAACAGCGTAAGCGGATTAATGGGAACCAGCGCCGATACACCCGATTCAAGATCAATCCAACTAAACCGATAGTCACCACGACCACGCTCATTATCGATCAGTAAGAAGTTATTTAGCGCCACAGGATTACCTTTACCGGCCTGCCATACCAGACCATCAAACCATCAACCCCCGCAGCGATCAGGTGTGCTTGCAGCGGGCGCATAATCTGGTTGACCAGAAGGTCGAGTTCACTCTGTTGAGCGCGGCGTCAAGGATGGCGCAAGGCCACTGGACGACCCGGTATAAATTCTGTGTCCAACTGATAGGCGCGTAGTTCGGCATGCCAACCCATATCAGTTGCATCGGCTACCGTTAGTTGTGTGCCAAACCAGATCCGTACCAGCACACCCACAATTTTGCGGCGATAATAGGCACACACCAACGCATCTTCATTCCAGATATAGGGATTAGGCGCACCAGAAAAGACATAGTGAACAAGATTGGTCAGCCAGTCACCAGTAAAAATCTTGCGCGCAATCGCGTCTTTCGTCGGTTTAATCAGGAAAACTTGCCCCGATCGCTCTGCACCGAGCAACTGCGGATCAGATTATGCATCGGTATCTGTGGTTGTTGTTATTGCCTTTACTGCCATCGAGTTCTCCTGATTTGCATTTTTATAGATATGTTGCACCAAAGCAAGAACTGTACCAGCAAGACATGGCTCAAAGCTGAGAGAGTTCGACCAGGGCAGGGTGGATAAGCCTATGCTATAATCTTCATAGTTATCTTGCTGCACATTGAGCGGCTTTTCTGCGGAATGGATGCTATAGACTATGCGAGGCTCGCTATGACGGTCACGCTGTACATCATAACGGCGCATGACTTGCTCCATCTACCCGACGATGGTGGTCGCCATGAACTGGTTCAAGGAGCAATACGCTTCATGACACCCGCTGGTCATCATCACGGTCGGTTGGCCATCAATATCACTACCCCGCTGGATCAATACGTGCGTGCCCATAATCTTGGTGCTGTGTATGCAGCAGAGACAGGCGTTCAGTTAACCACAGCCCCTCGCGTTGGAGAAATTAGCTGTCAGGAAATAGGAAATAGGGAACCACTGGGGAGGACTTCTCTTTTATCTCCTATTTCCTATCTCCTATTTCCTATCTCCTAGTGGGTGATACAGCCGGGTATTGGCCTGGTGCGCCTGATGTAGCGGTTGAGGTTGTTTCACCTCATGATTTATACACCGAAATCGATGACAATTTCATGGACTGGCTCACTGCCGGAACACGGATGGTGGTGATAGTCAATCCACGCCAGCACACGGGTACAGTGTATCGCTCACAAAGCGAGATACCCCTCCTCACCGAAGAGGATACCCTTGATGGTGCCGATGTGGTACCGGGTTGGTCAATCGCCGTGCGAGAGCTTTTCAGATAAACCGGCAGGCACTTCGTTCGGTCTATGGTATTAATTGGTATATGACGACTGAACGATTGTTATGTGGCTTACGAGCAACAGCTGGTGGGTGCCAAAGCGATTGTCGCTGACATTTCTCACCGATCAGATCTTCAAGTACCCTGAACGTGTTGCCAGTCTATGTTCCGCAACTCGTTACGTGCTACAATAGAGATGCGAGGAAGATGAGCCTGGATGGAGCGCAGTGACGCTGGTGTTGCATGTAAGCTGATATAGCGGCGGCGAGCAACGCCTGGTCGTCAATGCTCCTCAAGTATAGAGCAACCTGCACGAGGTATGATATGGAACATCCTTCGGAAGGAAACCCGAAATCGGGAAATAACACCAACTGGATTGGCATTCTGTTCTTTCTGCTGCTGTTTCTGGGGCCACAGATTGGGCGCATTCTATCATCAATTATTTCCAGTATTACGGGTGGCACAGTGACCCTGGGCATAACCCCTTTGCCGTTCATCATCGGGGCGTTCATCGTGGCAATGGTCGTGATGGCTCTTGGACGTACAATTCGTTCTATTTCCCAGCGTAGCGAAACGCGCTTACCCACCACCCTGTCTCCACCTATACGTACGTATCGAGATACATCACGCCCGATATCTACACCAACTCAACCGGATATACTGTACCGACCACCAGTACCACCCGCTGACCGTTCAGTGCGATCATTGTCGCAAGGGCTACCGTGGGATACGAAGGATCATAGCAGCGACCTCAGTCTGCAGGAATTACCACGAACGCCGCAGTTCGAGCCGATCATTAGCGGCAAGGTGCTGGCATATGGCCTGATAGGATTGCTGGCGTTTGGTGTTGTACTAGGGTTGTTGCTGGTCTTGCTGGTGATCTAGGTAGCCGTATGGACAGTGAGCAGACCTATGATCCCTTTGCGCGGTATTATGATCTGGATTTTGGCGATCACGTTGAGGATATTCCGCTCTATCGGGAGATGATACGCCGTACCGGGGCACCCATCCTGGAGTTGATGTGTGGCACGGGGCGGGTACTGGTGCCACTGGCTGAGGATGGCTATGCATTGACCGGCGTGGATGTCTCGGCGGCTATGCTGAACATTGCGCGGCAACGCCTGGCGGCGGCCAGCATCGCGCAGCAGGTCACGCTCGTGCAAGCTGATGTTCGCACGGTCGAACTGCCGGCCCGTCATTTTGCGCTGGCCTTTGTTGCGATCAACTCGTTTATGCATCTGGAGACGATCAACGATCAGCTGGCCGCGCTCAAAACGATCCGACATGCTTTACAACCCGATGGCTTGTTGATCCTCGACCTCTTTAACCCCGATCCGTTCCAGATACACCAGGAGGACAATCGACTGGTGCTGGTACGTGAGTTTGACCTGGACGGGCGGCACGTCTATAAATTTGTGGCCCAGGAGAGTGATCTGGCGACCCAGACAAACCAGGTGACCTATTTTTATGATGAGGTTGATCCGGCTGGCCAGGTGACACGCCGCGTTATGCGCTTTCGTATGCGCTGGCTCTATCGCTACGAACTGGAGCATGTGCTGGCACGGGCGGGCTTCAGGCTCCGCGCTGTGTATGGGTCGTATGACCTGGACGAATATACCAGCGATAGCCCGCGTATGATTGCCTTTGCTGCGCCGCTGAAGGACAGGAACCGCGGTATATGAAGGGGTTACTCGATGCTATTTCAAACCGGCACCCCGATCATTCCTGAACGCCACGAGGAAGGGACTCTTTTTTTCCTCCAAAGTTTTCGCAGTGGGCAAAAATTTGGAGGAAAAAGAAGACAAAGTACCACTCTGCCGAAGGCGCAAAGGCAAATTGACCAGACCACTGCGTAAGTCCTGAACGAGATGCATAGCATGAAGTGAAAATCCGATCGCTAATGCAAAAGAAATGGGTCAAACATGTTGCTGGCACAATGGCAGTCGCTCTGCTTCTGTGCGTGTGTATGGGTGGACTGGCTGTACGGTTACGATCATTTGACGTGCAATCAGGCAATACCCCGGTTGAAATGTTTGAGTATGTGCTAGCCAGCCCTGTTCCCACCGATGTTGTAGACCTGCAAGGTGGCGGTGATACCTGGCAAGGGTATAATCTCTGGCTGCGGTTTCGTACGAGCGAAAACACCATCCAACAACTGCTTACCCATGAGTATGAACCGGTGGAATGCACACAAGTTCTCCCTTATCTGGAACTAAAGCATACCGAGATCAGGTTCCATCCACCATGGCAATTTGAGAGTATTAAAGACCCGCAATGTTACTGGACAACGGATATTATTACCAATACGTGGACACATGCAGGACAACATTACTTGCTCATAGACATGGATATGCAAGAGGTCTATTTTCGAGGGATTGGCGCGTAACACGTTCTTTTGACGCAACGCTCTATGCACTACCAAAGTAGCGCAGCGCCAGCCGCAGCCGTTCCTCTATATCAGGCGGTGCATCAGCGGGCAGTGCCGCCAATGCCGCCTGCGCCTCAGCGCTGCTATAGCCCAGGCTGATCAGCAGATCTGCCAGATCCTTGTTGACCGTTATCACGGAAAGGGGCGCATCAGGTGCAGCGGTAGGCAGGCCGGTCAGGTCGAGTTTGCCGTGTAGTTCCAGCACTAGCCGTTCGGCCATCTTCTTGCCGATCCCTGGAATGCGTGACAGGCGGGCCGTGTCTTTGTGCGCTACCGCCAGTCGCAACTCATCCGGTGTTGCTGCCGACAGCATGTTGAGAGCCATCCGTGGCCCGACACCGGCCACACTCAAGAGCTTCTCGAACAGTGCCCGCTGCTCGGCAGTGGCAAAGCCATACAGCGTCAACGCATCTTCGCGCACAATCAGCAGCGTGTACAGAAACACCTCGTCGCCCACAGTGCCGAGGCGCTCCAGTACCGGGCGTGGTGCATGAACCAGGAAGCCCACGCCACCGGTTTCGATAATACCATGGTCGGTGCTAATAAAGCGTAAGATACCACGCAACGAGGCAATCATTGAACTAACAGGCCTCCATCCTGTTCAGTGCAGGCACGGTACACACCATCCATCTCCGCGAGCGACCGGAGTCTCGGCTTGAGCCAGGCAGTGTTATGACCGACGCTTCGCAGTCACATTGTACTGCGCAACCCGGCACTCTTGCCCACACGCTGATTTCGCTGCCCAAACTCAGATCATATCCAGGATTGCAGAATCGTCAACTCCAGACCCTATGACGGCTGACTTTGTTGCGCCCATCCCACAGCAGGCATGGCACCTGGCACCGATAATATGAATGGAGCGTCAGATGAGAGAGGCCGTGCCATGAATGCAAGTGACCTCGTATAACAGGCGAAGGGCCATGAGAACGTCGCCTGGTAGTTCTGGTCATTCATACACAGAGATGCTATACTTGGATTCCATGCGTATATCAACTGTATAGAAGCGCAAGGAGCAGGAGTGTCGAAGATGCGGCAGCATACATGTCTCAACGAACAAACCACAGAGGAACTCCCTTTGAATGACATTATTATTCAAGGAAACTGTATTGATGTTCTCAAGACCTTGCCTGAAAAATTTGTCGACTTGATCTTTGCCGATCCCCCCTATAACTTACAACTGCAAAACGAATTGCTTCGGCCTGATCAGACTGTCGTTAATGGTGTTGATGACGAGTGGGATCAATTTGCTGACTTTGCAGAGTATGATCATTTTACAGAGACGTGGTTATCAGAATGCCGTCGTGTATTAAAAAATGACGGGACTATCTGGGTGATTGGTTCTTACCACAATATTTTTCGTGTTGGCAAGATAATTCTGGGCTATTGGATTCTGAATGATGTTATATGGCATAAGACGAATCCGATGCCTAATTTCCGAGGAACCCGGTTTCAGAATGCTACAGAAACGATCATCTGGGCCAAAAAATCAGCGAGCCAGAAGAAGTACACCTTTAATTATCAGGCTATGAAGAACTTTAATGATGGGAAACAGATGCAAAACGTATGGTATATCCCACTCTGCACAGGTTCAGAACGTATTAAAGTACATGGTAAAAAAGCCCATTCAACTCAAAAGCCAGAAGCTCTTTTATAAAGGATCGGAATTTTGTAGCAACCCTCAAAGCAGACTCCTCCCTTGCCTGGCAGCAGCACAGCGGTTCCATCCACAAAATTGCGGCACTGATTCAGAATCGACCGAGATGTAACGGATGGGAGTATTGGTACTATGAAAGCGTAGATGGAACACTGGTGAGTATTGATGATCTACGTGAGCAGTATCGTCAGGAAAATCACGTGGAGTAACCCTATGGATGTGAGCCTCCGCACCCTTGCCACGATGAAGTCTCGTTGAAGTACTAAGCGGCTGCAGGCACGGAATATGAGGTTCTTTAATATATATCACAAATCTCCCCAGGGGTGAACACATACCCGGAGTACGTGAGTCACCTGATGCCCGGTTTGCGACTCAAGCTCGACCGCGCGGATTTTCTGAACGCGTTCATTGCATACAATGAGTAACAGCTATGCTATAATAGCTGCCAGCAATACATACCCGTTCAGGAGAACTTTCACCCGCAGGAGTTGCGGAGGTAATGGGTTGGAAGTGGGGCAGCCCTTCACGTGATGCGCATGATCATCATGGAAGAGCCACCCCACCGGAAGGGGTACAATAATACGGCGTCTGACATAATACTAGACCTTGCAAACTATGCATACTGTCACCCTATCAAGTGGCCCGGTACACTATCTTCACGCTGGTACAGGTTCACCATTGTTGTTGCTTCACGGATGGGGCGGTTCATCACGCTATTGGCGGTATACCATCGCTCAATTGGCACATACGCATAGTATATATGCGCTCGATTTGCCCGGCTATGGTGCATCGCCACCGCTCAACGAGCCGGTAAATGCTGAACGATTCGCTGACCTGATTATTGGATTTGCTGATGCGTTAGGGTTGGAGCAGTTTGATCTGAATGGTCACTCGTTTGCTGCCAGCATTGCGGTCTATGTGGCCGCCAGATGGCCGCAGCGGGTCAGACGGCTGATATTGACCTGTGCCAGTACCTACCGTAACGAGCGCGAACGTCGAGTGGTACAGCAACTCCACCGTGTGCTGGCATTATGGATCAAGTTACGCAAGCCATGGATGGAACATAAGCCGTTGATCTACCGCACCGTGGTGCGGCGCTTTTTTTATCGTATGCCTACCGATAATACCATCATCCAGGACAGTTTTGCTGATTTTCTGCGGATGGATCGCCGTACTGCTCTGGAGAGTGCTGCCAGTGCGGGTAGCCCGAACTATAACGCATTTTTACAACAGGTGACCGTGCCAACGTTATTGATTGGTGCCCGTCATGACGCAATCATGCCTGCTGCCGGTCTCCCGATAGTGGCGCGCCTGATACCTGATTGCCGGTTGATCTGGATTGAAAAATGCGGACATCTCCCCATGATTGAGTGCCCCGATGAGTATAATCGGGTGGTGCGTGATTTTTTAACGCAGTAACGCTCTTCGTTCATTATGTTGGTATTATGGACACGAGTTACGCGGTGGTTTAGTTCGTTCGCCCGTTGTTCGTTCGTCAGAGCGGTACCTTCCAGCGTTGGAACGTTCCAGCACTTCCCCGCTTCCCTGCTGCCGCAGGCGAAAAAGCTCCCTGGTTTGAGCAACCGGGCAAATCGGGTTATCTAATAGAGAGATCAAGTAGATGATGTACAATGGTGTGTATGACACACCGAACCTTCCAACTGACGGCCGAAGCCGCATCTGCGCTGCAAGCAGCCGAACACGCCACCCGCGATGCAGCCTATCGCACCCGCCTGCA
>DAOTWD010000013.1:0-6992 GCA_034435975.1 Chloroflexaceae bacterium | reverse complement strand
CGTTGCGGCTCGGTGAGGGCCGACTCGCGCAGACTGATCAGCGGAATACCGCCGACGGTTTCCACCGGTGTGCGGGCGAAGATCAGGTCCAGCACACCGGGAACCATATGCACCATCACCGGCTCCTGGAGCAGGCTGAGCGAGAGCCGGGCCACCCGCTCCTGCTGCTGGTGGGGCAAGGCGAAGATCACTTCGTCCACCTGATGCGCATCAATCAGGCGGCGGGTCTCTTCCACGGACCCCAGCCGCGGCACGCGGCCCGGCGCATCCAGCGCATCGCTGGTATACCCGACGACGCTGACCCCGGTCCAGGGCCGGCGATAGAACTCATCGGCGAGGCGTTCAGCCGTGTTGGCATCGCCCACCACCAATGCCCGGCGCCGGGTATGCAGCCGGTTGCGCGAATAGACGTAGACCCGCACCCCCAGATGGAAGAGGAGCAGCACGCTCAGGTTCAGCGCGGCGAAGTAGAGGAACTGCAGGCGCGAGACTTCCCGCAGGGAGAGGTAGAGCAAGCCGGCAAAACTGGCCGAGGCGAGCACCACCGCGCCGATCAGGCGGCCAATCGCTTCGACGAGGCCGCGGGTAAAGAGCGCGCGCTGCGGCGTGAGCAAGAGAAAGACTGCCAGCCAGATCAGCGCCACGGCGAGGTAGAGCTGCCAGGGCAGTTGGGCCGCCTCGGCGGGCAGATCCATGCCCAATTCAAAGGTCAGGCGAATATGCGAGGCGACGGAGAGGGTGACGAGCGTGAGCGCCAGATCCCAGGCCAGAACGCTTCCGATGACCCGGTAACGCAACCGTTCGAGCATAGGCCACCTGGTGGACTGTGACAGCGATCGACGAAGCGCGGGGTCCGATCGCACCGCATTGTGGATCAGATGACAGCTCGCTCATAAAGCCGGCTAAGTGTACCACGGTTGCGCGTATCGGGCAATCGGAACGGCAGCGCGGCCAGGGCTTGAGCAAAGTCAGGGACGGCCAGCGGCGAAGGCCATGCGGGCGAACGCCCGGTCGATAGCAAACGCAAACTGGCGCTGGACTGCGGCCAAATTGGTCGCGCCACTCGACACCACGAGGCTCACGACGATATGGTTGAGCACGGCATTGGTCTGAGGTGCCCGTCCACGCCGCAATTGACAAGCATCTTCTTCTAGCGTCACATCACGCCGGTGGTGTAACCCATTCTCAATCCCCCACTCCGCACGGGCGATCCGCAAGAGGTTCGTCGGGGCGGCACCCGTGCGTGGCAAGCTGGTCAGCCCATCGCGCACCTCAGCGTGCTCACCCCTGGCGTCCCACCAGCGCCGTTCACGCGTGAAGACCTGCTTCAGATACGGCCACGGGGTGTCGTCGTGCAGCATACTGCTCACCGTGATGATGCGCTCCGCGACCCGTCCGTGGCCGCGCTCACAGCTCCGTGCCGTCTCGAAATCCGTGGGCGGGAGGCTCCCGCCCTTGGCGGCTTCAGGCTCGGCGAACAGCTGGCTGAGGTCGTCGAGCCCCGTCGGCTGGTGCTGGTCGACAAACCACAGATAGGCACCCTCGGCCTCCACCATCGTCGTGCTGATGGCCCGTTGGGTGTGCATGGCATCGCCGACGACCACGACCCCTTGCAAGGGCAGGCGTGCCAGCACCGTCGGAGCTACCACCATCTCGTGCTCCTGGCGGGCAACCTCCGCCTGCGCCACGACGCTCCCCTCCTCCACGACGCTCCCCTCCTCAGGGAGATAGGCCGCGAGCAGATGGACGCCCTGGCTCTGCCCCGCTGGGATGGTGCCACGCAAGGGTTTCCCATCAAGGGCTAGCACGATGCTGCCGCGCGTCGGTACCGCAGACGTCTGGCGTTGGGCCAGAAAGAATCTGGTCAGGCAGGCTGCGCAGGCGGGGAGGTCAAGCGCGTGGGCAAAGATCCGGCTCCAGGTCGCCTGATGGGGCATGGTGCGCCGCGCCAGGCCGAAGCGGGCGGTCAGATCCGCCGCACGGAGGCGCGCCCAGTCACTGAGGTCTTCCAAGCGGGGATAGCCAGCCAGTTTGGCCAGCACCGCCGTCAGGAGCAACGGCACGAGGGGATAGCGCTTGCCGCGCGGTTGGCGTTGATCCACGAGCGGTGCGAGTTGCTCGGCCAGGTCGGTCAAGCTGAAGGCAAAGGGGACATCAGTTGGCAGGTCAAACGTCATGGGCTCGGTGGTATCATGCATCGTGAACACCTCGTTTGTCAGCATGGTTGTGGAATAGCTCCATACGAACAGACCGGGTGTTCTTTTGTGGCCGAACGTACGGACTTTGCTCAAGCCCTGACTTACCCAGATAGCCAGATTTGACTGAAACCACAAGTTCATATATACTATCAGCCACATGCTGCGCAGCAGTCTCTACGAGGTTCGTGCTTCTTGCTACACCTCCTACCTGCAATGGCGCCTCAAAAAGCGTCCCGCTGCTATAACTGCTGATTCGGTAGGCACGGTCACTGATAATCGGTTCAGGAGCGGCCTCGACAACTCGCCAGGCAAGCGGGTCTCTAACCGGGCGGACGTTTGTGGCTTAGCAGACGCAACGTGGCCGGCGAGAGGATGATTGGCGCGGGCAGTACTTGCCAGGAGCGTCGAACCGGTGCCCCGCTTAGACGTTCCAACGCCGTCGCGCCGTTGTTTGCCACCCCGAAGGCGTCGTCTAGGAAGCGTGCCGAACGGTCGAGCGTGCCGCGTTCCAACCGATCAGCGGCGAAGGCCGTCAGGATGCGCACGAACGTCCTGCGCTCGCTCCACGTATTCAGGTGCGCAGCCGTCCTTACTGAAAAAAATCAGTTGTGCTTCTGAGAGCACTGGCATGGCTCTGCGAAGGGATGCCTTTCCTGAAAATACTCGGCACATCACAGGTGATAATCGCTCAGAAGAAGAATAGGCAATCGGTGCTCAACGGATTTCACAAGACCTAAGGTGTTGCGGTACTAACGTGAAAATAAGCTCTCGGAGCGGGGAATGGGGAAACCGGGTTTCCCCATTCCCCCACCCGCGGGAGGGTTTGGGAGGGCTGCGCCGTCCCAGGAACAAACTCATTTTCATTGCGGTGTTGTGCGGCAGAGCCGCATGGGCGGCTGGTATGATATACTTACTCTGTAACTCGACACAGCACGTACCGTCGTTTCGTGTTCTTAATGTCTATATTCATGCAGTGCAGATCCCTGATGTTAGGCTCTTTCTGCCAATCCGGTAGCGGTCATGGTAGACTACCTCCAAAACGAGGAACTGGAGGGAATGATGGGTCGCTACGATCTGACAGACGAGCAATATGCGCTGATTGAGCCTCACCTGCCGAGCAATACGAAGCAGGTGGGCCACCCGTACGGTGAGCACCGCCCGATCATCAACGGCATCTGCTGACGTCTGCACACCGGCGCTCCCTGGCCAGGTATTCCCGAGCGCTACGGCAATTGGAAGACCATCTATGACCGCTACCCCACTTGGCGCCGTGAGGGGATTTGGGACCGGGTCATGCAAGCGCTTCAACGCAAACTCGACGAGGAGGGCCTGATCGACTCCGACCAATGGGGGCTTGATGGCACCGTGGTTCGTGCGCATCGCGCCGCTGCCGGGGCGCGGAAAACAGGGGGCCTGATGCGGGAAAATAACCCGCAGACCACGCCCTTGAGCACGCAGTCGGAGGCTGCTCGACCAAAATCCACCTCCTGAGCGACCGCAAGGGACTGCCGCTCAATGCCCGGCTCACTGGAGGGCAGACGCAAGAAGTCACCCAGGCCGAAGCACGGCTCGAACAGGTACGTCTGCCGCGTTTTGGGCGCCGCCGCCGGCGGCCACGGCGGGTAGTTGCCGACCGCGGGTACGATGCGCGTCGTATTCGCCACTGGCTGCGCAAGGGTGGCAGCAAACCAGGTATTCCGCCGCGCAAGCGCACTGGTAAGCCCAAGCCTGGTCGTCCCTGCACCTATAATCGCGACCGGTACCGTGACTGCGCTGCACCCGAGCAGTGTGTTGGTTGGCTCAAGGAGGGTCGCGCTGTCGCTCCCCGCTACGAGAAGGTGGCCCTCAACTACCTCGGCTTGGTCAAGCTCGCCTTTATGGAGCACTATCTACGTTTGCTTACGCGTAAGCCAGTTGCCGCTTTATCGTGAACCGGATTGGCAGAAAGAGCCTCACGCACTCTCCGGACGGATGGATGGGGTTGTCTATGAGTGTTGCAATCATCACCGGATCTGCTGGACTTATTGGATCTGAAGCGGCCATATACTTTGCAAATCAAGGTATGGAAATAGTTGGTATTGATAATGATATGCGTCGCTACTTCTTTGGTGATGAAGCTTCAACGCTTTGGAACAGGGAGCGTCTTAACACTGCGCTCTCTCAATATACACACTATGATGTTGACATCCGTGATAGTGATTCGATTAATCAAATCTTTGCTCGCTATGGTAAAAATGTAGTGCTCATTATTCACACGGCAGCCCAACCAAGTCATGATTGGGCTGCGCGTGATCCTATTACTGATTTTACAGTCAATGCTAATGGCACTCTTTATCTTCTCGAAGCAACTCGTTGCTACTCGCCAGAAGCAGTTTTTATCTTTACGTCAACTAACAAAGTGTATGGCGATCGGCCAAATCAATTGCCTCTTATCGAGCAAGAGTCGCGCTGGGAAATTGACCCTTTCCATCCATATGTGAACGGTATTAATGAGGATATGCCTATTGATCAGAGTTTACACAGTTTATTCGGTGCCTCAAAGGTTGCCGCTGATGTCTTAGTCCAAGAGTATGGACGTTATTTTGGAATGTATACTGTCTGTTTTCGAGGAGGATGTTTAACAGGGCCAAATCATTCAGGGACACAAATGCACGGATTTCTTGCTTACTTGATGCGCTGTGCAATGACCGGAACTCCCTACACCGTTTTTGGTTATAACGGGAAGCAAGTGCGTGATAATATTCACAGCGCCGATTTGATACAAGCATTTGATGCATTCTTTCGCAAACCACGAGTTGCTGAGGTGTATAATATCGGAGGAGGGCGTGAGAGTAATTGCTCTGTGTTAGAAGCAATTCGGCTCTGCGAACAAATTAGCGGAAAAGCGTTGCGCTGGAGTTACTCCGAAACTAATCGAATAGGCGATCACATCTGGTGGATTAGCGATCTGAGGCGTTTTAAATCTCATTACCCGGAGTGGAACATACAGTACGATGTTCCGAGGATTTTGCAAGAAATTTTTGAGATGAATCGTGGACGTTGGTCATAAACGTGTTTTAGGACAGCACTGGCCCACCAACCGGATATGCTATTCAACGTCTAGTGCAATTTCTTGTGTGGGAGCCCGCGCGACGTGAGAGTCAGTTTATAAGCATGTCTGTCAAACATGTTGCACAAGACCTTGTGGTCACGTCAACCGGGAACGCATTTGAATCGTTCATACGCTGTTGCATCATTCGGGTGACTCCTCCGATCCGGAAGCCGCATTGCCAGTGCGGGCGTTTCTCGAAGGAGCTACAGGTCCTCGTGAATTCGATAGTATCGTGCTCAACTTAAATACACTTATGATCGATTCTGGAAAATACAATCTACTAGGGATACTAATCAATGCAATTGATTATGAGGCTGCTGTAGAGAGAATCATTGCTGCAGCCAGACAACGACAGCCGCTTGCTGTATCCGCATTAGCTGTTCATGGGGTTATGACAGGTGTCATGGATCCTGAACAGCGCTATCGTCTCAATCAGCTCGATATGGTTGTCCCTGATGGTCAGCCTGTGCGTTGGGCACTGAATATGCTTTACCGAGTTAACTTAGTTGATCGTGTTTATGGACCGACGCTTACATTAAAGGTCTGTGAACGTGCTGCTATTGAAAAACTACCGATATATTTTTATGGGAGCCGTGCTAGTGTTTTAAAACAGCTCTGCAGGAATTTACAGCAGCGTTTTCCCGGTTTAGTTATTGCTGGCGCTCATCCTTCATTGTTTCGTCAATTAACAGAAGAAGAACAGTTGGAAATAGCTGCGTCCATCAAATGTAGTGGCGCGGCGATAACATTCGTTGGGCTAGGTTGCCCGCGCCAAGAAGTGTGGGTATACGAGCATCGAGATATTTTATCCATGCCATCTCTTGCGGTTGGTGCGGCTTTCGATTTTCATGCTGGCACATTACCCCAGGCTCCAGTCTTGTTGCAACGTTATGGTCTAGAATGGTCTTTTCGTTTGGTTCAGGAACCACGACGCTTATGGCATCGATATCTTTTATTGAACCCTCTCTATTTGACACTTGTGTTGGCTCAGTTTTTTGGTTTGCACGGTTTCGATACCATCGGATTGACGCCGAGATCATTGCGATATGGATAACGGGTCCTCGCAATATACGGGAGCGCAGCCAGGCATTGTTGGAATATACTGCTTGCCCAGAGAATTGACTAGCACTGGTATAGCAATCCTACGCGGGTTGTAAACCTGTCAGGTGCGACTCGGGATCGTGCTCAGCGATAGGAAAACTCTTGGCGCTGCACCTGACAGATATTATGTTGTCGCGGTGAACGACCCGCATACCCTGGCCGGGTCGTAGTGCGTCTGATGCTTGAGCACGCCATAGATCACATGCGTCAGTTTGCGCATCACACCGCACCGATAATCACCTTCTTGGGCTTGCCCTTGGCGGCCAGCCGCGCGGCAAACGCCTTGAAGGCCGGACAGCAGCGCATCGCGGTGATGGCTGGAAAGTACAAGGTTCGGGCCTTCACCACACACGTAGGATTGCTATAGCTCCATCACGAAAGAGAGAAGCCTGCGTTATAGCTAACGCACCAGTCTCTTCTTGACTTTTATGCGTCGAAGGCGGCGCCCACGGCGATCAGCACCGATGCATTCAGCATAGGGCGGAAGCGCGCCACCCAGTAGTCCTGCTTTGGCGTCCCCAGACCCACCCAGACGATATCGGCGCCGCTGGCGTTGATCCGCGCAGCCACGTCACGTTCTTCCGCGGCGGTGAGCGGGCGGA
>DAOTWD010000012.1:0-31236 GCA_034435975.1 Chloroflexaceae bacterium | reverse complement strand
CAGAATACGGTCACGCAGCTTGAGGCTGCGATAGTACGCCAGTTGCCCATAGACCGCCGGCGTCAGCAAGGACTTGATCCGCTCCTGGACTACCTCGTTGTCAGGTGTCGGGCGATTAGTACGGCGTACATGATCGGGATTACGGGGTTTGCTTTTTTTACTCATGGGCGATAGAATAACACAAACCGGATTGGTTAGCCAGCCCCTGGCAGAATCCCACAACCCTTAAGTTGTGAGGGATGGGCATGGGGATAGGGCTACTCGCTGGTTATATGGCACCCGCGTTTACTGCTTTGATACCAGCCATGATAGCAGGTGCGTCCTTCAACATAGCGCAATATGTCGTGACGGAGGCGGTACATAATCGCCATCCCTTTGCCCATGGGGGGCGGTTGTTGTGGAGTGCAGGTATTGGGGCACTCAGTGGTGGTGTGGATGAACCATTCCGCCCAACGGTGATCTATCGTGGCCGTCACCCCATCACACGGTTGCCCGCAGCGACTCTCTGGAAACGTGCCTGGAGGGACGTTACACCAGGTCTCAGGATTGCAGGATTGGTGCGTTCTGGAGCAGCCGCATATCTCGCAAATATGTCTATGCCAGGACAGGGGGACGAACCATCCCCCGCGCACTGCAACGGATGGAATCCAACACAGAGATCTGCTCGTCTGATAGAGCGTAGGTACCTCCTACCGTTCATCCCCCATGGTTTAGGAGAGCGTTGTGAAGCATCATGGGGTGAAAAAAACACACCTCACCGACACACGGGTTGCGGATACTACCGAGCAGACCACTTTGCGCCCTCTATCACCAGGAACAGCACGACACCCACGCCAATACACACACCGAGATCACCTGCCGTCAGGGGTAGCAGATGCAGGATGCGCTGAAACACCGGGACATACAACAGCGCCAGTTGCAAGGCAATAATCACGGCGATACAGATCCACATCAACCGATTGCGAAACACGCCGATGCGTAGGAGCGAATCGTAGTTGGAGCGCGTTGCCAGCGCCTGGAAAAGTTGGAGAAACACCAGCGAAGTGAAGACCATTGTTTGCCACCGGGCCAACCCGGCAGTGTAGTACCAGAATCCAACCCCAAGCGCCAGAACCGCAATGAAACTCCCAACCCACAGGGTGCGCTTTCCCATGCCATCACTAAAAATGTCTGCTGCTGGCGGGTGGGGTGGGCGTTGCATAACATTGCGCTCCGCAGGTTCTACTCCCATACTCAAACCAAGCAGTCCATCGGTCATCAGGTTGAGCCACAAGAGCTGCAGCGGTCGCAGTGCAATCGTCATGGTAAGTGGTCTATTCAGGATCAGGAATGGCAGCGGCCACAGAAGCATGACCCCGACTTTACCAATATTACCAGTTACCGCAAAGGCCACGAAGCGCCGCAGGTTGTCGTAAATCACTCGTCCTTCTTCGACTGCGGCCACAATTGTCGCGAAGTTGTCATCACGTAGTACCATATCAGCAGCTTGTTTGGAAACATCGGTACCGGTGATACCCATGGCTACACCGATGTCAGCCTGCTTGAGCGCGGGTGCATCATTGACCCCATCCCCGGTCATGGCAACGATGTGCCCTCGCCGCCGTAGTGCGGCAACGATGCGTTGTTTATGTTCCGGGGCTACCCGGGCGTAAACCGCTACATCTTCAACCAGCGCATCGAGTTGTGCGTCCGTCAAGGCGTTCAGTTGGGCACCAGTCAGCACCTGTGCATCGTTACAGATGCCGAGCTGCTGCGCAATAGAGCTGGCGGTCAATGGATGGTCGCCCGTGATCATTACCGGACGGATGCCCGCCTGCAAACAGGTGGCGACCGCGGCGCGAACTTCGGCTCGCGGCGGGTCAATCATACCCAACATACCCACCAGAATGAGATCGCGCTCAGTCTGGGCATCCACATGGGGACTGGACAGCGGACGCACGGCCAGTCCCAGCACCCGCATACCGTCACGTGACAGTTGCTCGTTGGCAATCAGAATGTGCTGGTGCCACGCTTCCGTCATTGGTACCGCATGTTCACCGTTCCACACTCGGTTACTTATTGCTACCAGGCCATCAACAGCACCCTTGGTACAGGCTATATATGACGCAGGTTCGTTCAGCAGGTGTTGCAGCAGCGGATGTATGTCGGCGGCGATAGACAGGGTTGCAGGATCTGTATCCATAGCCAGTTGATGGATAGTAGTCATCCGTTTGCGTTCAGAGTCAAACGGTAGCTCGGCAACTCGCGGCAGGAGACGCTGAAGATCAGGTTGGAATATGTGCATACGTTCAGCAGCGAGTAACAACGCCCCTTCGGTCGGATCACCAAGAACGTGCGGCGTGTCACTGTCTGCCGGTATCTCTAGCACTGCATCATTGCAGAGTGTGCCGATCGCCAGTACCAACTGCAATGAACTGATACGCTGCGGTGTTGACTGCTGCACGGTCTCTCGATCTTGAACGTCAAGCCGCTCACCAGCCACATCAACAACAGTCACACGCATCCGATTCTCGGTGAGTGTGCCGGTTTTATCCGCACAGATGACCGTGACGGAACCGAGCGTTTCCACTGCCGGTAGCCGGCGAATAAGGGCATTGCGCTGCAACATGCGCTGCGCCCCCAGTGCCAGCGTCAAGGTGACAACGGCGGGCAGACCTTCGGGAATGACGGCTACGGCAACGCTAATGGCCGTGAGCACCATATCGGCCAGGGTTTCACCGGCCAGCAACCCGATAGTCAAGATCAGCAGCGCCACGACAACACCGGCCAGAGCCAGTTGCTTGCCTACGGTATCCAGACGCTGTTGGAGCGGTGTTGCTGTGTGGGGCACGGCCTGAAGTAACCCGGCGATTCGACCCAGTTCGGTGGACATACCAGTGGCAACCACTATTCCTGCGCCACGCCCATAGGCCACCTGGGTGCCCATATAGGCCATATTGCTGCGGTCAGCCAGCGCGACATCAGCGCCTTCGACCGGGTCGATCCTTTTATCAACAGGTGCAGATTCACCAGTGAGTGCGGCTTCCTGAATGCGTAGATTGACACTCTCAGTTAACCGCACATCGGCGGGTACCAGGTTGCCCGCTGCAAGCAGTACGACATCGCCCGGTACCAGTTCGGATGCAGCAATCTCAGAGAGTACACCATTGCGCCGAACGCGCACAGTGGGCACCGTCAGGCGCTTGAGTGCGGCAATAGCCCGTTCAGCCCGATACTCCTGCAGAAATCCTAGCGCGACAAACAGTACGACAATACCAAAAATTGCGCCAGCCTCAACCTGTTTCTCCAGCGCCAGCGAAAGCCCGGCGGCGGCCAGCAGGATGAGAACCATCACCGCCGTGAGTTGTTCCCAGAGAATCTGCCAGGGACGTTTTGTGCCTTGCTCCACCAGTTCATTTAGCCCATACTGTTTACGTCGGTGGGCCAGTTCGGTCGTATTCAGACCATCGAGTGAGGCATCCAACTGTTGTAGCACAACCGCAATAGGGAGCGTATGCCAATCACGCGACAAAACAGGCCCAGGGGAGACACTTGAATGTGCGAAAGTAGTCTTCATGTTCGTTCCTTTCAGCAGGCTTGCGCGGTCAAACACAAAAAACGAGACCGCGACAACGTACCAACGTTGTGGTGGTCTCGTCATTCGTGTTGATCACGCGCCAGCAGCCGAGTGCAATGCACTGTGATGACGACTACCGGCCCTGCCCAGAACAGAACAGGTGACTACTCCCCAGCCAGGGATATAGCAATCTTAATCAGTTGTAACAGCTCCTGGGACGGACGCGCCCGGGGCTCGTTGCCACGTGCCCCTACACCTGCCGCCCGGTCTCATGAAACAAGGTTTTCCTCATGTTCTTTTAAATATAACATAAAGTCGCTTAACCCGCAAGTTTATGCTATATCGGATTGGAGCTAAAGCCGCTAAAGCGGGTGAAGTCCCCTCGTTTGGCGTTCGATCCAGTTATACTTGCCTCTGGTCGTGATCATACCCTGTTCCTGCCCTTGATTGTGGGAGGTGGGTCAGAAGAAGTGGAACGAACCGATCCGACGAATCCAGGCACACCGTGCACCTCGCCCGCCCGCGCCCCGAAGGGACGCGCTACCCCCCCGCACCTCGCCCGCCCGCGCCCCGGCGGGACGCGCTCCCAGCCCACGACTCGCGCCGCCCGCTGGAGGGCACGGCTCCGGCGTGCCCACGGTCGTGCCGGGTGCACCGCACGCGGAGACGCCGCCCGCCAGGAGGATGTTTCCCCGACCGTCCGCGCCCCGGAGGGACGCACTACCCCCCCCGCACCTCGCCCACCCGCGCCCCGGCGGGACGCGCTACACCCCCGCACCTCGCGCCGCCCGCTGGAGGGCACGGCTCCGGCGTGCCCATGGTCGTGCCGGGTGCACCGCACGCGGAGACGCCGCCCGCCAGGAGGATGTTTCCCCGACCGCCCGCGCCCCGGCGGGACGCGCTACCCCCCCGCACCTCGCCCGCCCGCGCCCCGGCGGGACGCGCTACGTCGTCTTGCGCCCCGGAGGGACGCGCACCCAGGTTCACCCGCCGCCCGCGCCCGCGCCCCGGCGGGACGCGCTCCCAGGTTCACCCGCCCGCGCCTCCCGCCGCCCGCTGGAGGGCACGGCTCCGGCGTGCCCACGGTCGTGCCGGGTGCACCGCACGCGGAGACGCCGCCCGCCAGAAGGATGTTTCCCCGCCCGCCCACGCCCCGGCGGGACGCGCTACATTGTCGTCTCCATGCCTCCGCGCCGCATACCGCACACCGCACGCCTCCACGCCGTGCGCCAACCCACGGCTGCCGTTCACGAATCGCGCCACGCATGCACATGCTGCATCGCGCCAACCCCATGCGCGGTGTACCTCGGCCCGGCCCTACCCGTTGCCCGCCCGCGCCGCGCCCCGGATGGGCGCGCTACAACTGCGCCCATCCGCGCCACGACGCTTTGCGCTTTGCGCTTTGCGCTTGACCGCTAACCTCCTGATCGGCTACTGATCGCACGGCAACTGGCTCATGCCAGGATGTGTTTATCGACTGCTCCCCACACACCTCCTATACTGAGTAACAGAAGGTACGCAGTGAATGGCATGTTCCTGTTATTGATTGGGACAGTTGTATAGGCATAGGTTCACACATGCATATACGAAGGGTAATACTTCGTACATGAATCACTGTATGTTTTTCGGCACTGCAATGTCCAGTAAACGTTCCTGGGGTCATTTACGTACATGGATAGAGAAGACCATGTTGAGGTGGTCAGTGCCGGGTTGAGCAGGAAATGTTCGATCATTCTGGTACATATCACCCATAGTGCATCCGTGTCCAGGCTCAAGCCACGATGTCAGGTCTTCACAACTGATGCAGGCATGCCATAGCAATGGAAAGGAGCCGGTTGTTAGCCAGGTATTGTGTTCTGCATAACCAGCACTGGTTTCTCGTTACACCACCAGGGTTCACCTATAAGCCAGATGTTAACACATATCCACCCTGGTTAACGAATATTCACTGATGTAGTCGGGATGTGCCGTGTTTATTTGTCTGTCTGTGTCATACACATGACGCTTGCTGTAGAGGTTCGGTTCTATTGAAATGAACGTGAAATGAACGAAAGGACACATGTATGATCAGTAATCACACCGAGCGCATGGAAGCCCTGACCCGGAGGTTGTACGAACTCCTCAAACCAGCGCTGTGGCGTTGGGGACGCTATTCCTCCACCAACTATGCCTTATTTCAGCCGATCGTCGCACTGCATCTGACGTGTGTTGATCATACTGCAGCCTGTCTGCTTAAGACCGAGATGCATCAGCGGCAGGTGAACGATCAAGATCGCCAGCGGGCAGCCTGGTATCTAATCCGCGATGCGATCAAGTGTCTGCGCCCACCTGTTAGCGTTGTGCCGACAGAGATCCAGATGGTGCTGGATGTACTCCCGCACCACAACCAGCCGCGAGCGGGTATCATCCCACCTGAATGTTACCAGTACCTGGTCTTACATCTGGCGTATGTCACGCGCTCACATAGCAATGATGAACTGGCGGCACTGTTTCGGGTGTCGCTACGCACCATCGCCAATATTCGCAACGCAGCGATCGGCACGGTGGCACGGCACATTGTCGCGTGGGAGATCAACTACTCGCCAGATGGCGACGATCAACGGCGGTAGGTGTGCGGGGTTGATGGATGCGGTGGCTGATGCGCTATGGTAATCCCAGTTCACAGAAGACCGGGGCGGAACGGAATCGTGTTGCTATCGGTGTACTTCTCGTGAATGCCCGCAATCTCCCATCGCACGGCGATGCAGGCATCAGGGTCGCTGTCTGCATCAACGAGCAAGAACGTTGCTCCTGCGCACCATGGCAACGCCCAACGTCTCAATGCCACGTTGCACGTTGTTGTATTTCATTGCACTTCGCTGCAGAACAGTGCAGAATAATGCAGGACAAAGGGGCTTGACATGGACATGATGTTTGTTTATCCTTAGAAATTGTACGATAGTTGATCATAAAGTTATACGCAATGACCACAGTAGAGACTCAGAGTGATCTGGTGTTATCGTCTTTCTCCACACCTCTTTCTTCACTGGGACACTGTATACCCAATTGTGGCTGATACATACACTTGAGTATCAGGAAATAACCAGGAATACGCTTCAATCTTCCAGGAATACGCTTCAATCTTGAACTGGATCACAACAACTATGAAACTCTTGATCATCGCGCTCCCTCTCCTGGCCGATAACATCCTCACACTAAGGTGTGGCATCCATCCACTCCGTGACGTTCAGTGGCAGCACCTGGGTGGGGCGCTCTATGTGGTGTATGTGCCGGCACATCAAGAACGCATGTTCCGTCAGCGCCTGCGGTGGCTACGTTGCTTGAGTCTCACAGGTATTTTTGATCGCATCGTGGTCAAGGAATTTGCTACCTGGGCGGACATGCATTGCTTTATTGCCCACACTTTTCCATGGGTCGAGATGCGCAATGGCAATGTGGATACTGGATAGATTTTGCCCCTGATCATCGGAGCGCAGTCATGGCATTATCCCTCATTGCATGATCTAGCATGTGAACATCCTATACTATAGCCGAGGATCGTAACACCGGGCGGATTCTATCGTCACCATTGTAAAATGATGTCATGGTGAGCGCGGTCGAACCATCGCATTGAATCGGTAGTGCCATACAGCGAGATGCTTCCTTCGTCAGTATGACATGGGAGGCGGTACGATATGGACGGCCCGCCCTTATGTCATAGTAACCGAAGTGAACCATTTCATTGTCAATGCAATACGATGCTTCCTGTGGCAGCCTGACATGGCAGGGATCGTGCCCCACCCGATGTTTCTTTTTCGTCCCATTGTGGCAGCAAAGTAGGGGCACGTTGCAACATACCCCTACTCCAGGTCGATCTGGATACGACGGATGCGCAGAACCGATCTGGACGCGACGACCGGCTCACTCACCGGTCATCTCATCCGGTTACTCTGAGATCGGGAGTACGACCCGGACGGGCAACGCAATGGTGAAGGTCGAACCTTTGCCTGGCTCGCTTGTCACCGAGATAGCGCCGCCCATCAGCCGGCAGAGCTGGTCACTGATCGCCAGGCCCAGACCGCTACCGCCATACTTGCGCGTTGATGTATCGTCAACCTGGACAAAGGCCTGGAAGAGCCGCTGCTGCTGTTCTGGAGCGATACCAATGCCGGTATCGCTGATCTGGAAGATCACAAAAGGTGGGGCACCGCTCTCATACCCAACTGCCTCGACATGCGCCGTCTCCGCCCCGACTATCACCCGCAGCACGATCTGGCCACACCGGGTAAACTTGGCCGCATTGCCGAGTACATTGAGCAGCACCTGGCGCACGCGTGTGGCGTCGGCATACATCATCCCGCTATCGGGCGGGCATTCGATCTGGAGCGTATTGCCATTCTTCGTCACAAGCGGCATGACCATATCGGCCGCCTCCTGCACCAGAGTCGCAATCGCAAAGCTCTCCAGGTGCAGATCAAGCTTCTCTGCCTCGATGCGGGTAAGATCCAGCACATCACTGATCAGACAAAGCAGGTGCTGTCCGGCAGCTTGAATGGCCTCGATGTCGTGAACCAGGTTCTCATAACCCTGCTCATGGATCTCAAGCTCAAGCAGATGGGCATAGCCCAGAATAGCCGTAAGGGGAGTGCGCAACTCGTGGCTCATATTGCCCAAGAAGCGACTTTTAGCCCGACTGGATACCTCGGCGGCCTCTTTTGCCAGGAGGAGCGCCATCTCCGCCTGTTTACGCTCGGCGAGCTCCTGCTGAACAGCATTGTAGAGCCGGGCATTCTCGTTCGCCAGCGCAGTCAGTTCCTCGTTCTGGCGTTGCAATTCCGCAGCGTTGCGCTTGCGGGCGGTAATATCGTGCAACACAATCACCCGTCCCTTCAGGTTGCGGTTGCGATCATAGATCGGCGAGATGCGCAGGTCAAAGGCGCGCAGATCGTTATCGGCATGCAAGATCAGTTCCTCGTGTACCTCGTTGACCTGACGATAGCGCTCGATCATCTCCATCTCGGTGGAAAAGACGTCCGCCGCTGGTCGCCCCCATACCTCGCGGTGGCTGCGGTTCAACAGCGCCAGAGCGGCCGGGTTAATGTCTACGATACGGGCGTATTCGTCCAGCACGATCACACTATCTTCAATGCTCCGCAACACGGTGCTGTGGGCGATAGGCACAAGCTCAAACAGACCAGAGTGCAGCAGATCCCAGGTGAGCGCGACACCGCTGATGCCCAGTGCGAAGGGGGTGATATCCAGATAGGGGAAAGGGCTCAGACCGCTCAGATAGAGCGCATTGCCGACCCAGGGTGTAACAACGCCGATGAGGAGGCCACCAGCCTGACGACGATAGGGTGGAGACATCCGTAAGAGGTTGCGCAGCAGCAAGAAGGTTCCCAGCAACAGCAGCAGGTAGGAGTAAGCGGTATGAACCCAGAAAAATGAACCAAGCGTCGCCTCCAGCACCACAAACGAACCGGTGTTGACCAGATAGACTTCGCTGCGGAAGAGACCATGGCGATCATTGGTCCAGACCATTGCGAGGGTTGTCAGGGGCATAATCAGGAGCAACAACAGCCTGCGCCGGGTAAGCCAGTCGCCATGGTCGGTGTAGAACAGCGCAAAGGTGAACCAGCTTACCGGAACCAGCACAATACCGAAGAAGGTCATATTGGCCCAGAAGAGTTGCGCTGCCAGTGTAGTGGTGGCAAGGCTCACCATATAGGCCAGCGACCAGAACGCCACCGCACCCATCAATACCGCCAGCGGCACTGCACCCGGTGCCCGCCAGCGCCGCCATATCACAAGCGTAATCAGTGCGGAGAACACAGAGGTGATCAGGAGCGGCACCAGGTAAGTGGGAGATTGCATCGTTCTTTACAGGCTGCATAATTTGCATTCAGCTATGGTTTCATGCTGCCATGAAACCCGTGTTCGTCGTTTCTGGCGTTCTTCACTACCCGAAGATGTTCCCATATCGGTGCACCGTATCAACCGGATTTGAACTTTGTTTTCGTACGACCGTTGTAGGTATGCTTCCCTGCCGGTCTGACGTCCTCGGGGAGCGGTACAATGCCCACCATCGCGGGTTCAACAGACCACACAGGTGGCCTTTGCCCCCACGATCCATGGCGTTTACGCAGGCGGAAACGTATCATACATCGAGATACAGTATTGGAGCCTATCTTCAGCAATTCTCTACATTACGATCTTCTGTATTTGCAAAGTCATGAAAAAACCGATGTCGGTTAACCAGATAGGCACTTCGTCAATAGCCAGATAATGCCAAAGGTTCGGATAACTAATTATACCACCTGAATCACCGGTTTGTTTCCAGGGAACCGTATATTCTGCCGGCCAGCTGAACTGAGCCGTGTCAGATCAGTCTGGTTGTGTAGAGCCGGTTGGCTTATTCATACCAGATCCGCCTGATTAACAAAGTCCGAACCGCGCATATTCCGATTCACATCACGTTTAGCTCTTTCTAATACTACAGCGAGGCTTCATCCCGGCCGGGGTGCGGGGGCCTGGCGAGAAGCGAGGGAAGAGGAGTGAAAACCCTCTCTCCTCACTCGAAGGGACGAAGCCGCGCCGCGCGTTCCTACCCAGGGGATATCTCGTTGGAGTACGAAAGAGCGAAATCGTAACGTAACGAAACAAATCAGAACAACCTGACACGATGTAAATCGTGTTATACGACTCCGGAATGTTGGACACTTTCCTATCGGAAGTTTGTCGGTCGTGTGGTCAGGGTGGCCGTCACACGCAATTCTTCGCTGCCGCGTAGCACGATCATCTCAACCGTATCGCCGGGATCATACTGCGTTAGCACGTGCCGTAATGAATTGTCCTCGGCCAGCGAGACACCGTTGAAAACCAGGATGATGTCGTTGGGTCGTAAGCCGGCCTGGGCGGCTGGTGTGTCAGGGACAACTTCGTTGATCAGTGCGCCATTCTGCACGGGCAGGTTTGCTTCGGCAGCGAAATCACCGTCGATCATTACATAGCTAATCCCAAGATAGGGATAGACAACGGTTCCGTTCTGGATAAGTTGCTCACTCACGCGACCAAAAATGGTACTGGGAACAGCAAAGCCCAATCCCTCCGCCTGAGGGCCAGGAATAAAGCCGCTACCGCGCACGACCAGGGTGTTAATACCCACCACCTCACCGCGCAGGTTGATTAACGGACCGCCGCTGTTTCCGCGATTAATGGCCGTGTCCGTCTGGATCAAGCCTTCCATCTGCCCCACGGAGCGATTCAAAGCACTGACCACCCCAGCCGTCACCGTATTGCGGAAGTTACCCAATGGGCTCCCAATCGCCAGCACCTGCTCGCCTGGTTGGAGCGCGTTTGCATCACCAATCCTCGCCACGGCAGGAACGCCATTCTGTACACGGATGATGGCGATATCCGAGAGTGGATCTGAACCGATCAGCTCAGCTTCCTGGCGACTGGTATCAGCAAAAATAACGACCAGTCGCTGCGCCCCTTCGATCACGTGATGATTGGTGATGATATAACCTTCGGAGCTGATAATCACACCACTGCCGCTACCACTGACCAGGTTGCTACGGCGTGGATCGACACCTGGATTATTCAGCACAGTAACGACGGCAGGCGCGACTTGCTTCACAGCGGCGACCATGGCATCGGATGTCGTAACGACGGACGGAGCTGACAGCGGGACAGCAACTTCGGTTCCGGCTTCTGGTGTTGTGCGTTCATTGCGAACAGGTGTCTGAGTAACGTCTACTGGTTCATTGCTGGACTGAGCCATAAAGCTGCGTTGAGCAACGACGTAGCCTGCGATACCGCCCGCCATCGTACCGCCTGCTACGCCCACAATCATCGCCAATACGACAAATATAATCAATCCAATACGTGTTGTTCGTTCCATTTGTGATATCTCCTTACCAGGTTCATATTGATTTTCTTTTGTGCCCGCTCTGGTGGGGTGGTCTGAAGGGACAAGGTTTCCTTCAGACGTTTATCGGGTTTCACAAGGAACTGAGCGGTTCCCGCCCCCGGCTTCATGTAATTATGCCATAACTGGCTGAATGTCCCTTAAGAGCGCTGTGAGAGAATAATGAGAAAGAGGAGCAGATTTCGAGTTAGTCGCGCATTAACTGCAAGCACAGACACTGTTCTTAAGGCTCCTGATACACTTGATTTCGTTACATTCTCAGCGATGCTGCTAATCACACCGGATTCTCGGAGGCAGGAGATATACTATGAGCCGGTGGGCGTCTGCTTGCCCACCGGCTTGTATATCCCGAAAGCGATGGTCAACCGATGGAGGAAACAGATAAACCTCGTTCAGCCCTTTTTCGACTTGATCGCCATTTCCAGCCAGCGCAACGCAGCTTCGCGCTCGGTAAAAATCTTGTGCTGTATATTCGGTATTGACTGACGTTGTAGTTCTTTCGCTGTCAGTACTCGGGTAAAATACCCAGAGAAATGTATTGATACAAGAGGTGCAATATAGCCACGAAAAGATGCATTTTCTTTGATCAGATTAAACAGACGTTCTTTACCCTCATCGGTGATAGCCGGGTTAATAATATTCAAATGCAAACCACTATACTTCATCGCTACTCCCCGGTGCGATATATCGTGCAACGCCAGATAAGGTCGATCGGGTGGCCAGGATAGGATCGTCTCGACGGTCAGATTTGCCCACTCGTTGACAATAGCGCGCGAAATATCGAGGATTTCATAGGAGACGATACATCTTTCAGCATACCAGGAACGACGAATATGCGCAGATATTTCATCAACGCTGTCAGGTGGGGTCATATGGTATCTCGATAGCATCAGGGCAACACTTCTCCTTTGAGGTAGAAAGAGCTTGTAATATCGTATCAGGTTTATCGGTGATAATTCCATGGACACCCAGCACGCACAGTTCAAGCGCCCGTGCGGGATCATTGACGGTCCACACATTGATCAGCTGCTGGCGCTGGCGACACTCGGCCACAAGCTGGTGAGTGATCAAAGTATGACAGGGGTGATAGGCTTCATAGATGGCTTCGACCGGCAATGTACTGGCTGTGCCTTCGTAAAGATAACCGATCGGAACATCGGGCATACGAGCGCGGAAACGAGACAGTGTGGTCGGGTTAAAAGATGAAACCAGCACACGCTGTTGCATCTGATGGCGTTTGATGCAATTGGCAACTACCTCTTCTATACCATCAGTATACGATGTTTCAGCTTTAATTTCAACATTGACAAAGACGCGGTGTCCAACCGCTTCAAAAACCTCGTCAAGTGTCGGAATTTGTACGCCAGCAAATTCTGGCCCAAACCAGGCACCCGCATCCAGAGATTTCAACTTTTTAAGCGTTAGCTCGTTCACCCGACCATGGCCGTTGGTGGTGGTATCTACGGTAAAATCATGGATAATGACCGGGTAGCCATCACGAGAGCGATGCACATCAAGCTCAATTGCGTGGGCACCCTGCCTGGCGGCCAGTTCAAAGGCCGGCAGCGTATTCATGGGTGCATAGGCCTTTGCCCCACGATGCCCATAGACGAGAGGGCTATCCGCGTACATGGCGTCGAGAATACTCCGGCTGGTCACTCTGGGTACTCCTTTGTTCAAGATACAGTCCTGTACATTATTCACATAGAGCGTTTTATCACTGTCTATGAAAATCTCCTCTGATATGTTCTGTTACGATGGGCGATCCCCAGCACCAGGTGCCTCATGATTGGTAGCTATCCAGTCGGTTGAGATCCCATTGAGTTCCTAACGCCTCAAAGAGGACACGGGCTTGATCAAGATGAGCGCGTCGGTGTGGATGATCTCCCGCCAGATGGCGCCCGATTTCAAAGTGAGCCCGTGCAGCGGCATAGGGTGTCCCCATGGCATTCGCTGCCACGAGCGCCTCTTCCCAGAGCATAAAGGCCTCGCCCTGGTTGGCGTTGAGCCAGGCATATAAGCCAAGAAAAACAAGCATATGGCCGCGGCCGGCTGGAAATAGATCGGCATATCTGCGTACACGGTCGATCGCCTCGCTGGCATAGGGCTGATAGCGGTGCGCTTGCCAGGGTTCAAGCTCCCAGAAACCGAGTGACACTTCGGCGGTGTTAGATACCGCAAACATATCATGTGCAGTGGGAGATTGAATCAGTTTGATTTCAGCGATCGCATGGGGTAAATAGGCACGAGCCTGGTCAAGATCGCCATTTCGCCAGTACGCCATTGCCAGGTACGTCCAGCGGGTACTGCCCGTCCTGGCAATCGAGTCAATCAACTTCGCCCGCTCCTCAAAAGTGGTCACCGCTGCTGCTGTCTGGCCAAGAATGGCTTGTATCTGACCGATTCCAGCCAGTGCCCGAATTTTGCCGATGACTGCGTTGGCTTGCTGAGCAGCAGCATATTCCTGCTGGCGAATCTGCATTCCAGTGATAAAGCGTCCCTGCCATTCCTCGGCGGCAGCACGGTTCATCAATGCCGCTCGCCACTTCACAAAATCACCGTATTCCTGAAACAACTGACAGCTACGCTCGCCATCGCGTTGACTATCAGCCCAGCGGCCAACGAATGTCCAGTAATAGGCGAGATGAGAGAGCGCGTTCGCCAGTTGTGGGCCAGGAGTATCTATCTTCTGGATGCTTTGCCGCGCCTGTTCAGCATATTCGCCGGCAAGCGAGGGGTAGCCAATGGTGAGCAACATCATTGCCAGAATAGCCTGGGTGTTGGCGAGATGAGCATACTGACCAGTCGTGGCCTGAATATGGGCGGCCAGAACCACATAGGGCAGCCCGGCTCGCGGAAAGTTTGTCTGCTCAGGATAGAGATACCCCAGTTCAACCGCCGCATCGGTGATCAGCGCCAGTTCCGCACTATCACACTGACGTAACGTTGCATCAAAGGGCAGACTGGTTGGCATTGTCAAGTGATTGAGCCATAGCTGGGCGTTGTCTGGATCAGGAATGGTAATTGCCAGGCGATTCAGAGTTTGTTTCAGATAGTGTAGACAGTCATTGAGACGCCCAACATTATAGTAGGCCTGGGCGAGGTCACGGGATAAACGGGCCTGTTGCAATGGTGTCCAGTTTAACGTGGGGCGGAGTGTTTCAGCACGCTCCAGGAGGCGCCGGGCCTCCTGCGCCGTACCCTGTTTGAGGGCCTGCTGGCCCGCCAGGACACTGTAGTGTGCTTCGCGCTCGTTGTGCCCGGCCTGACCCCAGTGGTAGGCTTGCTGTACGGTATGATCCGGGTCATCGGCATAGAGTTGTTCCAGCGTCTGAGCAATCAACAGATGCAATGCCCTGCGTTCGTACTGCGGAATGGACTGTAAGACACCTTCGCGTAGTTTGTCGTGTGCAAACCGCCATCTGGTACCCTGGGCTTCAAAAATCACTGCACACCGCTCGAGCCAGGGATCAATACGAATGTCTGGTGCCACAACCTCCAGCAGGGTCAGATCAAGCTTCCGCCCCACCAGAGCAGCAATGCGCACCAGATACAGATCAGCGTCTGCAATCCGATCCAGACGGCGTTGAATGACATCACGAACACCCACGGTTACCAGATTATCCGGCAAGGCGATGGTTCCAACGGCATGCAACTGCCCGGCCTCTTCCGCCAGAGCACGTAAGGTCTCGACCATAAAGAAGACATTGCCCTCGGTGTGATGCTGCAAGAAGGCAATCAGGTCAGCGCGGCGGCCACTCTGTTCACCGAGCATTGACACCGTAAGTTCACCGATCTCGTCCGGTTGTAACCGGGCCAGCTTGATGCACTGCATACCGGGCAAGGCTTGCGGCAGATTCGGGCGCTCATCATCACGAAAGCTGCCAACGATCAACAGGTGCTGCTGAGACACACTGTGGTTCAGGCGTTCGATCAACACCAGACTATCATCTACCCACTGCAAATCTTCCAACAGCAGCAGAACAGGCTGCTGCTGGCGCTGAAACACAGCGGTTATGACGTTAAACAGCCGATCGCGTGCTGCCAGCGGTTCAACCTCCGGGGCCGGACGCACTTCACGGCCAATGATCTGTGCCAGATCGGGTATGAGCGTCAGCAACACACCGGCTTCAAAATCACTGATCACGGTATCAATCAGCAGGAAACGCAACGGTTCGCGCCACAGACGGTAGGTAGCGCTGGCTTCGCTGGTAGCCTGGGCACGCAGCACTCTGACTCCCCGTACGAGGGCCCGTACGCGCAACTCTTCGAGCAACCGTGTTTTGCCGACCCCCGACTCGCCACCCACCAGCCAGGCCGATCCCGTGCCATTGATCATTGTTTTGAGGGCATTGGTAAGCTGTTCCAGCTCGGCTGTACGACCCACAAAGCGTGCAGCCTGTAGATAGCTGTTCCGCAGCGCAGCGGTTTCAGGTGGCACCCGAGTACCACTCAGGTGTGCATAGGCACTGATGACTGCGTCTGCATGTGGATAGCGAGCGGCCCGGTTCTTTGCCAGCAGGTTGGACAGCAGGGACTGGAGTTCCGGGCTGATTGGCAGATGGGCTACCGATAGCTCCTCGGTTTGAATAGCCTGGATCAACTCATCCAGAGAATCGGTGGGAAAAGGGTAGCTCCTATTGAGCAGTTCGTACATGATCAACGCCAGCGTATATAAATCGCTGGCTTCGCTGTAGGGTTCACCGGCGAGCACTTCCGGTGGGAGGTAGGGCAGCGTACCAACGGTGTCTTGATCATCGTAGTGAGCGCGTACCGCTGCGAGGCCAAAATCGAGAACCTTCAGTGTACCGTCAGGTAAGACGAGCAAATTATCGGGCTTCAAATCGCGGTGGAGGATGCCACGCCGGTGGAGATAACGCAGCGCCTGCAGCGCTTGCCAGAAGAGGGGCAACAGGCGCTGTTCGTCAAAGTTATGGGCGTACTCAGCAATAGGTACAGCTTCGGCAAGTAATTCCATCGTAAAGAACGGTTGTCCACGTCCATCAAAACCATAGTCCAGGACGCTTACGATATGCGGATGGCGTAACGTTGCCAGTAACTGAAACTCGTGAGTCAGTGCCACGCGCAGATCCATACCGGCGCTGGAGAGCATGTCCAGTTCCGCTGGTTCAACGGTCAAAATCTTGAGCGCTACGATAGAGTCTGTAAGGCGATCATGGGCACGAAATACCGCCCCCATTCCACCTTCACCAAGAGTATCGATAATTATATAACGTTGACCTGCGTTCAGTGCGGCATGCCGGGTCATACTCCTACTACCCGATACATTACGTCTGATAGAGAATCATCGCCTGCTACCAGTGTAATCGATCCTCAGTATGTGTAATGTAAAATTCTTGTTAAGAATTTGAGTCATACAATCACGTTGTACATACTCCAACTCCGAGGGAGGGGAGTGAGGGAAGAGGAGGGAGGCGAGAAAAGCCAAAGAAGAGGAGGGAGGGTTCTCTCGCCTCTTCCCTCACTTCTCCCTCGGGGGGCAAGCAACAGCAACGTGGGAAGTTGAGGTCGGGGAAGAAAGGCGATCACGACATCGGGATGGTGATCGCCCCTCCGGGCCTTATTTCACACATATTTAAGTTAAGAAGTTGACTTTAGATTGGAAGTGCAGTACAATAGACAAGAGAGTGAAATGACAGTACCTGGCAAGAAAGAGAAAGGTATGGCACGTATCTACAACAGCATTACCGACCTGGTGGGGAATACCCCGCTGGTGCGATTAGGAAAAATCAACGAAACTCACGCGACGATTGTTGCCAAATTGGAGTTTTTTAATCCAGCCAGCAGCGTCAAGGATCGGATTGGGCTGGCAATGATCGAAGCCGCTGAACGGGCCGGGCAGATTACCCCCGGTGAAACTGTTCTGGTTGAACCAACCAGCGGGAACACTGGAATTGGCCTGGCACTCGTGGCTGCAGCCAGAGGTTATCGTCTGATTCTGACGATGCCAGAGACGATGAGTATTGAGCGTCGCAAGCTGTTGCGCGGCTTCGGCGCAGAACTGGTTCTGACACCGGGGACTGAGGGGATGTCGGGTGCAATTCGGCGTGCCGAGGCAATTTTGAGCGATTTGCCCAATGGTTTTATGCCACAGCAATTCAAGAATCCCGCCAACCCGGAAGTACACCGTCAGACTACCGCTGAGGAAATCTGGCGCGATACTGACGGCCAGGTCGATATCCTGGTTTCTGGTGTCGGTACTGGCGGCACGATTACTGGTGTGAGCGAGGTGATCAAAGCCCGCAAGCCCTCATTCAAGGCCATTGCTGTTGAACCAGAGGCTTCCCCGGTACTTTCGGGTGGCAAACCAGGGCCGCACAAGATCCAGGGTATTGGTGCTGGCTTCATCCCCGATGTACTGAACACCAGCGTGATCGATGAAGTCATCCAGATTAGCAATGACGATGCCTTTGAAATGGCCCGCCGTCTGGCACGTGAAGAAGGCTTGATGGTCGGCATTAGTAGCGGCGCAGCAGCTCTGGCTGCTATCCAGGTCGGGCAGCGCCCCGAAAATGCAGGTAAGTTGATCGTCTTTATTGCCCCCAGCAATGGCGAACGCTATCTGAGTACCGTTCTCTATAGTGATGATGTCTGAACCCAATCTAGTACCGTTCCGCTCAATCCTTGGGTAGACTTCGGCGATCCCGTGCTGTTTTATCGAAGGCAGTGTATGGTGTCTACCCGATTGAGTCCCGATCTGTCAGACACCATACCGGGCTATGGCTGTGAGCAGCGGGGTGGGTTACAGATCGGGTGCCAATACGAAGCACCCACCAGGCCCTATGGGCAGGTTTTTTGTTCCAACCTTTATTGTGCTGCGGCCGGGTAACCAGGAGACACCACAGGAGAGACAAATGGCCGCTCGCCCGTTCCTGCCGAATCAGAATAGCCCGGGACAGGCACGGCATCCTGCTCATGCTCCGAAACAATCTCCCCCTGAAGTGTTCTCCATCAACACCCGCCTATGCCTGTGCGTTTACCACAACTTTGCCGGTATGTTTTCAGGCTCGCATTCAACGCCGCGCACGTCGTGGGCGGCTCAAACCGTTGATTAAGTGTAATACAAACACTAGCAACAACGCCCCGATAAACACCCACCCGATATCCATTGTTGAAGCACCGACAGTCAGCGTCAGAAGAGTCGGCCAATTATAGCGCTGCGCCAGATAGGTACCGATATAGGCACCGACCATTCCAATAAAGACCGAGATTAAAAAATTACTGCGCCGCATACCGACGAGCGCCTGCGCCACACCACCACAAATACCAGCAATGATCAATATGATGACCAGTTCAATAACTGTGGTTCCCATACTCCCCTCCCAGTACTCTTTCCACGTCAGGGTTCATCCATATCAATAACCCGTGTCGGTGGTCGTCGCCGCTGTTCTGCAACCGGGTACGAATGATACTCATCTTCCACAACATAGCGTGGATAACGAGCTGATGGTGGCCAGGCTCCTGGTGGTATGCCCAGATCAAAGAGACGTGCCAGCAACCAGGCAATCGTAAACGTTGGAATCGGGCCAGTAGCTGGAATAATGGCCTCAATTGTCGCCTTATTCCGCAGATTGGGCAGTCCCATCCGATCCAACACAATCCAGGTAACCGGTGCTGAGAACACATCCAATGCAAAATCCAGCAAATCGAGCAAAATCACCAGGGTTAACGGCACAAAACGCATCGTCGTAAAAAAGTCGGCATCGCGCGGCACTCGAATATTGCGGATACTTCGCACCATCGCCAACAGACCTGCCACGGCTACCATCAGACTGATGACCATGAGTACAACCAGGACAATCAATATCTGTATCAATGTATCCATAAACGCTATGCTCCTGATTTGAGAAACTAGTACTCCAACGAGCCATTCCATGGGTAGGGAAGCTCGGCAGGGCTTCGCCCCTCCGAGGGAAGAGCGCGGGAAGAGAAACGAGGAGTGATGGAAGAGGAGTGAGGAGCGAGGGTTTTCTCTTCCCTCCCCTCTCGCCAGGCCCCCGCACCCTGGCCGAGATAAAATCTCGTTGTAGTACTAGTTTACGCTGCGATTACCTACAGGGCCTGTGCCCCCACGTCTTCCCGATAGCGTCCCCCTGGTGATTGGGAGCGTGGGCGGTTGATGCGTATGAGATTATGGCCCGTCCACACCAACCTATCGAAACAGATACATACAATGCACCCGCTGAACCTGGTCAAGCCACGAGTCCCTTCCCCCGATATAAACCTTCTATCTAGGACGCTACCTGATCATCAGAAGTTGCACGCAGCAAGGCAGGATGCGTCAGTAGCCACAACAGATAGGCCAGCAGCGGCACCAGCCCGATCATTGTCAGCGTTGAAAGCTCCATGATTGCCCCGAAACGCGGTTGTTGTGCATCAAGCGGCTTCAGCGGCGCGATCAACGGAGCGCTCAACTGGTACAGGGTTTGGATGACAGGATGATCAGGCCGTGCTGCCAGTAAGCGTACCAGGAAGCGAACGATCAACACAGCTTCCATCCCGCCTGTTACGAACGGTATCCACCGCCGCCATGGTCGCTCCCGTTGGGTATACCGTGATCCTTTCATGTATCCCGTGATACTTTCATGACAGTTTGCAAGAACCAAAAAAACCTGCGCAAAGGCTCTCAAACAGAAACCTGGATCGCCTGAATCTAATCAGGCAGAGTCAACACCAGCGGCCCATTATCGGTAATCGCAATGGCATGCTCAAACTGAGCTGACAGCGAACCATCAGCCGTGCGCACCGTCCAGCCATCGGGATCCAGTCGCGTTCCAGAGCCACCAGCATTGACCATCGGCTCGATAGTAAAGACCATCCCGCTCATCAAGCGTCTGCCGGTATGTGGTTCACCGTAGTGCAACACCGTCGGCTCCTCGTGCAAATGACGACCCACTCCATGACCGGTATACTCGCGTACCACCGAGAAGCCCTGAGCCTCAGCATAACGCTGAATGGCCGCGCCAATATCACCCAGCGTATTGCCGGATCGGGCCTGCTCAATCCCTAGCAGCAGGCACCGTTCAGTCGTTTCGAGCAACCGTTGTGTGGTAGCCACGACATTACCAACTGGAAACGTGACACACGAGTCGCCTACCCACCCCTTATACCGGACACCAATATCAATCCCAATAATATCACCCTCACGCAACCGCTGACGACGACTAGGAATACCGTGGCAAATAACATCATTCACTGAGGCACAGATCGTAGCCGGGAACGGCTGGCGGCCAGGTCGATTACGTCTAGCCGGAACGCCACCATACCCCTTGTACACGGGTTCCGCACCATGGCTACGGATAAAGTCCTCAGCCAGCACATCCAGTTCCGCCGTCGTTATACCTGGACGAATATGTTTGCGTAGCATCGCAAAAGTCTGAGCTACAAGCCGTCCTGCATCCCGCAGCCGTTCAAGTTGTTGACGTGACTTGAGTGTTACCGGCATAACATCGTTGCTCCTTCACCTGACATTGTCTGTGTATGTGCCATGACCGTACCCGTTTTGGGGAACGTTCGCCAGTGGGCATACGGGGGCCGTCACAGGCTCCCGCGCAACCCGAGAAACGCCTGAAGGGGTAATGCCCCTCCAGACCACCCCAATGGAACGGGTACCGATGACCTGCTCACCCTGGATTGCCGTCATTAATGACAGCATTTCTCGACCCTCCCGTATGTATCTTTATTCAGAGCCTGTGTCGAGTACCTGGCTATTCATCGTAACGACGTTCACCATGTCCAGGACTAATGTCCCCCTTCCGGGGAAGGGGGTGACGGCAAAACCGCCACCACGGGCCGAACAAGCAACCCTGAGGAAGAGCGCGGAGTAAAGCCCCCTCATTGGAATGGGTACCGCTTAACTGCCGAACGACATTGCTTCGTCGACCGAAAGTGTCCAGAAGATATGAACCATGCCTGACAGCAGCATAGCACAGCCAGTCGGAGCAAGCAAGCGATGATTACCAACACAATGTTAATATAACACTAGTATCAATTTAACATACACGCTAGTATTATAGACTCTGTCGGCAACAGCCAGGCGATGTCTGGACGCCTGCACAAATGATGCAGTCCTCTGTTGGCAAATTCTTCGAAATCCATGGCCGTATGGTGCAGGCCTCATCCTGAAAAGTTATGAATTTATGGTATGCTGAGACTGAAAGATGTAGCCATGTCCGGCCAGTGTGCCTGACAATGTAGTTATGGAAAGGATCGTCCTGCTATGACCATTGAACAGGAAACCCCCGTTGCCAGTACGCCCACCCCGGTACCTTTTCGAGCCGAGGTACGCCAGTTACTGGATATTCTGGCCCGTTCGCTATATACCGATCGGGAGATTTTTCTCCGCGAACTGATTTCAAACGCCTCCGATGCCTTGAGCCGGATGCAATTCGAGATGCTGACGAACCGAGAGGTGCTTGATCCTGATGCAGAACTGGCGATCTGGATTAGTGCCGATACCGAGGCACGTACCGTAACAATTAAAGACACTGGCATCGGTATGACCCGCGAGGAAATGATTGAGAACCTGGGCACTATTGCCCAGTCTGGCGCACGTGCCTTCTTACAGAAAGCCCGCGAAGGGCAGCATGACACCAGCGATATTATCGGTCAATTTGGCGTCGGCTTCTACTCAGTTTTTATGGTGGCCGATCGTGTCACGGTGACCTCACGATCCTATCGACCGGGATCCGAAGCGGCCCAATGGGAAGCCACTGGTGATGATACGTTTCTCATCGGGCCAGCCGAGCAGCCGGCACGTGGAACAACCATCGTCCTGCACCTGAAAGAAGACGCAGCCGAGTTTGCCAACACCTGGCGCCTGGAGCAAACAATCAAGCGCCACTCCGATTTTGTCTCGTTTCCAATCTATATCGAAGAACGGCGGGTGAACCAGCAGCAGGCACTGTGGCGCCGCCCACCACGGGAGGTTGAAGCCGAGCAATATCCCACCTTCTACAAACAACTGACCCTGGATATGGATGAGCCGCTCCTGCATATCCATCTCTCGACGGATGTACCCGTTGATCTGCATGCCATCCTGTTTGTGCCTATGCATCGTGAGCGCGGCTTGATTGAGCGGCGGATAGAGGGCAAGATCAAGCTGTATTCGCGCAAGATACTCATCCAGGAAGATAGCAAGCAATTGCTGCCTAACCATTTTCGCTTTATTGAAGGCGTGGTTGACAGCGAGGATCTACCGCTCAATGTTTCACGCGAGTCCGTGCAGAGCAACCCGGTGATCCAGCGCATTAGCAAGACGCTGAGCAGTCGCCTGATCCGCGAGTTGAGTGATCTAGCCGAGAAAGACGCCGAGAAGTACAAGGTTTTCTGGAAAGAGTTTGGTGTATTCATCAAAGAAGGCATTGCTACTGATTTTACAGGCCGCAACGATCTCTTGAAACTCTTGCGCTTTCATACAACACACGCTGGTGACGAGTTAACTTCACTGGCAGACTACAAGAGTCGCATGATCGATGGGCAGGAAGAAATCTACTATGTGACTGCCAGCGATCTGGAAGCGGCCCGCCATAGCCCACATCTTGATCCGCTGCTGGCCCGCAATATCGAGGTCTTGCTCTTTACTGATGTGATGGACAGCTTTATGCTTACGGGCCTGCGAGAGTATGAGGGTATGAAGTTCCGCAATATTGACGATGCTAACCTGGAACTGCCGGGCACCGCCGATACCACCGACAGCAGCATCAGCGATGAGGACTTTGAGCGTCTGCGTGAGCGCTTTGCAGCCACGCTGGGTGAGCGGGTAAAAGAAGTCCGTTCATCCAAAGTCCTACGCAACAGCCCTTCACGCCTGGTGTCTGCGGAGGATGCACCTGGCCGCGAGATGCAACGTGTGCATCAACTGCTAGGCCGCGAAACAAAAGTTACGCCGCGCATTCTCGAACTCAATCGCGCCCATCCACTGATTGCACACCTGACACGGCGCGTTGCGAAAAATCCCGACGATCCGGTGGTAATCGCCTGTGCCGAGCAATTGTATGACAATGCCCTGCTCCTAGAAGGTGTGCATCCGAATCCAGCCGCTATGGTGCCACGCATCTATGAGTTACTCGAGGTGGCAGCACAGCAGACCGGGTAGGAAGGTGAGAATCGTTGCTCTCATGCGTAACTATTTCCATCTGAGGGCCAGATTTTGTGATATCACGTTCTCACCATTGGATAATGGATAAAAACCTGCATCAGGAGTGGGTCGATGCCCCACCCGCGTTCAGATGATCGGTGCTGGAGATCCAGGTTGCCCTACACATCGGAAGGAGCGAAATGTCGTTCCCTCACGGGTGCCAAGGTACGCTGGTGCGGTGTGTACAATCTATAGATCTCATGGTACAATATTCAACGCATGGCGTGCAATCAGGCACGCCACTGCTTTGATCTCGTGTATTAGCACTCTCACATCAAGAGTGCTAACAATCAGCGTTCGTAAACGTAGTAGTAGACCAGGCCAACACCATACCTCACCTCCCGATGTTATGGGATCATCTCCATAACCCGGGTTAATCGTCTATCATGATTATTTCTATCGTACACGTATGGTGTTATGGTGGTGCGGAGGTCGTGCAATGGCGGCAATCCTCACCGAACGTCGTCAGTTTATTCTCAAACTGGTGATACAGGAGTTTATCGAGACGGCCGTTCCGGTTGCTTCAGAGACGCTCGTGCGCAAATATAAGCTGCGCGTCTCTTCGGCTACCGTACGCAATGAGTTAGCGACACTCGAGGATCTCGGATACCTGACCCAGCTCCATACTTCTGCGGGCCGCATCCCTACCGATGCGGGCTACCGCTTCTTTGTTGAAAATTTGATGGATTGGACTCCACTCTCACCAACCGAACAACGAACTATTCGCCATCAGTTCTATCAGGTGCGGAGTCAACTGGATCAGTGGATTCACCTGGCCGGAACCATCCTGGCACGCACGGCCCAGAATGCATCGGTGGTGACACCACCTCGTTCATATCAGTCGCGGCTCAAACATCTGGAATTGATCGCAATTCACGACACCACTGTGTTGCTCGTACTCGTGTTGCATGACGGAACCGTCAAGCAACAGACCCTGACGCTGGATACGGTCTACAATCAAGAGGAGCTACGGCGCAATTCGGCCCGCATTAACGAGCGTTGTGCGGATATATCAACCAGCCAGATCGAAGAACTGGTCATCAGCGATCAACAACGCCCATATCCTGAGTTCAACGAACTTGAACAACAGGTGCTCGAAGTCATTTTGCGTGCCATGCACCAGTTTGAGGATCAGATCAACGAGGAAATTCACAGTGATGGCTTGATTGAAATGTTGAGTCAACCGGAATTTATTCCCGCCTTGATCAAAGCCGAAGATGCTGAACGGGCGGTTGAACGCATGCGCCATGCCCTGGAAATTCTAACGAGTGGGCGCGGGTTGAGTTTACTCATTCCCCAGGCGCTCGCCAATGAGGGCGTGCAAGTGGTGATCGGCGGTGAGCATGGTGAGAACGAAATGCGCGACTATAGCGTCGTGCTGTCACGCTATGGGGTCAGCGGTGCTGTGGCGGGTGTCCTTGGTGTCATCGGCCCCACACGTATGTCCTACCCACGTTCAATCGCAACCGTGCGTTACATCGCCTCGGTGATGAGTGATCTGCTGCACGAACTCTATGGGATTGAGAAACATTCTCTTGATCAGGTCTAGCGTTTCTTGCCCACGACTGATATTGATGCTGCGCGTTGGTAGCAGTTCTGACTGGACATGAGCGCATCTTGAACAACAATGTTACCGAATCAGTCCAGATTCGGTACAGACGCTTCTTATCTGGTACTCTGTTTCGTTTGTGACAGAACGTGGGCAATACACGACGAGTATCGTACGAAGCGTGCTGTCACAGGTGCAACCCACGACGTTACAGTCCATACAATGCCTGTTATGAGCCAGGGGATACACGATGACGGTGTCAGTCTAGCTTTGCGCCAGTGGCATGAAAGGGCCGGTTTTTACCCCGACTTTTCGTCGATGACGAAGAGTTCGGATGAAAGAGAGCAGGGAACGTACTGTTCTGCCACAGGCAAACCCTATCGGGTCATGGCCGGCTGCCGAACCCCTGTCAGGCGAACCCTTACGACCAACAACAGACTTAGTACTAACCAATGATTGATTCTGTTCTTAAGATAGAGGAGACCTATGACCACAGAACAGCAGAATATACAAGAACCACAGATCAATGGTCAACAATCAGAGGCACAGCCCTCTTACCAACCAGATCCGGCTGAACAGCAACATACCGACACGGACAGTGCAGCCGATCCCGTTATTGGTACAGTTATTGACGCCAGGGAAGCCGAGTTACAGCAACGGCTGGAACAGGCCGAAGCTCAGGCAGCCGAATATAAGGATCAGTGGCTCCGTGCTGCCGCCGATTACAAGAATTACAAGCGTCGCACGGAGCAAGAGCGAAGCGAGCTGATTCGTAATGCGAGTGCCGGGCTGATTCTCAAGATCCTGCCCGTGCTGGATGATTTCGAGCGGGCGATGGCAAGTGTGCCACCCGACGTGGCTGCTACATCCTGGTGGGATGGGATGCAACTGATCGACCAGAAATTGCGTGCTATTCTGGAGAGCGAGGGGGTACGACCAATTGAGGCGCTCGGGCAAGAATTCGACCCGAATTGCCACCATGCAGTCATCTACGAAGAGGCCGAAGGGCAGGAAAATAAAGTTATTGCGGAGTTACAAAAGGGCTATACCGTCCATGACCGGGTTCTGCGCCCCACAATGGTTAAGGTGGGAAAAGGATAAGACAGTCTCGGGCTATATTTGGAGTTAAATCTCTAATATAGCCCGGAATAATAGAAGGGTACCACGTATCTGTACCTTGTCTACTAAAAACAGGAGTTTTCTCGTATGCCAAAAGTAATCGGCATTGATCTCGGTACCACAAACTCGGTCGTTGCGGTGATGGAGGCCGGTGAGCCTGTGGTGATCCCCAATGCGGAAGGGGCACGATTGACACCATCCGTTGTAGCTGTGAATAAAGCTGGCGAACGCACAGTGGGGCAAGTAGCGCGTCGGCAGGCAGTCACGAACCCGGAAAATACGATCTTCTCGGTCAAACGTTTTATCGGGCGCAAATTTAGCGAACCGACTGTGCAGCGCGATAAGGAGCTGACACCCTACAAGTTGGTCAGCGCACCCAACGGCGATGTACGAGTCATAATGGGGGGGCGCGAGTATGCACCACCAGAGATCTCGGCCATGGTACTACAGAAACTCAAGGCCGATGCAGAAGCTTATCTGGGCGAACCGGTAGAGCAGGCTGTGATTACGGTTCCGGCATATTTCAACGACAGCCAGCGTCAGGCCACCAAGGATGCTGGTAAAATCGCTGGCCTGGAGGTACTCCGTATTGTGAACGAACCAACCGCCAGCGCTCTTGCCTATGGCCTGGACAAACAGGGTCATGATCTCACAGTTGTGGTCTATGACCTGGGCGGTGGTACGTTTGATATTTCGATCCTCGATCTCAGCGAGGGGGTAGTAGAGGTCAAGGCCACCAGTGGCGATACCCACCTGGGCGGCGATGATTTCGATCAGCGCATTATTGACTGGCTGGCGAGCGAGTTTCAAAAAGAGTACGCTATTGATTTGCGCAGTGATCGTATGGCACTCCAACGCCTCAAAGAGGCTGCTGAGAAGGCCAAGATGGAACTGAGTACCGTACTCCAGACCGAGATCAATCTGCCGTTTATTACTGCTGACGCCAGTGGCCCCAGGCATATGACCTATACGCTCACACGGGCCAGACTGGAGCAACTGACGGCCGATCTGATAGAGCGCAGTATGGCCCCGGTCAAGCAGGCGCTGCTTGATGCTGATCTCAAGCCACATCAGATTGACGAAGTTATTCTGGTCGGTGGGCAAACGCGCATGCCGGCCGTGCAGGAAGCCGTACGTAAGTTTTTTGGCAAAGAGCCGAACAAAACGGTCAATCCTGATGAAGTGGTAGCGATTGGCGCGGCAATCCAGGCCGGTGTGCTGGCGGGCGAAGTCACCGACGTTCTGCTGCTCGACGTCACGCCACTGACACTGGGCATCGAAACGCTGGGCGGGGTGATGACGCCGTTGATTGAGCGCAATACGACCATTCCTACCAAAAAAAGCCAGGTGTTCTCTACCGCCAGTGATAACCAGGCCAGCGTTGAAATTCACGTCCTTCAGGGTGAACGCGCCGAAGCACGCTTCAACAAGACGCTGGGGCGCTTTGAATTGTCAGGTATTCCCCCCGCGCCACGGGGCGTTCCCCAGATTGAAGTGACGTTTGATATTGACGCCAATGGCATTGTCAGCGTTTCGGCGCAGGATAAGGCCACCGGCAAAGAGCAGCGCATTACGATTACCGCTTCTTCTGGCCTCTCGCCAGCCGAAATTGAGCAGATGATTAAGGAGGCTGAGCAGTATGCCGAAGAAGATAACCTGCGCCGCGAGCAGATCGCTGTACGTAATGCTGGCGATAGTATGATCTATGCTGCTGAGAAAGCCTTGCGCGAGGCCGACGAGCGTGTGAATGACCTGACCCGCACCGAGGTTGAGGATAAAATTGCGGCGTTGCGTACTGTGCTGGACGGTGATAATATCGAGCTTATTCGTAACAAAACGGCCGAACTGTCAGTAGCTTTACAGAAGGTAACTCAGGCACTGTATAGTGCCAGCGATGAAGCTGGTACAACCAATGGCACCGGTACTGGCACAAATAATCCACAAGATAAGAGTGTTTTTGGTAGTGAATTCAAGAACGAATAATAGCAACATACTCACGATTGATGAAGGATAGACCATGACAACGGGCACGAAACGTGATTATTACGAAGTGCTGGGTGTACAACGCAATGCCTCTCCTGACGAAATTAAAAAGGCGTTTCGCCGTCTGGCGCGCCTGTATCACCCGGATGTGAATAAGGAACCCGACGCCGAGGCACGTTTCAAGGAAATCAACGAGGCCTACGAAGTACTCTCAGATAACCAGAAGCGAGCGATGTATGATCGCTTTGGACACAACATGCCCGGTAGTGGTGGTGCGGGTTTTGATCCATTTGCAGGCAGTGATCCCTTCAGTACAATCTTTGATGCCTTCTTTGGGGGTCAGGGTGGTATGGGCACGGGTGGTGGTCGTACCCAACGTGGCCCCCAGCGCGGCGCTGACCTGCGCTATAACCTGCGCATCTCGTTTGAGGAGGCGATCTCTGGTTGTGAGAAGGAGATTGAGTTCCAGCGTCTAGAGACATGTTCGGCCTGCCACGGTAGTGGTGCAGAGCCGGGTACCGAACCGGTACGGTGCCCACGCTGCGGCGGCACAGGCGAGATTCGCCAGCGGGCACCGATTTTCAATATGGTTACGGTGACAACCTGCGATACCTGCGGTGGTACCGGGCAGGTCATCCCCATTCCGTGTCGTGCGTGTGGCGGTGAGGGGCGTGTGCGCCAGACACGCACGCTTGCCGTTAAAATTCCTGCCGGCGTCGATAGTAATTCGCAGATCCGCATTACGGGCGAGGGTGAAGCCGGGCCGCGCGGCGGGCCACATGGCAATCTGTATGTAGCCCTCAATGTTGATCCCCATCCCTACTTTGTGCGTGATGGCAACGATATCATCCTGGAGTTACGGCTCAATGTGGCTCAGGCCACGCTCGGCGATGAGATCGAAGTGCCAACCGTAGATGGCACCGAGTGGCTCAAAATTCCTCCTGGCACTCAGACAGGGCAGACCTTTCGGCTGCGGGGCAAGGGCGTGCCCTACCTGCGGCAGAATGGGCGCGGCGATCAGGTGATTGTCGCCCGAGTGGTGGTACCAACTCGTCTCAATGATCAGCAGCGCAAGCTGTTTCAGGAACTCGCAAAAACGCTGGAAGGTGCCGAACCTGGCAGAGAACGTGATGAGGGCTTCTTCGGGCGCATTAAAGATGCGTTGGGTATGTGATCACCGATGATTGACCGTGGATCACGATGTACGTCATTCCACTATAAACATCATGAGGTACGTGGTCGCATAGTCAGTTCGCCTTTCGCCTGCGGCAGAGCACTACTTTCGTTGTTTTTTACAGCTCATTTTTCGCCGTAGGCGAAAAATGAGCTACAAAGGACGGTCTTTTCCCCGCTACGGCAGGTCACAAAGACGTTTTGCTCCCGTCATGAACACTACAACGAGACATCCCCTGGGTAGGAAGGCGTGATGCGGCTTCAACCTGCCGAAACCACTGTATCCGGTGCGGCAAAGCCGCGCCGCACGAGGAAGGAACCATGCGCGGGAGCCTGCGGCTCCCACGCCACGGCTGCGGTGAAGTCTCGGTATAATATCAAGAACACTATGGATCTACTCTACGGACGCAACGCGGTTCGAGAAACGCTGGCCGCTCGACGACGTACACTCAAAGACCTGTTCATTGCCAGCGGTTCGCCAAAAGGCGGCATCCTGGATGAGATTGTCCAGTTGGCCGAACAATCACACACGCCGGTTTCATATGTTGAGCGGCACGTCATTGATAAACGTCTGCGCGACGTTAATCATCAGGGTGTGCTCCTTGAGGCCGGAGCCTATCCCTATGTTGATCTGCAAGATTGTCTACAATGCGCGGCAGAACGGCAGGAGCCGGTTCTCTTGCTATTGCTCGATCATCTGCAAGATCCGCAGAACCTGGGGAGTTTGCTGCGTACTGCCGAAATCGTTGGTGTGCATGGGGTTGTTCTACCGGGCCGCCGGGCCGCCGAAGTAACACCAGCCGTGGTAAATGCCAGCAGCGGTGCGACCGAACACCTGCTGATCACCGTTGTTAACAATCTGGCCCAGACGATCCAGAAGTTACAACAGGCCGACGTGTGGGTGGTGGGCGTTGAAAATGACGAACGGGCGTTCGTGTTTGACCGGGTCGATCTGAACATGCCACTGGCGCTCGTTGTGGGGGCCGAAGGATCGGGACTGGCGCGCCTGACCCGCGAGCGTTGCGACTTCCTGGTACGTTTGCCTATGCGCGGCACGATCACTTCGCTTAACGCTGCCGTTGCGGGCAGTATCATTCTCTACCACGCCTGGCGCCAACGTGGGACAACTGCATGATCCTCCGCTCTCCATGCGATTGGAACAAAAAAACCAACACGTGAGCGCCTGTCCCCCTCTGGTACCGTCTATCTCGCCGCTATTAGGAATGTTCGTGAGTGTATCAACGTTGCATAGGCGTTAGACTATCCGTTTGCACGAGCATCGCCGATGCCTCACCCATACATCTCAATCGACACCAGTATATCTGGCCCATCGGTGCCGGTTAGCATGGCCTCAGCAACGTCGGTGATCTCAGCGCGACCATGTTTATTAAACGGTGCACGAAACTGAGTGTCTCCTGACGTCAGCACCACCGTACCATCAATCGACGGCTCCACGTTCATAATAACGTTCCAGGTGGCTGCTGACTGTTTCTGGACACTCAGCGTAGCGGTGGCAGGGTGAACCATTACCCCATTTTATTTTGACGTTGGACAATGCTAAAAGGTTGCCGGTCTCATACCATACCATCTTGTCGTTCCATCATCTTTGTGTACAATATGTCCAGGTTGCCCACCTGGAGACTGTGGTCAGGTAGTCCTGCACACAGGAGTGATACTGTGGTACACTGTACGGAAAAATGAGAGGAGAACGTGATGCAGTGTCCCCAATGTGCCAGTGACCAGATTGTCAAAAATGGGTCTATTCATCATGGTAAACCCAAATATGT
>DAOTWD010000011.1:0-52613 GCA_034435975.1 Chloroflexaceae bacterium | reverse complement strand
CTCGCTGAACCAGGTTGAGTGGCTTTTAGAAGATATTCACGTCTTAGTCTCAGGATCTAAAGGTAAATATGAAATCATTGCTTCTTCGAGATAACAACGCCGGCGTGTTGATCGCTAAAGCTGAGGATTGGCAAAGGTACAATGTACGTGGCAAGGAATTCATTGGCCTTTTTTGTCCTGGGGTTGCATTGGAAGGTTGGAACGTTCTAATGCTGGAACGTACCTCTCTGCTGCAAGCGAAAAGACTATCTGTCTATACCACCGCATAATTCCTGTCATCCAGTCTTGCTCTACGCCTGTTACAGACAGATTCTGAGCAGAACCCGCGACTGTCCACGCAACCTCTGCCATGCGAATGTCTATGCTTCATCATCCTCGAAGAGAGACGGGATACTGGCTCGTAGTGAGGTATAACCATGCATTGTGTAGATTAGATGATCAATGACCTCAATATCGACGACGCTGCCAGCGTGAACAACCTTGCGGGTCATATCGATGTCATAGACCGATGGCTCAAGGTTCCCGCCGGGGTGATTGTGGGCTAGAATAATGCCGCTGGCACCCAGTAGGAGCGCATTGCGAAAGACAATCTTGCAATCAATCAGCGCGTGTCCCTGTCCACCGGAAGCGATCAGTTTGTAGCCCGTAACTTCTTGCGCGAGATTTAGCACCAGGATGATCAAATGCTCCTGGTCATCGTCTAGCGTGGCGAAGATGGCTTGTAGAATGGTGTATACATCGTCGGGTTGACGAATGGTGTCCAGTCTGATGTCAGGCGAGGCGATATAATCGCGTCGCACCTTCAGGCGCACCGTTCTGATGTGTGCTTCGTAAATCGTCTCAACTCGGGTGAAGTCGCGTATGCTTTGCATGTGATTGTACCTCGTGCCGGGCATCAAGGTGTGCCAATGTTCCTGCTGAACACTATTACTGCTCTATTATGCACCAGAATGATCGGTTGTCAACCCGGAAAATAGCGGGTAAGCGGGGAGCGGGGGAGCGCAAAGCGCAAAGCGTTGGAGCGTTGGAGCGGTGTGTAGCCTGTAGCGCGTCCCTCCGGGGCGCGGTGCAGCCGTTCCGGAAGTGATGAGCGTGTCGTTCAGGAAAATAACGGGTAAGCGGGGGAGCGGAGAGTGCAAAGCGGTGTGTAGCCTGTAGCGCGTCCCTCCGGGGCGCGGTGCAGCCGTTCCAGAGGAATGAGCGTGTCGTTGCTCGCTGGCTATGGGGATGGCCCGGCACTGCGGGCAGACGACGGTGCATGGCAGGCGGCCCACCGATCGGGGAGTGATCCCGGCCCTACGTTCGCTGCCCCGCGTTGCCCCGCATCGTCCCGCGTCGTCTCGCAACGTCCCCACAATGACTCCGCAATGCCCCGCATTGATCATCAATGTCTGCGTTGCATTACGCTGTGGGCGACCCTCGTGGTCGCCCCTACGCACCGGGCACATGGTCACTGATGCCGTGCAACGGTGGGCATTGATCGGCAATGATCTGCATTGGAGTGCATTGTGGGGCATTGTTGATCAATGCGAAACAATGCACTCATTTGTAGGGGTACCTCTTGTAGCTACCCTTCTATGTCATATTCTGACCCATTCCAGCAAAAATTTTACCCCTGTTCGCGTGCCAACAGCGCAACCGGGAAGTGGGCGCAGGTCGCCGCAAGTGTCAGGCCAGGTGTACCATCAAAGTCCTTCACAGTCAGTCGTTCGCCAGTGAAGATGTTGCGATACGGCTGATCTACGCGGGTGTGTGGCAGGGCCAGCCAGGTATCCTTCCAGGTGCGTGCGCCCAGGGGCAGTTGCTCTTTGCCTTCCAGCAATTGCAATACCAGGCGGGGTGTCACCACAATGATCTCCTGATCTCCCAGTGTACGCGCAAAAGCCACCACATGCCCCTGCTTTTCTCCACTGGCCTCAATGGGGACATAATCGCCTTCCTTAAAGAGAGGCGCATGGTTACGCCGAAAAGTCAGTGTGGTAGAGGTGAGATACAGCTTGATCCGCCCATCGGGACTAGTATCGAGCAGTTCACGAGCCAGCGGAATAAGGTTTGGCCCACGCTGTTCGATCTGCTGTTGCAGGTCAGCCAGGAGCCGGCGGCGCAGATCATAGTCCACTGGACGGCGATTGTCAGGATCAACCAGGCTGTAATCCCACAGCTCATTGCCCTGGTAAATATCAGGTACCCCTGGTACAGTCAGCTTGAGCAACGTTTGAGCCAGTGCGTTGAACTGTCCATAAAAACCGATCCGCTGTTGAAACGCCTGAAGATCCTTGAGGAACGGATTTTTCCGCTCGTCGCCCAGCACACGCTGGACAAAATCACGCACCGCTGCATCATATTCCGCATTGGGATTGATCCAGCTCGTGTGACGTTTGGCCTCTCTGGTTGCCTTTTGCATATAGGCGATAATGCGTTCACGGAACTCGGCAAACTCGGCAGCAGTACGCATCTCCGTTGGCCAGGCTCCGATCAGTGTCTGATACAAGAAGTACTCATCGTTGCGGTCAGGAGCCGACTCACCATCGACGTGGATCTTCTTGCTTGCGTTTAAGCGGCTCCAGCGGCCCAGTGCCACTCGCCAATCCTGGGGCATCTCTGAAAGGACATTGATCCGGGCGCGTACGTCCTCGCTACGTTTGGTATCGTGGGTAGAAGAACATAGCAATGTATGCGGCCAGCGCTTGCAATTATCACTATTCTGCTTGTGAAAAGCGGCCACTGTCGTGCCAAAATGCATTGGATGCCCACCGACCTCGTTTAAGGAGACCAGGCGATTGTAAATATAAAATGCGGTATCCTCAACCCCTTTGGCCATCACCGGGCCAGTAATCTGCTGAAACTTCATCACAAAGTCCAGCAAGCGGGGCTGATCCTCTTCGGCAAAGTTCTGGATATTGCGTAATGTCAGCGTATCACGGATAAAGTGAAAGATCTCCCCCGCAGTACGGGGATTGCGCTTCTGGGCTTCCTTGACCGCTGCATCAATATAGCGCTGATCGCCTCGGGCCACGCTATCGATGCCATTGACATAGGTGCGGTATACCGACAGGGCGGCAATCACCTCACGAATAGCAAAGGTCAGACTGGTCAGCGTAAAGTCTCGATAGCGCCGGTTCCGTTCGGAAATACGTTCCAACTGATAACTCAGCTCAGAGATCTCACTCGCCAGTGACACCAGCATAATCATTTTCTTTGTTGAATTGACTAAATTGTTGAAGTGTATCGGAGTGCCAATGAAGTGATTATAAATACGATCAAATTCCTTACGGTTGTTAGTATCGACGAACAGACCATTCACGCTGTTCAGAAAATCATATCCAGTAGTACCCGCAACCGCCCAATCCAGTGGCAATGACTCGCCTTCGGAGAGGATTTTTTCTGCCACAACATATAACGGCCAGGGCCTGGCAGCGTTCTTATTACGCTTGAACTGGTCGTTAAACCAGTTCGTCACCTCTTGGGATAGCTGGTCATCTTTTGCCTTTTCTTCAGCATTCAGGTACATTTCACTCTGATACAGCACATAGCTTTCCTGAAGCTGACGAAAATAGGCCGGCGGATCCCATAGGCCATCGGGATGATCGACCCGTAAGCCAGTGGCCTTGCCCTCTGCCAGCCAGCGAAAGATAAGATGATGGGTGGCCCGGAACACTTCAGGCAATTCCACCCGAATAGCGGCCAGGTCGTTGATGTCAAAAAAGCGCCGATAGTTGATTTCCTCGGCAGCGACGCGCCAGAAAGCCAGGCGGTAGGCCTGGGCACGGATCAGTTCGTCTAGCAAATCAAAGCTGTGTGGCTCACCAACCGTGCCGTTAAATGCCCGGAGCGTTTCGTCGAGCGCTATCTGGATGGCGGGACTGGCATCATAGAGCGCAGCGATACGACGTTTAATCACTTCTTTTTCACGATTGCGTTCTATTACCTTTTCCACAGATACCTGGGTGCGCGGCGGCAAGTAACTGATAGCCGTCAAAATGCTCTGGAGTTCCTGCACATGCTCGTCTTCCACACCCAATTGCTCCAGCAGGGCTTCCAGCTTATGGCTGAGAATAGCACTATAGGTACCAGGAGCAACGGGTAGTTTGTGGTTATAATAATATACAAAGAACGCCCCATCCTCATAGACCAGTTGGAGTTGACCGCTCTCGAGAACATTCCCGTATTGATCGCCCAGAATTGGCAGTAACACCTGGTTCGCCAGTTCGGGCTTCACCGGGTGCCAGTCGATATCAAAATAAGAGGCATAGATCGAACTGGGGCCATTCTCGAGTACATCCATCCACCATGTGTTGTTGACATCGCCAATGCCCATATGATTGGGAACAGTGTCGATAATCAGACCCATATCCCGACGACGCAATTCTGCTGTAAATGCATCAAAATCTTCCGGACTGCCGAGTGCCGGGTTCAACTGGCTGTGGTCGGTAATATCATAGCCATGGCTACTGCCAGCACGCGGTTTCAGTATTGGTGAGGCATAGCAGTCACTGATACCCAGGTCATGCAGATAGGCAATCAGCGCCTGGGCATCACGAAATGTGAAATCACTGTTAAATTGGAACCGATAGGTGGCAGAAGGGATGCGACACTGGTCAAGGAGACCTTGAGCAAAGGTGGCAACGCTCGTTATCGTTCTCGTTTTATCTGGTTTCATGATCCTGCACTCAATATGTTTGTTGTTCCTCCTGCGGTAGGACGAATGGCGGCGCAACGCGGATTATTGATGCAACGTGTGGAAACACAGGCTGATCATTCCGCTGCTGCTGCTAACAAAGACCCGCTGTACGCACGTTGATCTCCATTTATTTATTATAACAGGCAGTACAAACGTTAGCCTGGATCAGCCCGTGCCGGGTGTTTGTCTATCATTTGCTATCTAACGAAGAGACAGAACCACTATGAGTCTCCAGAAGATTCTTCGGTAGGTGCGGACTGCGATAGCGGCGGCGTAGCGCCTGTGGTGAGTACACGTAGCCCCCAGTACAACTGCGCATCATTACAGGTTGTCTGACCTTCTGGTGGTTGTTGATCGCCAAGGCACGGTACGGCATATTCGGGATCTTGCGCGAAGGGCACGGCATAGGTAGGGGTGATACCTGTGTGATGTATCTGTTCTTTGTCTGGTGTGAACCAGTGTGCAATCGTAATCCGCACGCTACTATTGTCACGCAAGCGGTGGATGTTCTGCACTGAGCCTTTACCAAACGTCTGCTCGCCCAGCAGCACCGTGTCTGGACGGCGATCACGCAATCCACCAGCGACGATTTCTGAGGCACTGGCCGAACTACCGTTAACCAGCACCACCATAGGCAGGTCGTGGACACGGGTGTCAGGCGGGCCAGGTAACGTGCGTAGTTCCTGCATATTGCCGACGCTGTCCTCTTCATACAGTGCGGTGCCTTGATAGAAGCGCCCCAGCACCTCCTGCGCCGTCGTCAGAAACCCGCCCGGATTGTTCCGCAGATCTAGCACCAGACCGGCAGGCTGTTGTGGCAACAGTTCGCGCAAGGCCTCATCCAGACTGGCGGTCGTGGTGGCTTTAAACTCGGTGATTTGAATATAGGCGATCTGGTTGTCAAGCATGTAGGCATTCACGCTGATCAGTGGCACTTCATCACGGGTAATGTCGATCTCAAACGGCACGGTCGCTGGCGGGCGCCGGATGGTCAGACGCACGATAGTCCCCTTGGGACCGCGGATCAAGCTGGCGGCCTTTGCTGCGGCGTCGGCCTCACTCAAGCCTGCAATCAGGGGGGCTAGCTCAGTGCCATCAACTTTGACAATGACATCATTATCCTGCAATCCGGCCTGCATTGCGGGTGAGTTCTTAATTGGGCGCTCAATCACTATCTCGCCCTCGATCACGCGCAGGTAGGCTCCGATGCCCTCAAACTTGCCCTCCATCGACTCGCGGGTCTGAGCGGCAGCTTCGGGTTCCTGAAAGGTGGTATAGTCATCGTTCAGTGCCTGCAACATGCCGCGAATTGCCCCATACACCAGTGCCTGTTCGTTCAGCGGTTCGGTGCGATAAAACTCCTGCTGCACCAGTGCCCACACATCCCAGAACACCATAAACTGGTCACGCACCTCGACTGGCGTGGAACGTTCACCACCACGATCCGCCAGCGCAGACGTGACAAACGTGTGAAACCCATCATCACCAATTGCTCGTGCTGCTGTCCAGCCGCCAACAAAGGCGATAATAGCGACGATCAAGGTTGTAAGTGAGCCGATAATGAACGCATGCGCTGTGCGAACCATACATTATTCTCCACACGCCAGACCAGCGACACCGTCAGGAAGGTGTTCATTTGCGCGCTGACTCGCCCGACGCCCGTTTACCATTCAAGTTCGTAGAAAATCGCTGCGGTGGCAGCGATAGAGGCGGTTTCGGCGCGTAGGATACGCGCTCCAAGTGTTACAGGTATCATACCATGCTCTGTGGCAGTTGTCAGCTCATGGCTGGTTAAGCCCCCTTCGGGGCCGCTGAGGATGGCAATGGTGGGTAGTGGAGTTGCCGAGAGGAGTTGTATATGGCCGCGCAAGACCGAACGCAGGCCAGGGACGCTCCCTTCCCACAGGAGCAGCGGCAGATCGGTTGTTGCTGCGGCGGCACAGACGCTGTCGAACGGCTGCGGCTCGCTCACCACAGGCAAGCGTCCACGGCACGATTGTTCCGCTGCCTCGCGCACAATCCGGTTCCAGCGTTCCAGTTTACGTGTAGCAGTACGATCAACCGGTAGTGAGTGGGTGCATTGGGTGGGGATAAAGCGGCTCACGCCCAGTTCGGTACCCTTTTGTAAGACCCACTCGAAGCGTTCCGCTCGCAGCAGCGGCACATACAGCGTCAGCATGAGTGTTGGCTCACCGGCGCTCGCTTCCCGCGCTTCAATCTGCCCGCTCACGCTGGTGCGACCAATTGCTGTCAGCGTGGTGCGATGGGTAGTCCCCAGACCATCGAGTAGCAGCACCTGGCTACCAGGGCGCAGGCGTAGCACATGCGCCATTTGATGCACCAGTGCTGCATCGGTCAGTGTCACGGTATCTCCGTTAATCGTATCGGGCGCGATAAAAAAGCGATAGGTATTTGAAATTGACATAACGGTTATTGTCCATACGTACAGGCAGTTATCTACCAGGTGCTTAGACTAGCTTTCTGGTCAACAGCTTCTGTGACCTGGTAGTCATGCCGTTCGTGGCGGTGCCTGCTGATGCTGCTTTCATGCTGCTCAACGCATAGGCAATCGCTCCCTGGAGACTGGCGTAGGTTGTAATACTACTCAAATCGACGCCCAGGTGTACCAATGTCTGGGCTGTCTGTGGTTGAATGCCGGTCAAGATGATCCGGGTTCCCAGCAATTTGACCGATTGTGCGGTACGTATAAGTGATTGCGCAACATACGTATCAACCAGCGGAACACCGGTAATATCCAGAATAGCGAAGTGGGCATGCTGGTGGGTGATGCCAGCTAAGAGCGTGTCGATAATCTGTTCCGACCGCTGGTGATCGATCGTTCCAATCAGCGGCATGAGAACAACGCCCTCTGCGATCGGAATGAAGGGCGTACTCAACTCGCGTAATCGTGCTGCTTGCATGTGGATAATCTCTTGTTGCAGGTGAGCACGTTCGCGCTCAGCTACCAGGCGTTCACTAATGTCGCGGGCGTTTAGCACAATCCTGGCCCCATGGTCGATCACTGGCAGATATTTGCTGCGGCATTCAAAGGTGTGCCAGGTATCATCGGCATGGCGAAGGCGAAACTCTTTCGTCCGGGTTGTGTCGGGTGCATGATAGACGTACGTGCATGCTGCCGCTAGATGGTCATAATCATCGGGATGCACCAGCCGATCGAGCGACTGATTCAGGAGTGTCTCCGGGGGATAGCCCAGTTCGGTATTGACCGAAGGACTCGCGTAACATATAGAACCCGCCTGATCCACAATCAGAATAATATCCGACGCATTTTCGATGAGCAGGCGAAAGTGCTCCTCACTATGTTGCAGTTCAGCGTACAAGTTGTGCAAGCGCCTGGTCATCTGATTAAACGAGCGAGCCAGCACACCGATCTCATCGTGCGTGAGTACAGGCACCTGCTCGGCCAGATTGTCGGCTGTGATGCGCATAACAGAAGCAGTCAACGCAGTGATCGGGCGAGTGATCTGGCATGCTAACAGCCAGACGAGCAGCGCCAGCATGCTGGCAGCCCCCATGCCCGTGAGCAGGATCGTACCGGCAAGTCGCTTAGCAGGCGCAAAGGCCTCGGTCTGGTGGATTTCTGTCAGCAGTGCTAGTCGTTCTGTCTCCAACCACTGATACGCACCCAACACTGGCGTATCGTCATAGTTCAGGTAGCGATCAACACCATCGCGGCCCTCCAGCGCGGCATGAATGCCAACCGTATGCACTCCCCGTGGAAACTCGCGATTACCAAACCGTCCGCTCGACACCACTTCATTATACTGACCGATCAGATATGACTCGCCAGTCTCTCCTAAGCCAGCCCGATTCAGCACAATCGCATCCAGGCGATCCAGATTGAGGTGTACAGCGATAACCCCTGAGTTGCTGTCCGTTGCATTCGCGAGCGGTCGGGCGATAGTGATCGTCATTTGATCCAGAGTTGGTGAAAAATAGACGGGATGCACAAAGAGTTGCTGACGACCTTCCCGAAAATAACGTGTATCAACCTGGTAGTTGCCTTCGCGTTCTTTATTGGTGGAGAAGACAACTTGCCCACCCGGGTTGGTCAGGAGCAGTATTTCCAGCAGGTCGGGATGTCTGGTGATAATCGACTCAAGATAGGTGTCAACCTGGGTATAGGCCAGGCTGCGATCAAGCCGGGTATCCTCGGCGACCAGCGCTGTTGCATAGGTGCGCAGTTCGTAGGCTTCGGCCAGAAAGTTGACAAACTGGCGCTGGGTGTCGATCCAGTACTCGATACCCATTGCCTTCTCAGCCCCAATCGTATAGAGGCGTTCTGAGACCTCTTGTTCCAGGGCAGCGCGGGCGTGCCAGAAGGTAAACAGGCTGATTAATACCACGGCCACGAAGGCGATCAAGAAAAAAGAACCAGCCAGGCGAATCCTCAGACTCTGTGTCCAGAATTTCACTGTGTACCTCGCATACTTGTGTGTGGACAGCATCGTGACACGCACGAGATGGCCTGATGTCACTGCTATCTTTACTCCGGGTCAATCACGCCGTGCAACACGGCTGCGCCATCCTGAAACTGCATCATAAATACGCTTTTGTGAGGATCCCCAGTACCACTATAGGTAATACTACCGGTGATACCAGCATATCCATCGAGTGTGCTGAGACCTGCACGGATCGCCTCCGGATCAGTACTACCCTCACGCTGCATAGCGGTGATCAGGAGCCCAAAAGCGTCATAGGTCAGGGCGTCAATGTCTAACGGCAAGCGACCATAGCGCTGCTGGTATGCAGTTACAAAAGCTGTCTGCTGAGGCTGGGTATGGTCGTAGGCATAATGGGCGGTAAAGAATATCCCATTCAGGTCAACTCGCTGATCGGGTTCAATAAACAGCCAGGTATCACTCCCCAGCAGGGTGGCATCAATCTGTTGTTCCTGGATCTGACGCACTTGTAGCGGAATTTCATAGTGATAATTGGGTAAGAAGAGAATATCAGGATTACTGTCGTGAATACGAACCATTTGGGAGTGAAAATCTTGTTCATCGGTCGTGTAATGTTCAAAAGCGACCACTTGCCCGCCTCTTTTCTCGAATTCTTGTCGAAAAAACTCGGCTAAGCCGCGATTGTAGATACTGGCAATATTGTACAATACCGCTGCTGTCCGGGCTGCCAGCTCTTCGCGGGCAAAGCGGGCAATAACTTGCCCTTGCAGGCTGTCGGTGAAACCGACGCGGAACATGTAAGTTTTACCGGCAGTTACAGCGGGGTTTGTGGCCCATGGTGAAATAATCGGAATCCGAGCGGTATCAGCAATATCAGCAACTACAATCCCTGCACTGCTGGTATATGGCCCAACAATTGCAACCACGTTTTCCTGGTTGATCAACTTGCGTGCGGCACTGACCGTTAACTCTGTATTTTCCGCATTGTCCTCCACAACCAGCACCAGGTGGTAGCGCTGGTTGCCGACCTCCACGCCACCAGCAGCATTGATATTTGCAACAAACATTTCGGCGGTGTCAAGCCCTGACCGCCCGACTTCAGCCAGTTCGCCACTCAGGGGCGCAATCAGGCCGATCCGAATTTCTGGTACGGTGGCAGGAGGTGATGCGCACGCACCGAATAGAATAACCACCATTATCAACACCAACCAGGTGTTCCAATCAGGCGTACAGGGCTTGACCAGCATCATATTTCCTCCTTGATCGCTGCGTAGTGAGTTCAATACCGGGTTGTGTTTGATGACTTCATAGAGAGGGTGGACGGAAATAGAGCGTTCTCCTTATCGTTGTCAGGTGCGACTGACTACCTGGGCAATGCGGGCATCGTCCAATCCCTGGCGGCGTAAAGGTGCCACCAGATCGCGCTCAATGTCCGGCACATAGACGCGCAGTATGCACAGATCGGCTGGCGCATGCTCATTCTGCAGCGTATATGCGCCTAGTGTTGCCGGCAACACCAGCGAGTCTCCTCGCTTGAAGGAGAGCGTCGCATCGGCCCAATTGATGCGCCCCTGGCCTTCAATCGCCGTCAGGATCTCGAAACTGCCTGGATCAGTCTGCAACACATGCTGATCGGCAATTTGCCAGCGCTCTAGGGCAAAATAGGGGCAGCCCACGAGCAACAGACATGCCATTGAACCGAATGGCACCGGAGCCATTTTCGAGCGAGGCGCAGGCGCAAAGTCGATCACATCGAGTGCCTTCTCCAGATGCAGTTCGCGCAGCTGGCCCGTTCGAGCATCACGGCGACCATAGTCATAGACGCGGTAGGTAAGATCGGACTTTTGCTGGATTTCAAACAAGACAATCCCGGCATTAATCGCATGCACTGTCCCGGCCGGCACAAAAATAACATCACCAGCACGTACAGGAATGCGCTGCAATAGTGGCTCCAGCGTCTCCGTTTGTACGGCTGTTGCAAATTCGGCGCGAGTACAGGGACGTGTCAGACCATAGATAATGTCGGCTCCGGGTGCAGCTTGCAGAATATACCATGCCTCGGTCTTGCCGTGAAAGCCGGTCGCCGCCTCGTGGGTATGGGCATAGGCATCATCGGGATGCACCTGTACCGAGAGTTTGTCGTTGGCATCAATAAACTTGGCGAGCAACGGAAAGTCGGTACCATAGCGTGTGATGGTTCGTGTACCGACCAGCAGGGCACCAGCGCGTTGGGTCACCTGGGCCAGTGTCTGCCCCGCCAGAGGCCCGTTCAAAATAACGTTTGTGTCATACACCTGCCATGCTTCACCCAGTTGCGATGGACGTGGCTCTGGCAGGGCCAGCCACTCTGCCAGTCGCTGCCCACCCCAGAGTGGCGACACCAGGTGCCGCTCGGTGAGCAGGGGATACAAAGCTTCAACGGTCATACAGCACCTCGTTTGATTACACACAAAAAGCCAGTATTGGTTGTTATTGGTGACAAACCAGCGCCACCCACTCGCCTTCCTGATAGCGTTCGGTAATATCCAGACCTGCTGTGGTCAGTGCCTGGACAACCTCGTTTTCTCGTTCCAGAATAATGCCACTGCTGATCAGGATACCATCGGGCTTGAGTGCCAGCGCCAGATCCTGTGCCAGCACCACCAGTGCCCTGGCGATCAAGTTCGCGGCAATCAGATCGAACATACTCGTGTTAATTGCGGGGCGTATCGCTTCTGGTGATGCTGACATGTGGCTGGCTGGTAGGAGATCATCATCTGGCGTAGAATGTGTGGCAACTGGAGGTTGCTCAGTAGGAGGGGGAGAATCAACTGCTGGTACCGGCGTAGAATCGGGTAAGCAATACTGACTGCCCATCCAGTGATCCAGGTGTTGCCCGGCTCCCAGACTACCCTGTTCGACCCGGATAATGGGGTGAACCAGGTTGCGAGCAACATTGTCACGGGCAATCGATACCGCAATCGGATCATTATCCAGCGCCAGCACAGAAGCGGCACCCAGTTTTGCCGCTGTAATCGCCAGAATACCGCTTCCTGTTCCCAGGTCAAGCATCTGGATACCCGGTTGTACATAGTGTTCCAACAGACGCAGACAGAGGCGCGTGGTCACATGGAGACCGGTACCAAAGGCCATTCCTGGATCAAGATGGATCAACACATCATCTGGTTGGGCGGTGTACGCTAGCCAGGAAGGCACAATCACAATACGCTTGCCAATCCGCTGCACATGATAGTGTTCTTTCCAGGCGTTAGCCCAATCCTGTTCCGCCAGGGTGCGGGTCTGCAACTGGCTGATGGGCCGCAAATGACCGAGATGCCAGAGTGCCTGTTCAATCCGCTGGCGGGTCTCTTCGGTTTGCGCATCCAGTGGCAGATATGTCCGCAATGTCACTGGCTGTTCCGGTTCATAGCGAAACTCTGGCCCTTCGGTACCGGGTGTCCAGGCAGGTTCAACCACTACACCGCTGTTATAGCCATAGTGTGCCAGCAGTTCAGCTACTGATTCGACAGCTTCCGGATCAACAGTTACGCTCAGTTCAAGCCAGTGCATAGCAATAGAAATTCTTCCTTGCTAACCAATAATGTGATAGCCACCATCTACATAGTGGATACCGCCAGTTATCGATGCCGCCGCATCACTTACCAGAAATGCAGCCAGTGCACCCACATCCTCAGTGCTCACCAGGCGATGTTGCGGGCTGCGCCTGGCAGTGTGTTCGATCAGTTCGTCAAAGCGGTCAATACCCGATGCGGCACGGGTGCGGATTGGGCCTGGCGAAAGCGCATTGACGCGAATGCCTGCCGCTCCCAGTTCAGCCGCCATCGAACGTACCACGCTCTCCAGGGCTGCCTTCACTGGCCCCATCAGGTTATAGTTTTCAACCACTTTTTCTGATCCATAGAACGTAACGGTGAGCAGGCATCCCCCCTGTGGCATCAGTGATTCGGCCAGGCGTGTCATACGAATGAATGAATGCACCGACACATCCATCGCAATCCCGAATCCCTCTTGCGAGCAATCGACCACACGCCCATGCAAATCCTCGCGAGGCGCAAATGCAATCGAGTGCAGGAGAAAATCAAGGTGGCCCCACTCACGCTGGATATGTGCAAACACTGCTTCGAGTTGACCCGGCTCGCGTACATCACAAGGCATAATAATCGGGCTGTCCAGTGCCTCGGCCAGGGGACGCACATACGGCTCGGCCTTCGCATTCAGATAGGTAATCGCCAGTTCTGCACCAACCGCTCGAAAGATACGGGCGCAGCCATAGGCAATGCTCTGTTCGTTTGCAATTCCAGCTACCAGTCCCTTTTTACCCTCCAGAGTAAACAGTGGGGGCATAGGTTCCTCCTCCATTCAGGTTGCAGGTTTGCTGCAATCTGTGTATTCCTCAGACTACACACCCTATGTATTGAGCTTCGCACCTTATGTCTCGCTTTGTCGGGTCATAGTGTGTCGCGTCGTCGCTTCACACCTCACGGCTCATGTCTCCCTCTGACCAGCCTGGTCATCTGTCACCTGTTCCCTAAAGGCGGCGCACGCTCCAACGGGTACCTTGTGGGCCATCTTCCAGCGTGATTCCCAGGTCGCTCAGACGCTGCCGAATGGTATCAGCCAGTGCAAACTGCTTTGCCTGCCGCAGGGCGGTGCGCGTTTCGATCAACAACTCGATAAAGGGAGCGACATCCTGAGTGCCGGTGGCTGGACTCTGGAGCCGCAACCCTAACACCTCAGCCAGGGTACGCAGCGTGTTCTGCGCCAACGTGAAAGGTTCGCCACCAACATGAGCGTCACGGGCTACATTGATCGCCCGCACGAGTTCGAACAATGCCGCCAATGCGCCAGCCGTGTTGAAATCATCGTCCATCGCTGCTATAAATTTCGCTGATGTTTCCTCGGCCAGCGTCGTCAGTGTATCGACTGCTTTGCCGGTGGTCAATTCTCCCACAGGGGGCAGCAATGCGCTGCGCATACGTTCCAGCTTGCGCACATTGTTGGCTGCCACCTCTGCATTATAGGTCAGCGGGCTGCGGTAATGGCTGTTCAGCACAATTAAGCGGAAGACATCAGCATCGTACTGACGCAGGAAGCTATCTATGGTCACCACATTTCCCAGCGACTTTGACATCTTCTCTACCTGGCGTGTTTCCACATTCACCAGTTGGAGCATGCCATTGTGCATCCAGAAACGTGCAAATGGCTTATGCGTCAGGCACTCACTCTGGGCAATCTCATTTTCATGATGCGGAAATATCAGATCTGTTCCACCACCATGAATGTCAATTTGCTCGCCCAGATGCTTCAAATTCATCGCACTGCACTCGATATGCCAGCCTGGTCGCCCCTTCCCCCAGGGACTGGGCCATGCCGGTTCACCCGGTCTGGCTGCTTTCCAGAGTGCAAAATCAGCGGGTGACTCCTTGCGCGGGTCAACCTCAAAGCGTGTCCCGCTTAACATATCTTCCAGGCTGCGGCCCGATAATTTGCCATAGTCCGGGTCACTGCTTACGCGGAAATAGACGTCCCCTTCAGCGACATAAGCATGGCCCTGATCAATCAGCCGCTGAATAAAATCGATAATTTCGGGCATTGTCTGGGTTACGCGGGGATAAATCGTTGCTGGCAGCACATTGAGCGCGGACAACTGGGCCATAAAGTCGTTGATCAAATCGGCGGCCAGCGCCTGTGGATCGCGCCCCAGCTCATTAGCACGGGCGATAATCTTATCATCCACATCCGTGAAATTGACCACATGGATCACGCGATAGCCACGCCATTCCAGGTAGCGCCGCACAACATCAAACACAATCGCCGACATTGCATGCCCTATATGCGCATCATCATACACCGTTACCCCACAAACATACATGCGTACCACACCGGGCACGATTGTCTCCAGCGGCTCAATCCGACGGGTGAGGGTGTTGTAGATTCTCAGTGTCATAGATACCTCAACTGTTCAGCAGGTCACCTCTTTGTTCCAGTTGCATATATCCCTGTTCTCAAATGCCAGCCCCCAGGGTATAGCTCTCGTCGCCGTTACCGGTTTCATCGAGAATAGACCACAGGCTGCTCGAGAAAGACAGATGATGTTCCAGATGGTGGTGATTCGTCACATCTTCAAGCTGGCGCAGGCGTTCCTCCAGTTCCAGCAACTTATCGTGGAGGTTACGCAACATCTCACCTTCAGGGTCAGGCAAGCGTTCGACGCGGCGGGTCACACCTGTCGCAGGATCACGCGTGACCACAATGCGTGCCGGCACGCCCACTGCCGTGGCATGGGGGGGCACATCCTTGACCACCACGGCACCACCGCCGACGCGGGCTCCTTTTCCGATGGTAATTGCGCCCAGCACACTCGCACCGACGCCGATCACGGCATGGTCTTCCACCGTCGGATGGCGTTTCCCACGTTGCTTACCAGTGCCGCCGAGAGTGACCCCTTGATAGAGCGTGACCCAATCACCAATCTCGGTTGTCTCGCCAATCACCACTCCCATGCCATGATCGATAAAAAAACCCTGACCGATGCGTGCACCGGGATGGATTTCGATCCCGGTGAAAAAGCGTACCAGTTGCGAGATCAGGCGTGGTACAAATGGAACACCCTGCCGCCAGAGCGCATGCGCCAGGCGGTGTCCGATAATAGCATGCAGTCCAGGATAGAGCAAGACCTCCGCCAGATTATGGGCGGCCGGGTCATTCGTAAAAATAGCGCGGATATCATCACGCAACGTTTTGAGGCCTGAGGAAAGAGTCATTAAAAAACCTCCCTGGTTATCATAACGAGCAATCCGGGTTAATTATGACAATGTACACGCAGCAGCGGGGTACCGTCAGTGACGATACCCCGTACGACAGGTACAATGTACTATGCAAAACCCGCGACGCTGGAGGTGTAGGGAGGACAGCCATTGAGATGGCAAGAAGTTAGCGCGTCGGTACATCCCGACGCGCTGATAGCGCAGCCATGCACTAATCAGCGGTAGCGTTAGACGACGGAGCCTCTGTTTTTGTGGTTGTGTCACTCTTGTCGCCCTTGTTCCTGGTAGTATCACTCATATTGTTGGTATTACGACTATCAGTGATGTACCAACCGGATCCCTTGAAAACTATCCCAACAGGTTGAAATACACGCCGGATGGCGCTACTATGTTGTTCGCAGGGACAGGCCTGAAGTGGTGATTCCTTGAAGCTCTGAAACTGCTCGAATTGTTTTCCGCATGTATCACAGGCATAAACGTAAGTTGGCATAGGTTCTTATCCTCCTCGCGTACTGAAGTTAATCATTGTGTGTTCCTATTGTACATCATCTATCCAGGCTGTGCAAAGGGGAAAGGTAGGAATTTTGTTAGAGATTGTGCGTTCATCTGGTAGCCGGTGGATCAAGGGCAACCAGGCGCTCGCGGAGCGCCAGCAGGGCCGCCTGAGTACGATCCTGCAGGTGCAACTTCGACAGGATGTTACTCACATGGGTTTTCACGGTGCGCTCGCCAATGCCAAGGTGCTGGGCGATCTCGGCATTGCTCATCCCGCGTGCAATGCAGGTCAGCACCTCGCGCTCACGGTCGGTCAGTTCGTCCAGTGGGGACGAACGGGCGGCCGTTAACTCATGCATCAACCGTGCGGCCACAGCCGGATGCAGAGTGGCCTCGCCGCGTTGGGCCGCCTTGATCGCCCGCATCAGTTCTTCCGGGCCAACATCTTTGAGCAGGTACGAGAGTGCACCGGCTTTGATCGCCGGGAAGATGCGCTCATCTTCACTATAGCTGGTCAGCACAATCACACGTGTGCTGGGGCTGATGGCGCGAATACGGCGGGTGGCTTCAATACCATCCATCTCGGGCATCACCAGATCCATCAACACCACATCGGGCAGTAACTGCGCTGCCAGTTCTACCCCCTCTCTACCACTCGCTGCCTCGCCAACCACCTCTAGCTCATCATAGGTCATCAGAAACGCGCTCAGGCCCCGCCGCACCACGGCATGGTCATCAACCAGTAATACACGAATAGATTCAACACTCATCAATTTCTCCTGCGTGTAATATGAGAGATGGCACCGGTAGCGTAACCATCACCCGTGTGCCTTTTCCTGGGGTGCTCTCAACCACGAAACACCCATCGAGTGCGGTGGCCCGTTCGGCCATACTCATCAGTCCGATGGCACGTGCATTGCGGGGGGCATGGGTGTCAAACCCACGTCCCTGATCACAAACCGTCAGGCATACCTGGGTTGCCTCGTAACACAGGCTCACCTCTGCCTGACGTACCCCACTATGGCGTACCACGTTCGCTAATGCTTCCTGCACAATGCGAAAGAGGGCCTGCTCGTGTTCCAGAGGCAGATGACGCTCCCCCCTGATTTCCAATAGCACATGCACCCCCTGCCGTTCCTGGGCAGCCGTTGCCAGGTCACGTAACGCCGGGCCGAGTCCACGATCATCCAGCACGGCTGGGCGTAGGGCAAAGATCAGGCTGCGCGTCTCTTGCAAGGCTCGTTGCGCAGTCTCCTGGATTTCACGTAGTTGCCGAGCAGCCGTGTCCGGGTTCTTGCTGAACAATCGTTGGGCTGCCGCCGCCAGCATGGTCAGGCTAAACAATTCCTGGGTCACACTGTCGTGCAAATCACGGGCCAGGCGATGCCGCTCTTCGACAGTTGCCAGTTGTGCAGCTTGCGCGGCCAGTTGGGCATTGCGATCAGCCAGCAGACGCAGTGCCCGCAGGTTTTCGGCCAGTTGTTCAGACATAACGTTGAACTGGCGCGTCAACTGGCCGATTTCATCGACCGAGGAATCTTCAAGCCGTTGCGAGAGGTCGCCATTCGCCAGTGCCGCACTTGCCAACGATAGATTCTTCAGCCGGCGCGTCAAGTCGCGCCCGGCAAACAGCCCATAGATCAATCCGATCAGACCACTGAAGATCACGATTGGAATCGCACTAAAGAGCAGTACGGTTGGAATATCAGCAGCCAGATCGCTGAGCGGCGGACGTCGTAGTCGTGTATAGACCATGCCCACCATCTGGCCGTTGCGACTAAACACAGGCGCGGTCGCCACCAGTTGCGAACCGGGTTCGCCCCAGGCCGAGAGTCGCGCCGTGTCAGTAATACCTTCAGTGGCACGTTCGATCAGATTGCGGGCCACTGGCAATTCTATGTCTGGTAAGTAGGTTCCGGTGGTATAGCTATGCAACGTAGCCGTCAGTACGTACCCCTGGGTATCCAGCAGGGCTACAACTGGTACGTGCCAGGCCGGGGGGGCATCACGCATAGTACGTGTCCAGGCAGCATGTGCTTCTGGTATGTCTTGTGGAAAATCGATCGTTATTTGAAACAGTAGCCGATCATTTTCCTCGTCGTTCTGCAGCAGTAGCTGGAGTTGCTCGCCTAGTCGATCGGGATTACTGGCTGCGATCTCGAAGTCGCTCCGCATAAACTTGCCCAGATCGCGAGTCGAGTCGGCTATGCGCTCAGGTATCAGCACAGCCCGCGTGATATACAGGAGCAAGCCTATGATCAACAGTGCTTCCATGGTCAACATAACCAGAGCCGTGACCCCAGCATAGGAGGCGGTTAATTTCCAGCGAATGGTGCCAAAGCGTTGATGTAAAGACCAGAGCATTATGGTACTACGTAATCCCTGCTACGTTCCAGCCAGGTGGTTTGTCTGGAATATCATGATAGCCTATCCCTTCAGCCGGGGTGCAGGGCCGCAGGCCCCTGCGCACGTTCCCGGTGGGTTTGGAGAGGCGAAGCCGCACCGTACCTTCCTACCCACAGGATGTCTCGTTGGAGTATCAGGCAGAGCAGGATACTCTGTTTAAAGATGGTCTCTTCCACGCGGTCGCAGGCCCAAAAGACGGGTTGCTTACGCGACCGCATAAGTCCTGATTAGGTTATATCGCGCTGGCGGAAGATCAAGGCCGCCAGCACAACAGGCACAACCAGGTAACCGCCCAGTATGAACAGACTCCATATCGCACTGATCGTAGCGGGCTGGCCGTAGATGTGAGCCAGCAGATTGGTTTGAATCGGGCTAAAAAGATAGGGCTGCAATACCTCTGGTACGAAGGGCACTGTCGCCGCGATCCCATCCAGCATTGTCCACATAACGCCAACGATAATGCCTGCCACGGTAGAGCGCAAGGCAACTGTGCCGAGCAGCGCCATGCTGCCCATCGCAATCAACAGGAGCGTGTATAAGCCTATTTCGAGTACGACAGTGGTCAGGCTGAGTACCTCACCCTGACCGCCCATACCCATCACCAGGCCCAATATTTGTGACCAGAGAGCCATCGCCAGCATACCCGGCGTGATTGTCAACACCAGCGTGAGCCACTTGCTAACAATAAAAAATGTGCGTTCTGGATAGCGAATCAACAGGTTTTTCCACATATCATAGCCATACTCGTTCCCCACCAGGCTGGCGCTAAAAATGATTACGAGAAAAGTGCCCAGCGACCGGGCGAAGATCTGCGGGCCAAAGAGTAATCCGTTTGGAAAGCGCATGGTCATGATCGCGTCCTGATCCGTACCAGACTGGAACGCTATGACGATCATGATAATTGTAATCAGCACCAGTCCGATGCCGAGCATCACCCATCCCATGGGGCGCTTGCGTGTTTTTAGGAGATCGGCCTGTATCAAGGCTACCATTATTTCTTTCTGCTACTTTCTCCATAGTATGTTCAAGTATCGTACGCCTGAATGACAGGACTTGCGCGGTGCCCAGGGTTTTTCTGCTCTCGGTGGATGTGCCCGTACTTGTTGCACGTCTTGCTGGTAGCGTTCATTATGTCTTTGACTGCCAACTGCCGACGACTGACGGCTGATAGTCAGCGGGTATCCATACGGGTCAACTCCAGAAAGCGTTGTTCCAGCGATGAGCGTTGTAACGTAACCTGATGCACCTGTGCGCCAGCATGAACCAGCCCTGCCACCAGGCGCGGGATCAGTTCAGGCGCAAGATCCAGGCTGCCAGTGCGTGGGCCAACCACTCTCAAGGGGACATCCATACGTTCGGCAACCGCCTGCAGAATCGGCAGTGGATCGGCCTCAATCAGCACGCCCGCTCCATTCCGTGTCAGGTCGGCCACGCAACCCTGGGTTACCATCTGGCCCTGGTTAATAATTGCCACGTCGCTGCACACCTGTTCCACCTCGTGCAACAGATGGCTAGAGAGAAAAATGGTATGGCCTGCTTGCCCCAGATGGCGGATCAGTTCGCGGATTTCGACTGTGCCAGCCGGGTCAAGCCCATTAGTCGGCTCATCAAGAAAGATAACGTGTGGACGATTGAGCAAGGCGGCGGCGATCGCCAGCCGTTGCTTCATGCCCAGTGAGTAGGTTTTGACCTTATCATCCGCCCGCTGCGTCAAATCAACCAGTTTCAGCACCTCGGCCACGCGATGCGTGTCTTTGCTGCCGCTGGTGTGTAGAAGTACCAGCAGGTTATCACGGCCCGAAAGGTAGGGATAGAAGGCTGGTGACTCGACAATCGCGCCGACGTGGGGCAGAATCGCAGCGCGTTCCTGCACAATATCATACCCCAGGATACGCCCGCTACCGCTGGTGGGGCGTATCAAGCCCAGCAGTATGCGGATCATGGTTGTTTTACCTGCACCATTTGGCCCCAGAAACCCGAAGATGGCCCCCTGGGGAATCGTCAAATTTATATCCTGTACCGCCTGCCGCGCCCCAAAGCTGCGCGAGAGGTTTGTGGTTTCAATTGCCAGTGTTGTCCGGATCATACCGTTCACCATGCCTACAAAGATCTACGATGGCTCTATTGTACGCTGGGATGCCGTTCTGTACCTCGTCACAGAGCTTGAATGACGACATGGAAAAATCTCGGAGGAGATCTCCGACTTAAGGCGGAGAGGTACGTCCCTCCGAGGTGCGGCGGCTGAGTTGTGGATGTTCCTGGTGTAACGCAAAGATGCAAAGGGGCAAAGACGCAACTATGGCGTATGATTGCAGCGTAAAGGTCGTGCGGCGCGAGACGCGAGGCGATGACGCGATAATGCGCCCGGCGTTGCGTGTTCCGCCAGGGCGCAGCGGTGTCCAGAGTGGTGGATGGCGCTTGGGGAGCACAGAGCGTTCCTCACTGATAGTATGCTGTCCTGGCTATACGCTTATCTTTACGCCTTTTTTCAGGCTATATCCGTTTCATCTCACGCTACGCGTCTTGCGCTTCGCGTTCAGCGTTCCGCCTCCCGCAGCGACCACCCCGCTGATAAGCTGCGTCCAGCAATTCCACGATATAGCGTACCTGTACATTCTTGCCCTGTCGCCGCAACTCGGCTGCCAGTTGGAAGGCACAGCCAGGGTTTGCCGTGGCAATCACCTGCGCACCCGTCGCCAGGGCACGGTTGACTTTACGTGCCGCCAGTCGGGCGGCCATCTCAGGCTGGGTAATGTTATAGACGCCTGCGCTACCACAGCACAACGAACTTTCTTGCATCTCGCGTAGTTGCAGATCGGGAATGGCTGTGAGCAATATTCGCGGTTGCGTGGTAATCCGTTGTGCATGGGCCAGATGACACGGTTCCTGGAAGGTCACGGTCAGTGGCAACGATCCCAGTGCGGCTTGATTCAGCCCGATCGCGGCTAGAAATTCGTAAATATCCTTGACCCGGTTAGAAAATGCCACTCCTCGCTGGTACCAGTTCGGATCGTCGTGCAGCAAGTGACCATACTCCTTGAGTGTACTGCCGCATCCGGCAGCATTTACAATAATCGCATCAACCGCCAGTTTCTCGAAGGCCACAATATTGCGCCGTGCCAGTTCTCGTCCACCGTCCATATCGCCTCCGTGGGTATGCAGCGCTCCGCAACATCCCTGACCGGGGGGTAAAATGACATCACAGCCATTCTTTTGTAGCACGCGCAGCGTCGCCGCGTGGACATGCGCGGCAGACGTACTCATAATACAGCCCGTGACCAGTGCCACGACATACCGCCGCTCGCCCTCGGCGCGGTATACCTGGCCCTGGGGCACAACAAATCGATCGCTCATCGCCGGTAGCAGTGCCTCCATATCCTGCATACCTATCCGCTTGAGGAGACCGCTCGTCCGTGCCAGCCACTGTCCCCCACTGCGCTGATACAACCATATACTCCGGGCAAAACCTCGAAACAGCGTCATATGCTTAAATAACTGGTTGAATACAAGCCAGCGTAGCACCCGCTGCCACCAGGCATAGGGCTTGATCGGCGCGTTGCTGGCAGCACCATGCTGACTGACCCGCAACCGTGCCTGTGTTATCTGTACCCGACTCGCTTCTAGAATGGCTCCATACTGTACGCCGCTTGGACAGACCGCCTCACACGCACGACAGTTCAGACACTCGCTCATCTGATGCTGAAACACCGCGCTCTCCAGGCCAATCTGCCCTTCGCTGACTGCTTTCATCAAATAAATGCGACCACGTGGCGACGATGTCTCAACGCCAGTTTCACGATAGGTTGGACATGAGGAGAGGCAGAGTCCACAATGCACACAGGCATTAATCATCGCATCACTGGGGGCATCTTTGCCGTTAAACCCGATCAGCGGTAGATCGCTGCGGCGGGTATCTGGAGTGACCGTCTCTGTCGTCACCGATTTTTCCTTTCCATAGCTCTCATAGCTTCCATAACTTCCATAGCTTCCATAGCTCTCAAGCATTATGAACGGTTCGATCTGAAAACCGTTTTGCAGTAAAAGCAGAAAGCGTAAAGCGGAAAACATATCCCTGTTTTGCGCTTTGCGCTTTGCGCTTTGCGCTTTGAAGCGCCTCACGCCTCACGCCTCACGTCTCGCGCCTGGCCCGTCGCAATCGTTACATTTGCCGCATCTTGATAGATTTTGCTGATAGCGCAGTAGTCCTGACGGCCATACCCCTGTCCCTTGGCCAGTTCATAGAGTTGGTAGGCCAGTCCTGTCATCATCATCGGCACCCCCAATGCCCGCGCCGTTTCCAGCGCTGCACCTAGATCCTTCTGCATCAGGCTGGTGGTAAAGCCAGGATCATAGTTATCTTTGAGCATCCGCTCCTTCAGCCACTGATCGAGCAAGAAATTCGCGCCTGCCGATTGCATAATAACTTCCCGTGCCGTGGCAGCATCAGCGCCAGCCTTGACTGCCATCGTAAATGCCTCGGCAATGGCGATCATCAGGCTGCCAAGGATGGTATTGTTGGCCAGTTTGATGACCTCCCCCATCCCGTTCGGCCCGACATGGGTAATGCTGGCCCCTAGTGCCTCCAGCACCGGACGTGCTTGCGCAAACGTTGCCTTTTCACCACCCACCATAATCGCCAGTTCACCCGTTGCCGCCCGTGCCGGGCCACCGCTAATCGGTGCATCGAGCATCTCTATCCCACGCACACGGAGTGCGGCAGCGATGCGTTGTGACTCGGTGGGAGCGATGGTACTGCAATCGATTACGATAGTACCCGGCGCTGCACCATGAATAATCCCCTGTGCGCCAAGACAGACTTCAGCCACCTGCGGTGCATCAGGTACACAGATGACAATGCATTGGCTGGTGGCCGCAACCTCATACGGGTTAGCGACAACATGTGCGCCCTGTGTTCGTAGTCGTTCCACCGGCGCCATATTGGTGTGGGCACAGGTCGTCAACGGAAACCCGGCGCGGAGCAGCGTTGCTGCCATCGGCTCACCAATGGTGCCCAGGCCAATGAACCCCACAGATAGATCGCTCACCGCAGTTCCTCCATCTATAGCAATCCTGGATCAATCAATTGTGCAGAAGTAGCATCCAGGCTTTAGCCTGGATGCCCATCTACCCATTGGTATCGGCTTGCTATAATCACATATTGATAGCAAAAGGTTTCTATATTGTAGCACGAACTGCAGGTGTTGATGCACAGGTTGTCAGAGTAGAACAGGAGGACAGTGGTATCCAGCCTTGACATTCGGTGTAATCTTCTCTTATAGTCTACGGAGACAGAAATGCCAGGTGGGTACGACGATGCGGATGCGATGAGATGGTTCGACTGTGCTCACTATGACATGGTTTTTTTGTGGGGCAGCAGTGCCTTACATTCCTCCCGTCATAGCATGCAGCCGTTGCACTGGTATTGCCAGCCCGCAAGGGCCAGCAACTGGATCTGGTGCTGACGGTCGCTGGTTTGCTGCTGCACGACACTGATGATCTGGTGCAGAAGGGCTATAGCTGGCTGTTAAAGGAAGCCAACGAAACACATCCCCCAGGCGATTTTTAGCTTTGTGCAACAGCACAGGCATACTATGCCGCGCACAGCCTTCCGCTATGCTCTGGAGAAACTGCCACCAGAGTTGCGCCAGGCGGCGATGCACAAAGAGTAGCCACCCTCCCTGTGCAGATCTGATTCTTCATCGACGGCATACGTTCTGTGCATGAACCAGCTTTTTGTCTGTATATCTTTATAGCTGCGAGAGGAACCTATGTCTACCTATAATGAAGCAACGCGCCTGATCCAACGTGTCATCAGAAACAATGTGACCCTGGATCATTTGTGGCTTTTTACACTTCTCACCCTGATCTGGTTCTTTTTGAGCATAACCCCACTACCACCTAATGATCTCTGGTGGCATATGGCTGCCGGTCGATCAATGTTTGAGGACAACGCGCTTATCACAACCAACCGTTGGGCCTATACATTGCCAGCCGATGCCCCTTATATCTATCAAAGCTGGTTAAGTGAACTTATCATGTATGCAGTGTGGTGGCTAGGCGATGTTCCGTTGCTGACACTCACGCGCACGCTCGTCATTACGCTCACCTATGGCCTGGTTAGCTGGCACGCCTGGCGACGAGTGGGCCAGGGTAAAGCAGTAGCCCTGGCCCTACTACTGGCGGTACTGGTAGGCTGGAATAACTGGACTCTGCGTCCACAAACACTGGCGTTATTGCCAGGAATGGCATTTGTTGTTCTGCTCGAAGAGTATCGGAGTAACCGTCTCCGCACACGCTGGTTGCTCTTATGGCTACCATTGCTGATGGTGATCTGGGTTAACCTGCACGGATCATTTATACTAGGGGCGGCTTTGCTAACCCTGGCATGGCTCGGCACTGCCATCACCGTCTTGCGCAACATGCCTATGCCTAACCGGCAAGATCGTCAGCGACTGCAGGGTCTCACTCTGACCGGGCTGGCAACCCTGCTGGCGCTGATGGTTAATCCACTGGGTATCGGTATTTTCTGGTATGTACAGAATATGCTGTCCAATGCTCCTCTCCAGCGCTGGTTTGTAGAGTGGCAACCGCCGCAGAATACGCTCGAACTAAGCAGCACTGGCTTCTGGTTTTATGCGCTGCTATTGCTGCTGGCAGTGCTGATGGCGACTGGAACACGCCGACCTGTGGCAACCGATTTGCTCTGGTATTGTGCCCTGGCATGGCTCACAATAGGCGGTGTACGTTATGCGATCTGGTTTGCCCTGGTGCTATTGCCACTGCTTGCGGAACGTCTGGCGGTGTTGTTACCTACCGCTGTAACCACCCGAACCAGCACGACATTTAATGCGATCTATGGGGTTATGCTGGCCGGGGCTATGCTGGCTGTACTTCCATGGTTTATGCCAGCCCGCTATTTAGGGATTGAGCATCTCTTCGCCAATGCTGGTTCTTATCGCTTTCTGTTGAGCAATGCAACCCCCATTGCTGCGACTGCATGGTTAGAAGAGAATCCCATCGAGGGGCGCTTCTGGACGACTATGACCTATAGCAGTTACACTATCTGGCAAATCCCAGAGAAGCAAGTGTTTGCCGATCTGCGGGTAGAATTATTTCCGATAGCCATCTGGGAAGACTATTTTACGATCAACCGCGGTGATGAGCGTAGCCTGAAGATGATCGATCATTGGCAGATTACTCATCTGCTATTGCCGGTTGGTACAGAATTACACCTGTTGTTGTCAGAAACACCAGGCTGGTGTCAACAATATAGTGATAGCCAGGCGACAATCCTGGCCCGCTGTCAATAAAGCGGAAAGTGCAAAGCGCAACCCGGAAAACACAGCTCTCTTTTTCGCTTTGCGCATATCCTGTTCACTCAAAACACGTCACGCTTCAGCAATACCCTGTTTTTCGCTTTGTGCTTTCCGTTCCTCTGTTTTGCGCTTTGCGCTTAGACCGCTCTGCGCTTTCCGCTTAGGTGTGGCCCGGCAGGGTACTACTGGAGCGATAATGCTTGCCAGCGCCTGCTCAATTTCTGTATTTTCGTGCTGCATATGTTGCGTATAGGTCGTCAGTTCTGCGCTACGCCGTTGTCGCAGCGCCAGCGGTGCAATGCGCTGAAGATCGGTGATTGTCACCTCGCTACGGAAATCCGCCGCTGCTCGCGCCCGTACGCCCTCAAACAATGCGATTTCAGCCCGGTGTGAGGGGATGTTCAGCGCTTGGATCAGGGAGATCGCTGCCGACTCGATGTGATGTGGAATAACGACATGTGGCAATATTTCACGTGCTGCCGCCACCTCCTCGCGTAGTGCAGCCGTCTGCTCGGCATACAATGCGCGAAATGCCTCGGCATCAAGCCGGAACGCCTGCGCCCGTCGATAGACTTCCAGTCGCTGCTGAGCTTCAGCCAGTGGTGCTACCCACACCCGCAACCCGAACCGATCCAGAATTTGTGGCCGTAACATGCCTTCTTCCGGATTCATTGACCCGATTAGCACAAATTGCGAGGGAAACAGGCGTGTTACAGCCCCACGTCGCACCAGTGTCCGCCCCTGTGCCGCTGCATCGAGGATGGCATCGACTACCTGCGGGTCGAGCAAGTTAATCTCATCGACATACAACACATGCCTGTGCGCTCGTGACAACACGCCCTCTTCGAGCAAGAGTTTATGCTGTTCTAGAGCCACGCGTTCGTTGACCCCGCCGACCACATCTTCCATACGGGCATTCAGCGGGAGTTCCACCAGTCGCATTGGCATCTGCACGGACTGTACATGGCCCGCATCATCCCGCACCTCTTGCGTAACCAGCGGCATAATGTCCAGCAACCCACGCACGGCAGTGGTCTTGCCCACACCATACGGCCCACTCAACAACACGCCACCGATCTGGGGATTGACCAGTGCCAGCGTCAGAGCCGTTTTTAGCTCCGGCTGGCCAACAATCGCCAGCAGCGGAAATGGCAATATATCGTCCATAGGGTAGTACTGTTACAGTAGCTCAATTTCATAACTGACCAGCGGGATGTCAGGGCGTTGGGCCTCGATAAAACGCACTACCGTCTCGAGTTGCCCATGGGCATATTTGGGGGATGTGGAAACACAGACGACTGCCAGCACGCTCTGTTGCCAGACGTCTTGCGCATCAACCTCGGCAATCGAGACGTTAAACTCGTTCCGTATCCGTGCGAGCAACGACTTGATGACCCGGCGCTTATCCTTCAATGAATGGGCTGTGGGCAGATAGAGCGTAATAATACATGTTCCAATAACCACGTTCGTGTTTTGGTATCTGGTAGTTATACCAGACTGTCTGATCAAGATAGCATATCGTTAGCTGGTTGGGCGCGATGCTCCTGCGCCATACCCAGAACGGTCTAATGTCTGTCACACATACATACCAACGCAGCACATAGCAACTGGACGCTAATTCCACGATCCCAGGCCACTCCACTCGTTAGCGCTGCCGCTTGTCCCTGGACGGGGTAGTAATACCATCTCCGCTCGTAAGGCTTGGGTAATCTCCTGGATACGTGTCGTCATATCAGTCTCCAACCAGTGCTGCTTCTGTTCATTGGAAACCTGTAGCCGATGGGCAAGCTGATACGTCATTTCAATCAGATCGTCGGATAACCCTTCAGCCTGATTCTGAAACCCGGTTGCTAGCGCAACCGACTGCCAGTATTGATCGTATATTGCCCGCAACTCCTGGGCAATGGGCGTAATGGTGGCGCTGGTCTCTTCAGGGAGCATCGCTACCGAAGCAATGATATAGGGCATACGCTGCAGCGTATATTGTACGCGGAACCGGCGCTGACCAATCGTCGTCAGATAATACCGCCCATCATCCAGGCGTACATGTTTGGTAATCTGCGCAATTGTCCCTATTTCGTGCGGCAACGCATTCTGACCAACCTCTTCGCCATCCCGAATGAGTACCACACCAAACGGTGTTTGTTGTTCCAGACAGCGACTGATCATCAGCCGATACCGTTCCTCAAAGATATGTAGAGTGAGAGGTGCACCTGGGAACAGCACGGTATTCAGCGGAAAAAGGGGCAATTTCTGAGACATACTTACTCGCTATGCCATGTACAGGTCCACACGACTGCGGCGCTTAAACCAAGATGCAAATCGACCACCAGTTCAATCTCGGGATTTGAGAACAGCTGGCGGGCCAGATGCTGATCAAAGTCTACCACCATTCCCTCTAACATCAGCAACAAGTTACCAATGCGTAATTCAAGCAGTTCTGGGCGTAATTCTACCCCACTGGCACCCACTGCGGCGAGAATGGCACCCCAGTCGACATGTCCATTCAGGCACGAACGGCGCACGGTCATCGAACGAGCAACGGCGTTGGCAACTTTCCGTGCACCGGGTTCATTTGCTGCTCCTCGAACCACCACCTGAATAATTTTGCCATTACCAGCAGCATCGCGCACTATCTGCTGAGCCAGATCGGCGGTCAAGGCATCAAGCGCTTCTTGCCAGGCACCATATTCCCAGGAACTGGCATCGACGATAGGTGGCCCGTCGGTCGCTCCATTGGCCAGCAGTAACACCGTATCGTTCGGAGCCGTATCACCATCAATGGTGAGACGGCTAAAAGAATTGGCAACACTTTGCTGGAGGGAACGACTGAGGAGCCGTTGATCAATGGCCAGATCGGTCGTCATCAGACACAACAGCGTCGAGAGCTGCGGATGTACCATACGGGTGCCTTTCGCCATCCCTGACAGCATCACCCGGTGTCCGTTGCGCAACTGAATGCGAAAGGAACGTTCTTTGGGCCGCGTATCAGTTGTCAGGATTGCGAGCGCCGCACGGTGTCCACCACCGCTATCCAGTTCTGAAACGGCACGCTTAATGCCTTCCGTGACCTTGTCCATAGGCAAGGGTACCCCGATAATTCCGGTTGACATAAGTAACACGCTATCGCGGGGTATCTCCAGTTCATCGGCAACTATCTTGGCACATTCCACAGCATTCGCCAGGCCTGGCTGCCCGGTACCTGCATTGGCATGGCCAGCGTTAATCAATACCGCCCGGATTTTATCACGATTTCGTGCTAGAATAGCCTGGTTAAAAAACACCGATGCACCAATAGTAGCACTGGTTGTAAACATGGCCGCCACATGACAGGATGCTTGCGAATAGACCAGTGCCAGATCGCGAGCTTTACGTCCCTCTTTCAATCCACATGAAATACCAGTAGAACGATAGCCATTCGGGCTGGAAATGTGACCGTCTTCAAAAATGGTATAACTCATAATAACGAACAGCGTCTAAACGATGTCGAATGACAACCGAGAACAAACATGGAATGATGCATTGTATTTTATGCATTACCACACACGGCAAATGAGTCCCTTCAGGTACTCACTTTCAGGAAAAGAGAGCAATACCGGATGATCCGGTGCCTGCGTCAAGCGCTCCAGAATCTGAACATCGCGCCGGGCATCAACACCAGCTCCAAACACGACTTTTTGAAAAAGCTCGGCGGGTACGCGTCCGGAACAACTAAAGGTTGCCAGTACGCCGCCTGGTACCAACAACTGCATCGCCAGCATATTGATATCCTTATATCCACGCAATGCCCGTTCAACGTGCGTCTGTTTGTTGGCAAACCGGGGTGGATCAAGGATAATCACCTCAAATAGTCGACCATCCGCACGGTATTGCCGCAGCAACTTGAACACATCGCCGGCTATCGGTTCAACTGGTATGGTTATGTTGTTTACCGTCATATGTTCCTGCGCCTGCGCCAGCGCAGTGGTGCTACTATCAATCAGCGTTACCCGTCGAGCACCAGCTTGAGCAGCATGTACCGCAAAGCCGCCACTATAGCAAAAACAATCTAATACGTCTCGATCCACACAATAGGCCGCTACCCTGGCCCGGTTTTCAGCTTGATCGAGGTAAAAACCGGTCTTCTGTCCTCCACCTATATCTACCATAAACTGCAGATCGGGACGCCATGGAGAGCGTTGCCTGAGACCAGGCTCGTGCAGCGTAATCAGCGGAGGAATCTCACCATGACGCAGTCCTTCTGCGAGAGGCAGGCCTTCTTGCTCGCGCGCTTCGGTATCGCTACGCTCATAAATGCCGCGTGCTCCGGTCAGATGATGTAAAAGGGCGATAATTTGATCGGTGCGTACTGCCATTCCCTGGGTTAAAAGCTGAACCACCAGATATGTCCCATAACGATCAACAATCAATCCGGGCAGGCCATCAGATTCGGCATAGATGAGCCGACAGGCACTCCTTGCGGCTGTCTCTGTAATTGACCACGCTTCTGTCAACATAGCGCGGCCAGCTATGGCTCGTTCCATGCGGTGGCGTAACAACGTCGCATCAAGAGCTTCATCCGCATTCCAGGTAAATAGCCGTGCCTTGATCTGTGAAACACTGCTCCACGTCCCACGTGCCAGCCAGGTACCGGTGGTAGCATAGACATCCACAATATCACCCTGGGCCGGTGAGCCATCGACAGTGGCAATGGCCCCGGAAAAGATCCAGGGATGATGGTGTAGCACCGGGCGTTCCCGTCCGGGACGGAGCGTGATCGCGTTCATTGACGTTCATCAACCAGCATATATAAACGTATGCTCCTCACTGTAACATAGCGTCGTGCTACGGTCAAGCATTTATTTATTGTGACCTGGGCAGTATAGTGGCCACAACCGATGCCCACGGTGTGGTGCAGATTGGCATGTTCGCCATCCCGGTCGCAGACAAGGATGGTTCCACCCGGACGTTGTGTGACCAGATGCAGCATCAACCACATGCTGCATCTGGCCCGTTGACGTGCGTGCTTGACCAGCAGGGGCGGGCGTTGCTTCTGGCCTATGACGATGCGGAACGGCTCACCACTCTGACTGATGCGTGCGATCCTGATTTGTCAGCTCACTCTCTGGGAAGAAAGAGACATCGGGAAAGAGGAAAGAGTGTGCCATCGTACCAGATGTTTCTTTCCTCTTTTCTACCGTCGAGCGAGGAGACCCCCCTATGTGCCCAGGCAGTAAGGCGATCAGCGAGACGCCCCAGGATGAGCAGCAGCTGCAGCTTTTTAGACAATCTTTAAGTGCTAAAAGATCGATAAATAGCGATCAAGCTCCCATTGAGATACATAGCCCATATACGACCCCCATTCCTGGATTTTGGCATCAACAAATCGCTCATAAATATGTGGTCCTAACGCGGCCTGAATAACCTCGTCCTGGCGCAACGCTTCAAGCGCTTCGGCCAGTGAGCCAGGCAGTGTCTCCATACCACGTGCTCGTGGATCAACGCGAAACAGGTCTTCTTCGGCGGCCTCACCTAATGGGAGGCGACGTTTCATGCCATCGATCCCGGCAGCCAGCATGACTGCGAAGGCCAGATAGGGGTTACACGAGGGATCAGGGCAGCGCAACTCCACCCGTGTTGCCTGTGCACGTTCTTTGCTGGTGCGGGGAACACGCACCAGTGCCGAACGATTGGTATGCCCCCAACTCAAATACACGGGAGCTTCATAGTTTTTTACACCTTCATATCCCGCCACGAGTCGCTTGTATGAGTTGACCAGCGGCGCGAGTATCGCCGTCATGCCTCGGGCGTGTGCCAACAACCCGGCAATAAATTGGCGACCTATTTTCGACAGACCATACGAGTCGGTCGGGTCATAAAACACATTGCGGTCGGTGAGTAAATCCGTCAAGTTCTGATGCACATGCATCCCGCTCCCATTCAGCCCGCCAATTGGTTTGGGCATAAAGGTGGCATACAGGCCATGTCGTTGTGCAACTGCTTTCATCGTGATACGCGCCGTTACAATATTATCAGCAGCGCGTATGGCCTGTCCATACCGGAGATCAATTTCGTGTTGCCCCACGGCTACCTCATGATGCATAGAATCTACTTCAATGCCAAGGCCATGTAAGGCCCGGGTCATGTGATGTCGTACATGGGCCGCATGGTCAGTTGAGACATCAAAGTAGCCCGCATGGTCTTGGGGAACGGGCGTGACTCGGCCATCGGTGTTGAGCTTGAACAAGAAAAACTCCAGTTCCGGGCCAACCTGGTAGTTATAGCCGAGTTCTGCGGCCTGGTGCATCATATTAGCCAGAACATGCCGGGGATCACCGGCAAAGGGGTTACCATCCGGAGTATAGATGTCGCAAATAAAGCGGCCAGTTGCCACGTCATCAGTGGTATACCAGGGAAGCTGGGCATAGGTGGTGAGATCCGGTACCAGATACATATCGCTTTCGACGATGCGGGCAAATCCTTCGATGGCTGACCCGTCAAACCATGCACCGTGATCGAGAACGTCTTCCAGGTTATCGACCGGGATGGTGACATTTTTTACCATACCCAGAATATCTGTAAACTGCAGATTGATAAATTCTATTTTTTGCTGGGCAACCTTGTTGAGAACCTCAGTGCGCAAATCATGGCTCATACCATTGCTCCTCGTTGCATGAACACAGTTCGGGCACCAGGCTACTCGGGCGGAAGTAGCCCGGCTAATCTGCTCGAAGTCAGAGACACTCAATCTACTTCCAGAATCAGCGGGCGTTCTACAGTCGCTGCACCGATTTGCACGGCTTGTTTAGGCCATAACGTGACTGGTTCAAATGGTAGTCCGGGTAACACCTCTGCCTGTAAGCGTGGTATCTCAATCGTATCGGCCAGGAGATAATCGCGCTGAGGCGTGTAGAGCAATGCCGCACTGGCGGCCTCACTATTGATTGCCACATATGCTTCGCCGCCAGCCAGTCCCCAACTGACACTACTGTTGCGGCCCAGCAACAATCCTGCCAGATGGTGCTGCTGCATCAGCACCGCAATGCGCTGGCGTTTGATGCCAACTTCGACCTCCAGACTCATCGTATACTCCTTTGGTACGTAAATTTTACACCGAACGTAGTTTATATATACCCAGGCACACTATCATTATAGCGCAGATATGACACACGGTCTTGGGCAAACAGGACTTCACAAGCTTGTATCGTATGGTATGCTTTAGTATACTAGGATAGCGCTGAAGGCACCATACGCAGAACACACCTCTGGCAGCATTATGGTTCGTTTCTACCCATAGGGTTCGATAATGAGTACGCAAACCCGAATATTAGTAGCTGATGATGATCCGCTCCTGTGCATGTTGCTGCGCGATACTCTGTGCCAGGCTGGCTTTGAGGTGCTGGTGGCACATAACGGTGATGAACTGGTGCGTATGGCGCAGGAACAGGCTCCCCATCTATTGCTTATTGATTTGATGATGCCGGTCATGGATGGCTACGAGGCGATCCGCCAGTTGCGCAATGATACGCGCACGGCGCATTTGCCCATGATCATTCTTACCGCACGGAGTGCCTCTGCCGATGTTGTCACTGGTTTTGAGACGGGTGCCGATGATTATATCGTCAAACCCTACGATGTTGATGTGCTACTGGCCCGCATTCGTGGCCTGCTGCGGCGGGCATCCCAACGTCCGGTCAACAACCCATTAACTGGATTGCCAGGCAATATTCGCTTGCAGTCTGAGATTGAACGACGATTGAGCCAGAATCTCGGTTTTTCGCTGTTCTACGTAGATCTAGACAATTTTAAGGCCTTCAACGATGCGTATGGGTTTTCGCGAGGCGATCGGGCCATCCATTTACTGGCAGAGGTGTTGACCGAAATTGCATCCGAGGCTGATTTTCTGGGGCATATTGGTGGCGATGATTTTGCGCTGATCCATGCGGATGCCGATGTCGAGGCGTTATGTCAATCGTTGATTGCTGCATTTGATGCACGAGTAGCCACGCTGTATGACGAGCCTGATCTCCGCCGCGGCTATTTGCAAGGGTATGATCGCCAGGGGATGCCACGCCATTTCGGGTTACTCAGTGTATCGATTGCGGTTGTGAGTACGCACTGGCGTGAATTTCAGAGTACTGAAGATATTGGCCAGGTTGCCGCCGAGCTAAAAGCCCAGGCCAAGCTTATTCCGGGTAGTAGTTACGTGATTGATCGGCGGCGGATGAGCAAACGTCCCCAGAGTGATGACCGGCGTGGACAGGCGTATCCCATAGCATTGCTGATTTGCGCCGATCCAGAACTGAGTGTTGCCCTGGAGTCAATGCTACGGTCATATGGTTACCGAGTACTCTTAGCCACTGACATGGTTGCTGCCCATACATTGCTGGCTCGTGATCCTAATATGGCATTATGTATCGCAGATCGGATTCGCGAACCAGTGCTGTCGGCGTTGTGGCAACACTACGAAACACCGCCACCTGTGCTGGTGATTGTCACTGATAAGATTGCGGCTGATTCCGCCCGGTCGGCTGGTGCTTATGCAACCGTTTTCTACACCCCCAATACCTCTCACGTGATTGACCAGGTGGTGTTGCACCTGTCGAACTTGCCCGAATAGCACCGACATCCTTTACACCCCGCTGTTTCCAGTTGACACTGTTCCTGCGATCATGATACTATAGCAATTCTAAGAGATTGACCGAAAAAGGGCTGAGTGAGGGGCCTTGCTCCTCATATTCTTCTCTATCTGCCGCGCAGCGGCGGGCAGAAGGTTTTTGGAGGGCTGTACCCTCCAAACCGTCCCTACCAATCGCACATTCGCATCCAGGCTGTTGCCGGGATAGAAGTGCTACCAGGCGACAGCCTGGATATAGGTGCTTCACAAATGACGTAGGATTGCTATATCAGCCTGGAACCCCTGGCAAGTACTGCCAAAACTTGGAGATCGTTTCGATTCGAGCGGCTTCCACTAGAGCGCACTCGATACACACGGAGATGTTAATGGATCTAGATGAACTGCTGACACGTGGAGTGGCCGAGGTGATTGTTGCCTCAGAGGTGCGGGAATTGCTGTCCAGTGGACGCACGTTGCGCCTGAAGCAAGGCTTTGATCCGAGTCGGCCGCATATGCATATTGGCAATGCGGTGGGATTGCGCAAATTGCGGGCTTTTCAGGAGTTGGGGCATCAGATCGTCCTCATTGTGGGTGACTGGACGGCGCAGATCGGTGATCCCAGTGGACGAGATGAGACACGCCCACGGTTGACCGCCGAGATGGTTCAGTCCAATGCGCGTACCTATATGGAGCAGTTCTTCCGTGTCGTTGATCGCACTCGTACCGAGGTGCGTTGGCAGAGTGAGTGGTTTGGCGAGTTTAAGCTGGAACAGGCACTTGATTTGACCGGACGCTTTACGCTGGCGCAGATGCTGGCCCATGAGACATTTCGTAAGCGTTATGAGGTTGGAGCGCCACTCACGATCCTGGAGTTGATGTACCCAATGCTCCAGGCCTATGATTCGGTCGTTATTCAGTCTGATATCGAGTTTGGCGGAACCGATCAGAAATTTAATAATCTGGCTGGACGAGAGTTGATGTCCCAGATGGGCTTACCGCCGCAACATATTTTGCTGGTGCCACTTATTCCTGGTACTGATGGGCGCAAAATGGGCAAATCCTTTGATAACACGGTAGACATTAGTATGACGCCAGAGGATATGTATGGCAAGATCATGTCGATGAGCGATGCCGTGTTGCCGCTGTACTATGAGGTACTGACGGATGTGCCGCTGGCAGAATTGACGGAAATCAAGCAGGCACTCGCACACGGGAGCGTGAACCCGCGTGATTTGAAGATGCGTCTGGGGCGCGAGATCGTCACGCAGTTCCATGGAGCCGCCGCTGCTGCTGCGGCCGAGCAAGCCTTTGTGCGTCAATTTGTCGAGCGCGAGATCCCCACCGATATTCCAGTGTATACCATTACCTACCAGACAACCCTGGTGGATCTGCTGGTGGCAACCAGCTTGGCCAGCAGCAAGACCGAGGCACGGCGGTTGATCGATGGCGGTGGGGTACGTATTGATGGGGAGAAAGTAACGGCCTATGATCGTTTGCTCGAACCCGGCGCAAACTGTGTGATTCAGATTGGCCGACGCAAGTTCGCTCGCATACAATGAACAATAGTGTTATGTGACAGCAGGCAGGATAAAGCTAAACGTACTACCCTCGTTGAGCGCACTCTGCACCCAGATCTGCCCGCCGAGGAGTTCTACAAGTGGCTTTACCAGTGATAGCCCCAGTCCTGTACCACCAGCCTCAACTTTCAGGGGGTTTTCGGTACGGTAGAAACGCTCAAAAATGCGATCATGTTCTTCCGGTGCAATCCCAACGCCTGTATCGCGTACATTGATCTGGACATAGCGCCGATCGCCTGGCACACGTTCACACACGGCCTCGGGTATCTCGCTCAGGTGTGCTTCGTTGGCACTGATCTCGATCTGCCCACCGCACGGCGTATATTTGGCGGCATTGGACAGGATGTTGTAGAGTATCTGGTGCAGCCGGGCCGAGTCGGCTCGCACCAGCAGCAGTCCGGGTGGAATACTCACGGTCAGTTCATGGTGGCGGTCACGGAGCAGACCTTGTAAATCAGCAATAACTCCGCTGAATACCTCGGCGAGGTGCAGGGGCCGTAGTTCAAGATCAATACTACCGGTTTCAATTTTGGTAATATCCAGAACGTCGTTAATAATCGCAATCATACGCTCGGCATTCGTCTGGATCGTAATCAACAACTCGCGTTGGGTATCATTAATCTGACCAATACTGCCCATAGCCAGCAACTGGGTAAACCCTTTGATGGCGGTCATCGGCGTGCGTAGTTCGTGAGACATCGTGCCAATGAACTCGGTCTTCAGTCGATCAGACTCGATCTCCCGCGTAATATCGCGGAGCACCAGCAGGGCACCAATTAACTCACCATCTTCCTCGCGCAACACTGGCCCCATCGTCAGGCTGATAACACGTGTACCCAGCTCGGCGGTACACTTAAACATGCGCGGCTCTTGATTCTGATCTAGGGGACGGGACAGAAGTTCGCTCAAAGGCATTTCGGAGGCCTTGTCGGCCAAGTAGCGTGGTAATAAGTCATGCAAATTCCACAGCACGAGTTCCTCAACACTGCGCTGCAAAATGCGCCCGGCGGCCGCATTCGTTGAAAGGACGCGCCCATCCGGATCACAGACCAGTACGCCGTCAGACAGGCTTTGTAAGATTGCCGATAACTTGCCGGTTGTTTCTTGCTGGAGGCGCAGAAGTTCGCCCCGGCGCTCTGTTTCGGCTACAATCGTGTTATAGAGATTCGCATTGTGAATACCCACCGCAATCCCACCCGCGCTCGCACTTATGAGGCGCAAATGATCTTCATTGAAAAAGCCCGTTTGCTGGTGGGATAGGGTGAGGACACCCAGAACCTCATTCTGAGCCATAAGTGGCACCGCAACCATCGACCCCTCGCGTTTGCCGCGATGTTCATCAGCTGGCAGGGCCATCCAGCGTGAGTCAGTTTTGACATCAGGAATAAGCACCGGTTCCTTGTGTTCTGCAACCCAACCCGCAATACCTACACCAATGGGGAACCGGGTAAAGACGCTTTCCGTTTTTCCCAGACTGGCGCGACTAACGAGATGATCGGTATCGTGCTCAACGAGCATGACCGAGCCAAACTCAGCGTGGGTAATACGCGCCAGTGCAGTCAGTGACATATCCAGGAGCGCATCCAGGTCTAATGTGCTTCCAACTTCTTTGGTAATGTCATACAGCGTACGCAGGCGGTCTTTCTCAGCCAGCAGTTCGCGGGTACGTTCGGCAACCAGTTGTTCTAACGCGTTATTAAAGCGGCGGATACGGGCATATAGGCGGGCATTCTCCAGCGCGATTGCGGTCTGAGTAGCAATACCGCGTGCCAGATCATGTTGTGATCGGGCGAGGCGTACAGATGGTTGTGGATCCTGAAGCGTAATGACCCCCGTTGAACGCTCATTCACCAGCAATGGCAAAGCCAGAACCACACATCCTGCTTGATACCATGCCCCCTGACAGATCGGGTCAGGGGCGGGATCATAGATCATGCGTGCCTCAGTATGCGCTCGTACCACAATATCCTGGACACAATCGCCTATACCCATGCCAATGATGGAGTGAGTATCCTGGCCCCACGTCTGAGCTACGTAGAGCATGCTCGGATCATACTCCCCATCGTTATCAGTTTCGAGTGGCAGCCAGATCGCAATATGCGAGACACCCAGTATATCAAGTAAACTGGTTCCAACCAGATTGAGCAAATCATCATTCTCCAGGCTCGACGAGAGACGTTGGGAAATTTGATTCAGCGCTGAAAGTTGCAATGCTCGCCGATCAGCCTCTTCAGTTGCAGATGCCAGGCTTTCGGCAATGAATTCAGCCTGGCTGATGCGTTCCTGGATCTTCGCCTCAGTGTATGTATCCCATAGGTGTGCCAGGACATCAACCGCATGTTCAATATGGGTATCCAGGCGGGTGATCAAGGCAAAGAACTGTGTAGGATCAGGCTGTTCTTGCTGTATGATCTCATAGATCAAGCGACGTAACCGCAATATCATTCCCAGCAAATCTGGAAAATTGATATTTTTCCACTGATTCAGGGTAGCGGCAAGGGTCAGATAGCTATCAATCGCTGGCACTGCATCCTGTGTCGCCTGGATCAGCGTGTCATAGATATTTGTCAGTATATCCCCATGAGTATCCTGTACTGTATCATGAGGAGCGATAGGCTGCACAATGCTGTGACCATTCGCACTCCCTTCTGATGCCGCATAGTCGAGAGACTTCCAGCGGAGTAGAAGGGATGATCGATGTTCGGTGAGCCAGTGTGCGAGATCGACATGCATAAAACGTATCTAACCTGTATCGCGTACAACCACAACGGTAGCGTCATCATTCGACTTGCCATAATGGTGCAAAATTGTGTCCGCCAGGCTTTGTGGAGGTGCAGTTATATCAAAGGTATTGTCTATACTGAAGCGGCCGGAAATGCCATCACTATAAAGAACGAACGTATCGCCTGAATTGTATGTATAGTGTAGTTGCAGCAGGGCTGGTAGGCGATAACCGAGAATACCATTTTTTGAAATAGGCTTGATCGACCGATTGCTGTAGACTTGAATGCCGATATTCCCAATCCCTATATAATCAATCGCCTGGACAGCCGTGTCGAGGCGGAGAATAGCAATGACGGCTCCGCGTGTATTATGCAATGCCTGATGCGAGCGGCGAATGAGTTCGCTGAGCGGATAGTCTGGGGCTGCTCGTAAGATTGCGGCTGCGCTTTCAGCTGCCTGAGCCGCCTCGTGCCCTCCGCCTAGTCCATCAATAACGGATGCAAGCAGGCCGGTATCACCGAACTCCTGCACGACGTAGGTATCACCGCTCACCACCTGTCCTTGTTTTGGCCGACAGACCGCGCCCCATACCACCCGACTCATGGCATTACCTCACGGCGTTGCGGTACCCATTTTATGGCACGCACCCGTGTGCCAACACGCACCGTTGACTCAATGCTAAATTCGTCCATCAAGCGCTTTACCCCTGGTAACCCGGCCCCAAGCGTATGGGCCGTGCTATATCCATCGCTTAATGCCAGGGTGATATCGGCAATACCTGGCCCGGTATCGACGGCCTCGATCACAATACCTTGCTGTCCCTGACGTTCGATTTTTTCAAAGCGCAATTCACCACCATTGGCATGGGTAAGTAAATTGCGAGTTAACTCCAGAATTACAATTTCAATACGTGTGCGATCAATGGCGTTAAAACCCAGCGCATTCGCCAGTTCACGACCACGTCCGATGGCAACATACACATCAACTTCGCGCTGAATGTTACAGATGATGGGGGACATAGCATCTATGCTCCCTCTCGGTAATAGCGTATGCGGTGAAAGATCCTCCGATCAGAACCTGCCTATCGTCAGTTTATCAAAGAGAGACGAACGATCGGGACGTTTCGATAAGTAAGACAAACTTCCTGTAACCTTTCTGGCAGCAGGAGCCCCTGGATCCTGACTATCTAGCGTACCTGACTGGCCACGAAGGATTCATCCAGGCTCAACGCTTTATGCGTATCAGGCCTGATAGCATCAGCCTTGAGTATCATACACATAATCCCATTATAGCACGTTCCTTCAGATTCAAGCCGGTAGGAAAGTCATATTCAAGATAGTACTTTGAGTGGATCGTTGAATCAAACTTTCTGTCTACACCGCAATTATAAGCGCATAGATCAACGATACCCGTTCTGCGCTCAGCGCCGAGATTGTTGCAGCACCTGGCTATCCAGCAGTATCGTGACGGGTCCCTCATTTACCAGCGCCACATGCATCATTGCCCCAAAAACACCCGTAGCAACCGGGATATGCAAAGCGCGTAATGCCGAAACATAAGTCTCCACCAGAGGCGCGGCTACGTCGGGCGGAGCTGCAGCCGTAAAACTGGGACGACGTCCTTTACGCACATCAGCGTACAGTGTAAATTGCGACACGACGAGGATCGCGCCACCAACATCCAGGACAGATTGATCTAACCGCCCCTGAGAATCGGCAAAAATACGCAGATGGGCGGTTTTATCAGCCAGCAATTCCGCTTCAGTCGGGCTATCATTGGGCGCGATGCCGAGCAGTACAAGCAGTCCCTTTCCTATCTCTCCCACAATGTCTGCTTCTACCGTCACAGAGGCGCTACTGACACGTTGGAGAAGTGCACGCATCCCTGGTTCCTCTCGTTGACCGATCTCCTTTGCTCAATTCTGCCGCAAAGTGGAAAGGCTGATTGCTCATACCACCGAGTATATCCTGTTCTGTTACAGTTACAATTGATAATTATCAAGCGATGCCTGTTGCTCGCTGGGCGCAATCCCATTTTTGAGTTGTGCAAACACCATCCGCCCGGTCTGAGTCTGAAGCAAGCGGGTAACAATAACTTCCACCCCCTGTCCAATAAGGTGCCGAGCATCTTCGACAATAACCGGCGTGCCATCATCCAAATAGCCTACGCCCTGTTTTCGTGCATTTCCTTCGCTGCGGATAACCACATGCAAGTGCTGATCCTGTGAGACTGGTGGGCGTAGCGCCTCACTGAGCTGATTAAGACTGAGAACCTTGACCCCCTGTAATCCTGCCACCCGGTTGAGATTAAAATCGTTGGTAATAATCGGGCATTTATACTGTCGTGCCAGCACAATCAGTTTATCATCAACACGAGTGGCACCGCTGATCTCAACATTCAGTACCTCAACTGGCAAAACATCATTCTGCTGCATCTCGTTGAGTAATTCAAGCCCGCGCCGCCCCTTACTGCGCCGAAGATCATCGTTGGAGTCTGCCAATGCTTGCAATTCAGTCAACACAAAGATCGGTACCAGTAACACGCCCTCTAAAAACCCGGTCTGGACAACGGTGGCAATGCGACCATCAATAATTGCACTGGTATCAAGAAGATAACGCCGGGGTGGTGATGGCATCTGTTCCGGATGAACGTTGGTGTCGAGAATGATGCCAGGTGGTACTGCACGCTGCCGTGACATGAGCAAGTCACTCAATTCACGCTTGCGGGTAGCAAAGATCGTCGCGCCAAGATAAGAAAAAACCAGCGCAACAATGAGCGGCAAGTATTGCTGGAATGGCGGTGGAAGAAACGCCAGTGGCACGGCAAGCAAGACCGCAAAAATGAGACCGATCAACCCGCCTGCAGCCACAATGAAGATATCCGTCAATGGCACAATTCGGGCGCGGCGCAAGAGACTCTGGATCGGCGTAATCGTGATGTGCGGGGTCACCAGTAAGCCCAACCCCGCACCGGCCAGCATTAACAACTGTGTAGCAAGAATCTGGTCACTGCTTGGTCTCGGGCCAGACAGCGAGTTGCCAAGATTGACACCGAGTGCCGCCAGCATCAGCATGCCCATAATACGAACCAGGAAGTTAAAGCTAACCTTCACCCTTCCCCCTGTAACCTGCTTTTGTGTAACGCTGTGTCGACGGCCGCTGCGAGTGAGCGCAATATACTGGTGTCCAATCCGTCTATGGTGCTGCCAGATGAAGCCTGGGGAATCAAGGCGCGGCAAAACCCTAGCCGGGTGGCCTCAATCAGCCGCCGATCAAGCTGGCTCACGCTGCGCAATTCACCTGATAGCCCGATTTCACCAATGAAAACCATATCTGGATCAACCGCCTGGTTACGATAAGCAGACACTATTGCCAGCGCTACGGCCAGATCCGCCGCTGGTTCACTAATTCGCAACCCGCCTACAATATTAACGTAAATATCCTGATTAAACAATGGTATGCCCACACGTTTAGACAAAACAGCGATCAACAGCAATAGTCGATTCAGATCAAACCCGTTGGATACCCGACGTGGTGGTACATTACCCGCATGTGAAGTCAGCGCCTGTACCTCGATCAACAGCGGCCGGGTACCCTCCATGGTGACAGCCACGGTGGAGCCGGGAGTACCGGCACTGCGTTCAGCCAGGAATATCTGGGATGGATTAGGAACCTCCCGCATGCCGTCATGCGTCATTTCAAAGACACCAATCTCATTCGTGCTGCCATAGCGGTTCTTGACACCGCGCAGCAGCCGATATTGGTGAAAGCGATCACCTTCGAGATAGAGGACGGTATCCACGATATGTTCCAGTACGCGTGGCCCGGCGATTGTTCCCTCTTTGGTCACATGGCCTACCAGAAAGATCGCAATCTGCAGATCACGGGCAACGCGCAAGAGCCGTAATGCACTCTCACGCACCTGACTGACGCTGCCAGCGGCTGAGGTAACCTCTTCTAAATAGACCGTCTGGATCGAGTCAATGATTACGAGTGATGGTCGTAAAGTTGTAATGTGTTGCAGGATAAGATTCAGACAGGTCTCGGAATATACATACAGGTGTTCTGAGTTAAAGCCGAGTCGTTCGGCACGTAGCTTGATTTGTTGGGTTGACTCTTCCGCACTTACATAGAGAGTCAGACCAACCTGTTCCGCAAAATAGGCGCTAACTTGCGTGAGCAAGGTCGATTTCCCAATCCCTGGATCACCACCGACCAGAACAACTGAGCCAGGAACAATACCGCCCCCCAGCACCTGTGCCAGTTCACCGCTTGCCACTGGTAAGCGGGCTGTACTTTCTGTTGCAATCTGCCGCAAGGATACTGGTTGAGTCGCACGACTGGGTCGCTCATCCGTACGACTGCCTGTGCCTCGCGGGTCGATCTGCTCAACAAAGCTATCCCAGGCACCACAGTCGGGACACTTGCCCATCCAACGTGGTTGCTGCGCACCGCACTGCTGACAAATGAAAACCGTTTTTGTTTTTGCCATCACTTTATTATACTATTATACCATGATGAAAATCAACCGATGACACTGAGCGTCTGTCTGATCACATGGGTGTTCAAACCACCTGATCCGTAGACATCGGAGTCCCGGGTTGAACTACCGCAAATAAACCAGCCCTACCACAGGGTAGGGCTGGGAGTAGTACCATCAACTGGCAGCAAAAGACTAGACCAGCGCGGTGCTTTCTTCTGTCTCTGGCTCCTCCTGCTCTATCTGGCGCAATGAACGTAGTCGGAGCAAGTCATCTTTCGTATCGACGACCACGGTATCATTGGGGCGGAAACGACCGTCAAGCACCCCTTCCGCCAGCGGGTCTTCAATCAGATTGGTAATAATGCGACGCAGGGGACGGGCACCCAGGGCGGGGTCGTAGCCACGTTTGCTCAACAGATCCAGCGCATCCTCTTTAACCTCCAGGGTAATCTGGTGTTCATCGAGTTGCTGCTGTACCCGCTTGAGCATAATCGACGCGATGTAGCGAATCTCGTCGTTGGTCAAGGGTTGGAAGATGATCGTCGCATCCAGACGGTTCAAGAACTCAGGGCGGAACATCTGTCTGAGAGCATCATTCACTTTACGGCGAGTATCTTCAAGATTAATTTCCCCGGCATTGCCCCCAAAACCAATCTTGCTGGCACGACGGATGTGTTCTGTGCCGACGTTGCTGGTCATAATGATAATGGTATTGCGAAAATCGACACGGCGGCCTTTGCCATCGGTCAGATTGCCATCTTCCAATACCTGCAGCAGCAGGTTGAAGGCTTCAGGGTGCGCCTTCTCAATTTCATCGAACAGAACAACACTGTAGGGTTTACGCCGTACTGCGTCAGTTAGTTGACCGCCCTCGCCATATCCAACGTAACCGGGTGGGGAACCAACCAGGCGACTGGTGGTATGCCGTTCTTGAAACTCCGACATATCGATCTTGATCAGCGATTCCTCGGTTCCAAACATGAACTCGGCGAGTGCCTTTGCCAGTTCGGTTTTACCAACGCCAGTTGGCCCCAGGAAAATAAAGCTCCCTATCGGTCGTTTAGGGTCTTTCAACCCGGCACGGGCACGGCGCACAGCCTTGGAAATAGTCACGATAGCCTCTTCCTGACCGACCACCCGCTTGTGCAATGCATCTTCCATATGCATCAAACGCAAGGTTTCGTCACCTTTGAGGCGCTTGACCGGAATGCCCGTCCACATACCCACAACCTCGGCGATATCTTCTTCTGTAACATATGGCCGCTCGATGACCCGTTCTTCATTGCTGGGGTCAATGCCCATTTCGCATTCAATTTCGAGGATACGAGCCTGCATACGTTCTTCCCGGTCACGCAGATCGGCAGCCACCTCAAATTGCTGATCCTCAAATGCGGCCTCTTTCTCCTTGCGCAACGCTTCCAGACCGCGTAGCGCATCCCGTAAGCGAGGCGGTGTAGCCGAGCGATACATGCGCACTCGACTGGCCGCTTCGTCGATCAGGTCAATAGCCTTGTCCGGTAAAAACCGATCCGGTACATAGCGTGCCGATAGAAAGGCAGCGGCCTTGATTGCCTCATCACGGATCTGGAGTTGATGAAAATCTTCGTAACGGCTCTTGATCCCGCGCAGAATGTCAATGCTATTTTCGAGTGAAGGCTCGTCAACCATAATTGGTTGAAAGCGACGTTCAAGGGCAGCGTCACGTTCAATATATTTACGATACTCATCGAGCGTCGTGGCACCAATTGTTTGGAGTTCGCCCCGGCTTAACGCTGGTTTCAGGATATTAGCCGCGTCCAGTGTCCCTTCTGCCCCTCCCGCCCCGATGATAGTGTGAAACTCATCAATAAACAGGATGCAACGCGTCTCCTTAATCTCATCTACCACGCGCTTGAGTCGCTCCTCAAACTGCCCACGATATTTTGTCCCCGCGACCAGCGCCCCCATATCCAGCGTCACCACACGTTTGCCTTTAATACTGTCTGGCACATCACCCTGAATAATACGTTGCGCCAGACCTTCAACAATGGCGGTTTTGCCAACACCCGGTTCTCCAATCAAGGCGGGATTATTTTTCGTGCGCCGGGAGAGAATCTGGATAACCCGTTCTATTTCGTGCTGACGACCAATCACAGGATCAAGGCGACCAGCCTCGGCCATTTCGGTCAGGTCGGTACCAAGCGCATCAAGATACGGTGTTTTGCTCTGGCGCTGGCTTTGCTGCGACCCCAGTGAACGCTCAGTGCTGGGGGTCGTGCCATGGCGCAACACCCGCATGACCTGATTACGTACCTGCTCCAGCGACACGCCCATAATGTCCAGCACACCTGTCGCCACCCCTTCGCCATTACGCACAAGACCTAGCAGTAAATGCTCAGTACCAATGTAGTGGTGGTTGAGGCGTCTGGCTTCCTCAACTGCATACTCTATGACTTTTTTTGCACGTGCTGTGAGATCCTGATCGCCACGATACGGAGTTTCGCCTACACCAACAATAAATTCAACAGCACTGCGAGCTTGTGGCAATTTAACGCCCAGGTCATCAAGGACGCGGGCGGCAATGCCCTCACTCTCACGGATCAATCCCAACAAAATATGTTCGGTTCCTACATATGGGTGATTGAAGGTACGCGCTTCCTCGGTAGCGAGTTGCAATACCTGTTTTGCCCGTTTTGTAAACTTATCGTAGAGTCGATCAGCCATATTCATCTCCGTTGGCAACTATTCCTTTACCTTGCGTTCCCTGTTCAGACATCAGACAAGACCTGGGCCAATGTCTAGATTAGGGTGATGATCGCGCCCGTATGATGTACGACAATCAGGATATCCTGCTGCTCCTGATAATCATAAAGGCCGAAATAACGATTAACATCTTGGTGCCATAATCGCCGGGTATGTTGTATCCTTACAGGCTTACAAGAACACACATATCCTGGAAGCAGGTAGGACACATCCGTTCCTGCCTCTGGTACAAGATGTCCATCCTGGGAACGCGTGCAACATTGCACTCCTTATGCAATTAGATATCTTGTCCTTCATTGTCAGGGGTTGTTGGCGTATCGCCATCGTCATTACGACGTAAGCTCAACCCCATGCGTTTGCGTGCGGTATCAATGCGGATGATACGCGCTTCCACAACTGCTCCTTCATGTATCGCTTCTCGTGGATGCTGCACGCGCTCATCACCGAGCTCAGACACATGAATGAGGCCCTCGATCCCATCTTCAACGCGGGCAAAGGCACCAAACGAAGCCAGTTGGGTAATCGTGCAGTGGACAACCTGACCGAGTTGATAGCGTTCACTTGCGGTAGCCCATGGTTCATTCTGAGTACGCTTGATTGAAAGGGCAATACGCTTTCGTTCGTGATCTATACTCAAAATATACACCTGAACGCGATCGCCAACTTTAAGAATTTCTGCTGGATGTTTGACCCGTCTCCAGGATAATTCCGACAGATGAACCAGCCCATCGGCACCACCAATATCCACAAAGGCACCGAAATCACACACAGAACTTACGGTACCAGGACGTATATCCCCTTCGCGCAGCTGGGACAAGAGCTCGTCTTTTTTGCCCTCACGTACCTCCTGAATAGCCTGTCGCTCAGAGAGAATGAGCCGATTACGGTTGCGATTAATCTCAATAATTTTGAGCGGCAAATCCTGCCCAACCATCCGGGCCATATCTGATTGTTTCTGCGTTTCCGGGCCACGGCTGATAGAACTGACTTGCGATGCAGGGACAAACCCGCGTACCCCCTCAAGATTGACCAGCAAGCCACCTTTGTTATAATTGACCACCCGGGCCTGAATGATATCATTGGTTTCAAACGTATGCTGCAGAAACCGCCAGCTTTTTTCCTGACGAGCCTTATCGATGGACAGCACCGCACGGCCTTCGGTATCTTCAGCCTGTACCACAAATACCAGCAGTTCGTCACCGACGTGCAATGCCATCCGATCTTCAGCCGTCAGGGATTGCATCTCACGTGCGGGAACAACCCCTTCGGCTTTCGATCCAATATCGACCAGGATTTCGTCCTTGTCGATTTTCATGATGATGCCATCAACCGTGTCTCCATACTGGAGATTGCGATAGTCGTGCGCAGGGTCAGCTAAGAACTGCTCCATCACGTGCAGTTCGTCCTCTTCTTCTATCGTCAGACCGTTTGGGGCAGGGGATACCGACGATACTTCTTTAGATGCCGTGGCAATGCTTTTTTCTTCTTCCATCTGCCTTCCTCAAAAGACAGGAGGCTGGGAAGCAACTTGACAAATATGGTTAACGTAATTGTATTATACGCGCTCCAACATTAAAACGCAAGGGGAGGAATTGGCAGAGTTATCATTCTGTTCCTGTACAACTGCGACGAGATTGTGCAGGGCCTGATGATCCTGGTCAGGTTCTGACCTATGCCCTTTCTATACACTTGACAAAGCAGGGGGCGTTCAGCTTCAGATGAGCGACGAGAAGTGCTGGTCAATGCTACGCGATAGTGCGTGCTGAGGCTGAACGCCCGGAATTGCAGCGTACACGGCTGCTCCCACGTGCGGAGATGCGACCAGGTTGTGGCTACGTGGGAGCTTGAGAATACCATAGGCACATAGCCTTGATCCAGGTTGGGAGATTACGGTGTGGTGACAGGTCAGTGGGATTTTACTCCTCGCGCAAAATATAGCCAACACCGCGCACGGTCTGGATGAGACGTGGCTCACCAAAGGCTTCGAGTTTTTGGCGTAGGTAACGTACGTAGACCTCGATAATATTGCTCTCACCGCCAAAGTCGTAGCCCCAGACTCGATCATAAATGATTTCACGGGTCAAAACCTGTTGCGGGTGGCGCATAAATAGTTCCAGCAATTCGTATTCTTTGGCCGTGAGATCGACGCGGCGCTCGTTGATGCGCACTTCACGGGCAGCCGTATCCATACTCAGATTTGCATAACGCAACATGTCACTTTGTTGCGCACTCTGGCGGCGGCGCAGCTGGACGCGGATGCGCGCCAGTAGTTCTTCAAAGGCGAAGGGTTTGACCAGGTAATCATCGGCCCCGCTTTCGAGGCCAGCCACGCGATCGGGCACAGCATCACGAGCGGTCAGAATAATAATAGGTACTTCGGAGACGGCGCGCAGGCGGCGCGTGATTTCCAGGCCATCAATGCCAGGCAGCATCAGATCCAGCACGACAAGATCGGGAACGTGTTCGCGGGCCGCTGCCAGGCCCGCCGGCCCATCGGTGGCAATTTCGACGCTAAAGCCTTCGAGCATTAACCCGCGTCGCAGGTAGCCCGCAATTTCTGCTTCATCTTCAATTATCAAAATTCGCTGCGTCATCTTATGGACGTTCTAACCACCGGTCAAGCTATGGCTCTCTTTCCTGATTGCGAATAAACCGCATAACGCGAAAAGCCTCGGCGAACGCATAGCCAGCTTCGGCACCGACTTCGGCATTACGTTGCTTTATCCACTCGACCACGTCGGGCTTGACCTGTGACTGATGGCACAGCAGTGCGGCTATTTTACGGTCAATGGTTCGTGAAATGTCAACTTTGAGGTCGGGATGCAGCGTCAAATTCAGGTACAACTCACTGACATGATGTGGTTCATAGCCCTCGGCCAGCAATTCGGGAAAGGCCGGGCGCGTTTCAGCACTGGGAAAGACTGCATAGATCGCCGCCTCACCTGCAGCACGGTGATCGGGATGATTAATATAGCCGTCCCCCACTAGAATCGTCGTCGGATCTTGACAGACCACCCGGTAGGGGCGAATCTCTCGGATCACGCGCGTCAGGTCGCGGCGTAGTTCGAGGGTAGGTTGCAGCACACCGTCGGGATAGCCAAGAAAGCGCACATCATGGACGCCGACGACTGTGGCCGCGGCCATCTGTTCGGCCTGACGTTGTTGCACCAGGGCCGCTAGATCAACGTCTGGCTGATTGCTGCCCGCTGAGCCATCGGTGACGATACAGTAGGTTACGTGCGCGCCAGCATCCACCCAGCTGGCAACACTTCCGGCAACACCAAACTCGATGTCGTCAGGATGGGCTGCAATAATCAGAATGCGCAAAGATTGTGTAAGGGTTTGTTCTATTATCATACGAGTAGAGTGTACTACATGTTGCGGCATTTTGTCCATCCGCAAAGCCCCGGCGACTGTCGTCATAGGCCAGGGCTGCCAGCCCCCTGTGCGGGCTTGCACGGCCATGGATGGAACCGTTCTCACTGGTACCGAGGCGCTTATGCCCACGGTACGGTCGCTCAACGAGACGCTGACGTCGTCCTACTGCACAGCCGAAAGGAGATCCCTGGCGATTGGCGTATGTACACTCGTGCTATAATTGGCACGTATGACGTGATTCTTGCACCAGAACGGCTTTTTTGCCGGTGATACTCTCCAACGCTGGAAAGTATCACCTATTTCCTGTCGTTGACACCGATGAAGCCGAGCAGACGTATAGAGATAAGGAAATCCTATGAGTATTGAAGCCCTGGTTGCTGAATGTGTGGCCGAAATCGAGGCCAGCCATGTGGCGCGCGAGCAGGCGCTTACCACGTCACGGGCACTGGTGCGGCAGTGTGCAAACACCATTCGTGCTACGCATCGCGGGCAGTTTGGGGAAGCGGCGCAGATGCTGGCGGAGGCGGGTGTAATTGCGGCGCGGTTGCAGGAAGTGGTGGGTGACCGGCCGGATCTGCTGGTGGCGGGATATACACAGGATGCGCTGAAAGAGTATGTGGAAGCGTCGCTGGTGTATGCCTTTTTGACGGGCAATGAGCCGCCTACGGCCAGTATGTTACACGTTGCACCTGCGGCATTTTTAAATGGCCTGGCAGAGGCGGCGAGTGAGCTACGGCGGGCAATTCTGGATGGCCTGCGGCGGGGCGAGGTGGAGCGGGGCGAGGGCTTGCTGGCAATTATTGATGATGTGTATAGTTTGCTGATAACCGTTGATTTTCCCGATGCGGTCACAGGCGGGCTGCGACGCACGACCGATGCCTTGCGTGGGGTGTTGGAGCGTACCCGAGGCGATCTAACGACAGCATTACGCCAGGAGCGGCTGGCTATGGCGCTGGCAGCGTTTGAGTCGCGGTTGGATCAACGTGAGGAGTAAACCCCGTGAATAGTACAGAACTGACCCGTGAGCATGTCCCGCCGTTAGGAACGGCGGCACTCCCAGCGGCGGTACTGGGTGCGATTACGGCCTGTGCTGAGGTGTGTCGCACTACCTTGCTGCACCTGGAGCAAGATCGTGATCGCTTGCGAGCTGTGCTGGATCGCCGCATTCGTCCCGCCCCGGATGGCCCGGTACGCCGCCTGTGTGCGGTAGATGGGGCGCATGCCACCGTGCCAGCAGCAGGAGCGACGTTCGTGGCGCTTGCGGCTGCGGCGGTTGAAGAGGCCACGCTCACGGATCAGGATGTGCTGGTACAGCTCGTACCACCGGTGGAGGAGTTGGAAAGCATTCTGGGAGGGCTGCGCTGTGTGTTAGAGTTGCGCCTGCTGGCAAAACGTATTCGTGCCACCAGCAGTGGCCTGTTTGTACTCGATGGTTCGTTCTACTCTGTGTTAATCGAAATTAATCGCTTGCTGGTGCGTTATGCCCAGGATCATCGTCAGGGTACGCCACCGGCCTGGTGGCAGAGCTTTCGCCCACTGATCGAGGCGTTTTTTCGCGATGAAGACTGGCGACTGGTACTGGAATGCCGGCGGGTGGTCGCGCATCCGAAGCTGGCTACGGCAGCAGATGATGTGACTATGCTGGCTCCACATCTCAGCGGCACGATTACTGATCGCACCCTGTGGAGTGGCGTACTCAATGCGGGGGAATATGCGCTGCCGGTTTCGCTTATTCGCCAGGATCGTCCACATTTGTTGACGGGCTATCGTCATCCCTCTGTTCCCGATTTTGGCGAGCGCCGAAAGGCGATTGAGCATGGCTATGGGCAGTTGTATGTGCTGTACTATCGACCTGACGCAGTTGGTCCGGCGTATCGGCTGGAGTTGCCCGCGCCACTGATTGCCCGTGAGCCATTGGGGGCGGTACTGGCGACCTTTCGCGCTGCGCTGCGGATCCACAGTATGCAGGAACCGTTACCGCAGTTTCTGGCCGATGCGATCTGTCGGCAGCTGGGGCATGCGCTGGCAGCAACGGCCGAGGGAGCACGGACGCGCTTACAGCACGAGTTTGATCTGGCGGTGGTGCAACGCTATCTAGGGCCGTATCGTACGCCGCGTTAGAAGTGGTACTCGGTGAGGATGCGCGAGGTGCGAAAGAGATGCTTTTGTTTTAACGCAAAGGCGCAAAGGTGCAAAGACGCGAAGATACGAAGATGCGTAGACGCGAGGCGCGATTTTTCGCCTACAGCGAAAATTAGGGGACAGCAAAAGTACCGCTTTGCCACAGGCGAAATTACACCCTGACCATATCAGTGCGTAACTTGTGTTCATTAGAAAGTTGGCTCGTTGGAGCGGGCAAGGGGCGAGATCAGCATGCTTGACGCTCCAACGCTTTCTGCAGTGGTGAAGGCGATAAACTGCTCTGTCACGATGAGTGAGGTGAACCATCGCATCGTGCATTGTCTTGTCGTTTCGCGCAAGATGGAGACAGGGAACAACTCTGGTCAATTCTGTCCCCTGTCCCCTGTTCTCTATATCCACCAGGTTCCGCGCCATTTTGGAACGCGATGTGGTGCTGGTTTGGGTTTATACATGAGCTTGAGCGTGTTCGAGGCAATCCAGGCAATCAAGTAGGAGATCAGAATGGCGACGATATTTGACCATTCAAAAATACTGACCCCATATTGTGGTTCGGGGGCAATGCCAAACAAACCGCGGAATGGTGCGACGAATGGCAGGCTCAAGGCATACATAAAACTGGCAAAGGCGCTGGCTGGATCAGCCCCCAGTACCAGCAAGAGAAAGCGAATAATAATGATGATGCTGATCACATGCACGATAAAGTAAATGCGATGGCGGCGGCGGGACGGGTTGGCCTCGCGGACGGTGGCCGCGGAAGGAATAACGACGGTCTCTTCGGCCACACGCCGGACAGACACATCGTCATCGTTCTGGATAACTTCCTCCCGAATTACGCGATCACTTTCCATCGTTGGCAAATTTTCGCGCTCCACTGACTCAGCCG
>DAOTWD010000010.1:0-2052 GCA_034435975.1 Chloroflexaceae bacterium | reverse complement strand
TAACTGCTCTACAGCAGATTGAACAAAGTCGGTTTAATATTTGGACAAGTGTTCATCATCTAGAGAGTATATACCATGTCCATACTCCCTCTACAAAATCTGCCGAGGCCACTGAATTTTCAACCAGCGCAACCGATCATCAGTAATCTCTGCATATCCGCGTACATTTGTACTTTCATTCTCATCGGATGTATGGCTGCATCACATCGATTTCTGCACTGGTTTGTTATTCCGGTGTTTTTGTGTGGTGTCTTAATTGGCAGTGATGCTGTTAGCTGGTTCAGGGGCCAGATCGATAATTTTGATCCTGTCGGCATTCTCGGTTTGCTCGGCTTTCACTTTTTCTTCCTGGCACCACTGCTCCATGTTTATTGGGATTATTGGATGGCCTATGTCATTCCACCTTATGATTGGCGTGACTGGCTGGGGGCAATGGCTTTTCTTAACATCTTAGGCCTGATAGCCTATCGCTTATCAAGAGATTTCTGGTTTCGAGACCAGCACAAGCCTGTATATCAAACCATCTGGCAGCTTGATTCCCAGCGCTTCTTGCCAATCGTTATCCTTGCGCTCGTAGTGACTGCTGGACTTCAGGTCTGGGTGTATGCGAGGTTTGGGGGTATTGTTGGTTACATACAAACCTATACAGAACGGCATGTAAGCGAAAGTTTTCAGGGATTTGGTTGGGTTTTTATGATTTCGGAGAGTTTTCCGATTCTGGTACTCATGCTGTTTGTGGCTTATGGGGCTAGAAATAAGAATTGTAAATCATGGATTGTCATTATCATTGTCTTGCTGATTTTTTTGATTTTCAGATTCCTATTTGGCGGATTACGGGGTAGTCGTAGTAATACAGTGTGGGGACTATTTTGGGCGATAGGAATGATTCACTTCTGGATCAGGCCTGTTTCTAAGATGTTTATCATTATTGGTTGTGTCTTTCTTGTGACTTTTCTGTATTTCTACGGTTTTTACAAAAGTGCGGGACTCGATGGTCTGGCAGCTTTACAAAGTGCAGAGGCACGGCTTGAATTAACCCAACAGACAGGTCGTGGCATTGAAACAGCCATCCTCGGTGATCTGGCGCGCAGTGATGTACAGGCTTTTCTCTTATATCGGCTATCAATACCAAATAATTATGAGTATGCTCTAGGTCGAACCTATGCTGGTGGCTTATCTATCTTGATTCCTCGTTCAATCTGGCCAGATCGTCCGCTAACCAAAATCAAAGAAGGGACTGAGGTTCAATATGGGAGGGGTAGTTTTGTTCCAGGTGTATGGCAATCTTCCAATGTGTATGGTTTAGCGGGTGAGGCAATGCTCAACTTTGGCCCGGTCTCCGTGTCGTTTGTGTTCTTGATATGGGGTATCACAGTCGGCTATGTTCGGCGTCTGATGATTACCCTGAATGCTGGTGACGTTCGCTTCTTATTATTGCCTTTACTGATTAATGGATGTTTTATCCTACTTGTTGGTGACTCTGATAACATCGTGTTTTTTCTGGTCAAAGATGGTGCTGTGCCATTTCTGGTACTGATGTTATGTTCTAGCAAAGCGCCAATAACAGTACTGGTGGAGGATCGCAATAATGCATCTGATCGTCTCGCTCGAATACCGCTTTAGCCGCACTCCTGATGGGGTAGTCTGGACACAGACCATGTTTCCCCATTCCTTCTGGCAGCACTATCTAACTGTCTTCGATCATGTGCGTGTTGTTGCACGTGTGCGTGATGTTGCAGCCATTCCAGAAGATTGGCAACCTGCCAGTGGTGCAGGAGTCTCGTTTGTCTCTATTCCATACTATGTGGGCTTACAACAGTATCTACTTCAAGTGCGACGGATTCAGCAGGTTGCCAATAATGCCGTGGGATCCAGAGATGCCGTGATTTTACGGGTAGGCTCGCCGATAGCAGCATGCATTGAGCAGGCACTACGGCGAACTGGCCATCCCTATGGCGTGGAGGTAGTTGGTGATCCCTACGATGTGTTTGCTCCTGGCGCGGTGCGCCACCCTTTACGTCCCTTCTTCCGCTGGTGGTTTTCGCGTCAGTT
>DAOTWD010000009.1:0-2921 GCA_034435975.1 Chloroflexaceae bacterium | reverse complement strand
GGGACTGAGACGTGATATGTCGTTTGGACGAAAAGGGTATGCGTAGGACAGACAGAGCGATCTGTTTTCCGCTTTGCGCTAAGGCCGCTTTGCGCTCAGAAGCTTTGCGCTTTCTGCTGCCCCTGCTGCTCTACACCACGCTGGCGCTGCTCATGACCTGGCCACTGGCGTTACAGTTCACCAACACGGTGCCGGGGAATGCCTACGATAGCTGGCAGAACATGTGGAACATGTGGTGGCTCAAGGAGGCCTTGCTGCACGGCCACCATCCCTACTTCACGCCTATGCTCTACTATCCGCATGGTGCCAGTTTGCTGCTACATACGCTCAATCCGATCAACTTCCTGATCTCATTGCCAGTGCATGCTCTGTTCGGCCTGGTCGTGGCCTACAACTTTGTGGTCATCGTTTCGCTGACCGCCAGTGGCTACACGGCCTACCTGCTGGCACACAACGTGACCGGCGACCGGTGGGCGGCGCTGGTGGCAGGCACGATCTTCGCCACCAGCGGCTACCTGCTCTCGCAGGCACTGGGCGGCCACACCCACATGCTGGCGGCGCAGTTTCTGCCGCTGGCGGTACTGGCGTTGCGGCGACTCACCGTGCCAACGCCGCCCACTGCTGTGTCCCCCGTGACCGCTGCGGGTGAGCCAGCGCGGTGGAGCAGAAGGGATGAGCTTGGAGCGATCATGCTGGCGGGAGTGGCGCTGGCGGTCAACTTGCTGGCGGATTGGCAATATTTCCTGTTCATTCTGATCTGGGCTGCCTGGTATGCTCTAACCCGATGGTGGGCCGGAGTGGTCAAGGGCGGTCAACGGGCAATCTTCCGCCTGCCCCGCGACGCTCAACGCATCTGCCTGGCAATCGGCGTGGCGCTGGTGCTGGCGTTGCCGCTGGCGATCCCCACCGCGCGCCTGGCGGACGAGACACCTACCGCGACGACCGAAGGCGGTGACGCCTTTCGCCTGGAACACTCGCTCGACCTGGCCGACTTCTTCATTCCCAGCCAACTGCATCCGCTGTGGGGCAGAGTGGCGGAACACTGGCAAGCCTACAAGCCCGACACGCATATCCAGAACAAGACCGCCTATCTGGGCCTGGTTACGCTGGTGCTGGCCGGATTGGGCATCCGGCAGCGCGAGGGCCGCTTCTGGCTGCTGAGTGCGCTGGTCTTCGCCCTGCTGGCCATGGGGCCGCGGCTGCAGATGTTCGGTACCATCACCAACATACCGCTGCCCGGAGCTATGTTGTACGAACTGCCCCTGATTCGCATCTCGCGCTATCCAATGCGCCTGGTGGTGATCACCATGCTGGCACTGGCGCTGCTGGCGGCGCTAGGCGTCACGCGCCTGCGCCAGATGCTGGTCGAGCGCCACCAGCGTGCTTGCGTTCCCAGCGCCATCGCACCTGTCGCGGTAGGGGCGGGTTCAGAACCCGCCCCTACGGCATGGATCGAACGCACGATCATGGCCGGACTGATAGCATTGATCATCCTAGATAATCTAGTTGCGCCGTTTCCGCTGGCCGGGGTATATATCCCGCCGATCTATCAGGAACTGGCACAAAATCCAGAGCCGTTTGCTATTCTCGAAGCGCCGTTTTACTATCGTTCCAGTCCGGTCTATATGCTCTACCAGACCGTGCATCGCAAACCACTGGTGGGCGGCTATACCTCGCGCACCTATGTCTATCCGCTGCTGGAGCAGATCCCGCTGCTGCGTGAACTGGCTTATGCGCAGCCGGCCCCGGACATTATTAGGCAAGATACGCTTGAAATTGCGGCCAGCGTCTTGAGCTTCTTTGATATTCGCTATGTGCTGCTGCATAGCACCGGCGGAGCGTTGCGTTATAATGCACTGGTGACGATTGGCGAGGCTGTGTCTGATGGGGCAACTCCCACGCCACACATCTCGGCGCTGGTTCACTCTGATGCCCGCAATGCCACAGGTTTGCGGCGCACGTGGGGCAGAATTCAGCCTGAACCTGCCGGATCTGTCCTGGTCTACCCGGTCGTCGCACCGGCTGATCCGTTACCCTTCCTGGGTATCGGGCAGGGGTGGTCGGAGCCGGTGGTGCAACCCGATGGCGTGGTGCAGCGTCAGATCGCGGAGGCGGCGGAACTGCTGATCTACAGCGCCCAGCCGCACGACGTGACAGTCGCATTCCGGCTGCACAGCCCCGGCGCGGGGGCAGTGCGCCTGAGCGCGAATGGGCACCCCTTGCCGCCCGTGGCGCTGCAGGCGGGCATAAACGACCTGCAGGTGCCGCTGACGCTGACCGAATCGGTCACCCGTTTGGGGCTGCACCCGGACGGAACCGGGCCGCTGACGGTGGAGGGTGTGAATCTCCAGAAGCGCACACCGTGAGGCGTGAGGCTTCTCTTTTAACGCAAAGACACAAAGGGGCAGAGACGCAAAGATCTGGTGTGGTTGCGCCGTAGCGACGAGGCGTGAAGGACGTCTGCATTTGAACGCAAAGGGACAGAGACGCATGTAGGTAGCAGATGATACCACATCCGCTTGATTAGTACTTAGTATGTCATGTGGAACAGAGTGCAGCGAAGCATCTCTGATTGGAACACCGAGATGCTTCACTCCGCTTCACTCTGCTTCACTCCGCTTCGCTCCGTTCAACATGACAAAGGGTGCCATCAGTTCGCAGATAGCGAGGGCCAGACGCCCTTGCTCGTACTTGCCGCTGGAACATTGGAACGCTGGAACTGTTTTGCGCTCAGGCCGCTTTGCGCTCAGACCACTCTGTGCCTCTGCGTTAAAACAAGTGGCCGTGGAGCGGTATGAGGTATGCGGCGATAGTTTACGAAAGGCTGATCGATGCACCATCAGCACGAGGACATTGGAACCTATCTTGAGCGACTGTTACACGAGGGCCAGATCAAACTGGAGATTACGGGCGGCACGCGC
>DAOTWD010000008.1:0-3078 GCA_034435975.1 Chloroflexaceae bacterium | reverse complement strand
CAGACTGGGATGCTCCCTGCGCAATGCGGCGCTCGTCCAGCTTGCGTTGCAAGATCTGTAGCGAATCGAAGGCAATATCGCGCTGCTGCGTCAGGAACGTTTTGCGCGCTACCTGTTGCTCATACTGCTGCTGGAGTACTGTCAACTGCTGTTCATACTCGGCCTGGGTAGCAGGCACCAGACCGGAAACATCGCTCTGTCCATTCACAATTGCCTCGGCCAGTTCTTGCGACAACCCGATCAACTCGCGCCGCCGCTGCTGCAGCGTTGTGATTAAGTTATCCAGATCGTCCAGCGTAGCGGTATCACTGCGCGATAACGCTGCCGGGTCGCCAAACTGGAGTTGAATCGGCAACTGAATGTCGCCCACCGCTCGCGCCCGCAGGGCCAGCGTCGCCAGACTATTCGCCAGATTTTCCGACACCCCCGCCTCACCCTGATCGCGCAGGGTCTGCGCATCGCCCAGAATAATCTCTAAACGATGGGCCCGATCCAGATATTGATTATAGAGCGACTGGTTAGCATTACGTGAACCAGCCAGTAGTTGACGCATGACCTCAATGCGCTGTTCGAGTTGTACCAACTGGCTGCTACCGATAAAGGTCTCCAACTCCTGTTGCGCCTCGGCATAGCGCTGCTGCGCACTGGTAACCTGCTGCTCAATCTCTTCCAAAATGCCTCGATCACGAATATAGAGTTCGTTCACCAGTTGCACAAACGTCCGTGACCAGATCTCAATCAGCGTGTTCGCGTCCTGCGGATCATCCGCACTGAATGATAGCTGCAACAGGTTCCCCGTGAGTTCTACATCAACATCGCTAGCCAGAGCGCCTGGCTTGTAGGTTTCGGGAATGAGTTCCGGGGGTAACTGTGGCAATACCCGCTGCTCGAGCAACAGACTGTTCGCCAGACTCTTAAATGTCTCCTGGCGCGATGTCGCGTCTGCATATTGGAAGGGATCAGTGGTAACAAAGCGCGAATCAAACGACACCTGCGAGCGCGCAGGTGCGATCAAAATACCGGCTGTGGCAGTGTGCGACCTAAACAGGATCATTGCCAGCAACACCGCTACAATGCCGACCATAACGATTGACACTACAACGAGCCGCCAGCGGCGTATCACAGCCACTAGATAGGGCCGTAAGTCAATTTCTTCTTCCATCAATCTCTCCTGCAAAGCGGTTCTGTATCCCGCCGATTGTAGCAAAATGTATGGGGTGCGTCAATGGATGGCGATCAGGATGAACCCAGACACACCCTGATTCCATACCTAATATGCGCCGTGGCCGTTGAAGACCACAACAATGGTTTTCAATAAAATACGGACATCCAGCCAGAACGAGTAGTTCTGAATGTAATACAGATCATCCTCGGTATGCAGGTGCATCGGCTTTGCACTACGCCCATTCACTTGCCACCAGCCAGTTATACCTGGTGTTACCCGAAACCGTTGCCACTGCCATGGTTCGTATTCTTGGGTAATACAGGGCATCTCGGGTCGTGGCCCAACCAGGCTCATCTCACCCCGTAACACATTAAACAGTTGCGGCAGTTCATCCAGACTGGTGCGCCGCAATTTGTGACCAATGCGCGTCACACGCGGATCAGGCCAGTGTTTGTGAATCAGTCGCCCGGTATGATCATACTGGGCGACCTCAAGCCAGCGTTGTTCTGCATCCCGATACATGCTGCGAAACTTGAACATGTTAAAGCGTCGCCCATGTTCGCCGATCCGTTCCTGCACAAAAAACACCGGGCCGGGTGACTCGAGCTTGATCAGCAGCGCAAGGATCAACATTAATGGGGAAAACAGCAACAGTAACACCAGGCTTGCTACGATATCAAAGGCACGCTTGAGGAGACGTTGCGAATCACTCAACGCCGACTCACGCAAACTGATCAAGGGTATGCCGCCCAGGGTTTCAACCGGCGTACGGGCGAAAGCCAGATCCAGCACACTGGGTACCATATGTAGCATCACCGGTTGCTGCTGGAGTTGTAAAGCCTGTTGAATTACCAGGCTCTGCTGCTGGGGTGGCAGAGTAAAAATCACTTCATCAATACGCTGTTCACCCACAAGCCGGGCGGTATCGCTGATTGAACCTAACAAAGGTACAGGCGTATCAGCAATAGGTGTATTACTGGTGTAGCCAACAACCTGTATACCGGCCCAGGTGCGCCGAGCAAACTCCTGCGCCAGGAGTTGACCAGTCGGCTCGTCGCCAACGAGCAATACCCGGCGTTGCCAGCCACGGTGTTGTCGGGAGTGGACATACCCACGCACCAGCAAATGCAGCAGTAGAAGAGTCAGAAAGTTACTCACCGCAAAATAGACGAATTGTAAGCGGGAAACATCTCGGAAAGAGAGATAGAGCATACCGGAAAATGCCAGCGCTGCCAGCGCTACGGCGGCCATCAAGCGTCCAATCGCCTCCAGTACACTGCCAGCAAAGAGTGCCCGGTGCGGACTGAGGAGCAAAAAGACGATCACCCAGATAATGGCCACCGCAAGATAGACTTGCCAGGCTAGCCATACCTGATGCGAAAAAATACTTTTACCAAACTCTAACCAGAGCCGTAAAACTGATGCGACATGAAGACAGATGAGAGTCAACAGCAGATCAAAAAATAGTATACTACCTGCCAGGCGCGAACTGAGGCGCTCAAACATGGAGTCACCTTACATGTGGTTAAGGGCATGCGTACCATATTCTAGAGATCGAGGTATGCCCGCATAAAGATGAACATTTGGTTACAGGACACGCTGAAGTGTACCACGGAAGTAGGGAATGAGCAAGCACACCGTTCATTAACCTATTAGCCTCGATCCGACTCCCGTTTCGACAGCATTTGCCGCACGACCAACCACACGAAATAGGGATTGCCCAGCACATACCGCCGCCACAGGCGACGCGGCTCGATCACGAGCCGACACAACCACTCCAGGCCATGATCTGTTAACCAGCGTGGGCCACGTGGTATCTCTTTCGCCAGATAATCGAAGAGCGCCCCAACAGTCATCGCTACTGGAACTGCCAGGTTGGGCAGATTGGTCTGCACCCATTGTTCCTGGCGCGG
>DAOTWD010000007.1:0-46804 GCA_034435975.1 Chloroflexaceae bacterium | reverse complement strand
CTTGTACTGGTTAGCAGACTGTGTGTAAAAACAAAAATGGTACCCCCAGCGGGATTCGAACCCGCGATCTTCACCTTGAAAGGGTGACGTCCTGGGCCACTAGACTATGGGGGCACGCACGTTGGCTATTATAACAGGGAATGCCGGTTTTTGGCAAGTATGTGTACAGTTGGCACGCGCTTGACGCCAGGCAATCGCTGACCTATACTGGGATTATCAGGCGTGTCTGAGCACAATTGTGCCAGCACACATAATAGACGTAGCGCCACTCTCCCTGAACGCGCTACTCAACACTTTCTCAGCAGCGTCGATAGTGAGACAAAACGCGATACGTCCTGAACACACTTGCTCGGAGGTGCCAACAACACTATGCCCACACTCAACGAGCGGATCGGCGAGGTGATCAAACGCCAGCGCGACCGACGAACGCAGAATACGCTCGGAGCGCGTATTGGGGTTAGCGGCTCCTATATCAGTAGTGTTGAGTCTGGTCAGACCCGGGTGCGCATTACCGAACTGGAAAGTCTGGCGACTCAATTTCGTACCACGGCGATCGAGTTGATCAACGAGGCGGCTGGGCGCGATGCGTATACCTTTACCGCCGCGAACCGCAAACGTGATGCCTTTTTGTCATTGTATGATGCCCTGACGCCAGAGCAACGCACGCTGGCGCGAACATTCCTGCTCTTTCTACGGGAGCACCAGGAGCGTGAGCGCTACGAAGCAGCGGAGTAGCCTATGTTGCCAGTACATATCGTGATCGTCGGCGGTGCTGACACTGGTCGTGCACCGGTAACGGCGGCGCTTTTGCGGCGATTGCTGGCAACCCGCAATCTGGACTGGGTCGTTGAGTCGGCGGGTGTGCTGGGCCACGATAATGATGTAGCCCAACCTGAAGCCCGTGACGCACTGGCGGTGATCGGGCTGGATCTCAGTGATCACCGGGCGCGTTCGCTGACGGACGAACTGGTTGCAAGCGCCACTGTGTTGCTCGCTGTGGATAGCGGTATTGCTCGTGTGTTGCACCTGCGCTATCCTGCTGCTCTGCCGCGCATTACCACACTGGGCGCACTGGCCGGCCGCCAGCGTGATATTCCTGACCCTTTCCGAATGCAGGTAGGGGTGTGGCTGGGTTATGCGCGTGAAATCGAAGCGCTGCTCGAGGCTGGTCTGGAGTCCCTGCTGGCACTCGTTGGATCGCCGGATCTATTGCAGGCGGCATCGAAGGACGATAGCAGTCAACCACAGCCCATCGGTTCGGGTGCCGATGATGAACCAGGTATGGCGGTCACAACGCCGCCGGATACCGCCAGTGCTGCTGACGTTACCGTGCCGCCCCTCACTACCCCGTTGCCAGCCGGCGAGCCAGCGCCCGCTCCTGATCGCAGTCAGGCCGTCGCCCGCTGTGAGCGTCTGCTGGCGCTGCTGGCCGAGATTCCCGATCTGATGAGTTGGGATAATGTGCGCCGCCAGCTTGAAGCTGAGATCCGTAGCATTGGTATGATACCCCAACCAGCAAATGACCTGAGTCAGCCCTATACGGCTATGCTGCTAGCGTTGCTGGGCATCAGTACCACGATGCCTGGTGCTGCGCAGCGCGCGCTGCTCAGCACGGCCATCGGACGGCTTCAAGGAATTATCGACGCGCAGGCGATTGCGGCTCTGTCAGCAGAAATGGTGCGATGGGCTGATGGATAAATAGTGTGTGTATATCGGCTAAAGAGAGCGGTTTGTTTATGCCAGATGAGCGGCACAACCTGCTGCGTGAGATACTATAGCCAATCTGCATACGTTGTGAACCACTGGAGTCCCGGCTCTGGTCAGGACGGATCTCGCCTCAACAATTGTTCAGGGGGGTTGGAGCCTGTGTATCCCTCCCGGCGTTTCTTTTTGGGCCTGTTGTGGCGACTTTGCCGCCATAACGGGCCCAAAAGAGGGATACGTGAGGCCCTGTGTACCTTCGGCTGGCGAACGTTTCCCCGGGATGGGGGAGGTACGTCACACGATAGTACTAGTATTATCCTCAACAAGAAGTCCTTTTTCCATCCATTGACGCCTGTTACTCCATCGTGTACAATAAGAGCCAGTAGAATGCATTACTTTTTACAATCAGTGTAATCCCTGTGTAATCTCAGATGGTTGTGCTACCTTATCCCTATGGTGTATAGTAGATTTAAGCTCAATAAAGAAGAATATGAGTGAAGTTTTTGAGTATTTCTGGTCTAAAGAAAGGGATGTATTATAATGAAACGGGTAATTATTCGTGAGCCTACTCATATTCCTCCCTTTGGCGAACCAGCGCGTGATCTGCGCATTCTTAACAAGCCACTCTGGTTATGGCAACGTGATTTATTGATGCGGTACTGTAAGGGTACGATAGAAGTAGATGCTCTCGATGATATCCCAGAAACAACAGATGAAGAACTGTTAGTCTATAAGGATAACCTTTTTTTTAACAAAGATCTTATTGACACGTTTATTTCTCATGCTCAAGCCAGAAAAACTCCGGCGCAGATTGCCTTCAAAAAAGGTGATCGCACGATTGAAGCCCATGCCCTTCGTTTACAATCAGGTATTCGTGATGTGGGAGATGTATATGTAGCCGATCTGTATTATTATCCTGCCGGAACATGTTGTGTGAATCCACAACCGCTGATTATCGACACCGCAGGCAGTGAAATGGGCTATTATCATATCCCTCGTTATATGGCTCCTGTTCAGGGTGATCTGGTCTTTCAAGTACCACTGCGGGTCTTCCTCTCGATTGAGAACTGGGTGCATGTTTTTCTGGCAAATATTCCTCTCGGTGTTTTTCACTGGGCACGTTCACGTGAAGAAGTGATGAACAAAGGTCGTATCAAGCATATACGGCGCTGGCGAAAGGAAGATCTGCACGCGTTCTGGGTTAAAATAGGGTTTGTCCTCAATACATTCTGGGAGCGACTCAATCCGTTTGAGGATCACTGGCGTAACCATTTTCTCGCTTCCAGACAGATGGTCAGGGTAGGGAAAAATTGTTCGATCGATCCCACGGCAATTATTCATGGCCCCACCGAGATCGGGGATAATGTCTATATTGGGCCTGGAACCGTGATTACCAACAGTTTGATAGGGAGTAACGTGAATATTATGCAAGGGAGCCAGGTCATGCTGAGTGTGATCAGCGATCGCTGCTTCTTGCCCTTCAATGCTGCGCTGTTTATGAGCAGTATGATGGAAAATTGTATGGTCGCGCAAAATACCACGTTACAACTTTGCGTCATTGGTCGTAATACGTTTATTGGTGCCAATAACGTTTTTACCGATTTTCATCTATGCACCGAACTCGGTCATGAGATAAAAACCTATCATAAAGGTCAATTAGAAGCGGTTGGCCTGTCAGTACTTGGATCGGCAGTCGGGCATAACTGTAAAATAGGCAGCGGCTTTGTGATCTACCCGGCACGCATCATTGGTTCTAACACAACCTTAATTTTTAATGAAGATGATCACTTGATCCGTCGCAACATTCCTGGTCTCAGTCCCGATGATGTGGATGAGGAGACGGGAGAGGCGCGCCGTATTATTTATCGTTGGCCACACATCTATGATCCTGATGGGAGTATGACTCGCTCACTTTCGCAAGAAATCGCAGGGATTGATTCGAAATGTCCCCAGGCTTTACAGATGTCATCGGCTAATCATGCCACTAACCATGTTGTACCTTGATAGGAGGAGAGAGCTGTGAGCAAGGAAAGGATCCTTGTCGTTGAAGACGCTCCTGATATTTCGAGCCTTTTGAAAATTTATTTTACATCGCAGGGCTATGAGGTACTCACAGCAATGCGCGGTCAGGTGGCTCTGGACATTTGCCGCAAGACCCCCCCCAACCTCGCGCTTCTGGATGTGAATCTGCCTGATATGGAAGGCTATGATATTGGTAAGGCACTCCGTGCCAGTCCCCGTACACGCCATATCCCGATAATTTTTCTCACCGCTCGTGGTGAACGTCGGGATCGATTGATCGGTCTGGGTGAAGTACAGGCCCAGTATTATATCGTGAAACCCTTTGATATTGAAGAAGTCCATACCATTGTCAAGAATCAGCTTGATGATGCTCGCCGCAAAAATCAGTCACATCCTGTGACTAATTTACCGACCGCAGAGATTATCAATGAGGAATTGCGTAAGTTGCTGACCAGCGAAGGGTGGGCAATAGCGCTGGTACATATTAATGGGTTTGAAATCTTTACACAATCGTATGGTTCAGTCGTTGGTGAAGATGTTCTTAAATTTACAGCTTTACTACTAAGTGAGGTTGTAAATGAATTAGGTGGCCCGGAAGATTTTGTCGGCCATATGGTCGTTGGGCCTGATTTTGTTATAACTTCTACACCGGAAAAGGCAAAGGTTATCTGTGAGCAATTGATAGCCCGCTTTGATAACGAGATCGGATTGCACTATAACTATAAACATCGTAAGCAAGGCTATCTTGAGGTTCTAGATGATCAGGGTGTTATGCGCCAGGTTCCACTAATGTCTATTTCGATCGGGGTTTTGAGTAGTTACGATGGGCCTTTCTACGATATCCGCGAATTGAGTGAGACGGTCGAAGAAACTCGCCAGAAGGCCGTGATACTGGCGCGCGAACAAAACAGGCGCAGTATGGTCTACTATGGTCGTGCACGTTAAAGTGTCGCGCAGCGAGTGGTCACTCGATAAAGTTCCAAAAGCATGGTAGACTGGTAGCCTTGGATTGTCGGCTGGAACGTGATGACGAACCGTAGTATTATGTGCGTTTGATATGACGTGCTGTCAACGAAGTTATGGGCAGGTAGGGAGGAGGGACGTATGGCGTGCTTTGATGCATCCGCAACACCTCCTCCCTATGTGTCATTACCCGCTGTCTCGTCCATCCGACCTCGCATTTCCTCCGCGTTCTGTAGCGTCGCCGGATAGCAGAGCTTAAGATACGAAAGAACAATCGCCTGCTACGTTTATAAAGCACAGGACAGTCGGGGTTCGGTGGTAGATCAAGTTATAGACATGCAATGACGTAAATGCTGGCTTCAAGTAGTACCTGTATGAACGCTATTTTATAGATTATCATGGACGTTACAACCACCTCGCAACAGACCCATGAATATGACTTACTCGCACAACTTGCACTCTGTGGGCAGAATGGTGTTACCGATCTGGATCTGGCGTTGTTTACCCAATATGTGGTTGATCTGTTACAACGCTATGTCCCCTGTCCCTGGGGTCTCTTTGTGGTGGTCGAAAACGGAACCGTCCATACGCAGGCCAGCTGGGGGTTGAGCCACGAAGAAGAGGCGCAACTCCTTCAAGGTAATGGCAGCAAATCGTATACCGACGAGCAGTACTATCTGCTTCGAGTGGGAACCGAGGAGCTTGGTTATTTGCTGCTGGCAACGAACAACGAGCTGCCAGGAACGTTTTATAATGCACTGGCGGCGCAACTGAGTTTGTTGTTGTTTACCCAGCGCCACAGTGCAAAACGTCGCCAGGTTGCCGCTCCCATTGGTGCTCCGCCAGCCCGTCGCCAGGTTGATCTGAAACACCTCCTCGTGATGAGCCAGCAGTTGAGTACGAAGGTCTCGCTCTATGAGATTTTCGATACGCTGGTGGGTGTCGTCCAGAATCTGGTGGATTGTACGGGGATACAAATATGTACCTATGATCCATCGTCACAGGTGTTGTCGATGGTTCGCCAATTCGGCATGTATCGCACGGGGGAATGGTCTGGTCATACCCTGACTGCCTGGCTTGTGCAAGAACGCCACGTGTTACGTCTGAACGATGTTCACCACGATCATCTTCCCGGCTTTGACCTTCAGATGACCTTTTCTAAAGCTCCGGCAATCCGATCATACCTCGGATTGCCTTTCAGTGTCGATAATGAGCTTGCTTGTACCCTCGAACTGGTTAGTGATCAGCCGGATGTATTCTCGGCAGAACATGAGCAACTGCTGCTGATTGCCGGGTTCCTGGCCACACGAGTATTCGTCGGTACCCAACAGACCAGGCAAGCTGAGGAGCAACTACAGTTGCGTATTCAGCAACTCCGGGCGTTACAGCGGGTGAGTAGCCAGTTGACGATGACCCTATATCGGGATGAGATCCTGGCTTTTGTGCTGGAACAGGCGCTCCGCGCTACGCAGGCCAGCCACGGATTGATTGTCCTGCGTGAACTCGACTCCTCCCATGATAGCATCTGGCTCCAATCCTATATGATTGTTACGGCCGCTGGCTATAATGATGCAGACAGGGATCATCTGCTACATCGTCGGATTGATGAGCGCTTCATGACGATCCGTGCAGCGTTACAGCGTGGTGAACCAGAGGTAAGCACAACCCTATCCGGTGCAGAGCGAGCCGCAACCCGCTGTGTTGATGCCCAGACTGCTCTGTCCATGCCTATCTTCTATGAAGGTGGTGTCTTTGGAGCGGTTCTCTTACTGGCTCCCCAATCACCCGCATTTGATCCCGAGGTCATCGAGTTTATGCGTGCGCTGGCAAATCAGACAGCGCTGGCGATTGGTAATGCTCAACGCTATACTGAGCAGGTCAACCAGTTACGGCTGCTCCAGCAACGTGAGTCGATGCTGCGCAGTGTGTTGGAGATTGGTCAGGCCTTGCGGGCGGATCGTTCGCTGGGCGATTTGCTGGAGCAGATCGGCTATAGTGTGATTGAGACTGCGAATTTCCGCTCGGTTATCTTCCGGCTGATCGACCGTGAAAATCCGGAGGTACTCCACGTGGTGGCTGGCGCCGGTATACCGCTCAATGAACTGGATCGGATTGCTCAGACCACCTGTCCCATAGCGTTTGTGCAGCGCTGTCAAGATCCACGCTTTCGGATTGGCCGTAGCTTTTTTGTACCAACCGAAGTGGCTCCTCTGGTTGAGCAGGGCTTTGATGTCTCCGCCTTTAGCTATACCGGCTATGATCTGAGCCGAACGGTCGATGTCTCCGCCGCAACTGTTCCGGACATGATCGATCTCGATACCTACGATACCGAGTTGATCACCCGGAAAGACTGGCAACCGAAAGATCGCCTGCTGGTGCCGCTGAATAGCACGGACGATCGGCTCCTGGGCCTTATGGAAGTCAGTGACCCGATTAACCGCCAGCGGCCAACCATGCGCACCACCGAGTTGCTGGAAATCCTGGCGGATCAGGCTGCGATTGCGATTGAAAATAACTATCTGTTACGTGAGGCGCGTTCAACTGCCGAGCAAATGACCATTCTGTTCCAGGTGGGAGTGGCGGCGGCATCAACCGTTGATCTGGATATCCTGCTCAAGCGCGTCTATCAGCAGATAGTTAACTATAAGGGCACGCCCAGTTATTTTTTTGTGACGTCGTATCTGCCCCAACGTGATCAGATGCGGTTTGAGTTGTTTATGGAACACGGGAAAGTTGTCCAGCGTTTGCACAAGACCGTTGTTCCGAAAACTGGTATGACCGGCTGGATTATTGATCACAGGCAACCATTGCTGATCCGCGATCTAAACGTCGAGCAAGCAACTTTGCCAGTTACGCCCGTTTTTCGTGGGAAGCAAGAGATACGCTCATGGCTTGGAGTGCCGTTGCGTATCCAGAATCGGGTACTGGGTGTTCTCTCTGTTCAGGAAGTCGTTCCGAATGCTTTTTCCGAACGTGATACGCAGTTCTTTACTGTCCTGGCAAACCAGCTTGCGATTGCTATCGAAAACCTGGGCTTATTCCAGGAACGGGAACGACGCCTGGCAGAACTGGATGTGATCAATCAGATCGGAAGTATTACCAGTTCAACGCTGGATCTGACACAGATGTTGCGTCAGATTTATGATTGTCTCACAGCCTTTTTGCCTATCGACATTTTTCATGCCTATATCTATCACGCGGTGTCGAATGAAATTAGTCTGTTTCTGGAGGGATACCATGGTACCCATACCATTCATACCCGATCCCATCCACCAGTACCTAACAGCCTGGTCGAGCGCATTATCCAGATGCGCCAACCGCTGGTGTTCGAGAATCTCGTGGCTGAACAGCTGGATGCTGGCCTCAATCCATATCCGCTCGTTGGCAGTATTGAAATCCAGCCAGCGTCCTGGATGGGTGTGCCGCTCCTGGTTGGTGATGGCGAAGTCGTAGGCGCGATTGTCATCCAGAACTGTCTGCCGGATCTGTATGGTGAACGTGAGTTGGCATTCTTGAATACCGTGGCCAATCAGATAGCCCTGGGGGTACATAATGCGCGCCTGTTTGCTGAGAGCGAACAACAGGTATTAAAGCTCAAGTTGCTCAATCGAGTGTCATCGGTGGCAGCGGCTACATTGGAAATGGAGCGAATCCATGCGGCAATGATCGATGCGATGGTGCAAGTGACGGGTGCCGATCAGGCACGTATGGTGCTCTATGACCGCCAGCGTGGGGTGGCCTCGATCGTGGCTGAATACCAGCCCACGGACATACCCGCTTCGCTGACGATTCCGCTGGTCGATAATCCAGTGATAGACTGGCTCGATCAGCATCTCTGCCCACTGATGGCATTTGATGCCCAGGTTGATCCTCTATTTGTCCGCTCGCATGCGGTGTTCCGGGAACTTAATATCGTCTCGATTGCGTTAATTCCGTTGATCATGGGCGGTGAGGTAATTGGATGTGTCGGGTTGGATTTTGTGCAACAGCAGACCCATCTTAGCCCCCAGAATCTAGAATTGTGCCAGACGATTGCCAATCAGACGGTCACAGCCATCGAAAATGCACGCCTGTTTGCCGAAGCCCAGGCAAATGCTCGCGCGCTACAGGTGAAAGTTGGTGAACTTTCAACCCTGCTCGAAGCAGCACGTATTCTCAGTTCGCTCTTGCGACCGGATGAGGTGCTGCAAAACCTGATGGATCTGGTGCGGCGTCAACTCGATGTCACCACGGCTGCATTATGGTCTATTAGCAGTGATAATGTGTTAACGCCGACGGCTATGGATGGTATTCCGGCCGAGGTTGGGTATGTGATGCAGGTACCCATAGGTATGGGTATGACAGGGCAGGTCGCCGCAACAAAGATGCCGCTGGTGATCAATGACGTTGAAGCCTATGGGCATTCACTCTATCCTGAGTTCAATCGCAGTCACGGTTTGACCTCGTATATGGGTGTTCCGGTTGTCTCGCGTGAGCAGACGATCGGCGTGTTGAGTGTGATGACGACTGCCCATCGTACCTTTAGTGCCGATGAGGTGCGGTTGCTGTCTGGTCTGGCCGATCAAGCCGCCATTGCCCTGGAGAATGCGCGGCTGTTCCAGGATCGCGAGCGGCGCATTAGCGAGTTGATGTCGATTAATAAAACGAGTGCCGCCGTTACCGCCACGCTCAATCTCGATGACCTGTTGCTGGAACTCCATCGGGGTATTAGCGAGATTATTGATGTCAGCACCTCTTTTGTCGGCTTGTACGACGAGCAAACCCACATGCTGTCCTATCCGATAGCCTATGATCGCGGCTCTCAAGTTTATCTTGAGTCGATGCCGTTATCGCATGACCTGAGTGGCTGGGTTATTCGTCATCACCAGTCCCTCCTGCTGCATTCGGTTGAACAGGTGCGCACTATGGGCCTGGATGTGGAACGTGAGCGTATTGGTGGGGACAGCACGGGCCAATCGTTCTTGATCGTACCGATTATTTCCAGTGATCGGGTGCTGGGCGTGATTAACATTCAGAGTTATGAACCGCACGCCTTTGACGAGGATGATCTCCGCTTTGTGCATACCATTGCCAACCAGGCTGCCGTTGCCATTAATAATGCGCGGCTGTTCTCTGAGCGTGGACGGCGCATTCAGGAACTGGCAACCTTCAACGAAATCGGCCAGGCATTGAGTGCAACGGTGAGTTTTGAGGAATTGACTACGCTGATCTATCGTCAAACCAGTCGCTTGCTCGATACGACTAATTTCTATATGGCCTTGCTTGATGAAGTCCATCATGAAATTACGTTTCCGTTGTTCTACGAAGAGGGACAGAGTCGCCAGATTCCTCCCAGTCGGGATGACAACAGCCTTACCCGCTATGTTATTCGTACGCGTGAGACCCTGTTACTGCAAGAGCCGGGGTTGCATGCCCAGTTAGCGGCTCTCAATATCGATCCGCTGGATACCGAGCGGATACCACGAGCCTGGCTGGGGGTGCCGATGATTGTGGCTGACAAGGTCGTGGGGGTTATTAGTATCCAGGATTATGAACACGAGCATGCCTATGGCCCGGAGGATATCCGCCTGCTGGCGACCATTGCGTCATGGGCCGCGATTGCGATCGAGAATGCGCGCCTGATTGCCGAATCGCGCCAGAATGTACGTGAGTTGACGGCGCTGTATGATGTCAGTGTCAAGCTGTCGGGTACCCTGGACGCCGAGACGATCCAGCACATGGTAGCTCAGGCGGCACTGGATCTGCTCGATGTTGAGGTATCGGCGGTGGTGAGCTATGATACTATGGGGCGGATTCTCGATCCAGTCCTGGCGTATCGGACAATGCCCGATACGTCCTGGTATCAGACGGTCATTCATGATCACCTGACAATGCAGTTGCTCCAGACCGAGCAACCGCTGGCGATCAGCGATCTCGGCCAAACGGATCTGCGCCTGGTTGCGGAGCAATGTGATATTCGGGGCGTGTTAGGTGTGGCGCTGGGCACCCGTGATATACGGATTGGGGCGATCTGGGTGGGTACCCGTATGCCGCATGAATGGATCGATCATCAGATATCGCTGTTGTTGATACTGGCTAATCAGGCCGGGCAGGCGCTGAAGAGTGCCCAGCTTTTTGATCAGGTCAGCAACCTAGCAGCGGATCTGGAGCGGCGCGTGGTAGAGCGTACGGCTGCGCTTGAAGCTGCGAACAATCAGATTATTCAAGAAAAAGAGCGTCTGGAAGTTGTTCACGAAATTACCCTGGCACTCACGGAAACGCTCGACCTGACCGAAATTATTAATCGTGCGCTGGAGATGTCCTCGATCTACCTGGGCGTGTCTCGCGGCTCAATTATGCTGCGCGAGCAGCAGAGTGGCGATCTGGTGTGCCGGGCTGTCCTCCAGGATCAAGGTGTTGTGCGGAGTGCGAGTCAGCTTATTACGTTTACAATGGGCGGCGGTCTTGCAGGGTGGGTGATGCGCAACCAGGAACCGGCCCATATTGATGATGTACGCCTGGATAAGCGCTGGATCGTTGAAGAAGGACGGGCCGATGATGTGCGCTCGGTCGTCGCTGTACCACTGATGACCCGCGATGTGACCCTGGGGGTGCTTATTCTGACCAGTCCGGTGATTGGCTATTTTACCGAAGGCCAGGTGCGCCTGTTGGGAACGATTGCCAACGAGGTGGCGATTGCGATTAACAATGCCACGTTGTATGGCTATATTACCGAAATGGCATCGCGCCTGGCTGATCTGTTAGAACAACAGCGTGAAGAGACCAGCAAGAGCCGTGCTATTCTCCAGAGTGTCAGTGAAGGAGTGATTGTCCTGGATGAAGATCAGCGGATTGCGCTCTTTAATCCAGCGGCCGAAAATGTGCTGGGGATTCCGGCCAGAGATGTCCTGGATCGCCCGATGGTGTTGTTGATGTCACACGGGCAGTCGGACGTCAAGCGCAAGCGTGCGCGTATGATTTACCAGGGATTGCAGGAAGGGTTGGCCAGGGCTGCCGAGCAGAAACAAGGTCTTTATAGTATGTCGCTGGAGTTGTCCGATCCCCAACAGACGATCGCAGTCAATTTTGCACCGGTCATCGGGCCAGATGAGCGGCGCTATGGCGATGTCGCCGTGTTACGCGATGTTACCCGCGAGATAGAAGCTGATCGTGCCAAGCGTGAATTTATCTCAAAGGTATCGCACGAGTTGCGCACGCCGCTTACGGCGATTAAAGGTCATGTAGATCTGTTGCTGCTAGGCACACTGGGCACATTAAATGAAAACCAGATAAGTTGTTTGACGGTTGCAAAAAATAACTCCAATCGCCTGCGTGATCTGATTGAAGATATTCTGGATATATCGCGCATTGAGTCAGGGAAGATTAAACTGCACTTCAAGCAGGTTGATCTCCGCCTGGTGATCAATGATGTGGTGCAATCCTTACAACTGGAGACAGAACGCCAGCAGATGACCGTGAAGATAGAGATCGAGGATCGGGTACCACTGGTGACAGCTGATCAGAAACGGTTGACACAGGTGGTATTCAATCTCTTCTCGAACGCGGTGAAGTACACCTATGCCCAGGGACAGATCTGGATTCGTGTCTTTCTGAACCCGGCCAATATGGTGCAGGTTGAGGTGGAGGATACCGGGGTCGGAATGTCCCCCGAACAGTGCGCCAAACTGTTCCGGCCATTCTACCGTGCCGATAATCCTCTACGCGATGCAGTCGGTGGTACCGGGTTGGGCCTCTCGATTGCCAAATCGCTGGTTGAGCAGCATGGTGGTCAGATGTGGGTGACGAGTGCGTTGGGGAAGGGCAGCACCTTTAGTTTCATCATTCCTCTTGAACAGCCCGAAATCGCTGACACCGGTGATGGAGATGACGTGTGAGCGCAATACATCTTGACAACCGGTTGGTTCACTATGAAGTCTTTGGCCGCGGCCAACCAATCATTTTTCTCCATAGCTGGCTAGGCTCTTGGCGCTATTGGGTACCAACTATGGATCTGGTATCGGAGCGGTATCGGGCGTATGCGCTCGATTTCTGGGGGTTTGGTGAGTCTGAGCGTAAAAATGCCAGTTTCACCATTCCCGCCTACGTGGATATGCTGTACCATTTTATGGACTTTATGGGGATTCAACGCGCCAGTCTGGTGGGCCATGGGATGGGGGGTATGGTAGCGATTCGCGCAGCGAAGGAACATCCAGAACGGTTTTTGCGCCTGATGGTTGTTTCCACTCCCCTGGAGGGGATCATCTTACATGAGTGGATCAAACCCGGTGCATTGTCCCGTCTCATAGGGCGTAACCATCCCACCAATATCTGGGCCAGATGGGTGCGTAGCATTCCGATTGATGATCCCGTAGTACAGCAGGAACTCTTTGAAGATACTGATAATTTGAGCGAGCAGGTGGTACAGAATATTCACCAGTCGATTCTCACGATGGATCTGCGTACCGATCTCGATGAACTCGAATGCATGCCGCTGCTGACCGTGTATGGCAAGAAAGATATGATTGTGCCGGCTGAACATGCCAGCCATTTTTTAAGCCGTGACACAGATCGTCCACATCAACTGATCGAATTACCACAGGCCAACCATTTTCCTTTCCTGGAGAAAACCAGTAGTTTTAATCGGTTGTTACTCGATTTTATGGTGAGTAAAGGCACCCCGGTCGAAATCAAAGAGGAATGGCGGCGACGGGTCACCCAGCGTGAGTACTTATGAAGAACGATCAGGCCAGCACAGCTACATCATGATACCCTGCTCGCTGTATGGCCTGAATGAGCCAGCTTACATGAGTGCCACCATCGTGGAGTACCCGTACCGTCCGGGCGCTCAGATTGATTTGTACAGCCTGCACTCCCGGTACGCGCTTGATAGCTTCCTCAATCGCCGGTAAACAGTGCACGCCGGTCATATCAGGCACATACAGTTGCTCTATAACCACCTGCGGTCTCCCTGGCTAGTATTCCGGATTACGTCTCGTGCGTTCACGTTCGGCCCACCACTGGGTAAAGGTCTGCCTGGCAATTGGCGGAAAGTCGCGCTGATGCGTCCAGGCGTTCAGTGGCGGTGGCAGATGGTGAAAGTTGCCAGACCCTCGCATGATCGTACTAAGTGCTGCCAGTTTGCCACTGGCCTGATAGAAGGTCGGATTGGACATCATTGTCTGCCAGATGCGGATGGCGAACGCTTCGGTACGGGTGGACTTGCCGGCTTTGACTGCATCGGCACGCAGGCGTAGCAGCATATCGGGAATGGCAATGCGTACCGGGCAAACGTCCTGACAGGCTCCACACAGGCTGCTGGCGTAGGGTAACTGATGTGAATCTGGCAGATCGGGTTGCAGCAGCGGCGTCAGTACCGCGCCGATCGGCCCGGAGTAGACCCCACCATATGCGTGTCCACCAATTGACTGGTACACCGGGCAAATATTGAGACAGGCACCACAGCGAATGCACATGAGCGACTCAACATGCTGGCTGCCCAGAATCTTCGAGCGTCCATTGTCAAGCAGTATCAGGTGAAATTCTTCCGGGCCATCTGGTTCACCAGGGCGAGCCGGGCCACTGACCATCGTCGTGTAGACCGAGAGCTTCTGTCCAGTGGCCGAACGTGCCAGCACCTGTAGGAGCACGGCCAGGTCATCGAGTGACTCCACGACGCGCTCAATACCCATAACGGCAACGTGAATGCGCGGTGTAGTGGTTGTCAACCGCCCGTTACCCTCGTTCGTTACCAGCACGATCGCACCACTGTTGGCAATGCCAAAGTTGACTCCACTGATGCCCATATCGGCCTGGAGAAAACGCTGACGCAGGGCCGTGCGGGCCGTGCGGGTCATGGTCGGGATGTCATCAGTGGGGGGCATACCCAGGTGCTGGTGAAACAGTTCGCTGACTTGCTCGCGGGTTTTGTGAATGGCGGGCGCGATGATGTGTGAGGGTGTTTCGCCAGCCAGCTGGATAATGTATTCACCCAGATCGGTTTCGGCAATCGTCAGCCCCGCTGCCTCTAGTGCCTGGTTGAGGTGGATTTCCTCGGAGGCCATCGACTTCGATTTGACAATGAGTTGGACAGCACGGGTGCGAGCCAGTTCAGCAATATAGCGACTAACGGCGTTGCCATCTTCGGCCCAGCACACATGGCCACCCCGGGCCTCCACATTGTCAGCCAGGCGGCACAATAGCTCATCGAGACGTGCCAGCGCATTGGCACGAATGGCACGCGCCTGATCGCGCAGCGCCGCTTCATCGGTGAGGGCACCTAGAGCATTGGTGCGATTCGCAATAAATCGTGCGGTCGAACGGCTGATCGCTGTCTGGAGCATATCATCATGGAGAGCAGCGGCTACGCGCTCGGCAAAAGGGGGTATCTGTGGCTGCATTATGTACCTCTTTAACTACGTGCTTCAACCATATTGGCCAGCACTTCAGCAATATGGCGTACCCGCGTTGGCGAGTTGATGCGGCTCAATCCACCAGCCATTTGCATCATACAACTGGCGTCGCCAGTAACGACGAGATCGGCCTGTGTGGCAGCAATGGCAGCTAATTTGCGGGTGAGCATTGCCTCGGAAAGTAACGATTGCTTGATAGCAAAGAGACCACCAAATCCACAACATTCTTCACAACCCGAAAGCGGCACAACCTCAGCCCCGTTGACCTGGTTGAGCAGGATGCGCCCCTGTTGCTTCAGGCCCAGGAACCGCAGGCCATGACATGCATCATGGAATGTCATTCGTCCAGCATAATGCGCACCCGTATCCGCCACTCCCAGCACATCAACCAGATATTCGGTCAGTTCATAGGTACGGCCGATCAGTTCCTCGGCTGCCGCTTGATGGGGGGTTCCATGGAATAATTCGGGATACAGATGGCGGATCATCGCACTACAGGAGCCAGAAGGCAAAACGACATCACCCTGCCCGCGTAGCACCTCGATGGTGCGTCCGGCTACTATATACGCTTCATCACGGTAGCCAGCATTAAAGGCCATTTGACCACAACAGGTCAGGCCATAGGGGACATGCACATGTACATGTTGTTGCTCAAGCAACACCACCGCCGCTTGCCCAATGGTAGGAAACAGGTTGTCAACCAGACAGGTGACAAAAAAGGCCACACGCCGACTGCTTTGTCGGTTTATCAATGGTGTCTCCTTCCAGTCAAAAGGTGGAATATCGAATATTATACCCCATTTTTGCATTGAAAATAGTCCGGTGCTTGAATGTCCGCAAACTGGTGAACCACGCCGGGCAGTCTGGAAGTGGACATATCTGGATCCATGGTATGATGTTTCGGTGATCCCACCCTGCAAAGCGGAAAGCGGAAAGCGGAAAGCGGGTGTGCCGCGCCCGCGTCCCGGAGGGACGCGGGCGACCATTGGGAACGTGGCGGGCGGAGATGGGAGGCCACCGGGCGGCGCCCCGCGTCCCGATCGGGCGGGGTACCCGGCACGACCGTGGGCACGCCGGAGCCGTGCCCTACAGCGGGCCGCGGGGCGCGGCGCGGTAGCGCGTCCCTCCGGGGCGCGGGCCGCGGGCGGGGAGGCATCCTCCTGACGGACGGCGTCTCCGCGTGCGGTGTACCCGGCCTGACCGTGGGCACGCCGGAGCCGTGCCCTACAGCGGGCGGCGCGGCGCGCGGGGCGCGGGCGCAAGACGACGGAGCGCGTCCCTCCGGGGCGCGGGGCGCGGGCGTGAATGAAGGAGCGCGTTCTGAATCCTGGTATCGTGGTATAGTAGGTATAGTAGTTAGCATGAGCAGCAAGATGCATTCCCAACCAACGCCGGCCCGATCCGGCTATCGTATGCCCGCCGAGTGGGATCTGCACCAGGCGACATGGCTCTCCTGGCCGCATAATCCTGCGACGTGGCCGGGCAAGCTCGATCGCATTCTGCCGGTGTATGCCCGGATGGTTGCCGTGCTGGCACGCTCGGAGACGGTGCATATTAATGTGGCCGACGCAGCGATGGAAGCACAGGCACGGGCGCTATTACAGGCTGCAGGTGCCCAGGGAGATATTCGGTTTCATCACTTTCCCACCAACGATGCCTGGTGCCGCGATCACGGTGCGATCTTTGTGTGCCGTCAGGATAGCGTGGCCCCAGCGTTAGCCGCAATCGACTGGGGCTACAATGCCTGGGGCAATAAATATCCACCCTTCGACCTTGACAATCAGATTCCGGCAAGGATGGCCGAGGTACTGGGCGTACCGCGTATTGAAGGAGGGATGATCCTCGAAGGCGGCTCGATTGATGTCAATGGCGCAGGATTGTTGTTGACCAGTGAAGCCTGTCTACTCAACCCTAACCGCAATCCACATCTGCGCCGCGAACAGATTGAGCAACGTCTCTGCGATTATCTAGGAGTGGAAAAGATCCTCTGGCTCGGCGACGGGATAGTGGGCGATGATACTGATGGCCATGTGGATGACCTGGCGCGGTTTGTAGCACCCGATACGATTGTTACGGTAGTGGAAGAAGACCCGTCGGACGCAAACTACGCAATTTTACAAGACAATCTTGCGCGCCTGCAAGCTATGCGTGACCTGCATGATCAGCCGCTGCGGATCGTGCCACTGCCCATGCCGCCAGCGATTGTCTATCAGGGCCAGCGTCTACCAGCCAGTTATGCCAACTTCTATATAGCCAACCGGGTGGTGCTGGTTCCGTGCTTCAACCATCCCAACGATCAGCGGGCGCAGCAGATCTTACAGGAATGGTTTCCTGAGCGCGAGGTGGTGGGGTTGGACTGCACCGAACTGATCTGGGGCCTGGGTGCGTTCCACTGTTTAACCCAACAGGTACCTGCCTGTAGCACTGGCCCTCAGTCATCCGACCAGTTAATCTCAACGTACACATCCGTACCGATAATATGCACCGGGTAGGTGTCAATACGTAAACCGATCGGCGGAATAATACTTTTGCCTGTGCGCACATCGTATGTCCAGCCATGCCAGGGGCAGGTCACTGTCGCAGCAATCAGGACACCGTTGGACAACGGCCCACCCTCGTGGCGGCAGGTATCGCTAAAGGCGTAGACCACCCCATCCACATTGGCAAGCGCTATCGGCAGACCGTCAACCATCACACAGCGCATCTGGCCAGGTTCGAGATCTGCCGTTGCCGCTACGCGCACAAGCTCAGATACCATCTGTGGTTCACCAGCATTCTATGGAGTGAGCGACCAGGCACGAAAGTTGTCAAACGCTACGGTGGCGGGCACAGTTGTACCGCTGTTCGCTGCAACCCCGGTTGTGCCAGACTGTAAGTCGAGGTCGATCCACTCCCCCACATGCATAGAATTGATATACACCTGAATAGAACCCGTCGTAGCATCGCGAATAACGAGCAGACGATTGGCACGGCCATCCTGGTAAATTGCGGGATGCGGTGTCCACTCCTGAATAAAGCTTTGTGTATCGTTGATATTTTTGCGCAGAGCATAGGCACCGCTGGCATCAATCAATAGGACATAATACCCGGCCTCACTATTGTTAAAAAGCAGGCCACCACTGATGTCATCAGTGCTTATAATTGTAACATCTGCTTCGATAACGAAATTAGATACCTCCTCACTCATAAATGTGATTGCAATGGTCTCAGGTTGTGTAACTTCAATGTGGTATGTGCCGTCAACAACACGATAGTCGGCCCAATCGCGGGTATCATTCCAGTTACCACCATCTGCCGCAGCAAAATTCTCGGTTGCGATCAGGTTGCCTGTCCAGTTATCGGCGCGAACATAACCATCGAGTGACCAGATCAAGAAGTTGGAAACCTGTGTGACCGCATCCGGAATTTCGCTATTTTGCAAAAATCCAGTGGCGACACCCACATCACCAGCCTCGATCTTATCAGATAGATCAAGGCTTGAAGTAACAGACACATCATTGACAGAGAGCGTAGCGCTACCTTGATTCACTTCTAGCCGTAGCCAGTTTGTGGCATTGCCGTCGGTACGTACGTTTGTCAACGCTCCACTGTCTATCTGTTTGAATTCACCCGCACTACGCAGGATCAAGATCCAGCGTTGATCAGACGTCACCATGAGGCGATAGGCTTCATCACTGCCGGTATCGCGGAACAAGAAACCGTAGTCCCAATTGCCTTCAGTCGGGCTATAGGGATTGGTAAACTCTGCTTCGACAATAAAATTCGTTAGACTGAGGCCAGCCTTATACGACTCGATAAAGTCATCATCGTCATGCACCAGCGGGATGTTCAGGGTGGTATACACAAACTGTGGTTGCCCATCAGCGCTGCTATCACCCACCAACGGTGGAGAAGTAAACGGTTCGGCGTCCACTGGTGTTTCGGTTCCAAAGGGAAAAATGGCCGCTGGCGTCGTGTCAGGCGTAACGAGAACTGGCGGTTCATCTGGAACGAAACCGGCAAAGAAAAACAGGCTCCCAATACCACACGCCATGAGCAGCACGAACACACCGCAGCCAATCCCAATCCACTTGAGTCCCGATCCCTGTCGTTTTGCTGATGGTAGAGCCGGAGTGGCTGATGGTAGAGCCGGAGTGGCGGGCGGAGTAAACATTTCAGCAGACGAAGGATGGGGTATGTCGCTCCCATCCCTGTGCGTGACTACTGTGTCACCGGTTACAGGCGTCCCTGGTGGATGGGGATAGGGAGCGGGCGACGCGGGTGGTATACTCCTCGGAGGGGTGACAATGGTAGGCGGTACCCCTGGTTGCTGTGGTGCTGTGTGCGGTGCAGAGGGACGCGATACCACAAAGGTCGCCTGATTGTCTGCCGCCTGCATGCTCGCTACCAACGCCTCGAGCATCTCACCCGCACGCTGGTAACGCCGGGCTGGTTCGCGATCCAGTGCTTTCAGCAGCACCGCTTCGACCGCTGGCGACAGATCGGGCCGAAAGGTGCGCGGCGGCTTCGGCGGCTCGATCAGCCGGGCATACAGCATGCCGAGAGTCGATTCGGCCTCAAACGGCAGCACATTGGTCAACATCTGATAGATCACAATCCCCAACGCATAGATATCGGTCGGGGCACCAATATTACCGACACCGCGGGCCTGCTCCGGTGACATATAGTCCGGCGTGCCCATAATCATGCCGGTTGCGGTGAGACCACCGTTACCTCCAACGGTGCGTGCCAGCCCAAAATCGGTCAAGAAGATCGAGCCGGTACGGGAGACCATGATGTTGGAGGGCTTAATATCACGGTGAATGACGCCCTGACTATGGGCATAGTCCAATGCTGCCACCACGGGCGCAATCAGGTTGATCACCCGCTGAAGAGGCATCTGCCCTTCGCGCTGCATAATATCGCGCAGGGTTTCACCCTCAATGTAGCGCATGATGATGTAGTGCAACGAATCTCGCTCGCCGATTTCATAGATACTGATGATAGCCGGATGCTCAAGCTGAGCTGCGCTACGAGCTTCGCGCTTGAAGCGAGCCACATAGCTCTCATCATAAGTAAACTGAGGGGGCAACACTTTCATTGCCACAATTCGATTGAGGCTCACCTGGCGGGCTTTGTAGACCACACCCATTGCGCCGCGACCCAGTTCGGCCAGAATTTCAAAGTCGCCCAGCGTACGTCCAATCAGATTCATCTGTGACATATTCTTGCTTTTCTGTTATCAACTATCAACCCTGGGTTTGATTCTACCACTTTATTAAAGATTCCGTGCCCAATCAATGAACGTATAACGTATGCCGCGCAATGACCTGTCTGGCGAAGGGGGAGGCTTTTTGGGAACGAAGCTCTCCTATAGCGGAGAGTGATCTACGCTGGTTGTTGGAGCGGGTTCGGAACTTGCCCTTACCACTGTTGGGGCGGGGGCGACCCCGCCCGTTACGCAGTATCTATCTATGAAGAACGGGTGTGCCGCATCTCGGTACCAATGCCGAGGGTTGGCACCAGAAAGGACGTTTGTGCCACAACGTTGTCACTTCTGGGTGGTAATAGCGCTAGCTCGTTTCGTGGACATCGCCGCCGTACGGTTATGGATACCCGCAGTACCCACGCCACGGAAGCGTAACTCATATTGATCGAAAATCGGCACATTGCGCTGATCCAGCAGTTCATTCCCGCTACAGTCCAGCAAGCGAATATCATACTCGCCCGGCGGGATGTCGAAAGAACGCGTATTTCCAGGCGGAATGGTCTCGGCTGGATCCAGACGATCAGGCCCCCATGTATCTTCGGTGATAAACGAGAAGTTGACAATACAGATATCTTCCTGTGACTCATTAACAATCGTTAATCGGGCACTGGCAGATGGAGGGGGCAATGCGGGCAATGGCACATTGGACACCATAATTGGTACCGCTGCCACATGGTTACTCCATTGTCCGAGAAAGAAGAAGATGTAGAGGCCCGGTCTATTGCGAAACTGATTGACCTGGAACCGGGGTAATAACCCTTCGTTCGTAAGCGCCAACCCTCTCGCATCGGCTACCAATTCACTTCTGCCGCTCGGTTGTCCATCGGGTGCGGTGACGGTGAGAACAACCGGTTCACCAGCGCTAAAGCCCCCCGTTAACACGCCCAGAAAGTCAATACCGGGGGTGGCACAAGTGGTCGGATCGCCAATTACGTCCCGATTCTCGTTAATCGGGGCCGCAGCACCATTAGCGGGCGGTGGCAGGTTATAGCAAGGATGAAACGTGGACGTGAGCGATGGGGTACGTTCGGGATCGATGACATTAAAATAGGTGATGGCCCGTGCATCATCCTGACCTTGAAAAATAAAATACAGCCGGTTGCCCAGTTCACGGGGTATCGCGCCAAGTGGCAGAATCATACCGCCTGTTTCGTCCGGGGTAAAGATAAAATCGTCAAACTCCTCTGGTGGGAGAACGAAACCGCCATCAAGCACGGCCCATATCCGCACCAGGGAGTCTGGTGGAAACCCGGTAATGCGAATACTCGTCTCAACGCCGCGTATCAGGCAGTTACTGGGGCTAATCGCTGCATTGACCGGAGGGGGAATACTGGCGCACAGATCCAGCGCACCGAGCCGCCCCAATTGGACACCGACACCGGGCGTGATCTGAAATCGGGCACGCTCAAACCACTGAATGGTGTAAACCTTGCCATCTTCGATCATTTCCTCGAAGGGATCGCTGAGCGGCATACCGATCAACTCCATCCCGCCCGATGCGCGCCAGGCCCGGAGCATCTCCCCACAAATATTGTGGCCGGTCGCCTCAAAAAACTCACACCCTGGCTGGGGCGCGCTTTTGGGGAAGTTAAACCAGTCACGGCCCTGCTGGGACAGCACATCCGCTCCCAGACGGCCGACCTTCACCGAGCCATCCGGGTGTAGTTCTAAGCGATTGCGCTCGAACTGCTGGGCCTGCACCATGACGCCGGGCACAAAGCCTGGCACCTGGCTGGGCGTTAGCAGGCCTACGTAGGTGGCCTGTTGCGGCGAAAGTGGATAGCCAAACACCGGCAGGCCGCCATTCCGTTGCCAGAAGTTGAGAATGGGGCCGGAAATACAAAAGCCAGTTTGTTCAAAACACTGCTCATTCGTCTGCGCATGGCTGATTGGCACTGCTGGCCAGACTGCCAGCAGCAGACTGAGAACGAAACTCATCATTGTTAAGCGGGACAACACTTTGAGCATACAACCTCCCTGGATTCTGATTCGGCTAGCTACGTAGCATACGATCTCCATTTCCGACGCACGTGTTTCTTTTGTGGTACCTCACACACCAGGAGATGAGTGAACATGTACTTTCCAACGACAACCGATGGCCCTCTTGCCGTCGGTTCTACGATCGCGCTTGCGTCGTCGTTTTTTGCGTTCCGTGGGATTGAACTCCTAATCCAACCCTGGCGTGGGTGGCGGCGGCGGTGGCGGTGGTTGTGGTTGTGGCTGTGGTTGTGGCGGCGGTTGCGGCTGTGGTTGCGGCTGTGGTTGCGGCTGCGGCTGCACCGGCCGTGGCACAGCAGTCGGCACCAGCGTAGGTTCCGGTGGCACATTCTCGTTGTCCACCAACCAGCGCTCGATCCACCAGATCTGCCCAATCAGCCCCTGTTCGCTAGCAGTGGGATCACTGCTGCTGCGAATGCGCGCCTGATACCATCCCGCCTCATCATCACGTACAATCTCCAGTTCATCGCCATTGCGTAATCTAGCCGTTGGTTCGCTTCCGACATCGGGTGCGCTGCGCATGCGTGTGAACATATCCTCGCCTTCAGTAGCCACACGCCGTGTATAGGCATACTCGATTAAAACGCCACGTACCTCTTTGATGGCCAGGTAGTCGTGCAGGGTTAAGGTAAAGGAGAGCGGTGGGCCATCACCACGCAGTTCGACGTTATAGGTTGTATCACTCTGGGGCAGCACGGGTAAGTCGTCTGGCCCTTGCAGGCTCAAGGTCAACTCGGTAGGCGAGCGTACTTCAACCGCCTTGATCGTTGCGCGACTCCCACCTGCCCCGGCATGAATAATTGCTTCCTGGAAGCGATCAAGCTGTTGACCTGTGATCTTGATCAACAGAGGCTCCGGTGCCTGTGCGTTGAAGTAGGTCGTTAATGGTTCAACTGCGGCGATAACTGGCTCCGGTTGGCTGGTGGCAGTTGGTACAACAGTGGCGATCGTCATCGGTTCGCTGGTCGGGGTAGCCGGTGGTAGCACTACCACAGCCGGGTCAGTAGTGGGTGGGGTGGGATTGGCTACCGGATTTGTGTTACCGAATAGCGCTTGCCAGCTCAAGATGCCCCCTACCCCCACCAGTAGCACCAGCGCAACGGCGACGAGCGCGAAGATCACCGTGCGACCACGGGCCGATGCTGCTGGCGCATCCCGTGCGGACGGCTCTGCGGGGATGGGTGTAGTTACCGCTACGGCTGCTGCGCTTGATGCACGCGGTTTAGAGGTTGTCCCTGAGTTGACTTTGGCACTGTAAGAGACTGCCGCTGCCTCGGCAACGGGTGCGATCCAGTTCGCATCTCTGGAGGCAACGATTGCTGGCGTGTGTGCCACGTCGGCATGATCGGCGCTATCTGGCAGAGGCAACGATGGTACGGGAACACCAGTTGGGGGTGTTAACACCGTGGGGCCAGTCTCAGCCATATACATTGCTGCCGCGCTGCTATCATTCCTGACGGGAATAGATGTACCACCGGGCGGTGTCGAAACGGGGCGGGCCTGGGTATCCAACGCTGATGATGCTGGTGGTTGTGGCTGGTTGTCAGAGACGGCAGGAGCATAATGGTCGATCATGGTGGACAAGCCTGACCAACCCGATGACTGCATTGAGGCGACCAGAGCGTCGATCAGTTCTCCCGCTCGGCGGTAGCGCTGCTCTGGTTCGCGGGCCAGCGCTTTCAAAAGCACGTCCTGCACCGCTTCAGGCATATCCTGTCGCAGTTCACGGGGTGGACGGGGGAGTTCCATCAGTCGGGCATGCAACAGGCCCATCGTACTCTCGGCCTCAAAGGGCAGCCCGTTCGTCAGCATTTGATAGACAACAATCCCCAGCGCATAAATGTCGGTCGAGGCACCGATGTTGGTCAGACCGCGGGCCTGTTCGGGTGACATATAGTCCGGTGTGCCCATAATCATCCCCGTTGCGGTAATCCCGCTGCTCCCGCCGAGCGCACGCGCCAGACCAAAATCGGCCAGATAGACCATGCCGCTATGGGCCACCATAATGTTCGAGGGCTTAATATCGCGGTGAATAAATGCTTGATCATGAGCATAGTCCAGAGCCGATGCAACCGGTCGGATCAGGCTGATCACCCGTTGAATGCTCATCGCGCCTTCATTCTGGATGATCTCGCGCAGGGTGCTGCCCTGGATGTAGCGCATGATGATATAGTGCAGGTAATCTTTTTCACCTACTTCATAGATCGGAATAATATGCGGATGCTCTAACTGGGCTGCACTCTCGGCTTCACGCCTGAAGCGGGCAATATAGCTTTCATCAAAAGTGAACTGAGGGGGCAACACTTTCATGGCTACAATGCGTTTCAAACTGAGCTGCCGCGCCTTATAGACCACGCCCATTGCACCGCGACCCAATTCGGAGATAATTTCAAAATCTCCCAGGGTACTGCCCAGTAAGTTCAACCGCGACATAGCCTGCTCCCTTACGTAGCGCTACAACGGATGGTTCAAACCGATCCCCAGACACCCGTACGGATGCGTGCGGATGCAGAGCCTGACAACTACACCTGGCGATCCTGTTGCTTGAGCAGGAAAGCCGTAATGCCTAACCCGACGACCAGAAATGCCAACAACACGCCCCATGCGGTGAGCAGATGTTCAGCCGTATGGGTAAAAGCACCGGGAAAAGGAAAGCCCTGCGGGTCATCAATATACGTACGTAACAGGGCCGAACTCATTGTTATCGTCTCACCGCGTAGACTCTCGTTAATCTCGCACTGGGTTTTGACCACCTCACCATCCAGGACGTTGGGTAACTGGCACAGCGATGACAGCGCCGCACTGGTGCCGAAGGCATCCAGCGCCCAACGACTGACCATGAGCCGGGAGATGACATTGATCACACCCTCTTCGATCTTGAAAATGATGCCGGTAAACAGGATCTGCGGGATGAGTATCAGTGGCACCAGGCTGATAGCCTGACTGACGTTCTTTGTGGCAGCGCTGACCACCAGACCCATCGACATACCACCTAATGAGGCCAGCATCAAAGTGATAAACATTTCCAACCAGATCGGCAGCAATAACCCATCGCCTCGAGGAAATTCCACACCGGCCCCAAACATCCAGACGATCAGCAGCAGTGAGGCATTCTGCACAAACATCAATGAACTCAACACGCATACTTTGGACATAATGTAGGGAAAGATGGAGAGATTCGAGAGGCGCTCGCGCCGATAGATCTCGCGTTCTTTGGTCAGTTCGCTGGCCGAGTTGATGACTCCAAACCAGATACCGACGACCGCGAAGACAAACAGTAAATTCTGAGCGCTAATGCGCTGAATAACATCGGCTTGCATGCTGCCAACCAGCGCATCAGAGGCGGCCATCATCCACACCAGAAGCGCAATCAGCGGCGACTGTACCAGCAAGATCGTCAAGTTACGGCGATCACGCAGCATCAGATCGAGATAGCGTCGAGTCAGGATATAAAACTGGCGCCACGGCGACATACGGGGCGGGCGTTTTGCAGGGGCGTCAACCCCCTGGGTCTGCTTAACCATCGGCATAGCATGCTGTGACTGCTGGCGTTCCACCACATAGCGCCGATACTGTTCTGATCTATGGTAATGCGCTTTCCACAGGTCAACCAGGGGTGGTGGTTTATTCTGGCCAGGATTCATCGTTTGCCACTCGTAGTATTCGGCACGCAGGGTGTTCTGTACCAGTTGCTGGTATAATTCATCGCCTGGTTCGGCTTTGAGGTGGGTATAGATGTCGGCAAAACTGCCGCTGTTGACACCAAAAAAGTCCAGTGCTTCATTGGGTGGGCCAAAGTAGACCAGGTTGCCCATCTCCATAAAGACAACGTGATCGCACTGGGTAATATTATCGGTCGCGTGTGTCACCAGTAACACCGTGCGCCCACTGTCGGCCAGGCGGCGCAACGTATACATCATCTTCTTTTCGAGGCCCGGATCAAGGCCGCTGGTTGGTTCATCGAGGAAAAACAGGCTCGGATCGGCCAGCATCTCCGAGGCGATGCTCACGCGCTTGCGCTGCCCACCAGAGAGGGATTCGATCATGGTTTTGATGTGTTTACTCATTTCCACGATTTCGAGCGAGCGGTTAATCCGTTCGTTAATCTCGGACGTACTGGTGTCGGCGGGCAGGCGCAGATTGGCCGTGTATTGCAGCGCTCGATCGACGGGCAGTGGTTTATGGAGAATATCATCCTGGGGTACATAGCCTAGTACAGCGCGGTAGGAGTCGAAGTTTTTATAATAGTCGTCCCCGTTGACTTGTACTGGACTAGGGTTACCATGGGTAGCGCGATTGAAGCCACTAATGGCCTTCATCAGGGTACTCTTGCCTGCACCGCTCCCCCCCACAAGTGCCACAAACTCACGCGGGGCGATAGTCAGCGAAACATCGTTCAGGAGCTTGCGCCCATTGCTGAGCTGCAGCGTCATATTGCGTACATCAATGCGCATTCCTCCCCGGCGCTGGTCGTACTGCTGGAGCGCCAGACCGTCAAACACCAAGCGGAAAGGGCCGATCTGGATAACGTCATCTTTGCGCAGCAGATGCGGAGTGCTGATGCGTTGCCCGTTTACAAACGTACCGTTGGTGCTGTTCAGGTCGACAAGTACTGATCCCTGTGCGGTCTGGTCAAGGCGCGCGTGTTGCCAGGATATATTGGGAGCCTGGAGCGGAATATCCGAAGCGGGATTGCGTCCGATACTCAGGCTGGTCGTACCACCTGGCTGAGCACCACCGATTACAATCGTGCGATCTTGCCCGGCCGGGCGACCGGCCCGGGCCGCAACCGGATCGTGAAAGGTCAGACGTACCCAGTTACCCTGGGGGTCACCCACGCGTAGAATATCACCGTCCTCTAGCTCAGCCTCAGTCACCCGCTGCTCGTTCACGAACGTGCCGTTGGTGCTCCCCAGATCACGGTAGCGCCAGCGTGTTCCGTGCCGTTCCAATCGGCCATGATGGCGAGAAGCTGGCTGGGGGAGTACAATATCATTATCGGTGCCGCGACCGACGGTAAAAGCCATACGATCCAGCACCACATCATAGGGTGATTGCCCCGGTGCCTGAATGGTCACATGAGCCGACGGTGTTCCCGATGCCGGCGCAGGTGCCGGCGGTGCTGGTGGAGCGCCCGGTGCCCCCCCGACGACCATCGTCCCAACTGCGGCCGGGTCGCTCCCGGACACTATGGTGGCCTGCGCATCGGGAGATAGTGCGACCGGCTGACGTGGGGCTTGATACGTCAGATAGACGCGGATGCCCATAGATGGATCGCCAAAATAGATCTGATCGCCATCCTGCAAAGCCTGTTTCTGAACTCGCTGCCTATTAATGAAACTACCATTGGAACTGCCCAGATCATGGTAGTACCAGACATCACCCTGTTGCTCCAGACGGGCATGGCGGCGGGAAACCGAAGCATGTTCGATCGATATATCATTCCCGTGATCACGCCCTATAGTAAATGTTGGCCGATCGAGAATGACGGTGCGTGGGGGTTGTTGTTCGAGATGAATAACAAGCTGTGCTGGGTGGCGCATTGGCCTGTGTGCGTTGCCTGGAGATGTAGTTACTTGCATATGTTCGGGTTTCCCTGTTACGAACTAGCCCGGTGCCCTGCCTGGAGATACCCAGGCAGAACACCGCAGTTTACCTTGCTGCTCGAATTAGCTCATCTGCAATTGTTCAGCGACCTTGATAATCTCGTCTTCGCCAAACCCATTGCCACGAATCACATACAAAAAGTCCCCCTGGCGCATTGACACTGAAGCCTGACGCTCGCCGATAACAAGGACAAGCGCCTCGACGCCGTTGATGTCGACTTTCGAGGAAGACGCGCCGGGTGGTGGGGCTAACGGCAGTTGGGCCAGCGCACTGGTCAATTGTAAGGTATCAATATACACTGCACCACTTTCGCCACCCTCACCATAGGTTTGCATGATACTAAAACCAGCCGGTGTTTCCTGCACCGACACCGTGGTTGGCGTTGTAGGCACACCTTCTGGCAGATAGCCCGGACGTGGCGCGGTAAAGCCAGCCTGACTGCTCGCCTCTTCGAGGCTTGCAACCGTGACCGGGGGGCCAAGCTCGATGACTTTAGCGTCGGCGGGCGGATCGTAGCTGAAACGCTCGGCATCAACCCCCTGGTTAACCTTCATCTCGCTCACCGTCATCGTCTGCGTACCACCAGCATCGGTGACAGTGATTATCTTGACAGGCAAGTTGGTCGCGGTATCGATCCAGATCGTCGTTTTATCATCACCAGTTAACGGGCCACTGGTTGCATCGGGGGCGGCGGTGGCTTCTATCTTGATGGTATCGAATTCACCCAGTTTTTCTTTCCCCACCACGGTTTGATTCACGGTTGGCACTGTCAGAGTTTGTAGCATCTGGTTCATCGTCGTAATGAATAACATTGGCAAGCGATACAACTGGGCGGCAGCACCCGGTGTGCCCTGTTTTGCCGTATAGACTAGCTGTTCGTCCGGGTTGTAGAAGAAACTGGTGGGCGCAAAAATAGCGACGGTACCGCCAGGCAACCCCTCGATAGTCGAGTCGATCACTTCACCTCGAAACCGGGGCGGCTCACCCGCCATTGAGCCGAGCGTCAGTGCCCCGTCCATCCAGACCTCTATGGTCAACCAACCCGCCGTAGGCTCCGTAAAATCAAACCGCACCAATCCTTCATAACTCTGGAGACCTTGAAAAGCCTGTATCGAATTTTCAGCGATTTGATCAACCGATAGATTTACGTTCCCTGTACCGGTATTATTGCCACACGCCACGAGCGCCAGGGTGATAGAGAAACATACAGCTATGGACAATATTCGACGTATCATGATCGTACATTCTCCTTATTCTCTCGTCAAGCGCAATCAGTTCGCTTGATGGTGGGTGATGATTGCCTTGTTACCTATGTACGGTGCCAGGATTGGTGTTGAACTGACACAGTGGATGCGCAAAGCGCGCAGGGTATGGCAGAGGCAATCCGTACGGCGGAGTGCAATTGCGCTGTGCCAGTCTGGCTATCGTGATATAGCTCACAATATGAAACGACCCGATTATGGGTTTCTATTCTGACAACGAGACTTCATCGGCGCAGCGAAGCCGCGCCAACCCTTCCTGCCCAGGGGATATCTTGTTGTCGTACTGGCGAGAACCATACGGGTAGAACAACCAATGCTTGCCCTTGCCAACAACATACGACCGTAATTATTCCGCAGCTCAGATCAGACATCTCACTGTCTGAGACAGTCTGTCAACTGATCGATCCGGTGTTAAGGTTCACATCAACCGTTCCAGACAAGGTATGCCACCAGAGTTCACAGGAATTATGGTCACCAATAACAATACCAGCAGTACTCCTGATAGTAGCAGAAGTAATAGTCACACCAGTAGTACCATTCACAACAAATAGACTGTGCAGGAGGGGCAAACGACAGGTGGTTAACCGAATGGGTGCTTTCCATCATACTGAGCGGCTGTGCCACCGTCAGGTCAATCGCAGGTATGCAAGAGGAGGAAAAATCAGCAGTCTCGGAGAGCGCGGTATACCGACCAGTTTCAAGCGTACCGGCTGGTACATGTGCAGAGGATTGAGCCATAGCAGGTGTTAGACTAGTTACCGCAATGATCACTAGGGTGAGTAATACAACTTTGTATCCGATGAACCCGTGCCTACAGAAAAGTTTCATTGTAGCTCCTTCGCTTTCTCTTAATCGGTTTTTATCCATATGACACGAACATATTCTTCGTACTGTATACTGATTAGTAGAAGAATATTGCCCTAATTATACTACACACAAAAGAAAAAATCTAGTATAATAATCATAAAAATGCTCGTTTGTTATGATGAAATCAACGGATTTATTAAAGAAACAAACTATAAAAGAGTTGTTTCTTACTACAACGAGACTTCACCGTAGCCGGGGCGCGGGGGCCGCAGATCCCCGCCCATGGTTCCACGAAGGGCTTTACCAGCTTCAGTGCTTTTGCTTCTTCAAAAACCATGTGTTTAATCATTATAAAACATATATATTTTCACACCTGAACCCGTGTGCCTTGCCGGTTCGAGCGGGCAACCCCGCACTCGGTAAAAGGTTCACGGTCATATCCTTCTCGGCGGACGAGATCGGGGCGGCAGTCTCGGAAGCCCCGGCGTAACCCCGGGTGCTGCCAGGCCAGGGGGTTACGCTATGAGCATACGATCGGGTTGCTCCGGTTCCAGTTCCTACTGATGGGGTGGATGTAAACCATCTTTACCAGTACCACTTAAAACACCACGTGTCGTCAACTACTTCTGGGCTACCTTCTTGCCGCGCTGAGCGGCGCTGGCGGTACCGCGCCCACGTGGTGGCTTCTGCTGCTGAGAGCTGGCCGGGACACCCCGCCGCTTGCCGGTCGCCGGTGCATCTGCGACTGGAGCGGTGGCAGGAACATTCGCCTGCGTGGTGACAACGCTGACCCGTTCGGCTGCATCCGCGTCGCTTTCATTGCGCCCATGGCAATATTTGTATTTCTTGCCGCTGCCGCAGGGACACGGGTCGTTGCGCCCAACTTTGGGCAGTTTGCGTCGCAATGTCTGCCCCTTCGCTGGCCCATTACTGCCACCAGCGGCTCTTGTGCGCGCCGCCTGTGCCAATTCATAGCCAGCGCGGGCGGCCTGATCACGGCGCACCTGCTCGGCCTGATAATCGGCGATCTGCCTGGAGTAGGTGGGCAACTGCCGGAAGAAATTGCGTACTATATTCTGATCGATGTTGTCCAGCAGCTCGCGGAACATGCGATAGCCTTCGGTCTGGTATTGCACCAGCGGATCACGCTGGCCAATCGCCTGCAGGCCAATACCCTGACGCATATCCTCCATCGCGGTCAAATACTGCTGCCACTCGGAGTCAATCGTATGTAACATAAGCGAGTGCTGGTAGTGGGCCAGACTCTGTACACCGATCGCCTCGCGCCAGTAGTCCAGCGCCTGAGCGACCTGAGCGTTCAACATCTCCTCAATTGCATCGACATCAGGCTGGCGCAATACTGTGAGCAACACCGCGCGATTGTGCACCGCAATCGCATCAAAAATCTGCTTCAGATCGATCGCGGTGAGCCGTGTTCCAGCAACAAAGAGCGGTTGCAGCAACTGCCGAATGGCGTCGATTGTCTCGTGTTGCAGTTGTTCGGCTTCGGCAGGCGGCATAGTGGTGGTCATCAGCTTCAGGGCGGCCCGATAGCGCCCCAGGTAATCTTCGCGTAATTGCTCACGTATCGCTGGTGACACGTTGGCCCAGATGACATCCTGAGGGCCAGGCAGGAGTGAGGGGACAAGCGTCATAATCTCATGTGCGAGCAGTTCAATGTTGTGTCCCCGTTCCATATTGCGGCTGATCAAACCCTCCAGCCGCCGTTGGAGTTGATGATCGGCAAGCTCACCCAGTTCAACTGGATCAAGCTCACCGGCTTCGGGCAAAATGCTGCTCAACCGCCGTTGAACCAGCGGCACATTGACTTCATCGGTGGCCGGATTCAGCGCATCGTTAATCGCCTCCTGGATCTGCTGGCGCATCCAGGTATCATAGGTTTCCAGGTAGCGCTCGATCAGCGTGGCAAACTCAACGGCAAACAGGTTCTTGATATACTGCTCCAGATCATCAGCGGTTTGATCGCGCCAGAGTCGATTGATATACTGCTCGGCTTCGCTGTGGCTATAGTGTTGCAACTGTTGCTCTATGTCTTCCGGCAACACGATAAAGGCTTCCAGGTCGGTCATCAAGCGCTGGATGGAGTGCTGCTGCTGCTCGCGGGCGAGCGGTGCCAGCAACAATGGCAACGTTGCGTCGTCTGCTGCCTGCAATGCCCCCAGATCCAGAGCCACATCTGGAAAGAGGGTTTGCAACTGCTTCTGGGCCTCTTCGCGGTCGTCGGTTGCCAGAGCCCGAATGGCAGCCTGCCCTTCTGCCAGCAGTTGATCCTGATCCCGATAGCGCTGAAACAACTCGGCAATCCGGCTCTGTTCATCAGCCTCCTCCAGCACACGCCGACGCTTGCTGTAGATCACCTCACGTTGCTTGTTCATCACGTCATCATATTCAACCGTATGCTTCCGGATATCGAAGTTGAAGCCTTCGACCCGAGTCTGGGCCGACTCGATGCTCTTGTTGATAATGCCTGCCCTGATCGGTATATCTTCCTCGACCCCGAGGCGTTCCATGGCCTTCTGAATGGTATCCATACGCCCAAAACGACGCATCAACTCATCTTCTAACGAGAGGTAGAACGTCGAAGAACCGGGATCACCCTGACGACCAGCACGCCCACGCAACTGGTTATCAATGCGGCGTGCCTCGTGGCGCTCGGTGCCGATGATATGTAAGCCACCAGCGGCCTTAACCTGCTCGCGCTGCTCTTCACATTCACGCTTGATACGCAGAATGTCATCAATGTATTCGGGCTTCAAGCCAGGATTGCTACGGATCAGCGCCTGTGCGGAATCCAATTCGCCGCGTAATGTACGCTGTACCAACAACGAACGGGCCGTGTAGACCTGTCGGAAAACTTTGTCGGCCAGGAATTCGGCGCGTCCCTGGGGTGTGGCACTGCGATAGGTGTTCAGCTCACTATACCGGCGCCAGATTTCGGCAATATGCTCCTCGCGCAACCAGTCAGTAGCCTGAACAAGGGCATGCGCTTCGCTCAAGCGCTGCTGCACCACCGCATCCACCAGGGCAATGTTCTGGTTATACTGGTCAGGATGATCGCCCAATACAGCACGCATAAGAAAGATGTGCAGGCCCTCACGGGGATCGTCAATACGACGTAATGCCTGCTCGTACTCATCATGCAACTGGTGTAAAGCGTTGATCAACCCAGCATCGATCTGGCTCTGCTGTGCCGCCATTTTCGGCGATTTCTGGTTATCAAAGAGCCGCTGTGCCAGTTCGCCAATCTCGGCGCGGGTTACGCCATGTTCTTCAAGATAACGGCCCGCCAGTGCTTCAGGGTTGCCGCCCAGCAAAATATCAGTACCGCGACCGGCCATGTTGGTGGCGATGGTGACTGCCCCCGGTTGCCCGGCCTGAGCAATAATACGTGCTTCATCGGCATTCTGCCTGGCATTGAGTACCTGATGCTTGATCTTCTCACGCGTGAGCAACGCACTCAAGCGCTCCGAGGTCTCGATCGAGGTGGTACCAACCAGAACTGGTTGCCCTTTCGTCGAGCGTTCACGGATCTCGGTAATGAGTGCCCGGAATTTGGCATTTTCCGTGCGATAAATCAGATCGCTATTATCCACGCGAATAACGGGACGATTGGTGGGAATTATGGTTACTTCGCGGTTGTAGATCCTGGCAAACTCCTCTTTTTCTGTGGCTGCCGTTCCGGTCATACCGGCCAGCTTGGTATACATACGGAAGTAGTTCTGGAAGGTGATGGTAGCATAGGTGACAGTCTCATTCTGCACACGCACGCCTTCTTTGGCTTCCACTGCCTGGTGCAGACCGTCGCTCCAGCGGCGACCGGGCATCAGCCGCCCGGTGAACTCATCAACAATAATCACTTCACCGTTCTGTACTACATAATCTTTATCGCGCTGGAACACAAACCGTGCCTTGAGGGCATTCTCCAGGTAGTGGGTCAGAGCGCTGTGTTGCGGGTCATACACACTCTCGCCTTCGCCCAGTTCTTCTAGTTGACGTTCGACCTTTTCCAGACCTTCCTCAGTAATCACCACTGTGCGTGAGCGCGGATCGATCAGCACGTCACCATCGGGTACTGCTCCCTTCTTTACCTCGTCGGGCGTGACGCGCCCGGCCCGCAGGGATTTAACGATCTGCGCAAAGCGGGCATACTGATCACTTGAACGGCTAGCAGGGCCACTGATGATCAGCGGGGTACGCGCCTCATCAATCAAGATATTGTCCACTTCATCCACGATAGCATAGTGCTGGCCTCGTTGGACAACGAGTTGGAGTGAGTTGACCATATTATCCCGTAGGTAGTCGAAACCGAATTCGTTATTCGTTCCGTAGGTAATATCAGCAGCGTAGGCTTCTTTTCGATTGCAAGGCCGCCAGTGTACCAGACGCTCGTCATCGAGAGGCGCATTCGGATCGACATACTCCGGATCGAAGAGGGCGGAATAGTTGTGGGCAATGAAACCAACGCGCATATCCAGCAGATGATAGATCGGCCCCATCCAGCCCGCATCACGCCGGGCCAGGTAGTCATTGACCGTAATCAGGTAACTGCCTTTGCCTTCAAGGGCATTGAGATAGAGCGCCAGCGTTGCCACCAGCGTCTTGCCTTCACCCGTCTTCATCTCCGCAATGCGACCCTCATGCAAGACGATGCCGCCAATCAACTGCACATCGTAGTGACGTAAGCCGATGGTGCGCCGCGAGGCTTCACGCACGGCGGCAAAGGCTTCGGGCAGCAGATCGTCCAGCGTTTCACCGGCCGCCAGTCGTTTGCGAAACAGGCCGGTTCGGGCGCGTAATTCGTCATCTGAGAAGTGCTGATAGGTGTCTTCGAGCGCGTTAATCGCGTCTACCTGCGGTTGATATTTCCGCCGGACTTTGTCCTCATTATCACCAAAAATCTTCTTCAAGAAGTTCAACATCTGGAGCATCTCCTATAAACCAGAACAACCGCAGGAACCTTGCCCCGGTATCAACGAGGAGCAGAGGACATAGCCAACGAAGCGGAAATGGGTACGGCTCAGGCGGCGAATGCCTGATGTTCTCTGCGTTTCTGCGGTGGAATATACGGTTATCGTCCCTGGCATTATACCCGACGCAAGAGCTGGTTGGCAATGTTGCTATGCAGCGGCGTGCGGTAGCCTGACCCGTGCCTACAGCCTGTGGCAGCAACGCAGGCCCGGCTGAAGCCGGAACACCGGTCGTTTGCGGATGCGGGCTGAGAGGGTGGAACGTTTATATACCAGGGAAAGATCCCCCAGAGTCCCGGCTTGAGGCGGGTGGGCGCTCGGATAGGATCGCCGCATACACATCGAAGGTTTGCCGGGCAGTTTGTTGCCAGGAGAAGCGCTGCGCCTGACGCAGTCCCTGCTCGTGCAGATAGGCCCGCATGGCCGGGTTGTGTAATAGGCACTCGATGGCCTCCGCCAGTTCGATAAAGTTGAAAGGATCGACGGTCAGGGCAGCATTGCCCACCACTTCGGGCAGGCTGCTCGTATAGGCGCAGACGACCGGTGTACCACAGGCCATCGCTTCTAGCGGAGGCAGGCCAAAGCCTTCGTAGTACGAGGGGAAAACGAATAGCTCGGCCCCACTGTAGAGCGCGGGCAGGTCGGCTTCAGGTACATTGGGCAAAAAGGTGACGCTCGTGGTCAGACCACGCTCAGTCACTATGCGCTGGACGGAAGGATAGCGTGGATCGTAGTGGCCGGCGATCACTAGGCGTGGGGCGGGCGATGGACGAGTCGCGGCAGTCGCACACACCCGTTCCCAGGCGTGGATGAGCCGTTCCAGGTTCTTATGCGGTTTGTTCGCACCCACGTACAACACATAGGGCGCTGTAAGGCCATAACGGTGGCATAGTGCTGCGATTGTCTCGGCGCTCTGCGGGCGAAAGCGCTCGTCAGCGGCTTCGGGCGTGACGGCAATGCGTGCATGCGGTATGCGATAGTAATAGGCAATATCATCGCGAGCATTGTGCGAGACGGTGATGATCCGTGTGGCTGTGCGGACAGCCAGACGCATGGCAATCCGAAACAGACGGCGGGCATGCGGCGTGAGTGTGTGCGGAAACTGCCAGCCGATCAAATCGTGGATGGTGACAACGGTTGGGCAAGACAGGCCCAAATAGGGCTTGAGGTAGTAGGGTGAGTGCAGCAGGTCGATCCGCAACGCCCGTGCCATGCGAGGGATCTGGATCTGCTCGGCCAGCGTGAAGGGACGGGCGGTGGTAGCGATCAAGTCAACGTGTGGCAGGCGGCGGAGTGCGTCCAGATTATGACGTGTGTTAGGCAGTGCCGGGTTGTATAGCAGCGTGAGTCTGTACCCGTGATCCAGTGCGGCCAGTGCCGACACCAGATTGGCGACATAGCGCCCGATGCCGGGGAAGTGGTCACAGATATAGCGTGCGTCAAGGCCGATGTTCATACTATGATAGGGACTCCCAAACGATACCTCGCGTCCTTGCGTCCTTGCCTCTTCGCCGTCCCACGGTCGCCTGGTTTAAAGCAGCCTGGGCGCAAGGCGGAAAACAGATCGTTCTGTCTATCCTACGCATACCCTTTTCGTCCAGGCAACATATCATGTCTCACCATTCTCCTGTTGTGCACTTTCCGCTTTGTGCTTTGCGCTTAGAAGCTTTCCGCCGGGCCTTTGTATAAAAAACAGAGCATCCTCATTAGCACGTCTCACGCTTCATGCGGGCCGCTCATGATGCGATAGATATTGTAATAGCTCCGGGCGAGGCTGGCCTGGGTGTAGTGTGCCAGTACACGTTCGCGGCCCTTCTGTCCCAATGTGCGGCGCTGCTCGGGATCATGCATCAGGGTGAGTAGGGCTACACGCAACGCCCCCACGTCCTGCTCTGGCACTACCAGTCCCGCGTCGCCAATCACGTGGGGGATCTCGCCCGACGATGAACCAACCACCGGCACAGCACAGCTCATCGCCTCGATCAATATCCGCCCGAACTGCTCTTTCCAGGTCGGCGTGGTATGCGAGGGCAGCACCAGCACATCAAGCTGGCGCAGGACGTTCGGTACCTCGGTGCTAGCAACGGCGGGCAGCAGTTCCACCCGTTCGTTCAACCCCAACGTGCTGACCCGCTCAATGATTGCTTGGCGTAGCGTGCCGTTCCCCACCAGCCGTAACCGGGCCGGTTCGGGTAAGCCAGCCAGCGCCTCAACGAGATCGAGAATACCCTTGGCTGCGACCAATCGCCCGACATAACCGATCACGAAGGGCGATGCGGCATCATTGGTTGCGCCCGAATCAGCCGGACTGAACAGATCTGGATCGACGCCAAACTGGGGCAGCACTGTGATTGGCCCGCGATAGCCATGCCGCCGCAAGATCGCAGCCGCTTCCTGATTACCAGCAATTGCATAGACAGCGTGGCGGAAGGCATAGCGCTCGAACCAGTTGAACGGCGGCGGATAGCGGCGGTCGATATTGGCCCAGTTGAAAAAACAGCACTGTGCACCAACCGCTCGACCGGCCCGCAGTGCCAGAAAGGTCGCCAGGTTGAATGATTCCTCGTCAATATGTAGTACCGTCGGGCGCTCACGTTCGAGCACGCGCCGCAGAGCTGGATAGAAATGCACGTGATGCTGGCCGTTGAGCAGCATGGGGAGTTGTTCTAGCCGATAGCCACGCGTATAGCGACGCTCCAGCACAAGGCGGCCCACACCCGGTTCACGCCAGCAGGGTGGCACCAGCGCCGTCAGTTCGATATTCGGTAGCCGCGCCAGTTCCTCCAGCTTCTTCTGGTACGCACCCACCACCAGCGCCTTGGAGAGCATCACAACTTTCACGCTGCATGCTCAGGGGTTGGTAGACCCAGATCGGGCGGGAAGTCAGGTTTATTGGGTGGAAACGGATCAAGAAACCGTTGAAACTCCAGGCGATAGCCGTCTGGATCGCGGGCAAAAAAGTGATACACGCGATACTGCGCATTCTGGCAGGGTGGCTGCTCCACTGTCACCCCTTGCGCCTTGAGTCGCGTATACCAATCATCAACATTATCGCACACGAGCGTCAGGATGACCCATCCATCCGGGGGTGGTGCTATGTGTTGATGCTGGCAAAAGCCCAGATAGCCCGCCTGCGCCACCTGATAGATGCGGCATGTGCCCTGATCCAGCGTCAGCGGCAGCAGAATGATCATCTCATAGAAATGGGCGCACGCTGTAAGATCGGCTGTGGGCAAAAAGGTAATCTGGGCATCAAAAACAAAATGGGTCATGCAAACTCCTTCGTTCTTATTTCTGCCTTATGTCACTTTGACCTATACCTTGCTGGAGCAACACAGGCCCGACTAAAGCCGGGATTTCCAGTCGTGCGCGTATTCGATTCATGGTTTAACCTTCATCAGGCGTCAGGAGGTCAGGGCAAAGCGTTGCCTGCATTTGAACCGCGACTAGTGGTTGAGTACCGTGATGTTGAGGGATACGTAGTGTAGTAACGACTTTAGTCGTTCCTGAGGGTGTAGAAACGACGAAAATCGTTCCTACACCCTCTGCATATTCGGTGCGGTCAACCACTAGCCATGCTTCTGCACAAATACCCTCATAAAGTCCGCCAGGGTCTGGCATCCCTCCCGGCTCATCGCATTGTAGATCGATGCTCGGATGCCACCCACCGAGCGGTGCCCCTTCAGGCCGATCATACCCGCCGCTGTCGCTTCACTCACAAAGCGCTGCTCCAGTTCGGCAGTGGGCAGGCGAAAGGTGATATTCATCAGCGAGCGGCTGTCTGGTGTGGCATGCCCCTGGTAAAACCCGGCATGCTGATCGATGACCGCATAGATCGCGGCGGCCTTCTGCTGGTTGCGTTCACCCATGGCCACCAGGCCGCCCTGCTCCTCGATCCAGCCCAGTACTAGGTTGAGCATATACACAGCAAACGTAGGCGGCGTGTTGTAGAGCGAGTCGTTCTGGGCATGCGTGCTATAGCGCAGATAGACCGGAATATGTTTTGCCGCCTGCTCCAGCCATTGTTTCTGTACGACCACCACTGTCACCCCGGCTGGGCCGAGGTTTTTCTGTGCACCGGCATAGAACAGGGCAAACCTGCTGGCTTCAAACGGGCGTGACAGAATGTCGCTGCTCATATCGGCTACCAGCGGTATCGCACCGACATCGGGCAAGGTATGCCACTGCGTGCCATAGATGGTGTTGTTAGTAGTGATGTGGACATAGGCCGGCGCGGCGCTCAGGCTAAGCTCATTCGCGCCTGGAATGCGGCAATAGTTCTCGGCGGCAGTGCTGCCCGCCACATGCACGGTTGCCGTGGGCGACAGGCTGGCAGCAACGTTCTCAGCCTCCTTCTGCGCCTTCTCTGACCACGAGCCGCTCAAGATGTAGTCGGCGACAGCTCCGGCGGGCAGGAAGTTCAGCGGCAGCATGGCAAATTGCAGACTGGCCCCACCCTGCAAGAACAACACACGGTAGTCGTCACCCAGGTTGAGCAAGCGCTTGATCCGGGTCTCGGCCTCGCTGTTGATCGCCTCGTAGGGTTTGGAGCGGTGGCTGGCCTCAAGGATTGAAATCCCCTGACCCTGGTAGTCGAGCAATTCGGCCTGCGCACGTTCGAGTACCGGTAGCGGTAGCGTGGCTGGCCCTGGATTAAAGTTGTAGACGCGGCTCATTCTTTTGTCTCCTTGTATGCAACGTTGGCCCATGTGCCCGGCCAATATATAGCGTTCAGTGTCTGGCTATAGTATAACCCAGACTCGACAAGATACCATAAGATGCCATCGGCCATTCGTTGCATGTCAGGGGCACACACCCTTCGCAGAGGGTATCTGCCAGGTTACTATGCCAGCACGTCTGGCCGGTACAGCGTAATCGCGTCACCCGTGTCATGCACCAGCGTACCGCGTGGTTGTACCGCTTCCCAGACGACTATAGTGATGTCGCCCACGGCCCCGGCGGCGTTTATCACGATCAGCAGCACCAGCAGTGGCACGACAGCCAGTGGCACTACGGCGATCAGCGCAAAGCCTACCAGGGTGATCAGCACCAACGGGGCCAGACCAACGATGAGATGCTGCGTGTGTGGCACATACCAGTTCGGTGCGGCAGCATAGGCATACAGACCTTTGAAGCCAAACACTGGTGGGTCTCGCGTGAAGATCCAGAAGAACAGGCCGTGGATCAGCTCGTGCAACACCATCTGGAAGACCACCAGCACGATCAGTGCCACACTGACCACCAGCATGTCGGTTCCTCTAAGGCTCACGGTCTGGTCGGTTTCATGTGGTCGCAACAGAGGTACGATCTGCAGCACCAGCCAGCCAGCAGCGAAAAACAGTATCACTGACGCAATATTCAGCCCGATCAGCGCGGTCTTGTTCTGCGAGAGATCGAGCGCGGCATGGCGCTGATAGTGGGGCGGTAGCGTCTGGACAGGCTGGGTCATAATGGGTGACAAAGGTTGTTCCTTTCTTTCGCTGTCATTATAGCCAGGTCTGGCGGTAACGCAAAAGTGTGTAAGCAGGGTGTCGCATATGAGATGCTTCCTGCGTCAGCATCACATGGCAGGGGCGGTGGAGCATTGCTATGCAGTGAAATGGTTCCTTTGTCAACATGCCGGGCGTTGTGCCGTACTGACACAACGCCCCGAAATATCCCTGTATGCTGCGCCCTACTCGTCATTCGAGGCTCGATTCCGGGCTGACAGGCGCACATTCGCCAGTGTCTCGCGGTAGAAGTCGTCCAGGTCAGTGGGGGCAGCGCTGTGGGGCAAGTCGCCCGCCCGCGCCCCGGCGGGACGCGCACCCAGGTTCCCCACGCCTCGCGCCCCGGAGGGACGCGCCCCGCCCCGCGCCTCGCTGTAGGGCACGGCTCCAGCGTGCCCACGGTCGGGCCGGGTACACCGCACGCGGAGACGCCGCCCGTCGTGAGGATGCCTCCCCGCCTCGCGCCCCGGAGGGACGCGCACCCAGGTTCACCCGCTCGCCCGCCCGCATCCCGGCGGGACGCGTACCCAGGTTCACCCGCCCGCGCCCCGCGCCCCGGTGGGCCGCGCGACAGCCGGACACCACACCTGATGCTGCTCGGTTTATTCAGGATGGTTATGCTCCGCTTCAGGTGGGCCTGGCCTCATCGTCGCCGGTGTATCAATCCAGCCTCGCCGCAGAGCGTACAGGACGGCCTGGGTGCGGTCGTTGAGCGACAATTTGCGCAAGATGGACGAAATATGGTTTTTGACCGTCTGCGTACTGATGCCCAGGCTATCGGCAATCTCCTTGTTGCTGCCACCACCGGCGATGCGTTCCAGTACCTCAATCTCACGATCGCTCAAGGGCGTAAAGATCGGAAATTCGCTATCTGGCGACGTTGCCAGTTCTTCTGGCAGGTTGCGAAACTGGGAGAGGACGCGGTGCGCAACACTTGGCTCCTCCATCACTACATCGTTAATCACATACTCGCCACGGGCCACGCGCTGCAAGATGTCCTTCAACTCATCAGGTTTAATTTCCTTTGAGCGATAGGCGGCTGCACCAGCCTGCAGCGCATTAAAAGCCTGTTCATCACTCTCATGGATACTGAGCATAACCACGCCTAGGCTGGGATACTGACGACGCAGATGGCGCGTCAAATCCAGGCCACTCATCCCCGGCAAGTTCAGATCTACCAGTACCACATTCGGCTCGTTATGCGAACCAACCTGGTTCAAGAACTCCAGCGCCTCCTCAGCCGTGGCAGCATCACCGACAATCTCAATGTCTTCCTCACTTCCCAGTGCCCAGCGCACACCCTGCCGAAATAGCGGGTGGTCATCAACAATGAGCAACTTTACGGTAGGGTTGGGGGACATGGTAGCGGCTCCTTTCCCTGATTGTGTAGCCAGATGGTATAGGCAGCGGTTGCATCTTTCAGACCACAGACGCCGGCCACAGAGAGCATCCGCCGGGTGGTTGGCAAGGGTAAGCCTACGACTGCGGTATAACTACCGTGTATCTGGTGCACCAGTTGCCCACCTATTCCCTGAATGCCATAGGCACCCGCTTTGTCCAGTGGTTCGCCCGTCTCAACATAGGCCGCAATCGTCTCTGGCGATAGCGTTGCCATCCAGACATCACTGGCGACAAGATCCAGCCAGTAGGAATACATCGTCTCGGCAGGACTGGCAGGCTGACCGGAGGCTCGCAACGAGCTATACACGCACATGCCCGTATAAACCGTATGCCGGCGACCGGATAACTGTGCGAGCAGTTTACACGCATCAGCGCTATCGCGCGGTTTCTCCAGCACCAGATCATCGAGAACAACAATGGTATCAGCACCCAGCACCACATCACCGACTCCTTGTGACCAGACGGCATGCGCTTTACGCCATGCGCGCAGGGTTGGATGTTGCGTGAGGGCCACCGGGCAGGGTGGCAGAGCAGCGATCACTTCAGGTGGCACCGGATCATCACGATCTTCGGCATCGGTGGTGACGATGGTAAAGGGAACGTCCAGTTGCGCTAACAACTCACGGCGACGAGGAGATGAAGAGGCGAGAACAAGACGGATCATATCTTCTGTCCGTCTATTCGTCAGTACTGGCGCACGGCTGTGGAGTGATACACCCATAAGTTAAGTCCGGTAAAGATCGACCTCAATGAATATGCGGTTGAACCGGGATGCTCCAGAGTTGGCCTGAAAGCCTATGTTTCTCTGGCCGAGATGTGAGCGTGTCTGGTAATGTTACCGATCATATCACGCTGTATCGCAAAGTGCAAGATCTAGCTGCGGCGATGTTGTTGCCGGCCACATCGTTGCGGGCACAGGCGTAAAGATGTAGCCCTCGGCCAGGGTACCAAAGGTGCGGCAGCGTGTGCTTCCCCAATGCCAGGCATAGAGCGCAATATAGGCGCAGAACAGGGCATCCACCTGATCTTCATAGGCCTTCAATGCCTGTCCGCGCAATCGGGCCACATCCTGTTGTACAAATTCTGCATGCCCGCGCAATTGTGGATGGGCGGTCGTCAGGGCGAACAGATGCTGCTGATAGTGCTGCCAGGCACGCAACCGTAGATCCCGTGAGCGATTGGCGCGTGCCTTGTACTTGAGGGTACGTTCAAGACCAAACAGTGCAATCATCGCCGGGTGCGGAAATACCTCGATCACCTGTCGTACCGCGACGCCGGGAGTAATAGTCACGGTGTGGCTAAATCCGCGTTGTTGCAAGGCCGTCACCAGTGCCTCGCCACGCACGACGCCCGCAATGGCCAGACGCTGCCGATTAGCAGGATGCGCACCCGCTTCATATCTACGAAAGGCGTGTGCCAGTTCGGTCTCAGCCAGGCGTTGCCCACGTATGTTCGGTACCCATAGCGGCGCATCCACGGCCACAATTGCCGGTGACGCACCGGCATGCTCTTCGATATAGGCCACAATCTGATCGTCGGTGTGCAACAGCACGGGCGGTGCCTTAAGCTGGCCGCCATCCGCCTCTTCCACAATGACCGCTGCCCCTGACCGGTTGCGCGGCGACCAGGCCAGATCCAGCCCGATAAATATCATAGCCATCTACAACCTGATTATGTCCAGCAGCAGCGCATCGGCTCCTGCCAGATGCGGATCGGCTGTCGTGCCTGCGATCAGCGGTACACGTTCCCCGGTTGTACTATCGTACAGCCCCAGAATAAGCCAGTACTCACCGGTAGCAAGGTCAGCGGGGAGGGGCAGGGGCAGAGGCACACTAATCTGCTGGCCGGGTTGCCAGGCGCTCGTTGCGGGCCAGGCCGCGCCGCCCGGCGCAACATCAACCTGGGCCACACGCTGCCCCTGGGCATTGATCAGATGCATAAACACGTTGTAGTCACCAGCCAGATGATCACGCACATCCCACGCAGGGGTGACGGTCAGTTGTTCTGGCGTGTGAGTAATGGTGATGCCCAGCAAGCGCAGAGTGTCAGGCTGGCCGGCCAGAACCGTACCGGGTGGATTACCCCATGCCGCACCGACCGGCTGGTCAAACGGGCGCGGTAGTTGATAGATCAGCGCATAGTCAATACCGTGGATCGTAATCCGATCCAGGGGCACGGTCTGCCGAATCTGGTCGTAGATTTCTGGATAGGCTCGGCGCTGGGCCGATTCCAGATAGACCACGGCATAGTTCTGGGTACTCTCATTCAATTCCAACACGCTCTTCACCGGTACAGGCACAAAGGGCTGCAACGTGCGCGGCAAGGCTGAGAGGACTGGCCCATCCTGGAGATCGGGCCGCGCACGCAGATAGGCACCGATCTGATCCATTCCCTCGCCCCAACCAATCAGCAGTATGCGTTGTGCCGCACGACCACCGCCCAGCAGCGGGTTATAATAGCTAAGGTAGTAGGGATGGTACACCAGCAGCGGGTGCAGCATCAGTACCGCCAGCACCAGGCCAGCGCTGGCCGCCAGTACATGGTGTGTATGCCGTGGCCAGTTCTGTTGGATCAGCAGATGCTGACCTGTTTTCAGCAACTGGTTGAGGCCCGCTGCTACCAGCACCAGCAGCGCCGGCCAGGTGGGCAGCACATAGCGGTCGAACTTCTTTGGCCCCAGCGTCATCACCAGTGTCCAGAAGACCAGAAAGGCCCCCAGAGCCAGCAGCGTGCGCCGCTCGCTGGCCGAACGCCATAGTGCCAACGGCAGCGCCAGGAGACCCAAGGTTGCCAGCGGCGTCAGGCGGAACAGATTCGCAACCGGATAAAACCATGGCCCCGGATCGCCCACCGGTTGGCCCAGAAAAAACTGCCCATCGCCATTGGGCCGCCCGCCATTGCTAATAATCTCGCCCAGATAGCGTTGCAGTGCCTGCTCGGGTACAACCCATAGCGCCGGCCAGAGCAGCACGACGATACCCGCTGCCACGCCCAGCCACAGGAGATACCAGCCGGTGGTACGGCGCAGACGTGCGGGCAGAGTAGCAGCAGGGACGTGCCACAGCAGTATCACCCCGATGGTTGGCAGCAGAATGAGTGCCGGGCCTTTGGTCAGCAATGCCAACCCGGTCAGCATACCAGCGGCGATCATCCAGGGTAGGGGCCGTGTAGCGCGGCAGGCGATCAGCGTACACAGCATGCTCAAGGTGACAAACATGGTTAGCAAGGCATCCAGGTGCAAGAGCCGTGAATGGGCGATCAGGTAGGGCGATGTGGCCCAGAGCAAACTGGCAATCAGTGCCGTGGTGGGGACAACCAGCCGACGCAGCAGCAGATAGCCGCAAGGTATCAACAGCGTGTGCAGCAGCGCTACCGGCAGGCGCATCCATGCCAGGCGTTCAACCAGCGCGGTACTACCGGCAGCGCCCTGCCCGCTGAAAAAGTCTTCCAGCACCAGGCCCAGGCTACCCAACCACATCAGCGTTACCCCTGGATGCCCGGCCAGGATTGTCTCATGCCAGCGCTGTTGCGACAGCACATGGCGAAAGGCACGGGTACGGTCGATCCAGTGATACGCCTCGTCCGTCGTCAAAAAATCCGTCAACCCCCAGACACGCGGGAAGAACGCAATGCCACCGATTACCCCCAGTAACAGCACGGGGATCCAGGACACCGCACCATAAGTTATGCCGCGTGGTACACGCATGGCTCGTGAAATTTGCATAGGTCTCTACTACATAGCACTCAGGCATTACTCTGACTCGTGTTGCTCGTACCAACGTGCCAGTCCCTCCAGTGTCATCTGGGCCAGAAAGGGCGAAAGCTCGTTGCCGAGCGCGGTACGGAAGGCATTATAATCAATTGCCACGGCCTTGCGCCACTCCTGCGCAGCAACATATTGCGGCAAAAAGCGCCGCAACTGGGCCGCCAGCACCCGCCGCACCTGGCCAGTAGCTACAGATAACGCGGCATTCCGTAGATAGACCGCAAAAGCCGGGTCATCAGCAACCTCGACCAGCGGTGGTGCGCCGAACCTGTCCAGAATCTGGACGATCAGGTTGTCTGACAGATGGAGCGGTGCAAATTCTGGCCCACGAAAAAGGTCAAGGCTAAACAGATGGGCCGTTTCGGCATCCTGGTGAAATGCGAGCGCCTCGCGTCGCTGCTGTCGCAGGGCACGGGACGCCTGGTCAATGCGTTGCTGCTCATCGGCATCAGGGGCATGCTCCAGCCACGTGCCCTGACAGGTAGTAAAACGGGTTGTATACGCTGCTGCCTGATCATATAAAGTCTGTCTCATCATCGGCCCCTATTGCCCATTAACCGGTCTGGTACATGTGCTCCTTGACTTGAAGGTTTCAATCTCCAGGCCGGTTATCATCTGCTATATCTCCATCGACTGCTGAACCGGCGCATCGCTCCGCCGTTCCCACGCCAACCGCGCAATCTCGCTCCAGCTTCGCACCAGGGCGTTGTAGGCAAAGGCGTCGTCCGGGCGCTTTTTGCGTTCGCAAATGACGTAGAGCCGGTACGCCAGCTCGCGCGCCACATCAGCCCGACTGCCCAGCTTCGCCGCCAGCTCCGCTGCCTGCATTTCACCGCCGGTTTCCAGCACCCGGATCAGGTGATGGACCGCTTCCCAATGCGTGAAGCGGGGATCCCTGGCGGGATCCCAGTCGGCGGGAAGTTCGTCCGGTGTGAGCAGGCGCACCTTGCCCCGTTTTGCTTCAATCATCCCGGCGGCGACCAGCCCCTCGACGCTGGTGTTCTTGGCTTTCGAGAGCGTCTCCGCCACGCCAAACTCCCCTTCGGCGAAGCCGTGCTGCTCAAACCAGGCCAGCGCCCAGCGGGTGTCGGCGTCGAAGTCGCCTTCCTGCTCGGACAACACCTCGTCGAGGATCTGGTTGATCAGCGCCAGCGCCTCGCG
>DAOTWD010000006.1:0-35474 GCA_034435975.1 Chloroflexaceae bacterium | reverse complement strand
CGCCCAATCACCGCCCGCGCCCCGGAGGGACGCGCTACGTTACTACGTCGCCACCTCGCGCCTCGCGCCCAATCACCGCCCGCGCCCCGGAGGGACGCGCTACGTCGCCACCTCGCGCTCGCGCCCAATCACCGCCCGCGCCCCGGAGGGACGCGCTACGTCGCCACCTCGCGCTCGCGCCCAATCACCGCCCGCGCCCCGGAGGGACGCGCTACGTTACCGCCGCGTCGCCGCGTCGCCCAATCACCGCTCACCGCTGCCCTGACGGCCGCCCGCGCCCCGGAGGGACGCGCTACGTCACCGCCTCATCGCATCCTCGCTTCTTCGCCTCTTCGCATCCCCACATCGTCGCCGGGCGCCTCAACGCCTCGACGTTGGCAACGGCGAGCAGGAGCGTGAGGTACCCACGCGAGCGATGCGTTCCACGAGCAACCGCCCGTTGAGCCAACAGCGCTCAACGCTCACCCCATCGCGATAGTTGCCGAGCAGATACAACCCCGGACAGGTTGCCTCCAACCGTTCCAGGGTGGTCATACGCTGCGTATGACCGGCCACATACTGTGGAATGGAGCGATTCCAGCGCGTAACATTCGTGAACAACGGCTCGCCACGGGCACCAACCAGCACCTGCTGCTCACGCTTGACGCTCAATAGCAACTGCTCGTCATCCTGTTCGAGAATGCGTGGATTGCGTGCCCCACCCACAAACGTCGTCAGCAGCACCGTGTCGGCTGGTGCCCGGCCAGGAAACAACGACGATGTCCAGAGTGTCCCCAGAATGTGGCGCCGCTCACGGCCAGGGCAGAGCATACCAAAGCCGTCCAGCGGGTGACTGACATCATGACGACGATAACCCAGATGCACAATCGCCAGTGGCGCATAGGGAATAGCGCGCAACACCTGCGCCGCCGCCAGATCGAGCCGCTCTACCAGCGTGGCAGTCACATCGGCTGGTGTCGCCAGAATGATCTGCGAAGTCGTGAGCGTTTCCGGTTGCCCATTGCGCGTCACCGTCAACTGCCAGTCGTTACTTCCTGGCTGCAACGCCGTCGCTGGAGTGTTGAGCCACACCCGCTCGCTGCCCAGCGCACGGGCGATCGCCTGCGGCCAGGTGATCAGGCCATCGGCGAAGGTAAACATCTCACTCCGCATCCGCGCCGGCTTTGGGCGCCCTTCATCAATCTGTGCGCGCTTGCGCCCCCGTATCATGCCCAGCGCAATGCTGCCGTAGCGCTGTTCGGCTTCCCACAGGCTCGGAAAGGCAGCGCGCATCGAGGTCGCCGATGGATCACCGGCATACACACCGGACACGAAGGGATCGACCAGGCGTTGCGCGGCTTCGACACCGAGGCGTCGCGTACAAAACGCCGCAATGCTTTCATCGGGCATACGAGTGCGTGGCAGGAGTGGCTCGGCCAGCAACCGCAATTTGCCGCCGGTCGAGAGTACCTTGCTGCCCAAAAAGGCTGGCGGCGAGGTGGGCAACAATTCGAGCTGACCATCGATCAGCACAAAGCGCCGCCCGCTACGTCGGTCAGCCACCAGGCGCTGCGCAGCGATACCCAGTTCCGCAAAATGCTCCCAGAGCAACGGATCTTTACTCACCACCGTATTCGGGCCATGCTCCAACACAAAGCCCTCCGCCGTGCGTTCGCTACGGATCGAGCCGCCCACGGTATCACGTGCCTCAACCACCAGCACGGACATACCCCGTTGATAGAGCGCATAGGCCGCGCTTAAGCCGCTGATGCCAGCGCCGACGACGATCGCATCGTAGTTTGTCATGAAACATTCACTCCTGAGACGAGGGTAGGAGAGAGAAAAGAAAGAGGGCAGCACCGAAGCATTGCGAGCGGCTCTCCTATCTTCGCTCTCCTATTCCTACCCCTATCTCCTCTGTTCTGTTTCCTCTTTTCTCTCCCCTTCATAGATAGGAAGGCGAAAAGAGGAAAGAGGGAAGCGCAACGACGACGCGACGAGGCGATGACGCGATGAGGGGCAGAAACGACGAGTCGCGGAATCCTCGCATCCTCGCATCCTCTCTCCTCCTTCCTCTTTCCTATCTCCTACTTCATGCCCCGGCAAGATCGAGAATCGAGAACCCTGTCTAAATCGTTTTCGAAAAGAGTGGCCGGTCTGTGTTTTGCTCTAAGTAGGCATCCAGTTCCATGCAGAGATTGCGAATGAAAAACCGACCCAGGGTCGTCACCTGCAGACGCTCCGGCTCAAACTGCAGAAAGCCCATCGCTTCAAATGGGCGCAAGCGCTCCAGTTCGGCCCCCAGCACGTCGGGCACACGCTTCCCTGTCTCTGCCTCGGTCAAATGATACGGTAATTCCAGATTACACATGAGATGGGTAATCACCTTACGCCGTACCGTATCATCCTGGCTCAGGTGATGCCCGCGCACGACCGGTAGCCGCCCGGCATCGAGCGTTTTCTGGTAGTCGCCCAACCTGGCATTGTTCTGCACAAAATGACCGGCCAGATCGCTGATGCCGCTCATACCGAAGGCAATCATATGTGGCGAGGATTGGGTGGTGTAGCCCATAAAGTTGCGATGCAGCCGCTTCTCACGCACCGCTATTGCCAGGTCGTCATTGCGCTGCGCAAAGTGATCCATGCCAATCCAGTCATAGCCTGCCCCGGTCAGCATCTCAATTGCCAGGTGAAACAGATCAAACTTCTCATACGGGCCAGGCAGCGCCGCTTCATCAATGCGCTTCTGGTTGGCCTTGACCCACGGTACATGTGCGTAGCTAAAACAGGCGAGACGATCCGGGCCGAGGTCGATAATTGCCTGCAAGGTACGTTCAAAGGTACGCCTGGACTGGTATGGCAATCCATACACAATATCGAGATTGACGCTCTCAAAGCCGAGTTCACGGCAGTGCGCATACAGCGAGCGTGTCAGTGCCTCAGGCTGAATCCGTCCGATTGCCGCCTGTACCTGCGGATCCATATCCTGTACTCCCAGGCTGATGCGGTTAAAGCCGAGTGCCTTAAAGACCTCAAATTGCTGCCGTGAACCGATGCGCGGATCAACCTCCAGCGAGATCTCCCCCGTGCGGTCGAGATCAAAATACTGCACAATCAGCCCGAACAACCGCTCAGTCTGGGCTGTATTGAGAAAATTCGGTGTACCGCCGCCCCAGTGCATCTGCACGGCCCGCGGGCGGGTATCCAGTATGCTCGTCACCAGCTCAATCTCGCGTTCAACTCGATCCAGATACGCATCAACGACCGATTCCTTCCTGGTCACCGTCGCATTGCACCCGCAGTAGTGACAGCGTTCCGCGCAGAAGGGCAGATGCACATAGATCGAGAGGTTGGCATCGGGCAAGGCGGCAAAGTCGCGGAGTGCCCGGCGATAATCCTCCTCGCCAAAATCCGTGCTCCAGACCGGCACCGTGGGATAGCTGGTATAGCGCGGGCCAGGTTTGTTATATCGGTCGAGCAGTTCCCGTGAAACCGTTGTGGTATTCATCTCTTTTCCTTCAAGCCTTCGTTAGGTGACAGGTGACAGGTGACAGGCTGGTTGGCTCGAACCCCTATTCCCTGTCCCCTGCAAACGCTTACATGCTCCGTGACAATCCGATCCCCTCCAGCCGATCCTCAAGATCGTCATAGATCTCATGCAGCGCCGCCAGCGTCGCCTCGTCCGCATCCCAGAAGCCCCGCGCGTTGGCTTCGAGGAGCCGTCGTGCCACTGCTGCCGTTGCGTGCGGGTTGAGTTGCGCCATGCGTTCGCGCATGGCCTCATCCAGCAGAAACGTCTCGGCCACACCCTGGTACACCCAGTCCTCGACCGCCGCCGCCGTCGCGCTCCAGCCGTAGGTGTTGTTCACCCGCGCCTCGATCTCGCGTACTCCCTCCGGGCCGTGCGCCAGCATGCCCTCAAACCACCTGGGATTCAACAACTTGGCGCGGGCTTCCAGGCGCACCATCTGCTCCAGCGAACTGAGCCGTCCCGTGGACGAAATCGCGTCGGCGACCATCACCGGCGGGCGCTTGCCACGCAGCGTCTCGACGCTCTTGGTGATTCCGCCCAGGTTCTCGTAGTAGTTATCTATGTCGCTAATGCCGACCTCGAAGCTGTCAATATTCTGGAACGTGGCATCGACGGTCGTCAGCGCCTTCTCCATAATCATGCGGGCATCACGCCACTGCCCCTGTGCAGTGAAGGCAAAGCTCTTGCGGCTCAAGAACGCATCGCTCAACTGCTCATCCTGATCCCAGGCACTGCTCTCGACCATAAAGTTCACGTTGGCCCCATAGTTCCCTGGGGCGTTGGCAAAGATGCGTGTCGCGGCCTCGTCAGTGCTGATGTTCATCTCTGCTGCCTGTGCCAGTACGTGTTTGCGCACAAAGTTCTGGTCAACCGGCTCATCGGCGTGAGCGGCTAGATGGACGGCTTTGTCCATCAAGCGCATTTGATGGTGCAGCAGATCGCGGAAGATGCCGCTCACCGTCACCACCACGTCGATACGCGGGCGACCCAGTTCGTTGAGCGGGATCAACACCACATCGGACACATTGCCCAACTCGTCGGTGACAATGCGTACACCGAGCAGTGCCAGCACCTGCGCGATACCCTCACCATCGCTCTTGAGGTTGTCGATACCCCACAGCACCACTGCCACTGACTCTGGCAGCGCACCCTGCTCGGCGGTCAATCGTTCCAGCAACTCACGCACGAGCTGCTGACCGACGTCCTGCGCCACTGCCGAGGGCATACGGAAGGGATCAAGGCCATAGATGTTGCGCCCGGTCGGCACCACCGCCGGGTTACGTACCACATCATTCCCTGGCGAGGGCAAGACATACCCGCCCTGCAAGGCATGCAGCATACCCTGCACCTCATGATCAACAACGATCCGTCCCAGCAGGTCGGCCAGAAATGTCCAGAGAGGTGTAAGGGTACCGGGCGTGATCTGCGCCTCTTGCTGGAGATAGGTATCAACGACGGCGAAAGACTTGCTCCTCCCGTCTACGGGGAGGGCCGTGGGCGATGTGCCATTGGTTGCCACCGGGCGGTCGGCAGTCGTAACCGCTACCAGCAAACGTATCGCCTCACGGCAGATCGCGTTGATACGCTCCCAACGTTCCTGCGCCACTTGATCAACTGCAAGCCGATCGCGGATCGCCTCATAGTCCCAACCTGAGCCGAGCGCCACCAGACGCGGCAAGGTTACCTGCGCTGCAGCCGAGGATCGGCTCCCGGGCACAGCCCCGCGTTCAAGGCGCACCTCCTTGAACGCGGCCACGAGCGCCAGAATGTCGATCAGTTCCTCCTCCGCCGGTGCGGTGCCCAGCACGTGCAGGCCAACCGGGATCATGCGCTGCTCAACCTGGATCAACTCGTGTGCCAGCGCTGCAACATACCGCTCGTCAGCATGGGTCTCAGCATCGGCCTGCGACGGCGTCACCCGAATGTCGAGCTTCGCCGCCTGGGTGCGAATATCGGCCAGCAACTCCGGCGATGGATGCTGACGATAGCTGTCCAGGCTATCTTTCAGCACCCGCAACCCCTTATACAGCCCGGCGTTTTGCAGTGGTGGCACCATATAGCTGACGAGCGTGGCTGCGCTGCGGCGCCTGGCAATCGTGCCTTCGCTGGGATTGTTGACGCTATAGTAGTAGAAGTTGGGCATCGTGCCCAGCAAGCGCGTTGGCCAGCAGGTGCTGCTCAAGCCAGCCTGCTTGCCAGGCATAAATTCGAGCGCCCCATGCGTGCCGAAATGCACCACGGCATGCGCCCCAAACACATGCTCAATCCAGGTATAGAATGCAGCAAAGCCGTGATGGGGCGCCGCATCTTTCGCCATCAGCAGGCGCATCGGGTCACGCTCGTAGCCAAAGCCGGGCTGAATGCCCACAAACACCTTGCCGAACTGCTTGCCCAGGATGTAAAAGCTCTTGCCATCGGTCAACAGATCACCTGGCGCACGGCCCCAGAACGGCTCGATGTCGCTATAGGCTGGAAACAGCCGCTGATATTCCTGTACCGGCAGGCGATCCGCCACATTGCCATCGGTACCATAGGCCAGCGCGTTGCCCTCGGTCAACTCCTGGCGCAACGCCTCGACGCTCTCTGGCACGATAACATCATAGCCATCGGCCTGCAACGCCAGGAGCAGTTTGTGCAGGCTACCAAATACATCAAGATAGGCGGCGGTGCCGATATTGCCCAGGTTGGGCGGGAAACTGAAAATAACCACCGCCAGGCGCTTGTCGGCGTTCGGCGTGCGCCGCAGTGCCACATGCCGTGCAATCCGACCGGCTGCCAGATCAACCTGCTTCGGCAACGCCACAAACTTGTCGCTGCCCGCTGTTGGCCCGCCGATCACCAGCGGCTCGATTGCGCCGTCCAGTTCAGGCAAGGCCACATTCAGCGAGAGTTGAATGGGCACCAGGCCGGTATCATCACACTGCCACTCCTCAACTCGCTGAAAGGCAAGTGGAATCAGATTGATGCAACGGACATCAAGCTGCTCGAGCGCGACCCGCGCTTCCTCCGGGCGACCCTCGGCTGGCCCTCCCACCAGCGAAAAGCCCGTCCCGTTGATCAGCAGGTCGATCTCACGCTGACCGTGGGGCATAAAGAACTTCTCGATCGCCGGGCGTGCATCCAGGCCCGCGCTGTAGGCCATGCGCACCTCAATCCCTCGGGCCTCAAGCGCATGCGTCAGGGCATCAAGATGCGCCGTGTTTCCGCTCAAGGCGACCGTGCGCAATGACAGCATCCCCACCGTGCCTGCTGAACCAACCGCCACCGTCTGTCTGCTGCTCCCACGAGAACGGGATGAATGGGCATGTTTCCGCCGCCACTTCTGATAGCTGGTCAGATTGGGAAACATCTCCGTTGTATCGGGGTGGAACAGGGCAATATCGGGATAGATCAGCGGATCGTTCACAGGCAGGCGGCCTTTGTACTCAGGAATGTAGCGCTCGATGAACAGACACAGCAGGCTCACCAGGTTCTCGGACGAGTTGTTCAGCCAGTACTGGTGTGCCGTCAGATAGGTGTGCACATCACGAGCTTTTCCTGGAATATGCTTCAGGATCTTGCTCAGGTTGCGCAACACAGCCAGTTGTCGCCGCGCCTCACCGTGCCCTCCTTTCGGACGGAGTGTACGCATCCACTGCATCAACAGCCCTGGCTCCTGCCCATCATCTTTGCGCAGGGTAAACTTTCCCAGGCGCGTTTTGTTGATCAGGGCAGGATTACTGGTAATAATGCAGATCGGGCAACTCGCCGCAGCCAGCGCACGTTCAATGGCGCGCACGCAGTCTTCGCCAAAGAGCCGTGCCCCGAAGATAAAATCAGCGTGCGCAACGTCTGCGGTAAGTCGCTGCCAATCGGCGTCACTGCGCAGCAGCGCCGTGTTGTGGAGACTGATTGTCAGGTCAATCGCATGCACACGCCGCACGATATCTGCCGCTTCACGTAACGCTGCGCTATGCGTGCCCTCCATCGTGAGGAAAACAAAGCGCATACCTCCTCCTTCTGTATCCGGGCGTTCTGAGGATGGGATTTCTGGTTCCAATCGTCAATGATCCGTATCGTTCTATGGATGAGCGCGCCGCGCTTCTACCAGTGTGACATGATAAAAGCCTTTGCTCACACGCACGCGGTGCTGAATATGCATTCCCGCCGATTCCAGAATCTGCTGCACCGTTGTATCGCGGATCATCTGAATGTCGGTGCGGCGCTGACTCCGCGGAAAATGGCCCCCGATCCAGTGCATGGTCGCCAGCAGACGATTGTACGGCGCATAGGTCAGGAGCAGCGTCCCGCGGCAAAGATGGGCCAGACGGGTACACATCCGTGTAAAATCTGGCGGTGCATAGTGGATCAGCACATCAAAACAGGATACCACATCATACGTCCCATTGACTGCCTCCAGGTCACCGGTAATGAAGGTGATCCATTCGGCAACGCCCACCTGTCGCGCCTGCGACTGGGCGGCTCTCATCATCTGCGTGGATATGTCTACCGCAGTCACCCTGAACCCACGCTGTGCCAACGCAATGCTAAACAATCCCGTCCCACACCCTGCGTCGAGCGCACAGGCATGTGCAGGAAACGTCTGTGCATCTAACCACACGCCAGCCCGGTCTAACATCATGCGGTGTCCCTCACGCACCGAGCGCCGGACGGAGGACACCTTGCCCTGTCCGTAGATTGCGGCCCAGCGCTCATAGCCGATGCCATTGAAGTAGGCCCTCAGCCATGCTTTATGGTCATAGCTCGCTGACGATGCGGGAGGAGTGAGAGTCTTCTGGTTTGTCATAGGTGTCTTATCAACCTCTTGATACCCCTACTGCCAGCCACCGATCACATCAAAGATCTCTCGATCACCCATCGGGCGTGGCACCTCGGCCAGAGGCCCATTCAGGAGATACTCGGCCAACTGCTCGAAGGGTGTGGTACAGATGCGTTGATCGGGATGATCAAGTTCAAACAGTGTTTTGCCTGCCAGCCGACTGCGCCGAATGAGGTCATGGTAGGGAATCCGGGCCACTATCCGTGTGCCTACTCTCGCAGAGAACTCGTCCAGCAGGGTTGTACCACCGCCCAGTTCGTGATCGACGCGGTTGGCAATAATGCCTACCAGTTTGACCTTATAGCGCTCGCTCTTTTGTTCTATTGCCAGACACAGGCGGTTCGCGGCAAAGATGCTGTCGAAGTCGTTACAGGCAATAATCAATGCATAGTCGGCATAGTTCAGTGGTGTGCTAAACCCGCCACAGACAACGTCGCCCAGGACATCAAACAGAATAACATCATATTTGTTGTATAGCCCAAACTCGTGCAGCAACTTGATGGTCTCGCCAACAACATACCCTCCACAGCCACTGCCTGCGGGTGGGCCTCCCGCTTCGAGTGTATGGACGCCCGCGAAGCCCACGTTCACCACATCATCCACATCTATCTCTTCGTGGTGAAAGTTGACTTCGTTCAGCACATCAATCACGGTATTCTGTAGATGCCCGGTGAGTGGAAAGGTGCTATCGTGTTTGGGATCGCAGCCAATTTGCAGGACTTTTGCCCCTTTCAGCGCCAGAGCAGCCGACAGGTTGGCGCTGGTGGTACTCTTGCCAATGCCACCCTTGCCGTAAATCGCCAGAAATAGTGTCATACCGTGTCTGTTCCTCCTATTCGGATAACCCTTATGCTGCGAGGATGCGAGGATGCGAGGATGCGAGGATTCCGCGCGTCGTCGTTTCTGCCCCTCATCGCGTCATCGCCTCGTCGCCTCGTCGTTTCTGCACGACTACCCGCCGACTTCCTCCTTCGCCGCACGCAATACATCGGGCGTAATAATGGTATACCCTCGCTCCAGCGCAAATTTCTCGGTGTTCCGCTGTGCCCGGCGGCGCACAAAAAAAGGCACCTTCTTCAGCATCGCCTGCGCCTCTGGTGTCCAGACGAGTTCCCCCGGTGTTCCACCTGCATCTGGCAGACTCCGGGCCGCCGTATCTGCTTCATGCACTGCATCCGTCCCCGGTGTATCGTCATGGTGTGATGATGTGACCTGGTGTTCATATTCCAAACCTGCGTCGCCGAACAGATCGATCAGATGCTTTTCCAGACCGAGCTTTGTCGTTGTATAGACCCGATCCGCAATAACGTCCGCACCTTCAAAGCCCAGGAACGGATAATACCCCAGCAGGTGATTCTCAATATGCGTTGGTGGCGCAATAACCATGCAGGGCACATCGAGCTTGCGACAGCTATGACGCTCCATCTGGGTACCGCACACCAGATCGGGAATATCCTGTTCAATGCGGTGGGCAACTTCCTGAAACTGATCGGTTACCAGCAACTCCTCAGGCAGATACCCTGCCAGTTGTTCGCGTACCCAATCCGCCTGGTGTGCGAGATACGTGCCTGCGCCCGCAATCTCCATCCCCAGTTCATCACGGAGAAACGTGATGACACCCACGGTGTGCGTGGCATCGCCAAAGGCAAAAACACGCTTACGGCTGAAGCTATCCATATCGGCCGTGCGCGTAAACCAGGGAACCCCACTCGGCGCACTCATACCATCGAGCGAAAAAGCAGTCAGCCTGGGGATTGTCAGCACTGGCCCCCGATTTCGTGCACCGACTTCGTTGAGCAGTGCCACCAGGTGTTCCAGCCAGCGTTGTGTCGGTGCAACGCCAATCGGTGCGGTATCGATCGTCGGCGTTCCAAACTGCTGCTCCAGAAACTGAGCGGCACCCTGGCCCAGTTCACGATAGGGCGCAATATTGACCCAGGCCGCCGGCAGGCGTTCTATGTCGGACAGGGCTGCTCCCCATGGAGCCACAACGTTGACCGTCACCCCCAGCGTTGCCAGCATGCGGCGCAAGGCAATCAGATCCGAACGCACATGAAAGCCCAGGGAGGCTGGCCCGATGAGATTCACGCTCGGGTGTGGGGTTAATGCCTGGGGCCGAGCATACCGTTGCGTGAGCAGCGTGAACAACCCCTCCGCCGCCCGGATTTCGCGCATACGGTAGGGATTAGCATCATACACCAGGACTTCGGTCTGAATCGCGGCGCTGGCCGCCGCGCGTTGCAGATCTTCCTGCAACAGGATTGTGCTGCAACTGGGACAGACAACAATCAAATCCGGATGTGCCTTTGCCTCAACCTGACGCAAGGTTTCCGGCAAATGGATCGTGCCTTGCGCCAGATCACGCCCGCTGACGACGCTGGTGGTCAGCGGGGGAAAGGATGGGGTGCGCTCCAGCATGGTGAAGATCGGGGTGACATAATCATCACCCTGGGGAGCATGAAAAACGGCATGCACCCCGCGCATGCTGTTGGCAATCCGAGCAACCCCATGATGTGCGGTTCCCTCATACATCCAGTAAGCCAGACGCATACAATCTTTCTCCCTCCAGGTGACAGGGTATAGGTGGCAGGTTTTGCTGTCATCTGTCTGTCCCCTGTGCCCTATACCTTATTCCCTGTCCCCTATGCCCTGTCCCATGAAGACGCATCCGCGTATCTTCACGTTCCCAACTGCGAACTGCCCGATGGCATGAACCCGGCTGTCCAGACGGGATCATCAAGCGGGGCCAGTTGGCTATGGCGCTTAAGGCTCTGGGTGAACATACTGGCCAGTGTTGCCACACCTGTCCAGCCATGAATGGGCATAAACGCAAACTCGGTACTCCACTTGGCAATCACACCCTGCCCCAGCAGCGGGTTGGTTGTTCCCATCGTACTGATCACCAGGTCGGGCGTATATCTGGCAATATCGCGCAACTGACGATCGAAGTTCGGCTGCTCGACAATGGGAACACCCTCCAGCGCTGCTAGCTCCCGCGCATGGAAGCGCCGATTAATGTAGGGGCTGCTGCATTCCACAATCTCGCAGCCCGCATTGCGCAGGAAGCGCGCCAGCGGTAACTCCATCAGGTTATCGGCAGTAAAGAAGACCTTCTTGCCACGGAGGAGAGCGGTATGCTCGGCTAGGCGTTCCCAGGCAACCGTCTCGCGGTCGTGCAGATTGACCTGCTTGCCAAAGAGTGCTGCCAGGTCTTCCCAGAAGGCACGAGTCCCATCAGGGCCAAACGGAAACAGCGATGAAAGCACGGTTGCGCCGCGCTCGCGGGCCAGGCGATTGGCAACCTTTGCCAGGTAGGGTTGCAGGGGAGCCACTACGGTTCCTGGGCCAATAGCCGGCAGGTCGTGGAAGTGGCTGGCGGGCAGAAAACCACCCACCGACAGACCCAGATGCTCCGCTTCGGACGTAAACTCATCGGCAATCATATCATTCACCGAACCGAGAAAGACGATCCGCTTGTCCTCGGCGGGTGCGTGCGGGCAAAACGGGAGCAACGCCTGCAACACTGAGTCCTCGGCCTGGCTAAACGTATAGTCAAGGCCGCTGGCAGGCACAAACAGCACGGGTACCTCCGGCGTGCTGAGTTTGCTCGCCAGCCCTTCAAACTCGACCTTCATCACTTCCGGCGTGCAAGAAGACAGCAGAAAGATGACCGAGGGATGATGATTGGCCTTGATCTCGGCAATCAGTTCGCTGAGATCGGGCTGTGGGCGTGAAAGATCCGCCTCTTCCATCAGAGCTACCCCAAAACGGGGGCGCGCAAAGACCATCACCCCCAGCACATTTTGTAACAGGTGTGCGCAGGTATGCGTCCCTAATACCAGAAAGAAGCTATCCCTAATTTTCTGATAGAGCCAGCCGACACAGGTGAGACCACAAAAGCTGTGATAGGCATTGTCTTCGCGCAGCACAATCGGTTTTGCTTGAGCAGACATCACGTTCTCATTCTTTCACAAAGAAGCGCTTCAAGGTCTCATGCCTCCAATGCGCATGTGTCCAGTTTCTCTTCCTGGTATTCAGGCACATCGTTGGGGGCACCACAGGCCGATACCGTTTCTGGCGGTTCCTGGTATTCAGGCACATCATTGGGGGCACCACAGGCCGATACCGTTTCTGGGGTACCCTTGCGGCGTGTGGGGCGCCTGTGGTAGTCTACATCCGCAAACATCTCTGGTCGGGTCTCGCGGAGCGTCGCCAGATCTTCCTTGCTCAAAATGCGGCGCTCATCAAATCCGAGATCAATGACGGTGTGTAACCCCCGCCGCTGCACGCGCCCGATATCATAGAAGCGCTTGGTCAAGGTGGTTTTGGCGAAGGCTTTCAGACAGCCCATCATATACTTACGCTTGAATTTATCACGGATAAACGGGTAGTGCAGAAACGACTTGCGCATATAGAAGCGTCCATAACAGCGCAGCACACCCTTCAATACCTCTTCCCGTTCCATGGCATCGGGCTTCATAATCGGCGTCACAAAGTTATATTTGGAGTAATCACGTACTTCGACACGATCGCCCAGTTCTTCAAACAACTCGGCAAACGGCCAGGGCGTATACATCGTCCAGTTCGCCATATCGGGATTCCAGTCGAGGGCCATGCGGAACGTCTCTTCAATTGTCTGTGGCGTCTCATTCTCCATCCCCATGATGAACTGTGCCTCAGCGACCATGCCGTTTTGCTGCAACAGTTGGATCGCCCGCTTGTTTTGTTCAATCGTCGTTTGCTTGCGGAAGATATTCAGGTTCATCTGGCTGGCAGCCTCGGTACCAAGCGAAACATGAACCAGACCGGCCTTGCGGTAGGTTGGTAATAAATCTTCATCGCGCAGAATATCGGTGACACGGGTGTTAATGCCCCAATAGACCTCAAGTTTGCGGTTGACCAGTTCATCGCACAACGCGGTGAACTTCTTCTTATTGATCGTCGGTTCCTCGTCGGCCAGGATAAAGAAACCGACCTTGTAATCCTTGACGAGCGTTTCAATCTCATCCACAAACAGTTTGGGATCGCGAGAGCGGTAGCCACGCCAGAATTTCCACTGCGAGCAGAAGCGACAGGTAAAGGGGCAACCGCGTGCAAAATTGGGCACGGCCAGGCGCACGTTCATCGGTATGTAGATATACTTATCCCACTCCAGCAAGCTCCAATCCGGCTTGAGCGTATCCAGGTTACGAATGGGGGGATGGGCCGGGGTGGCCACCAGTTGCTCATTTTCCAGAAAGGCCAGACCCTTGATGGTGTGGCGATCGGTGAGGTCGGTACCGGCTTCAATAGAGCGCATCAGGTTGACGATAATCTCCTCACCCTCGCCACGCACGATATAGTCGATCCAGGGCGACTCGCTAAAGACCTGCGCATACATAAACGTGGGATGCACCCCACCCAGAATGGTCTTCGCCTGCGGGCGCACCTCACGCACCAGCTTCAGTGTATTCTGGGCCTTATAAATCATGGGCGTTATTGCCGTTGTCAGCACCACATCGGGCTGATTTTTGCGAATGATTTCCGCCAGAATATCGTCAGGAATATCATTCGTCATTGCATCAACAAACCGGATATTGGGATAGCCCGCCATCTTGAGAGCACCACCGATATACGGTACCCAGCTGGGCGGCCAGTTGCCCGCAATCTCGGCTCCGCCGGAATGGTAATTCGGCTGGATCATCATAATGCGCATGAGAAACCTCCTCGTCCTCTTGACCTGTACGGTTCTATCGGTCTACGATTCGAATAGAACCACATACTCACAGCGTGAGTCTTCCCCTCCCTGAGACCGCGTGGCCTGTACCCGGGCCTGTGCATCGATAATCTGCTGGATGAGTGTTGCAAATGTACCGCCATAAAAGCCACATACCGCTCCATTGGAATGAATACCACTGACGATGGTAAGCTGCGTTTCTTGACCAACACGGTAGGTAAATGTCCCACTCCCAACAAACGTCCAGGCATTTTTCCTGATGGCAAACAAGAGCAGCGCCAGCGCCAGACGACGCGGCAGAACCTTGAGCAACTGCTGAAATGGCCTGGGAATCCGATGGTGCAGTAAATAATGGGCGGTATACTGCCCGGAGAGGCGCAAAACGTGGGTTGCCTGCTCGACACCAAGGTGCGTTGTGAGCAGCAGCACCAGCGCCTGAAAATCAGCTTCAGGAACCATGTCGGTCGGCGTATAATCAATCAGATGGGCTTGCTGGCCCCGCTCCAGGATGGCTGTGGCTTCAGCACGGCCACAGATCTCTTGCAACGCACGCACTGTTTGAATAAGCGCATTGGGGCCGATTCGCGCATGAGTGGGTGGATGGAGTGAGGGTGGGTGGGAGACTGTGTGTACCGAGCTATCTTTGCTCATCCCGATCGCTCCTGTGAGTTATTTGCTTGACCATGCGCCAGTTTTGATTGCCTTCTCGATCTCACGGTTCCACTGCCCGGCGGCTTCTGCTTGAACATCAGGCCCGGTGGTTGACAATACCGGGCCTGATATTACAACACGAACATCCATAATACTGCGATCGACAGGCTGATGGCTGATGATAGATCACGCCTCTATCGAGATGGTACCCTGGTAAAAGCCGGGACTGCGATGCTTCACCTCGTGACACAGGATTGCTATCGTTACTACTCGCTGCTGCCGATACAGTAAAATTGACTCGTCATGTAGTTCAGATTAGAAACTACAAAGGTTACAGATTGATTATAGCATAAGAGTCAAGTTCTAGCACATATAGGCAAATGTTTTGCAAGATCTTTGCACCCCACTTCCATGGCATTAGAATAGGGAGTACCTCGTTCAGATATGTTGCTGATCTTCGTGAAAGATTGTGCTTATATCTTGTTTGAGGCAAAGAGATACGACCTCGATTGCGTGCTAAAGGTGATCTAGCACACATATCATGTCAGTAGTTGATACTTCAGGTATTACCCCTGGGAATAAGATTTATGGTTTGAACTGTAACGGGAGGTAGAGTTTGCCGGTCGAGGTAGAGCACAAACGCAGGATTAATGCTATAATGCGCTCAGCAGGTTGCCAGGTGAAACCACCATTTTCCGTTTTGATCGGTGAAGCAGGATACCCGTGAGTTCATTCTTCCGGCGCACCCGTCGTTCGCGCTTCAGGCCCATAACGGGCATTTCCCTTCTCATTCTCATGTTGCTCCTGCTGGTGGACAGAGGGAATCAGTGGCAACCCCCACCGACGACAAATGATCAGGCTTCGTTAGCACCTGTAACCGTACACCAGTCGCACCTGCTGGTCAATGGCCGACCGTTTGAAGTCCGTGGCATCAACTATCTGCGATCCAGCACCGATGACCCGGTTCTCTGCTACCGCCTGCAGTTTGGAGCCGATGGCCAGTGTCCGTGGGATCTGCCTGCCATTCAAGCTGATCTAGATCAACTCCAGGTGCTGGGTGTCAACACCATTCGCGTCTTTCTAAATTTCTATGCCTTTGGCGGCGGCAGTCTAGTCAATCCCACCTATACGATTGAGCAACCACTGGCACTGCTGGATAGTTTGATTGCCGAGGCAAATCAGCGTGGCATTTATGTCTTGCCAGTGCTGCTCGCTAAATATCCCCAGGATCGTTTTAGGCCAGAGGATTATGAACTGGCGCTGGAATTGCATGTGCGCCCCGTGGTACGTCATCTAGCCGGACGACCGGGCATTCTCGGCTGGGATCTGTTCAACGAGCCAGATATAGGCAGCCCGATCGATATTCGCTGCTGGGACTGGCACAACGGCGATTTCCCGCTCTGCTTTCCGCTGGCAAACGAGCGCAAGCACTTTCTCGGTGCTGTACATGCCGAGGTCAAACGGCTTGATCCCGACCGATTGACGACGATAGGCCTGGCCTTTGCCAAAAACTATTTCTCACCAGAAGGTACCGACCTGCGCCTGGCTGATCTGGTTGACTTCTATACCTTTCACTATTACGATAATGAGCCATATGACAGTGGGCGCTATGCTGCACATTGGTATTATGGGCAGGGTTTCCCCGCCGATCTACAGCATGCCATTGGCGAGTTGACCTCCCTGACACCTACCCGGCCAGTGGTCATTACCGAACTGGGCTTCCCCACCGACGCGGATTCAATCCGCACGAGTGTGGACTTACAGCGCGATCTGCGCCTGGCCTGGCACACGATACGGGCGGAACAGGCGCAGGGCATGCTGCTCTGGCCGTTTCAGGATGATCCAGAAGAATTGATGGATGGTCTTTTCAGACCGTGAATGATGACTTTTGGGGTCGGCTTTTCAAATTGACGCATGCCACGTATAATAGACCGCTGATTACCCTATAGCCGGAACTTACCATATGTTCAGGACGTACGCAGTCGCGTGAACCAGGCATCTCTTTCGCCTTCAGCAGTGTGGAAAGGACTCTTTTTCTCCTGCACATTTTCACCGTAGGCGAAAATATGCAGGGAAAAGAAGACAACGCACTGCTCTGTTGAAGGAAAAAAGGCGAGTTGAAAAGACCGCTGTGTACGCCCTGATGTTGTAAGGAGAATCAGTGTCTGGATTATCATCCAGAGAGACTATCACACGCCCTGCCGGCAGGGTACTACCATTGGTGTTACTTGGATAAAGTCTGGAGCAACGTTGCTCACTATTGTCGCGCCGTCGCGCTATTATTGCGCTGCAGCAAGTGAGGCATGGACGAAGTCGGGGGCAAGTTCATTGTAGGTAAGGTGTAACTGTATGAAAATAGGTGTTCCCAAAGAGACCTTTCCAGAAGAAAAACGGGTGGCATTGATCCCGGCTGATCTGCCGGCACTGAAAAAAGCCGGGGCAGAGGTGCTGGTTGAAGCAGGAGCCGGTATGGTGGCCGGGTTTCGTGACAGCGATTATCAGGACAAGGGAGCCAGTATTGCCTCCTCACGGCAAGAACTTTTTAGCCAGGCAGACATCATTGTGCAGGTACGGGCCGGCGGGGCCAACCCGAAACTGGCTCTTGACGATCTGGCTCTGATGCGCTCCGGGCAATATCTGATCGGGTTTCTAGAACCAATGTGGGAAGCGCAGTTGATGACCGAGATCGCCGCTCGTGGGGTATCCGCGTTCTCAATGGAATTGATGCCGCGCATTAGCCGTGCCCAGAGTATGGATGCGCTGTCCTCAATGGCAACCATCGCTGGCTATAAAGCGGTCTTGCTGGCCGCCAGTCATCTCCCACGTATGTTCCCACTGTTGATGACGGCAGCAGGCACGATTACTCCAGCGCACGTGTTTGTGATCGGCGTGGGTGTGGCGGGCTTGCAGGCCCTGGCAACAGCCAGACGTCTCGGTGCAGCTACCGAAGCCTATGATGTGCGCCCGGCAGTGAAGGATCAGGTAGAGAGCGTGGGAGCCAGGTTTGTGGAGCTACCCCTGGAAACAGCGGACGCTGAAGACAAGGGTGGCTATGCCAAAGCGCAGGATGAATCGTTTTATCGGCGTCAGCAGGAGTTGATGCGCGAGGTGATTGCCCGAAACGACATCGTGATTACTACTGCGGCCATACCGGGCAAAAAATCGCCGTTGCTGGTGACCGAGGAGATGGTGCAGGGTATGCGCCCGGGCTCGGTGATTGTGGATCTGGCAGCCGAGCGGGGTGGCAACTGTGCGCTAACGCGCCCAAATGAAACGGTCGTGGCCCACGACATAACTATTCTCGGCCCTACCAATCTGCCCTCTACGGTCGCCAATCATGCTAGCCAGTTGTATAGTCGCAATATCACCACCTTTTTACGTCATGTATTGAAAGGGGGTGAACTGAACCTTAATATGGAAGATCAGATCGTCTATGATACACTGGTGACACACCAGGGCAAGGTTGTGCATCCCCGTATTCGCGATCTGTTAACCAGCGTTCCATCGAGCTAATATGATATGAGTGGATACGTGTACGCTGTTTCGATGAGAAGAGACGATCGCTGTTGTAAGGAGGAGTTTCATGGATCCTATCACTGCCCTGACGATTTTTGTGCTTGCCATCTTTGTGGGGTTCGAGATTATTACCAAAGTTCCCCCCACCTTGCACACCCCCCTGATGTCCGGGTCAAATGCTATTTCCGGCATTACTCTGATCGGCGCATTACTGTCTGCCGGTGCGGAACTTACGTTCTTTCCCACGCTACTGGGCTTTCTAGCGGTCATTTTTGCCACAATCAATGTCGTCGGTGGCTTTATGGTCACGAACCGTATGCTGAGTATGTTCCGCAGGAAGGAGTAAGGTCACATAATGGAAGCCTTGATTAATCTGGTCTATCTGGTGGCGGCCACGCTCTTTATTTTTGGGTTGAAGGGGATGACCCACCCGCGTACTGCTGTGCGTGGCAACTGGATGAGCGCTTCTGGTATGTTGCTGGCGGTGCTGGTGACGCTGATCTCGCAGAGTATTTTAAGCTATACCTGGATCATGGCCGGGCTGGTGATTGGTGCTGGGATTGGCGCAGCAATGGCTACACGTGTACAGATGACGGCGATGCCTCAGATGGTGGCACTGTTGAACGGTTTTGGCGGCATTGCCTCGGTTCTGGTGGCCGGGGCCGCGCTTAACGAGGCGATCTATCTGTTCACATCACCATCTGCGGTTACCGACAGTGTTCTCAACCGTGGTGCGGCCATGGTGGTTCAGTTTGGCATCGCTACTGCCGCGACGGGTCTGATCGGTGCGGTGACGTTCTGGGGCAGCCTGATCGCCTATGGCAAACTGGAGGGCATTACTGGTGATCAGCTTCGGAAGCGGTTTCCTGTTCTGGATCGGTTTAAGTTGCCGGCACCACCGTCACTACCGGTAGCCCGTGCGGAACAGGCCGATTCAGCTACTGCGACAGGTGAGACGGCGGCTGTGCAGCGTTCTACGGCAGCGATCGCTCCATTGGTAACGCGATTGAACCATGCGTTGACAACTCAGGTCTATGCCAAGGGGGTCTTACTTGGTATCTGTGTCTTGCTCGGTTTGTTACTGGTGATTAGCCCGACGAACATTGTGCTCTACTGGGCAATCGTAATTCTGGCCTCCATTCTGGGATGGTATCTGGTGATGCCTATTGGTGGAGCTGATATGCCGGTGGTGATCGCCCTGCTCAACTCGTACTCCGGTCTCGCTGCTGCTGCGACGGGCTTCGTCCTTGGCAATAGCATTTTGATCATCACCGGTTCACTCGTTGGTGCTTCCGGGTTGATCCTGACCTCGATCATGTGTAAAGCTATGAACCGCTCGCTGACCAACGTGCTGTTTGGCGTGTGGGTTCCTGAAGGGGCCGCAGCCAGTGAAGATGAGGTCTATGGAGGCAAGATCAAGTCGTCTAGCCCGGAAGAACTGGCAATGATGATGGACGGTGTGCGTCGAGTAGTGATTGTCCCGGGGTATGGTATGGCCGTGTCTCAGGCCCAGCATGCTGTGCGTGACCTGGCGAATCTGCTCGAGTCACGTGGTACTGAAGTCGAGTTTGCCATTCATCCTGTCGCTGGTCGTATGCCCGGCCATATGAATGTTTTGTTGGCTGAGGCCGATATTCCCTACGACAAGCTCAAAGAGATGGATGAGATTAACCCGACGTTTGATCAGACGGATGTTGCGATTGTGATTGGAGCCAATGACGTTACCAATCCGCTGGCCCGCACCGATCCGCAGAGTCCAATTGCCGGGATGCCCATCCTCGACGTGATCAATGCCCGCAGTGTCATTGTGGTCAAACGGAGCCTTAGCCCTGGCTTTGCCGGGATTCCGAACCCACTTTTCGCTGCCGAAAACACGCTCATGTTTTTTGCCGATGCCAAGAAAGGTTTGCTCGATCTCATCAATGCTTTGAAGGAACAATAATCCCAGGTTATCGGGTCGTGCAGGCCGAGTACCCTGGCAAGGACTGGTTTTGCCAGCAATATGGAATAATGACCGTGAGGCGAGAGATACATGCTCCCGTCTCACTTTATTTTCGGCAAGGTGCTTCCAGGCACAAAGCACCAAACAGGGTATAACGCGGCTCTCCGGGGTGTGAGCGGGCATATGGCAGGTACATTCGTATTCGTGGACGGCAGCGGTCGTATTTGTGGATGGCAGTGGCGGTAGGGTTGGCATAAACTTATACGTACATCTCTGTACCTTTGCCTCTTTACGCCTTTGCGTTAAAAAGAGCGGCCACGAGATGCGAGGTGACACGTGACACCTGTCTCATACATGTGCCTTTGCCCTCTTGCATCTTTGCACTAATAAGAAGATCGGCGGCGAGGCGCAAACGGTTTACACGTTCGCTGTTCCATTCTATAATTAATAAAGAGAACACTTGTAAAAGTAGCGGCACAGTTTAGCCTGATCTGGGCGTTGGTAGCCAGGACGCTGTGCTACGCCTTTTTTTGTGCCTGAACTATGGCCGTTATCAACTAGAAACTTTCAGGATTTATGGATACTATCATCGAGACAACACAGTCTATTAGCGAATATTATCTCGAAGGCGAGTATGGCCGTATGCGCTACTGGAGCTCCACGCCGCAGCAGGGTGTACCGATTGTCCTGATTCATGGCTATGGGGCACTGATCGAACACTGGCGGCGGGTTATGCCACGGATTGCTCAGGAACATACCGTGTATGCCCTTGATCTGTATGGTTTCGGCTATTCTACCCGGCCACGGGTACCACCCACGTGCCAGATGTGGTCACGCCAGGTTGCCACCTTGCTCGAACACGTCCAGTCCGATGCGGCAGTGATTGTGGGGCACTCAATGGGTGGCATCGTTGCTACCCAGTTTGCCCGTGACTATCCGCAACTGACGCGAGGGCTGGTGCTGGTAAACAGCGCTGGCTTGCAACCGACGCAAGAGCCTTCGGCCTTCGACCGGGCTTTCTTTCGCCTGGTACAGTCCAATGGCGTTGGAGAGATTCTGGCCGGGATCTTTGCCAATTCCTGGGGCGTGCGGCAGGGGCTGTCATCGGCCTACCACCGCAAGGAAATGGTAACGCCAGAACTGATCGAGACCTTCAGCGCCCCGCTGCGTGAGCCCAATAGCATTCAGTCTTATCTGGCAACCACGCGGGCACTGATGAATCTCAGCCTGGACATCAAGCCTGGCGATCTACCGGGGCCAACGTTGTTGTTGTGGGGCGCAAAGGATCGCTCGATTCCACCCGCAGTGGCGCAGTTCTTTAAGCAGCAGCTGGTGCCGCATGCTGACATACACGTCATCACCGATAGCGGGCATTGTCCTTTTGACGAAGCCGCGGAGGACTTTTGTACCGCACTGCTACCGTGGGTCAATCGACTGATGCTGGGTAATACTCCGCTGTTGGCGCAAACGGTGTGAAGCACATATAATGTACGCAAATAATCAAGACGTTCCTGATGGCTGTACAGCTTTGAAGCGCAAAGCGGTCGTGAAACGCGCAGCGCACGGCAATGGGACAGTAGCGCATCCCACCGGGGCGCGGGGCGAGATGGCGGAGCGCACCCCACCGGGGCGCGGCAGCGGTGGGGGCGTCCCCCCAGGCGGGAGAGGCCAGGTAGATGTCAGGGCGCGGTAGATGGAGCGTGTCCTGCCGGGACGGATATTCGCAAAACAGGCGGTTGGGGCGTGATAGGGGTTGCGAGTGAAAAGGGCGTACATCAGGCGTGCAGGAGCGATCTGTTTTTTTGCTTTGCGCTCAGACTGCTTTACGATTATCAGAATCCGGTTTCTTTTGTGTGTTCCTGAATGGATGAATAACAATGCGTATTATTTTTATCCGTCATGGTGAAACAGACTGGAACGTAACGCTACAGTATCAAGGGCAAGGCAATGTACCGCTCAATCGACGTGGGCAACACCAGGCGCGACTGGCTGGTGAGCGCTTAAAAGCGTATAAGGCCTGTGCCCTGTACACCAGCGACATTGTCCGTGCCCGCAATACAGCTGAGATTATCAGTCCAATCGTTGGTCTGGAACCGATTATGATGCCCGAACTGCGCGAGATTGATGTTGGTCAGTGGGAAGGGCTAACTCCTGAAGAGTTGTATCGCCGCTTCCCGGAGCATATGCGCGAGTATGAGCGTGACCCGGCTCGCACGGTGCGGCGCGGTGGCGAGTCGTATGCCCAGTTGCAAGAACGAGCGTTGAAAGCTATGCAACGCATGTATGAGGCACATATGGGTGAAGAGACGGTGCTGGCAGTCACTCACGGTGGCACTATTCGTGCTATTCTGTGCCATGTGATCGGGCTGGATCTGAATAATTTTGGGCGTATGTGGATCGATAATGGCTCGCTGAGCGAGATACGCCATGGTATGCATGGCTGGCGCCTTGTTCGGCTAAATGATACGGCCCATATTGAGGGCAAAGATCTTACGTTTGAAGGGGGTGAGTAAAGACGTTGCCCAAGATAGCTCTACGGTGCCTGTCTTGCAACGTTCTCACTGAATAACCTATGGAACAAGTAACCTCTCCCACAACTGAACGACGTGATCTGTACACCACCAGCATTCAACTCCTGCGTAGCATTTTGAGTACGGTGATTCGTGATCAACGCGGCCCAGATGTGTTGGAATTGGAGGAGCGCATTCGCCAGATGTATTTAGCAATGCGCACCGACCCGACACCTCAACGAACCAGCGAGTTGCGTGAGTTTATTGCCGGTCTCTCGATCGATCAGTTACACAACTTACTCAAACTATTTACGCTCTATTTCAGCCTGGATAATCTGGTGGAGCGGTTCGAGCGGCTCCACCAGTTACGTGAGCATGATCGCCGCGCCTACCCCACTCCACGCAGCGACAGTATCGCCGCCGCTGTCGCCGAACTGCGCGATCATCACGTGCCCGCCGCAGCGATTCAGGAATGGCTGGATACTGCGCTGATCATGCCCGTGTTCACGGCGCATCCCACCGAATCGCAGCGGCGAACAACACTGGCAAAGTTGCGGCGTATCAGCGATGCGTTGATGCTACTGGCTGCGGGCAATATGTCCAATGGTGCGGCGGCCTTACTCCCCCATCAGCAAACTGTACTGGTGAACCAGATCGAAGAACAGATGGTGAGCCTGTGGCAGAGTGATATTGTACGTTATGTCAAGCCCGGTGTTCTCGATGAGGTGAACAACGGATTGTATTATTTTCAGGAAGTGTTGCCCGAAGAAGTCCCTCGGATCTACTGCGAGTTAGAACGGGCCTTGCATACTTTTTATCCCGATCACTCCTGGCATGTGGCACCGTTGTTACGCTTCGGGATCTGGATGGGAGGCGACCGTGATGGCAATCCATTGGTGACGCCAGAGGTCACGATTGAGACGGTGCGTATGCTGCGGATTACGACGATCCATAATTTTTTAGAAACCCTGGATGACCTGCATCTGGCGTTAAGCCAATCGGCAGAACAGATTGGTATCAGTGACGAATTGTACGTGTGTCTGGAGCAGAATGCACAACTCTTTCCCCATCTGGCGCAAAACCTGGCAGAACGGCGTCCACGTGAATTGTATCGCCATCAATGTGCCTACATCCGCGCCAAACTGCAGCAAACGCTGGAACATGTGCAGCGTTATACGCCCCAATGGGGCTTAGAACCGCATGTGCGATCGGTTTCCACCGGGGTGATCTACTATCATAGCAGCGAGTTGCTCGATGATCTGCGGGTGATGGATGAGAGCCTGCGGGCTAACAAGGGGGTGCGGATTGCTGATGGTACCCTACACAATGCGATCCTCAAAGCAGAGGTTTTTCGCTTGCACGGGGCATTGCTGGATATTCGCCAGCACAGCCGCCGCCACACCAGTGCGTTGCACGAGATTTTCGCCCATGCCGGGATCTGCCATACCTACCGCGATATGGATGAGTTGACCCGTTCTCGCCTGCTGGTGCAGGAGTTGACCAGTTCGCGCCCGCTCATTCCGCTACGCCTGCATGCCTATAGTGCCGATACAATTGATGTGATCCAGACCTTCCGCACGGTCGCGGCAATCCTGGAGCAAGTCGATCCAGAAGTGACCGAAAACTACATTATCAGCGGAACGGCAGGGGCGAGCGATTTGCTGGCTGTATTGTTGCTGGCGCGTGAAGCAGGCTTATATCAACCGGGGCGCTATAGCCGGCTGAATATCGTGCCGCTGTTCGAGACCGATGCCGACCTGAAGGGTGCAGCAGCGATCCTGGATTTCTGTCTGAAATTGCCGGTCTATGGTGATCACCTGCGCCTGCGCCATAATGTGCAGGAGGTAATGCTGGGCTACTCCGATAGCAATAAGGAGAGCGGGTTTGTCTCGGCCAACTGGGCACTCTATCGTGCTCAGGTCGAGTTAACTGCGCTGGCAGAACAGCACCAGATCAAACTGCGGATGATGCACGGGCGCGGCGGAGCAGTCGGGCGCGGTGGTGGCCCGGCCAATCGCGCGATTCTGGCCCAACCGCCAGGCACGATTCGCGGGCAAATTCGCTGGACAGAGCAGGGCGAGGTGATCTCCGACCAGTACTTTGATGCGCCCACTGCACAGCGTCACCTGGAGCAGGTGGTGAATGCAGTGCTACGCGGCAGCTTCCCCGAAACCACGACTGAACCGGCACCAGCCTGGATGGCGACCATGGAACGGATGAGCGCCATTGCCCGCCAGCACTATCGGGCGCTGGTCTATGACCATCCCGGTTTTGTCACCTATTTTCGGCATGCCACACCTGTGGCCGAGATCAGCCGTCTGCGCATTGGTTCGCGCCCTGCCAGCCGTAGCAACAGCACACGCATTGAGGATTTGCGGGCGATTCCCTGGGTGTTTAGCTGGATGCAAAGCCGCCATACGTTGCAAGGCTGGTATGGGTTGGGGACAGCAATGGAACTGATTTGTCAACAAACCGACTCCACGCAACTTGCGGACTCCCCCGGTCTGACCACCCTGCAGGAGATGTATCAGCGCTGGCCCTTTTTCCGCACCATGATTGGCAGCGCACAGATGACGCTCTCGCGTGCCGATATGGGTATCGCCCGCCAGTATGCCGATCTGGTGCCTGATCAGGCGCTGGCTGATGAGATCTTTAGCGCGATTGTCGCAGAATATGAACGCACCTACCGCCTGATCTGTGATGTGGCTGGCTTCTGCGATCTTATGGATCCCACATCGGAGTTGCAACGGACGATGGCTCAGCGTGCGGTATATGTCGATCCGCTCAGCTACGTCCAGATCGAACTGATGCGGCGGTTGCGGGCGGCCCCATCCGGCCCGGAACATGCAGCGATTGAAGCGGCAGTCTTGCTCAGTATTAACGGTATTGCCGCTGGTCTGAAAAATACCGGTTGATGCGTGTGAAGACAATGGGTTGGCGGCAACGCATGTTCGTGATGCTCATTCTGATCCTGCTGGTGGCATGCGCCTGGCTGGAAGCTCCACCAGCGCTTACGCCGGTAGCAGTGGAGGCCACGCAGACACCACGTGGCCCGGTCAGCACCGCGGTGGCAACACCGCTGCGGATAACACCCCTACCCTCACCAGAACCAACGCCGCACTCACCAGTATTGACGATCTGGACGACCGAACAGGCGCAAGCTCTGGAGCAGATGAGAGTTCTGGCGGCTGAATTTGCGGCCCGCACGGGAATCGAGATCACGGTGATCCCCAAGAGTGTGACTGGTCTGCGCGTGGATCTGATTACGGCTAACCTGGTGGAAGCTGCTGCTCCCGATCTCATCTGGGGCAATCACGAGGATCTGGCCGGGTTGTTGATTGATGGGCAACTACAACCGGTTGATCCGGTTGTCCCCGGTGAGGCGTTATTGTCAGCAACGCTTACCAGTGCAACACGTGCCGAAAAGCTATGGGGCCATCCTCTGACAGCACAGGACTTTCTGGTATTGCTGTACAACCGGGCACTGGTGGCGGAACCGCCGCGCACGACCGATGAGCTGATTATGCTATCCCGAGCAGTACGTGGTGGCGAATATCATGGGATCACGACGGCCTGGATCGAGGCACACTGGTTGCTGGCTTGGTTGAACGGGGCTAATGGTGCCCTCACAACTCCCGATGGTGAATGGCCTACCCTGAATACCCCCCAGATGATCGACGCGCTCAACTTGATCCGCGAACTGCGCGTCGCCGCACCGCCCGAACAACAGAGTTATCCCGATAGCCGTGCCCTGTTTCGTACCGGGCAAGTGGGCATGACCATAGATGGCGATTGGGCTATTGCAGACTATACCGGGCCAGATGGTCTACCTGACACCGGTATCGCACCTATGCCGTATATGCCAGCGACGGGTCGCCGGGCCGCATCGGCGCTTGGCAGTAGCTATCTGCTGTTTCAGCGCAACCTGGATGGGGTTGAACGGGTCTACGCTCAAGATTTTGCCCGCTTTCTGACTGAGCCAGAGACTCAGATACGACTGGCGCGTGAACTGGGCCGCTTGCCTGCCCTGCGCAGTGTCCTGAACGATCCAGCCGTTGTGGAGAATCCGCTGCTGGCGGCAGCGGCTGCTCAGGCAGAGGATGCGAGCGGGTTGCCACCAACCCGCGGGTTACGTTGCGCGTTGCAAGCGGTCAACCTGCAACTGCGGGCCGTGTTAGATGAGACTATCACGCAGGAGCAGATCGCGCAGGCGATGCAACAATCAGCTGAGGCGTGTATGGCTGAATAGTACTCCTATGCTATCCTCTCCCAACCGTATCTCGATCGTGCGACGCCTCAAATGTTCTCCAGATCAGGCACCCGGAGCAGCAGCATTCGTAAACACAACATATGCACGGTTGCAACCTCGAACCCGATGATTTCGTCCTATTTCCAGAAAGTATATCGTCAACAGGCAGAACGAGCATCGTTCTGTTCACACCATGACCTGCACGGTGGGCGTTCAAATCTGGTAATCCTGGTATCAATGCAATGCGTCGGTACCAGGATAGTCAATCGGTTCTGCTGGCAACGCTCCACATCGGCATCAGAGATCGTGAGTGCAACCGTGTAGTTCGTGTTTATACGAACAGGGTGTCAAAATGATGGTGCAAATTCCGGGTACAAGAGTAGGTCGGTTTGAAATTATGGCCGAACTGGGACGAGGCGGGATGGCACTGGTGTATCAGGCGCGGCAGATCGATCTGGATCGGATCGTAGCGCTGAAGGTCTTGTCGCCAGCTCTGGTACAAGACACGGTGTACGTTGATCGGTTCCGGCAGGAAGCACGGCGAGCGGCAAGCCTGGAGCATCCACATATTGTGCCGATCTATGATATTGGCGAGGCCGATCATCTGTACTACATCGCAATGCAATACATCCCCGGTGAGACGCTCAAGGGTATGCTGGAACGTCAGGGGGCATTGAGGGTGCAACAGGCGCTTGCAATCCTGACGCCTGTTGCCCGGGCGTTGAGCTATGCCCATCGCCGGGGCGTGATACACCGCGACATCAAGCCGTCCAATATTATGATCAGCAATGAAGGCTGGGTCTACCTGACCGATTTTGGTCTGGCGCGTGATGTGAATGGCGCTCCTGGACTGACCCGCACGGGCATGGTGATGGGCACGCCGGAGTACATGTCACCCGAACAGGCTCAGGGTTTGCCAGATATTGGCCCATCAGCCGACGTGTATGCACTTGGTGTGGTTCTCTATGAGGTCTTGAGTGGTGCCTTTCCGTTCCAGGCCGATACACCGCTGGCAATCCTGGCAGCGCGTCTGGTTCAGGAACCACGCCCCTTACGCGAGATGCGTGCGGATGTTTCTCCCGCCGTGGCCGAGGTGGTGATGCAGGCGCTGGCACGCGATCCGGCCGCTCGCTTTAGCACTGCCGACGAGTTGATCGCGGCACTCCACCAGGCAGTAGAAGGCACGGTGATCACGCCGTCTCAACCTGCTGTGGTGCTGGCCGATCCTGATCATTCCCAGATGGAAGCGGCAGTCGAACCAATAACGATGGCGGCACCCCTACCGCCAGCCAGACCGGCGCATGTGGGCGCAACCATCGCGCTGCGGCGTGATCCGCAGCAATCCGCAGCACCAGCAGCTCATCAGCAGTGTGCGGCTTGCGCAACGTGGAATCCAGTCGGAGCGATCTTCTGTGTAAACTGTGGACGCTCGCTAGGAAACGAGGCGTATCGGCGGGAAACGGCGACGTATGCAGCAGAAGAGCCGGTTGCCGCGACAACCGAGACATCGTCGCCGCCGACTTCCGCGCCGACGAGGATGCCTGAGCCGGTGACTCCCGTGCCCGCCCCTGCGCTTCCCCGGTCAAAGTCCAGGCACAAACACGCGCATCCGTGCGGGCCAGGGCCAGTTGTGTGGAGTGGCATGGGGAGTGGGTTTTTTCTGATCGGACTGGCTATTCTGTTTTTGACGCGCACGATCTGGCCCGGCATTTTTATCCTGATCGGATTATCGGGCTTCTTTAGCAGCGCGGCGGCCAACCGTCCCTGGGCCGGCGTGAGTACAGCCGTGTTCTTTATTGGCATGGCGATTATTGCCGCGTTAAACGCCTGGTGGCCGGGTATGTTGATTCTGATCGGTATTAGTGCCATCCTCAGCGCCACTCGTCGCCCGGATCGGTGTGGGTGGTGAGGCGCGGTGAAGCGGTGAAGCGGTGAGGCGCTCAAGTGCGTCGCCCCGCTCAGGTCGCTCAAGCGCTCAGACCGCTTTCTGCTTCGCCTGCGCGTCCCTCTCTCTAGAGCACCAGCGAGTGTTGGGGATCTGGTGGACAATAATGGCGCGAGGTTTAACGCAAAGGCGCAAAGGGGCCAGGAGGCAGAAGTGATATTCCGATGTAGTTTATAGAAATGAGCCAGATCATGCATATCCCTATATCTCTATCCAGAATAGCTATGATCGCGCTGTTCCTGATCGTCTGGTTGAGCAACTGCAACGCGCCAGTCACCCCGACATCCGGTAACTTGCCGACCACACAACTGGAAACGACCCCGACCATACAACTCGAAACAACGCCGATCATCGTCGATCCAACCCCGACGATCAGCAGTTCGAGCGCAACGCCCGTTCGGATTGAGGATGAGGGTGATGCGCAGGAAGTGGTTTTTAGCGCTCCCGGCGGTCGCTGGCGCATCCGCTATCCAGGTGACCGCCTGACCCAGGAGTCACTGGGCAACGATCTGACCATCTTTATTAGCGCCGACCGTGGCACCTTTGCTGCTGTGGATAGTTTCATGGCCGAAGGTGATGCGTATGGCAATACGGGCGAGAACTTGCGCAACCGTGCTCGCGATACCCTGGAGCGTATCTATGGTCGGCCTGTGATTGAGGAAGATATTATTGCGTTTCCGCCGAAGCCGTGGGCTACGGGTATCAGCTTTATGACTGAGCGTGGCTCAAAGGGTGTGGCCCTCTATCGCCAACCCGGACGTGGCCAGGGTGATTACCAGGTTTATGGTTTCCTCTACGGCTATAAGGCAGCGAACGAAGCTGATGCGCTGCCTATGTTGCAGGCGATCATGGCCTCGCTCGAAATGAATGGGGAGAGAACGTCCGATGCCAACGAATAAGGGTTCTGCTCGTTCTCCCTGACCGTCCCAGCTGTTGGTGACAGGTTGGGTCTACGGAAGGTCAGAATACTATATGGGAGGGCGCACCGGTTATAGCATATGGTAATTTCAGGGGTATTCAGCCAGTAAGCTGGTCTCAATGGTACATGAGAAGCTCCGGTTTATGCACATCGAGCAAAGAGTTCAGTTGTCGTGTACATGTGCCCACAACCTACAGCGCATCATCTGGAACAATCAGCACCGAGCATGGCGCGTGGGTGATCACCTGCCGCGTTACGTCGCTGCTCCCGAAGAGCGTGGGCATAATCGGGCCATGATTACCAATAACAATCAGATCGTAATCGTCTGTGCCAGCCACATGTAAAATGCCTTCGGATGGTGTAGTGGATGGATAAATCTGCACGGTGTTGGCGACATCGAGTGCCCGGAGTGTTGCCGCTGCCTGTTCGAGATGCGTCTTTACCAGCAGGCTTACCCCACGTACCGGATTTGATACATGGAGAATCGTCACCGTCGCCCCAAAGCGTCGCGCCAGTCGCCCACCCGTACGAACATCATTTTTGCCTGGCTCACCACCGGCAGTGCAGATGAGGATGCGCAAGAGCTGTGTGCGCGAGCCTTTCACCAGTAGGATCGGGGTCATCCCACTACGTGCGATGCGTTCGATCATACGCACGTCGGGTGGCTGAGCAGTCGCTCCTGCGTCGGTACTTTCGCCACAGCCCAGCACCAGCAGATCATACAACGACTCAGTCTGCTCAATGGTAAGATGCTGTTCGGCATCGCCCACGCGTAGATGCAGCTCCGCCGGGAGATCGGCTGCGTCCAGGTAGCGTTGCAGCATCGTCGCAACCGGGTCAAGTGCTTCGTTGGTCGCCGCGATGCCCAGCACGGTCACCGTCGCGTCGAGTTTTTCCGCCAGCCAGCGGGTGAGAAGAGGTGTTACGGAGGTATTGGCCGCAGGATCGTATAGCAACAGGCGGCGCGGTGGTGGTTTGAGCATATGCCAGGCGCGCAGACTGACCCAGATCGCGTCTCCTGCAAGCGGCACATCGGTCGGTACCACGGTATCAACCAGCAAACCCTCTTCACCAAACGGTGCTGCGGGCGCAATCTGGCGCACCCCCGGAAGATGCGGCAACCGCAGGCGCAACCGTCGCCGGTCACCCGCAAACACGTGCTCGACAATCGTGCCACGCCCAATCACCGGCACATGGCTCTTTGGCTCGGTGACGCTAAGTGCCACCTGTTCCGGGCGTACGAGAATCTGCACGCGATCGCCGTCTTCATAGTCGGTGGCGCTATCGAGGGGCAGGGGTAGCTGCAGCGAGCCAAAGCGGGCATACCCATTGTCAACGCGGCCCACCAGCACAGTAGCCGTGCCGAGGAAGGTGGCCGTAAAAACGGTGCGCGGGTAGGCATAGAGCGTTTCTGGTGCGCCAACCTCCAGCAACTTGCCGCGCTCAATCACGCCAATACGATCGGCCAGCTCAAATGCCTCCTCCTGATCGTGTGTTACCAGAATGGTCGTAATCTGCAAGCGGCGCTGTATCTCCTTCAGCGTGCGCCGCAATTGGGCACGAATCTTCACATCCAGCGCCCCGAACGGCTCGTCGAGCAGGAGTACCTTCGGCTCGTAGGCCAGTGCCCGTGCCAGTGCCACCCGCTGCTGCTGCCCACCGGAGAGTTGATGCGCATAGCGATTACCCAGGCCGACCAGTCCTACCAGATCGAGCAGCTCATCGCGCCGTCGTGCTCGTTCACCAGGGGGTACTCTGCGGATTTTTAGCCCGAATTCAATATTCTGGGCTACGGTCATATGCCGAAAAATCGAGTAGTTCTGAAATACAAAGCCCATGTTGCGCTGTTGGGGTGGCACAGCGGTGACATCACGTCCATGCAACACGATTCGCCCGGCATCGGGCTGAATCAGGCCCGCAATCAGTCGTAATACCGTGCTTTTGCCACTGCCGCTGGCTCCCAGCAATACAAACAATTCGCCATCGGCCACTTCGAGCGACACCTGATCGACAATCGCCTGGTTGCCATACCATCTGATCAACTGATCCAGCACAATCGACATCAGTCCCCCATATAGCGCATTGATTTCAACTCTTCTGCTAACGCCCATTCCCGGTGTAGCGTAGCAGGAAAAAGAAAATGACAAACGATAATGCCGCCAGCACCGCTGCAACGGCATTGGCAGCGGCGATATTCCCGGCCTCAAACTGGGCAAAAATGTAAAGTGGTGCGGTCTGGGTGCGCAGGCGTAAGTTTCCCGACACCAGCACCGTCGCGCCAAACTCACCCAGTGAGTGGGCAAAGGTCAGCAGCGCACCGGTGAAAATGCCCCCGCGTAGGGCGGGCAGAGTGACATACCAGAAGGTTTGCCAGCGACTGGCACCAATGGTATACGCTGCCTCTTCATAGGTCGTCTCCAGTTCATCCAGGAGCGGCTTGATCGTACTGAGCATATACGGAAAGGTAACAAAGAGATGCGCCAGCAACACTCCGAACGGTGTAAACATTGGTTGCAAGCCGAGCGGATCGAGCCAGTGTCCCAGCAACCCGATTGGCCCCCACAGCAACAAGAGCGACGTACCCACAACGACCGTGGGGATGGCGACGGGGAGATTGACCGTGATGTTCAAGGGACGTTGGCCCGGAAAGCGATACCGACTCAACACATATGCGGCAAAGGTGCCAATTAGTCCATTGAGTAGGGCGGTGGCAAAGGCGATCAGCAGGCTGAACCGTAGCGCAAACTGCGCATCAGGAATGAGCAGCGCCGCAATGAAAGCCCCGATACCACCACGAAAAGCAAAGATAAACACCGCTGTCAGCGGCATCAGGAGCAGCGGCAGCAACACGACGATCAGCATACTGACCGGTAGCCAGGGTGATGGGTGGGCAACCGTGCTGGCTGAACTATGGCGATTACCGGCTGATCGACTCGGCCTGGACATACTCATCGCTCCAACTCCTGTAGCACACGATCTTTCCAAATGCCCTCGACAATGTCGCGTTTTGCCTGCGGCCAGCCGCCAAAATCATCAATCATAAAGGGATCGCCAATCGTGCCAAACTGCGGGTTTGCGCGGTTTAACTCCTCATAAACACTGCGGTAACCATATTCGACAAACAGGCGCTGGGCCGGTTCACTCCACAGAAATTGTACAAAGGCATCGATCAATTCACGTTGAGCCGGGGCAATATGGCGCTCGATGATAACCAGCGTATGCTCGCTCAGGATTGTGCGTTGTGGATAGATAATCTCGGCTTGCAATCGCCCACGTGCCTGATCGTAGAGTGCCTCCTGTTCGTAGGTAATCAGCGCATCGCCGAACCCGTTTTCAAACTGTGTACGCGCCGAGCGAGCCGAAGCGGCCTGTGCCACAACGTTGCGCCAGATCCCCAGGAGCAGATCATAGCCGGCCTCAGGTCGATCAGGATCAGCACGCGCCCCGGCCCCATACTCGGCAACAATGGCCCAGTTTGCGCCGCCTGAGGTTAAGGGATCGGGATGCACCACGCCAATACCCGGTCGCGTCAGGTCGATAAAATCATGAATACCTTTGGGATTGCCGGGACGCACCAGAATCACAAACGGCGTGCGGTTGATCACTCCGCGTTGGGGTAAAGCATACCAGCTGTTCGCATCAATAACGCCGGCCTCGCTCAGGCGCAGTGCGTCGAGTTCCAGCGAGAGCAGGGCCAGTTCGGCCGGCACACCCATGATAATCTGGTTGGTGATTGTGCCCGAACCAGCAAAAGAACTGATAAACTCGACCTGCTCGCCCGTCTGCGCACACCATTGGCTCTGGAATGCCGGAAAAATCGCCTGTTCCATCACACTGCCTAAAATACTGAAGCCGTAAAACACAATTGTGCGCGGAGCTATCGTCTGTCGTGTAAATGGAAGCCACGGCCAGAGCGCGTACAGTGCCAGGCTACTCAGCAGTGTCAACGGAATAACGTTGCGCAGATATGGTGCAAGTATAGAATATTTCATGATCGATTCTCTCGTTCAGCGTTTGTTTACGGCACACAAAAAAGTGGTCAGCAGTCAGGATAATCCGACCACTGATCACTGATCATTGATCACCGTTGTGTCATCATAATATTAATATTAAGGTCATTCCGCTTTGTTTTGTCAGGTTGCGATTTAGCTCTTTAGAAAGAGCTAAACGTGATATACACCAGAGTGTGTGCGGTTCTGACTCTACGGCCTGGTGATACGGTCGCTCTACAAATCGGAAAAGCCTTTTATGATAACCGTTCAGGTGAGGTGGTGTAGAGGAGTCCTGCCTGGCGAACGTTTCCCGGAACGGTTACAAATATATATATTATCAGACAGATGGCGATGACTGGTTGATGGTAGCGAGAGGTATAATACCATATCGTTCTGGTTTTATGGACACCTATCCACTGGGCGGACTACACGCCTTCTATCCCGTTATCCGAGATTCCGTGAGGGTGATCCGAACTGGATGTGATTCTCACGAACCGAATCGGTCAAATGAGTGCGGGAATGCTTTCCAGATAATGTTGTAACTATCATATGTTCATATGCACCTGATAGCGGGCTTTGTCACACATGCGCGTGACGCCCCAACAATGAGCCTCCGTGATGGCATCAAAGTGCCAGGAGGCGCAATAGCCCAGGTCGAGTACCAGCAACGTGTTGGGCCCCAACCAGCGGATCAGATCGGGGGTCAGTACCTTGTCATTCGTGGCGGGCGCATCCGCCCATCAGAGGTTGGCTGGCAGGTGGGGAATCAGGTTCACAGCGATAACCAGATGGCCAGCCAACGGGGCCTTCGGACGCTCGCGTAAACCGTCAAGCTTGCGGAACAAGACCTTCAGTGTGGTGCCATCCGCTGCATAGAGCGCGGCAACCTGCATATGCAGGTGGGCCAGCGTTGTGCCACAGTCGGGCGCGTGCGCCGCACCTGACGGGTCGGCAAGGCGTCAAGCACGCGAGACAGCACCAGCTCGACCACCGCAGCCGGACAGACCGGCCAGCGCTCCGAGAGCTCTGGCTGACTGAACCGCTGTCGGCTGGGCCCAGAGGATGTGTTAGCGAGCCAACTTGCATGGCAAGCATGGCAAGGGACAGACGTCTGGAACCCGACGCCAGATGAGCGCAAGGATGAAGGCCAGCATCACTGGTAGGGTCAGGTGGCGATTGCGATAGCCGCAGGAGCGATAGTTAGGATTGTTCGGCATAGGCCGCCGGGTTGACAAATGTGTCCAGGCACCGTTCAATCGCAGCGTCACTGGGAGCAGGAATGTGGGGTCGGCGGGTGTGATCCGGGCTCCCTGACACCCGGCGACAGTGACGGTTTGGACTTGGAATGCCACCAGTATATCCTCGTTTGACAGATTAGGCAAGTGCTTAACCTATGACAATTAGCCATGCCGTCGGTAATCAAGCGCTCGACCAGGGCCCAGCGCACTGGCCAATCCCGTGCGCCCGCCAAGGTGGTCGGGGAGATCCCACCGTCCCGACAATAGTATACACTATCCTTGCACTTTTAACCAGCGCTAGGCGGCCAACTGGCGGAACAGCGTCGCGATGGTCTCGCCGGCACGAAACTGTCGCTGCATCCAGGTGATGCGATGGGCCCAGTGGACACACTGCACCTCACGCTGCGCGTCCCCAATCGTGACGTGGCGCTGCCGTTCCTGTCGCAGCCGGGCGCGCTCCTCGTCC
>DAOTWD010000005.1:0-54066 GCA_034435975.1 Chloroflexaceae bacterium | reverse complement strand
CGGGTCGGTATCATCGGGCGGATTGAAAACAGTGATCGGTACACTGCCTGGCGTGGGCAAAATGTCAGTGACCGGGACAGTTATCTCCAACTGGCCCCGGTTCAGGAAGGTCGTCGGACGTTGCTCACCATTCCAGCGCACCACCGATGTCGGCACAAAGCCGGTACCGTTAATTGTCAGGGTGAAGGGCTGCGTGCTACCGGCAACAGCCGAAGCCGGGCTGAAGCTGGTGATCGCCGGAGCGGGAGTGGTCAACCGGAAGTTGCTTGGAGCCGAAGTCGTTGTATTCTCGCAGACCGCGCCAGGACTAAAATTGGATACCGTGATCGGAATAAGACCGGGCGTAATCAGCTCGGTGGCGCGAATGAACACGCGCATCTCGGTCTCAGTGATACTGAGAATATCGTTCTGGTCGACCGGATTACCGCCCCAGGTCATAGACATGGGGTAGAGCGTATTAGCTACAAAATTGCTGCCATTGATCGTCAACACAAAGCCGGTACTACCCGCCATTTGTGATGGGGGCGAGAAGCTATCAATCACTGGTTTTGGTAAACAGACCGCATAATTGACGGCATTAGAGACCAGAGCTGGTGGATTGGGCGGTGGGAAACGCTCGGCCACCGGGTTTGCCACCTGAATCGGAATATCTACACGCGGATCTGCCAGCAAGGTTTCTAGTTCCGAAGGAGTGCCCGACGTATCGAGGGCTATCTCGATCAGCGACGTACTCTGTACGTTCGCCGGGCCAAGCAGCTCCTGACCATCCCATATCACCGTGGCACCGGGCGCAAAATCACGCCCCTGGATAAGCAAGGTGAATGCGGTGGTGGGTGGTGCGGTCACGCCTGGATAGGGAGTAAAGGCCAGGTTCGGCGGTTCATTAATGACTGGCGTCGAGTTGGGCACTGGTGTCCAGAACTGCAAGGCACGGTTGTTGGCACTATCGGCCACATACAGATCGCGCAGGATAGGATGCACCGCCAGGCCAGTTGGCTCGTTCAGCGTGTTGTAACTGGGCGTGCCACTGCCCCGGTTGGCGCTGGTGGCGGTAAAGGTATTCTGCCCAAATACGCGATCAGCGGTGGTGTCACTATCGCTGGCGTTCTGGTTGAACTGCAACACACGGTTGTTGCCTTTGTCGGCCACAAAGACGTTATTGGCTGCATCGACCGCCACACCCGTCGGGCCACGCATGCCAGTAGTTCCGGCCCCGGGTGCGGCTGTACCAAACCCTGTCTGCCCATACACCTTTGTGGCTGCCTTGCCATTCGTGAAGGGTGGATCAAAGACCAGCACGCGATTGTTTCCGGTATCGGCCACATACAGCCTGTCATCCGGCCCGATCGCCAGTCCAGTTGGCATATTCATCTGGGTGGCACCCGCGCCTAATGCGTCTCCCAGCGTGACATTGGCCGGCTTGCCGTTGGTTAATGGAGTGTTATAGATCAGCACACGGTTGTTGCCGGTGTCGGCCACATATACCCGCCCGGTGCGGTCAACCACCACACCCTGCGGGTTGCTGAGTTGTCCCAGGCCGCTGCCCGACGCGTTGCTGGTATAGGCCGTCTGTCCCAGCACCAGTGAAGCCTGGTTAACACCGGGAGCACTTGGTACCAGAGTTGACACGTCAAAGCGGAGTACACGATTATTCACGCTATCCGCCACAAAAATCTGTGTCCCCGCCGCATTAACCGCTACTGCAGTCGGGCCATTCAGCGTATTCTGGCTAGTTGTCTGCGGATTGCGGATGTCACAGCTTGCTTGCCCGATACAGATATCAGTCGCTGCCGCTGCGGCTGTCGTACCCAGGTTGGGAAACGTGTTTAGCGGTGGTGGTAACGCCGCATCGAGTTCCAGGTTATACACCAGCACGCGGTTGTTGTCACGGTCAGCCACAAAGGCCTGCCTTTCCGAAACAGCAATGCCAGTGGGCACATTCATCGTATCGCCGGTTATACTCGGTGGCGAGGGATTATCGCGCGTACCAAATTGATCCGCAGTAGGCCCCTGCCCGGCGACAAAATCGGCGTCAGTATCCGGTAGGGTATCCCGGGGAGCGGCAGAAACGGGTGCGACGGCGATCAATAAGCTACTGATCAGCGCCAGCAATAGCAGTAGATGCATGCTGCGTGCGGGTAGCGCACGCGCACGCACAACATGAGCAACTTTCATAATTGGTCTCCTGTTAATGACATAGGGTTGAGCGAATGCAGTGCGCAGGCGTTCGTCATACCGATGGGTAATGGAACAGATGCAGCACTGACGATGGCGACCTGAAAACTAATAGAGGCAGCATACCTGAACAGTGCCACGCTTACCTCTAGTACGATGACCAGACAATATACGTAAGTGAATTATACTTTTCCAGAGAACACATTTTACAGGTACTCAATACCAGATATGACAATCACCGATAGCGTCTGTTCTCCTTTCCGATTTCACCAGCATACCGCACATGGACACAGCCATGTTCATTGAAATGAACGATGAGCGAAAGAACTTTTTCGCAACCAGGGAAGTCTGAAAAAGCTACTCAATCAGGTTTGTTAAGGAAAAGTAATGTGGAGGTGTCTGTGCATTGACCGGTTGACCGGTTGACACGATCGAACGTCTATGGAAGTTTATGGAGGCAGGTAGGCGGTGGGGACACGGTGGGCACATCACATGGGGATGGGCTGCCCTGCGGTAAGATGATGCGCGGCGCATTCCCCCGACACTGCGCCTTCCCAGTCAGGGTAGCGATTACGATTGGTTGCCGCCATGCGACCCGGATCACCGTAGACTATGGATGTTGATGGGTGCGGACAGTGCAGCGTTGTTGCCTCCGCCCATCTTCGTGTTAAAAACATGGAGCGTCTGACGTACGCAGATATGACAGGGGCAGGTGCCATATCCTGCCCCTACCAGAACACCGTCATGTAAAAGAGCGGTATCGCGCCGCCCCAAAACGCCAGACCTGGCCGGTCTACTACGGCCCGCTCATCACCATTCCGGCCTTGACCACAATATCGTGCTGCACCGTACGGCCATCATGGCCGTGGATGACCACCGTATACAGACCGGGATCAAGTTCAACTGCACCATACCAGCCATCGTAGGAAGCCGTGATGTCGCGCAACCAGGTACCATCCTTGAACAACGAAACCCGCGCATCAGAAATAATCTGGCCGTCAATGGTCGCCATCCCTTGCAGATGACCGGTTGTCGGATAGGCGATCCAGGGCCAGACAGGAGCGCGCGCTGGCTGTGCAAACACCGTGGCGCGCAGCTGATCCATAAACGCCCGGCGGCGCTCAAAATTGCTGCCGGCAAAAGGCTGATTATACGAATAAAACGCCACCCCGGACAAGGCCCGCCCCTGAGCATCGGGCATCAGGGCACGCTGGATCTGCGCAATACCCTGATCCGGTGTATTGAGCCACGATCCCATCCCGGCCACAATCGCCCGCCGACCGGTATTCGCCCGATCCCAGGCCAGCCAGCTATCATACCATCCGCGTGAACGGGCGTTGCCCTCCTCAAAATAGTGCATAGGCAGGGCAAAGTCCATAATTCCTTCCTCGAGCCATGCCCGCCAGTCTTGGAACACACGTGAATAGGCCGCCGAGTTCGGCCAGTCATCCAGCGAATAGCTGCCAATGCCGCCCCAGGTAATTGTAGCCACACTGACCTCAATCTTTGGATTAATCGCCTTGCTGCGAATATAGAGGCGGCGCATCAACTCGGTCATCCGGTCACGCCGCCACTGGCTCCAGACCGGGTCGGTTGGGCGCGGGCGATAGCTGGCTGGATAGCCATGCGCCCGATTGAAGCGATCCAGGCTCACCCGATTGTAGCCATACTCTTGATCGCTATAGCGCATAAAGTCAAAGTGAATCCCGTCCAGTCCAGGATAATGTTGCAACAGATGCTGGACAACCGCCTCCATATGGTGGATCGCCGAGGGATGCCCAAAATCGAGATCACCGACCTGAACGCCGCTGTAGGTAGCCGTCGTCCAGCGGATTGGATCGGGCAACCCGGGGCCGTGGTGGGTACAGACATGCTGCGGATGCCCGCGCAAGGGATCATTGTTGCGGCAAGTCACCGTGACCACCAGCCAGGCATGCACCTTGATACCCTCGGAATGAGCCTTCTCAATTAGATACTCCAGGGGATCAAATTCATTGGCCGGGGCCAGCGTATGATCAGCCGCACGTGGCTCAATACTATTGTTGTAACGCGAATCACCGTGGCGCCGCATCTGGGCAATAATTGTGTTCGCATTCGCACGGACTACATTTTGCACCAGTTCATCAACCTGAGGATGATTGCGATAGCCCGGATTAGATGCATCAACCCAGAAGGCACGCATCTGATCAATCGGCGCGTCTTGTGCCTGGGCAGAGGGGGGCGCAGTTGGAACGATCGCGCTCAAGGTAACGATCAGCAGCATGGCTACCGTTAGGAACAGCGGATAGCGTGATCGACAGTAATGCGAGGTCGACATGTGTCCTCCTTCACTTGTGGCACACCCGGGTGCCAGTTCACTAAATGTTGGTCATAACGGGCGTATTATACTGCGTGTTGCAAACATTGTAGTCACGAAGTAACCATAAATTGTTGGAAAGGCGTTAAGAGGATAACCGGTTTAGCCGATTAGAAGCACATGACTCTGTCCGGTGGCCCGGAGTGGATTGTCATCGATTCTTAATATAATACCGGGGGGCAGTTGGAACATCTGGAGGAGCAGTCAGGGCATCTGGAGGAGGATATGGAATGCCGGGCAAGCAACTGACAGGCTACACCAACCTGTCAGTTGCCGTCCTGATCAAGACAGAGTTTCATCTTCCTTGCACCGATAGCGCATAGTCGCTTTTGCATAAGCTTGTAATAATCCATGTTAACCAGAACCATAGCGCAGCAATTCTAGCTTTCAACCTGCTGTCCTTGATAGGCAGGAGACATCCGCTCAACTGTAAGCTGTTGTGGTTGCGACTCAGACTGTGTTACCCACTCATCTTTCGGCATCGCAATCCAGCAGATAACGTAGGCCAGCGGGCTGAGTCCCGTTACGAGACCTCCTATAAAGGCCGCACGTACGACATTACTGTTGACATTCAAGCGCCGGGCAATGCCGCCACAGACTCCTGTGAGCAGTTGATCGTCACTGGTGCGGGTCAATTGGGTATCCATTGATTGTACCTCATTTCTTATTAATACTAATTTTCACATTATACACCGTCCAGTTACAATCGAGTGGATACAGAGAGCTGCAACGTGTATCCTGAAACAGGATGGCAGCATCGAAGGCGCAGAAACCACTGCGGCAAGTGAAACGTCTGATGTTTTCATGATCCTGCCGCTACGCCTCTCTGCACCCGCTGCATCAGGGCATGGTTCCGGAGGCCACATGTTGACGTGACAAATATGGTACATCGGAATCCCGGCTTTCGCCGGGATGATTAATACCGGGCGATCGTTCTAATCCGCTCGGCAGCCATGCGTGCGCCCGCAATATTGCGCGCCGCTGGCCCCAGTTCGAGTTCGGCCAGCGCCCCGCTCACATAGAGACCGGGATACCAGCAAAGCGTCTCATCAACCAGAGGATAGCCACATGCGGCACACGGCAGGCCCAGTTCAGCAATCGCCGCATCTAGCCAGGCACCGCCAGGCCGTGTCGCCGCAAAACCAGTCGCCAGCACTACCAGGTGCGCGTCCAGCGTTCCTGACCCGTCCGTCCAGCGCAACGTTATACACCCGGCGGTGTTTGTGGTTGCGCTCTCCACCTCGATCGTGCGCATACTGAGCATGCCGCTGGCAATTGCTGCACCCAGCGCCTGCTCGACATCGGGCGGTACTGAGCCACGATGTCGTGCCGACTGAATGTGTGCCCGGCGTTGCCCATAATCTGGCTCGCGCTGATAGCTTCGCAGATATTTTGGCCCCAGCCAGCCCGGATCGCTGTCGAATTGGTGTACGCGCAACGGGTGGCGCATAACCAGCGTCACCTGTCCTGGAGCCTGGTGCGCCAGAACCAGTGCGGTCTGGACAGCCGAAATACCACCACCAATGACCACCGTCTGCTGGCCGATCGGTAACTCAGACCGGCGGCAGGTAGTGTCGAAAACATGGGTGATCGGTGCACCTGTGGCCCGCAACGATCGCGCCCATTCTGGCCAGTACGGCTGCTCGGTCACGCCCAGAGCCAGCAACACTCGCCGTGCCATAAGGTCGCCATCAGCAGTTTCTACCCGAAACCCATCGGCATAGGGTTGTAATCTCCTGGCCCGCCCCTGCACCCGTAGTTCCCTTAGCCGCTGATGTTCAATCAGGTGCCGGGTGTGCGCCTGAAACAGATCTAGCGCCGGGCGACGATACGGCTCGATAAAGCGGGCATACGGTAATCCCGCCGCCGTATGCGCAAACTTGACCAGTGCCTGCGGGTCGGGATCAAGGTTATGCACGACCGGTGAGCGCAAAAACTCCATCCCCACGTTTGTGGTAAACTGTTCCCACAGTGCCAGCGGGGTTGCATGCGGATCAAGTACACGTAACCGTGATGCGGATACACCCGCCACGTGCGTCAGGACATATGATAAATAGGTGCCGTGTATGCCACCGCCAATAATAAGCCATTCCAGCATATCTTTTTATCCATACTTACTATGATGAATAGCACTACTGTGACGACCATCTATTTACATCTGTTAACACAGGTTGATTTTCGCCCGGCCTTCAGTCCGCAGCCCGATCTGCTTGTGTTGCAAGCACGCGAACCATTGCCAGCGTTTGCGCGCTTCCTGTATGATGCCGTCGGACGTGACTACTACTGGATTGATCGCCACACCTGGCCTGACGATGTGTGGCAAGACTATCTTGCGCTACCCACTGTCACCCTGTTGGTACTCTACTTGCGCGGTACTCCCATTGGTTATATCGAACTGAACGCCGCCAGTACCGATGGCCAGACTCCGGGCACCGAAATTGTCTACTATGGTCTGATACCCGCCTTCCACGGACGCGGCCTGGGCAAGCACTTGCTGTCAGTGGGTGTGCAAGCTGCCTTCGCTGCAGGCGCAACGCGGGTGTGGCTGCATACCTGTACCCTCGATGGGCCACACGCGCTGGCAAATTATCAGGCGCGGGGTTTTGTGCCCTATCGCATCACCCATCACACACAGGTACTCCCACGCTCGTCAGGGCTATGAACCTGGACAACAGGTCGCCAGTGCGGTCTGTGCACCAGCCCGCGCAGGCGGGCTTTGTCGTGCGTTGCCCGCCCGTTCACGGGCCGCCGATCCCACCACGCAATCCTTGTAATTGATACATTGTATCATAAAAACAGGGCGATCATACCGACTACAGTGCAACTCATCAAGCCTGAAACACGTAGAAGCCGCAGAGATACGATCGACAGTATGCGCTCTGCGTTCGCCACACCCTCTGCGATAGATTCGCAAGGGTATGGCTTGTTGTAATATGAACGAGGACAAGTTGCACAAAATCTCGCAACCACGTACACTGAGCAAGTCATACTATGGTTCCTCTGCCAGATTGGGGGGTACGGATTATGTCAAAGTGGACGTTTCTTACCAATCATGCACAGGTGCTGCTCTGCATTGCGCGTAACCAGCGTGCAACAGCGCGCGAAATAGCGGCGACGGTCGGTATCACCGAACGGGCTGTCCAGCGTATCCTTCAGGATCTTGAGGCAGATGACTATATCAGTCGCTTTCGCGATGGACGCCAGAACTACTATGAAGTGCACCCGGAACGACCAATGCGGCATCCGGCTCAGCATGGACACCTTATTCAAGAATTGCTGGCATTACTGGTACCGCTCGCTGAGGAAGGGGCCAACGACGTATAGAATGTGAACAAGACTGTGGAAGCAAGATTCACCGACATGGAAACCACGTCGCTAAACAAAGTGAGGTGCAGGTTGTTGTGCCGCCCTGATCCAGCAGAACCAGGAAACCGGTATATAAAAAAAGCCACTGGTGGCACTTAGAACCAATCCGAATAACTGAATTCGGATAAAATCAATAGTTTCGCAAAGCCATAATACTGTAAGCTGCCGGGTTATTCGGATAGGCACTTAGAACCTGTCTGAAAAGAGTGAGAGAGAGGGGGGCTTTGCTCCTGATATTTTTCCCTGCTCGCTGCTGCGCAGCGGGCAGAAACAGGGTTTTTGGAGGGCTGTGCCCTCCAAACCATCCCTTTTTAGAGATGCTCTTAAAAACGTTGCAGTCAGTCTCTACAACATAACCCTGTGTGGTAGGCAGAGATGACGCCTATTAGCAGAATCACGGGGTGAGCCGGAATGGAATAACCACCTGTCGCCCACTCTCGACACCATAGGCTACCATTTGATAAAAGCCCGGCTCGTCCACCACTAACACAAACCAGTCCGCACGCCCATTGCTATTGGCAAATAACCGCAGAACATTGCCATCCTCATCGACAATACTGCTTACACTACCATCGGGATTGTTCGTCCAGACGCCAACCTGCTCATTGGGCAAGAAGCCCTCGACAAAAAACGCAAATTCGGTACCAGAGGGTCCAGCATTGGGTTCAACGTTGTGATTGAGCGGTGATGGTGCATTAGGATCAATACGGAAAGGAATAACTACCTGGACACCACTGTCCACTCCCCGGGCCACCATCTGGTAGAACCCGGCTGGCGTATCACGTACAATCAGCACCGTCCAATCGGCACGTCCGTTGCTATTGGCAAACAGACCAAAAATATTGCCATTCGCATCAATAATGTCACTGACTGATCCGTCGGGATTGTTAATCCAGACTCCCACTTGCTCGCGTGGATTAAAGCCATCAGCAAAAAATGCAAATTCCGTTCCCGGTGGCGCAACAGATGGCTCAACATTCCCGGATTGAGCCAGAACCGGTCGTGGTACCGCAACCAGTGCCATTAAAAACAGCAGTACCGCCGCCATTCCGAACCAGCGCATTGTTCGCATGTTTCGTCCCCCTTCATTGCAGGTAACAAACAACTGACACCTCAACATGATGAGCGTATATCACAAAGCGGGATCGCCTTGCGTGAAAGGTTCTTATTATCAGGACTGCACGAATGATAGTCTCCGAGGAAAGGAGACCATTGAAAAGAACAACTCTCGAATTCTTCAACGTTCATCAACCGGAATTTCGGGTTCCTATTCCCGATGATACGCTACTGACCTGGGCTATTATAAACCTGTTATGTTCTATTTGCAAAGAACGGGCGACAGGTGTTCAGAGTATGGCACCGTTTCGGCATAACCGGGGATTGGTACCAACGTGAAGCATCAGTGAATCTGTATCCCACCACCAGCGGCTGTATCAACAAACCAGGTCAGCGTACCGTGGATTGGCCGCACCAGTTGTGCTGGTAGACGTTGCGGGTCGTGGGGGCCACGCAATACCTCACGGAGCATCTCGGCCTTTTCGTTGCCGGTTACCAGGAACAGCGCATGCGCCGCACAGTTGAGCGCAGTTGGAGTCAGCGAGATCCGCAGGCGTGGTGGTTTGGGGGCATGCTCAACCGCTGTGACCAGTATATCCTGAGGAAGATTCAATGCAGGATGATAGGGAAACAGCGAGGCGGTATGCCCGTCCGCTCCCATCCCCATCACCATAACATCGATCTGTCCCTGGCCTGACGCGAGTACCTGCTGCACCTGCCGGTCATAGACTGCCGCCGCTTCATATGGATCGGCATAAAACGTCGGTACGGGATAGATCTGTTCCGGCGGAATAGGGACATGTTCAAGTAATGTTTCCCGCGCCAGTCGATAGTTGCTGTCGGGATCATCTAGTGGTACATAGCGTTCATCGCCCCACAATACATACACATGCTGCCAGGGCATCTGGCTTCGCAGAGGTTCAGCGGCCAAGTAGCGGTATAGACCATGCACCATGGTGCCCCCCGAAAGGGCAATGGAAAAGGTGTGTTTCATTGCTACCCGGTTCTGGGCAATACTGACAATCCGTTCGGCAGCCGCCTGCTGCACATCAGATGGTTCAGGCAGGACAATCAGTTCGAGTTGATTTGCCATATGTATGTACTCGTCATTGAGCAAGAGGTATGTGCCAGGTAGTATGGTCAACTCGTCTTTTTGCCGTTGGCAAGGCGATACGTTGCCGTGCTGCCGAATTTGTCTAAGGCGAGATGTGGGCAGAAAAACAACATAAAGTACCGCTCTGCCGCAGGCGAAACCGGTCGGCTGATCACTCCACCGCATACCTCCCTCGTGTTATTGCATCCACGCTTGCAGTAATACCAGCGCCTGATCGCGTGTGGCCTGATACGGCTCGGCGCGCATATAATGCCTGCATGCCTGCCAGTACCAGATCAAGGCTTGCAGATGCCTCAACCGTTCCTTTTCTGCTGCATTCAGGGGGATCATTGCTGTATATCCTTCGATCAGACCGCTGCGCCATGGCTCTGGATATGCAGGATCAGTGCCAGCAGCCAGATCAAATAACCCATCACCCCCGATAATCGGGCCGGGATCGATCAGCGCCGCCAGTTGCACGTGATCACCTATCGTGCAGCGAGCCATGTAGGGGCCAACGGCACCATGCATGAGGTAGGGTGTCTTACAACCAGGCGCAAGATATTCGCGTAGTGCAGTGATAGCGGCTTGCCCTTTCGTGCCAAATACCAGTCTGTCTGCTGGCTCTGGTGCCAGTATGGTTTGCAACTGCGTCAATACTGCCGACCAATCCGCCGTGAGCCAGCGCCCGGCTGCATCAGGTGCCCCCCACCCTCGCGCTTCGATCCGATGTACCCGGCGGAGCGTTTGCCCAACTTGCCGCGCCACCGCTCGCAAAAGGTGCGGCTGATCGAGCTGTGAGGCCATCGTACCACCAACATAGCTCTCCAGCATATAGGTAAACGGTACCAGTGTACACGATAAATCGTGAAAGATGATCCGCGTGGCGGGCAACTGCTGTGCCGCCAGTGCCCGGCCAAAATAGACCTCACGGGCCAGATGGCCTTCGGGAGCCATCCGTAGCATATAATGCTCACCCGGAGTGCTGATGCGTACCAGCACATGATCCCTGGTCTGTGCCAGCAGACCGATACCACTCGGACGCATATTCAATGACTGGACGATAATAGCCGTATAGTCTCCTAGCCGCGCCAGCACCCGCCGCCAGGCATCGCTGTAGTGTTCATCATCCGGAGTTATGTCGTAGCGATTCAGATCTTTGTAACGCATAGGTTGTCTATTATACTGGATCATGGAACATTGCCAGTCAAGCATACTGTTGCTACAATAGGCATATGCCGTCCGGAATGTATTATTCGTGTGCTGGCTATACCAGTGCTATCGTCACAGCAGCGTTCATCATTAGTCATCTTGCCTCTGCACTATTATCTGTGAGGTCGCCACTGCATGGTCAAGGCATCTGTCCGCCGTTTACGCTGGTCACGCTTAACATGGCCTGTCATTGTGTTGCTCCTTGGTATCTGTACCTATAGTTACCGCTGGTTGACACCAACCCTGCCTTTTGCCAGTGGCAGTAACCTGCGCTCTATTGGCCGTGTATTTGATCCTCAGAGTCCCTTCAAGACGGGCGACGAGATTTTACAGGTGAATGGGCGCAGCCCCGATGTGTGGATAGATAGCGGACTGGCTGGCCTGTCGTTACTACATCACACTCGCACCTATCAGGTCACCATTATGCGCCCGAAAGAGGGTGTTCAAACATTTACCGCATCCGCCGCGTTTATACCCTTCCATCTGGCTATGTTGTGGTGGAGCAGTGCGGTGCTGCTGGGCCTGGTCAGCATCTTCGTCTCGGCCATTATTGGTCTGCTCGGCGGTCATAGTCCCGCTGAACAAGGTGTGTACATCGCGTTTCTGGGGTTAGGTCTCTATTGCGGCTGTGCTATTCCCTTGACCGGTGCCCCACCTCTCTCCTGGATGGTGGTACAGTTTCTGATACCGCTGGAGATTATCAGTATCGGGTTAACCGGCGGTATTTTCGTGTTTTTTCTGGGGTATCCGCGTCCGGTACGCTACTGGCATCCTCGCTTGATGCCGGTCGCTATCTATAGCAGCAGTATTGTCCTGGCAAGTATCCTGGTGGCTTTGCATTCTGGCGACCTGATCGCCCGATCTGCCTTTGTCACCAAACAGATTGTCAATGGTATGGCGAGCATCCATGCTGTGTTGGCGCTAGGCTTTGGTGTGTACGCCTATCGGCAAACACACGATCCGCTGGTACGGGCTCAATTCCGCTGGCTGGTCTGGGGTGGTATTGTGGGATTTATGCCATGGTTGACGCTCTGGGCCATACCCAATGCGCTGTGGAACGAGCCGCTGATCCCGTTTCTGACGCCAGTCTATCTGCCAATGCTGGCCATACCCACCAGTTTTGCGCTGGCGATCTTGCGTTATCGCCTTCTGGATGTGGATACCGTGTTGAGTCGGACATTGATCTACATCCTGCTGACACTGGGCATGGCCAGTGTCTATGTCATCAGTACGGCGTTGTTCAGCCAGGTACTCCCCTGGTTTTTTGGCATAAGCAATGGGGTGGTTCTCTTTCTGACCACACTGATCCTGGCGGCGCTCTTTAACCCGGCTCTATGGCTGTCACATACGCTGATCGAGCGTATCTTTTATCCCGGAAGGCAACATCTGCTCCGTGAAGTTGAGGCGCTCCGTGACGAGTTGCGGTATGTGGAAGGATGGGAAACGCTGCTGCCACTCCTGAACCGAGAAATTCCGCAACGCCTGGGCATTCGTAGCGCGCAACTGCTGGTGTGGTATGAAGGACACTTTGTGCCGCTGCTACTCCCTGACGATCCAGAACCACACGATAGTACCGCAACAGTCTGTATTATCCGCCTCACGCTGCCAGCAGACTGGCCGCTGGAACAACCCCTGCTGCTCCAAAACCGGGCCTATACTGAGGTCACAACTCCCACAACTGGCAATCAACCCCACGAACCACTATCCTCTGCAGCGTCGCCAGACCACGGATTGGCGCTCCTGCTGGCGGCAGGCTTCCATCTGGCCTTTGTCCTGGTGGCTGGTGGTCAACCTGTTGGTATCTATGCATTAGGGCACCAGCGCAACGGTGATTGGTATGAACGTCGCACCATCACCGCACTGGAGTCGCTGGCGGATCGCATTGGGATTGCGGTCGAGAATGCACGCCTGCTCGAACAAAAGGCCACTCAGGCCAGTCTGCAACACGAATTAACCATTGCCCGCCATATCCAGGAGAGTCTCCTACCAGGCAATTACCTGCGTCACCACCAGGTGGAAGTGGCTGCGCTGACCCTGCCGGCCAGTGGTGTAGGTGGCGATCTCTTCACGATCCTGCCCTTTGCTGATGGGCGACTGGCAGCGGCAGTTGGGGATGTTTCGGGCAAGGGCATCGGGGCAGCGCTCTTGATGGCCGTTACAAGCGTTATGTTGACGACAGTGGCGCTCGAAGGTGAACCGCCGGCAGTGCTGCTGGCACGGCTCGATAGCTTGCTGCGCATCCACACCATTCGTGCGCAGCAAAATGTAGCTCTGTGTTATCTGCAGTTGTGTCCCACTGCCTCTACGGAGTACCAGGTGATTGCCGCCAGTGCTGGTGCCATCCCACTGTTGATCCGCCGCGCTGATGGTCGACTGGAATGGTTACCCATGGAAGGTTTGCCACTGGGCACGACGATGGCTCCCACGAGCTATCAGGCGATGAGCGCCACGTTTGCCACTGGCGACCTGCTCATCGTCTGTACCGACGGTTTCGTGGAAGCGTATAACAGCAACCACGCACTGCTTGGCTTTCAAGGCGTTGAGCAGGTGCTGGCCAGGGCTCCCTTCCAGCAAGGTGCCCAGGCTATCCTGTCCTACTTGCTAGAACAGTTTCGTACCTATACCCATGGATATGATATTGAGGATGATGTGACGTTGCTGGTGATTTCCTATATGGTGCAAAACCAGGAGGCACCTGCCATTCCTGTATAAGCCATCGTTCACATCCCCTGGCAACCAGGCGAGTGATCGGGTAAGATAATAGGACATCTGCGGTCATTCGTCGCTATCAGCGTTGTGGCCTTCAGCATATTCTACTCTCCACCCCGGATTGCCGCTGTATGAGAAATTCAGAGTGGAATATACAACGACGTACGGCTCTGCCGAAAGCCGGGAAGCACCGGCGTCCAGGCTGTAGCCCGGGTCTCGCTCGCGTAACTCGTGTATGTAAGATAAGCACAACAGAGCCGATATGTATACCAACCCTGAAACAGTTAGGAACTGGCGTCCAGGCTGTAGCCCGGATCTCCCTTTATGCAGATAAAAGCCTGGACGCCGATGTACCATTGGGATAGGCCTGCTATACTATCCAGGAGACTGGCCGAGAAGGTTTTCGGATTTTCTCTCAGATAACCGGTACAATGGAGGAAACCGAGGTGAGGTTGAATGCGACGCCAGGCGTCACGCCTGCCTACTCTTCCTCTGTCAGTTCTGGCCCTAAAGTTTTTCAGCAGGCCCTATGTAAGGAGAAAACGATGGCAACCAGAGAAGAGGTGGCAGAATGGCTGTATGATGGCGCGGTCGCGCTCCGGGCAGGTGATCGACAACGCGCGCTTGACCTACTTATGCAGGTCGTGGAGATCGATGAAGAGAACGAGCAAGCCTGGCTCTGGTTGAGTGGTGCCGTGGATAATATTGACGATCAACAGATTGCACTGGAGAATGTATTGACGCTGAACCCGCATAACGAACTGGCCCGGCGCGGGTTGGAATGGATTGCCGCCCAGAAACAGCGTCAGGGTACGCGGTAGGCGGCATATTCCGTCTACCACGATACCCAGACACCCTGCTATTCTGCACCGATGGATTCTATGCCCACCCAGAAATTGTTGCGGCGAATATTCGTGGCACCGCGTACGGCCACATCTTTATGTGGTACCACTTCAGCTTCGTTCACCAAAACCACGTTCGGTGTCATGGCAAACCGATCTGTATAGGCCTCAATTGCCGCTTCAATCTTTTTTAACACCGATAGTTTGGGGTTATCATCATACCACATCAGAAACATTGTTCTTGCCATCATTCCTCCCGCCCACAGGCGCATTACGTCATCCCAGATTCGGTTGATTCCTTTTCCTCCAGGGTTCTTTCTCTGGTTTTTCACGTACCGATTCCAGGGGAAGGTTGATCCACGGGAGATGCCGAAGCCGCAGGCCCCCGCGAAACCATCTCACCGGAACGGGTATATGCTTCAAAGATAGCCCGGACAGTTCAAAGGAGCAGTGATGACCCGAATCTGATATTACTCTACCGACCTGACCAGATACCAGGTGCCTATATCCAGATCCTGAAAAAGCGTGTAGTGCTGATTATTATTACAACGCACGGAAAAATAACGCCGGGCTGCCCGATTGCGCCGGGCCAGTTGCTCCCACACTGCCTCAATACGGGCAATGCGATAGATCATCCCCCGCCAGCGAAAACAGAGCGGTTGATAGAAAAAGCGACGTGCTGCCAGTTCAACCGGTTCTTCCCGTATCCGCTGCCGCCAGGGCCAGAATACCCGCCAGTTCCAACCGGGCCGTTCAAGTTGTTCGTAGCGATCAATAAGCTCTAACATAGTTTTTCTCCACGATTTCCAACCTTTCTGCCGCATTATTCCTGTCCCACATTTCCCTGTCAGAACCATGTTCTGTTTATCTGCAAATAAACAAAATCTGGATTCAGTCTTTTGTCAGTCAATCTGCGACTGAAACCGAATCTCCATTTCACAACCGCTGTAGGAGCGCTATACCTCCGATATACGCTACTGTTTGTAATACTATCCTATTGTACATCACAGGTATTACTCGGTTATAACCAGCTTCTATAATTCAGCACCTATCCGAACAACTTTCACGTGATAATGCCTCTGGCGGGTCGGCTTTCCTTTCTAGTACGACAACGAAACATTCCTTAGGTAGGGAGGCGCGGCACGGCTTCGCCCCTCCGCAATCACCGTATCTGGTGCAGCGCAGCTTCGCCGCGCCGCACCACAAAGGGAACGAGTGCGGGGCCGCAGGCCCCCGCATCCCTGGCCGAGGTGAAGTCTCGTTGTAGGAATAGCCTGCCCTGACGCAATCTGCTGAAAAAACCATGGCGTCTTGCTGGCCTTATTATAATAGAACAAATTTTCTATGTCAAGTATTGCGATGGCCAGCGGTGTATGCTATGCTTATACTATGAAACAGCGTAGGCAACAACCACATAGTCGGTTCAGAGGCAGAGTCGAGCGGAAAAAATCCGCCCAACGGCAACGAGCGCAGTGGGATGAACTCAGGAGTACCTATGCGCTCCTTCACGAACTGGCCTGGGAAATAGAAGAGATCCAGCAGCGTCTTGACACGCTGCTGCTACAACGCGAGGGACCAACTGATATTCTGGTTGAACGTGAGATCAACGAGCTCTATCGGCGTCGTGCGCTGTTGGAAGACCAGATGCTTCACCAGATGTTGCGTGCTGATGAACTATCTAGCCAGATCAACCGTAGATCACCGTTAGATGCAGGCCATCTAAAACGGTAGCGGCGTTCACGCCGTTATTCTTCCAGCACCAGGGTGCCGCTCCGTCCACCACGTTTTTGCGCTAGCCGAATATCCGTAATACGCATATGTCGATCTACAGCCTTGGCCATATCATAGACCGTCAGCGCCGCCACACTGACAGCCGTCAGTGCCTCCATCTCCACTCCAGTCTGACCCTGTGAGCGCACCATCGCTTCAATCAAGAGCGCACAACGTGACTCGTCGGCTACCAGCGTCACCGCTACATGTGTGAGTACCAGACTGTGACAGAGCGGAATAAGTTCGGGCGCACGTTTGGCGGCCATAATACCTGCCACACGTGCAACAGCCAGTACATCTCCCTTGGGCAAATTGCCGGCTACCAGTAGCCGCAAGGTCTCCGGCTGCATCAATACCGTACCACGCGCAATAGCTTCACGCATCGTAACAGCCTTGGTACCGACATCAACCATGTGCGCATGTCCTTGCCTATCCAGATGGGTTAGTTCACGATCTTGCTGCTCATCCACTGCTCTTTGCTCCTTATTTCCAATATGAACACGACTTGCCACCATAATATCAGGTGATACCTGATAAAGGTCTCGTTCCTGATCTGATGGGGCGATCCTGATACCGACGCGGAGTGTTCCACCAGGCTGCCCGCGTCCCGCCTTTGATTGTACCGGACGCAAGCGGTGTGCGCCCAGCCCATAAATGGGTGGGCGACCAGTGCGCGAAACCCGCCCGTTTATGGGTTTCGCAGGAACCTGCGGCCCCCGCAACCCCCGCTGGCGAAGACTTTCCAGAACGACTCGCTGCATACGAACAGACCCAGTAAAGACTTTTTCTGTACATAAGGCAATTGCATACTAAAAAGCTTGAAATGGGGCAACAGGTGGTATATAATGGGGGGCGTTGGTGGAGGAAAGTGGGGAAAAGTGGGGAAACCGAACGTACTTTCTGGTATATCTCTAACCAGCAATCAGGCTCAATGAACATCAGCGCTGATCGTAGTGATTAAGATGAACACAACTGTTTAGAACATTTTTGCTATGGCAAATCATGAAGGTGAACTGCCAATAAATAACACTCAATAGTTCTCCCAGGTCGTAATTTCAATCAAGACTAGCCCGCATACCATAAGATCAACCCGGTTCGTTGGTGCCGATAGAGAGGACGCGGGAGCGTGTTTTTAGGTGAGTTTGAACACACCATTGACGACAAAGGTCGCGTGGCAGTGCCGGCACGCTTCCGCGAAGAGGTGGCGGAGGGATTAGTCCTGACACGCGGTTTTGATCGCTGTCTTCAGGTATTCCCGCGACCGATCTGGCAAACGCTCGCCCGGCGGATCAGTGCCTCGTCACTGGGCAGTGAAGAGGCGCGTAATTTACGGCGTCTGCTCTTCTCGGGTGCTGCCGAGGTTGAACTGGATCGTCAGGGACGGATACTTATCCCGCACAACTTGCGCGAGTATGCCGGGTTAGTCGAGCCAGTTGTGATCGCCGGGCTTGATACCTATTTTGAGATCTGGTCGCGGGAGCGTTGGCAGAGCGTGCTGGATACGCTTGATACCAGTGGGAGTGCCATTGCGGCCCATCTCGCGGATCTGGGTATGTAGAAGCAGTACTGGTGGGAGTCCATAGTATGTCATATGTTCATACACCGGTGCTGCTAGCTGAGGTATTGGCCGCTTTCCAACCTCGGCCAGGACAGATGTACATTGATAGTACGGTTGGTGGCGGTGGGCATGCCGCCGCGTTGCTCCAACGTATTCAACCCGGTGGCCGGTTGCTGGGGATCGATGCTGATCCAGCCGCTATTCAGGCCAGTCATGCGCGACTGGCGGCTGTGACTGGCACACCCGCGGAGGGGCCGGCCTATTGCCTGCGCCAGGGGAGCTTTGACACGATACAGCCACTGGCACAGGCGCAGGGTTTTTCCGCTGTGGATGGCATTCTGTTTGACCTGGGTGTCTCGTCTCATCAGCTTGAGACGCCAGAACGAGGATTTGCGTTGAGTACCGATGGGCCGCTGGATATGCGCTTGAATCCAATGCAACTCACCACCGCCGCTGATCTGGTGGCGAACCTGGACGAGCAGAGCCTGGCGGATATTATCTATCGTTATGGCGAGGAACGCTATTCGCGGCGTATTGCACGTCGTATTGTGGAGCAACGTCAGCAGCAACCTATTCTAACCACTGGCGACCTATCTCGGATCGTAGTGCAAGCTATGCCGGTCAACGCGCGCAACCGTCGCCGCCCAGTGCGCATTCATCCGGCAACGCGCACATTCCAGGCCTTACGCATTGCCGTGAATCGTGAGCTTGAGCAGTTGGAAGCTGCCTTGCCACAGGCGGTGGAACTCTTACGACCAGGTGGACGGCTGGTGGTGATTAGTTTTCACTCGCTCGAAGATCGGATCGTCAAGTTGTTTTTGCGTGCCGAGTCCGGCTATGGTGGCAGTGAGGCACCCGATCGTCCAGTACGGCTGCGCATCATTACCCGTAAGCCGGTGGAACCTTCAGAAGCAGAAATCCGCGCCAATCCGCGTAGCCGTAGTGCGCGGATGCGGGTTGCCGAACGGATTGGTGTGTTCTCAAGATAAAACGATGTAGAGGCGTATTACAAGACGCCTGGATATAAGGATGGTTATGGCTATACGATTTGAGGATCTTTCGCCCATTCGCCAGGCGCGGGTACGCCGCAGGGAACTACCGCGTTATCTGCGGCTCGATATAAGCCGATCGCTGTTGATCGCGGTGGTTATGCTGTGCCTGATGAGTCTGATCGCTCTGGGGCAAACCGGCGTGGTGGCAACGAAGGGGTATGCGATTGTGGAACTGGAGACACGCCGCACCGAATTGCTGCGAACCCGTAGCCAGTTGCAACTGGAATATGCCGCTGCCCAGGATTTGAAGCGCATCTATGCCCGTGCAGTAGAACTTGGTCTGCGTCCAACGAATAGCAACCAGGTGCGCTACCTGGTGTTGCCGGCTGATACCGTGCCAATGCCAGAGATTGATTCCGAGAGCGAACAGCAGCAGGCAGAGCGCGTGATACCAGCAGATACCACCGTTGATGGAGAACAGGGTGACAGGTAACCGCACATCCGTGTGTTGATGAAATGCACGTACAACACCGGAGAGTGTAAAGGATAGGCATGGCTTCACACCTGGTAACACATACACACAATCGCACAGATAGCGCACCAGCGCATACGTATGTCCATATTCCGCGCTGGCGTATTCAGGTTCTCCTGGTATTTAGCGTGTTGCTGTTCTTACGGGTCGCTTTTCGCCTGGGAGAATTACAAATCTTACACAGTGAAGAACTGGCAACAAAAGCCGCCCGTGAAATTAACCATGAAATAACCCTGCGTCCAGGTCGGGGCGTAATTACTGATCGCCACGGCAATGCGCTGGCCATTGATGTCGAGCGCGAGAGTCTGTGGGTAGTACCGGCCTATATTCCACCCGAAAAAGCCCCGCGCCTGGCGCTGACGCTGGCTCCCCTCCTGGGGCAGGATGAACAAAAAATCCTGGAAGCGATGACCAATACTGAACGCTACTGGATCAACGTGGCTCGCTGGTTGGAACCAGCAGTGGCTGAACGGATTGCCCTGCTCGGCGAGCCAGGGTTGCGCCTGATCTACGAACCTCGACGTATTTATCCCCAGGGATCGTTCGCATCACAGATCATCGGGGCCGTCAATTTTAACAACGATGGTATCGGTGGGGTAGAAAGTTTCTACAACACTGCGCTCAGAGGCATCACGGGGACGCTGACGGCTGAATTTGATCCGTTTCGCAACCCGATAGCGATTGCGCCCCAACAACGACAGCCTCCTCGCGATGGCGTTAATCTTACGTTGACGGTTGACCCATTCATTCAAAATATGATCGAAGCGGAATTAAAGAACGCGGTTGAACAGCATCATGCTGATGGTGGTTCGATTGTGGTGATGGAGACAGCCACCGGCGCCGTGCGTGGCATGGCCAGCTGGCCACCCTTCGATCCCAATCGCTACTATGATTACCCACCAGAGGTGTATAGCCGCAATCCTGCCATTAGTGATCTGTATGAACCCGGGAGTACTTTCAAAATTATTACCGTCGCAGCCGCCCTGCAAACGGGTGCCGCGACGGCTGATACGCCAATTTATGATCCGGGGGTAGTCCAACGTCTGGGTATCCAGTTTCACAACTGGGATCGCGCCGGGAATGGAACGATTGACCCAACAGGCGTACTCTATTACTCGAGTAACGTGGGCGCACTCCAATTGAATGAGATGACCGGTGCCGAACGCTTCTATCAGATCGTGCGCGATTTTGGTTTCGGTGAGCCAACCGGTATCGAACTCGGTGGCGAAGAGCGTGGCCTGGTGCATGATCCGAGTTCGCCATTCTATAATGATGCCTTGCTGTTGACGAATTCTTATGGACAGGGCATTGCAGCGACACCGCTCCAGATGGTGCGGGCAGCAGCCGCGATTGCGAATAATGGCTTGCTGATGAAGCCCTATATTGTCGAGAAGATCTGTGAAGTTGATACCTGTACACATACCCGGCCAACGCCAGTGCGCCAGGTAGTTGATCCAGGTGTCGCCTGGACTATTCGCCGTATGCTGGTGCATGCAGCCAATCATTATGCGCCGGTCGTCTGGGTACATCACACAGGTAGCTGGGCCGATCAGTGGCTGGTGCCAGGCTATCAAGTTGCGGCCAAGACCGGCACCTCCTCAATTCCTATCCCTGGAGGGGGGTATGATCCCAATTTTACCATTGGTTCTGTACTAGGGTTTGCTCCAGCCGAGGAGTCCCGCTATGCGGTGCTGGTTAAAATCGATCGACCTAAGGACGACATCTGGGGTGTCGGCACGGCTATCCCGGTCTTCTACAACGTCATGGATGAACTGATGCGGTATGCCCGTATTCCGCCTGACCCGGCCCTGTTCAGCCCCGGTCAGTGAGGGGCCGAACCTGCACTACTACGAATATGAAAATGGATCGAGATGATTACACTGAGCAATTGCAAGCCAGAGTGCCACCACAGCTACCATTATGCCTAACATTATGGCCAGATTTATGCTACAATGCCGCCGCATTGCCCGTTATGGCAGGAGATTGGCATGCTCAGTTTGATCCATATTTTATTTGGTGTCCAACCCAAAATCACTCGTCAGATGCCGCATATCCCGGCAGCATGGCAGCATGTAGCGTTTTCGGAAGTCGTGACCGATTCACGCGACGTTGTGCCGGGCACCCTGTTTGTGGCCTTGCCTGGCGACCGTACTGATGGGCATAACTTTCTGACGGAGGCCGCACAACGTGGCGCGGTCGGGGCACTGGTGCAACCAACCGCAATTGAACCGCGCCGGACAGAACTGGAACAACTGGAACGGCCCTGGATCCTTGTCGATCCCGCCACTGGTGACGGGTTGAGTACCGCGCCATCGTCAACGTTTTTGCTCATTGGTGTGGACGATCCGCTGATGGCCTTGCAACGACTGGCTGTGTATCATCGCCGCCAGTTTGCGCCTACAGTGGTGGGCATTACCGGTAGCGTTGGTAAGACCTCTACGAAAGAGGTCACGGCAGCCGTGCTGCAGCGACGATTTTGTACGTTAAAAACTCAACGGAGCTATAACAGTGAAGTGACCATCCCCACGACCTTACTCCAGTTAACATCGGCGCATGATGTCGTTGTGCTGGAGTTGGGGATGTGGGCCCCCGGTGAAATCCGCTTTCTGGCTGATCTGGCCCGCCCGCAGATCGGGGTGGTGACAAATGTTGGCCCCTCGCACCTCGAGCGATTGGGCAGTATGGAGGCAATTACTCATGCCAAGGCTGAACTGGTCGAGTCCTTGCCCGCTGATGGTGTGGCGATTCTGAACGCGGATGACGAACGCGTTATGAGTATGGCCGGGCGTACTCCCGCACGTGTGTTACGGTATGGAATAGACCCTGCAGCCGAACTCTGGGCTGATGCCATTGAGAGTCGTGGGATGGAAGGAATTGCCTTTCGTGCCCATTATCAGGACGAAGAGGTCTATCTGGCACTGCCCCTGCTTGGACGCCACAGTGTGCACACGGCGCTGGCAGCTATCGCCGTAGGCTTGACACTGGGCATGGGTTGGGATGACATTGTGGCGGGGCTTCAGGATAAAACCACACAACTGCGACTCTTTGTTGTCCCAGGCGTTGGTGGGGCACAGATCATTGACGATACCTACAATGCCGCTCCTGCCTCTTCACTGGCAGCGCTGAATCTACTGGCCGACTTGAATGGGCGGCGGATTGCCGTCCTGGGGGATATGCTCGAATTGGGATCAGCTGAAGAATCGGCTCATCGTATGGTGGGCCGTCGTGTGGCCGAGGTGGCCCAGCAGCTGATCTGTGTTGGCTCCCGTGCTCGCTGGATCGCCGAAGAAGCGCGACTCAGTGGCATGGACTCGGCCAATATTCTCGTATTCGAGCGCAACAATGACGTAGTTGATGCGCTGCGAGCGATGCTGCGCCCTGGCGACTACGTCCTGGTAAAAGGATCGCGTGGCGTTGCATTGGAACAGATCGTGACCGCTCTACAGCGTCACCCTGAGGAGGTAAAGTAACGTGGAAGTCCTGCGTGCAGTGCTGGTTCATGATATGGCGCGTGCGTTGTTGCTGGCAGCTGCTGCTTTTATCTTGACCTTGATCATCGGTGCCTGGTGGGTACGCTTTGCACGGCAGCATAAACTGGGAAAGCAAATTCGAATTGAGGGGCCACAGAGCCATATGACCAAAATGGGAACGCCCACAATGGGTGGCATTATGATCATCAGCACGGTGGTTATCCTGACAGTACTCTTTAATCTGGTCGATCGCTGGTCGATACTCTTACCGCTGGCGGTATTGATCAGTTTCGCTGTTCTGGGAGGGATCGATGATTGGATGACCCTGACCGGATCCAGGTCGAAAACATATGGCTTTACGATCCGTTATAAGTTCTTACTCATGCTCGCAATCGCTCTGGTTGCCAGTCTGATCCTCTATTTGCCTGCGCCCTATGGCCTGGAGAACGAGGGTCTGGTACGTATTCCTTTGGTGGGCATGATCAACATTGGAGTCGGGTTTATTCCATTGGCAGTTTTGATTATCGTTGGCGCAGCCAATGCGGTCAATCTGACCGATGGCCTGGACAGTCTGGCTGGCTGGAGTCTCACCCTGGCATTCGCGGCCTATGGGGTGATGACATTTTTGTCTGAACCGCGCTTGACGAACCTGATGGCCTTTAGTTTTACGCTGGTGGGGGCCTGTGCCGCGTTTTTGTGGTACAACGCTTACCCGGCCCAGGTATTTATGGGTGACACGGGATCGCTGGCATTGGGGGCAGTACTGGCCATTGTGGCTCTCCAATCGCAACAATGGCTCCTGTTACCAGTTGTAGGTATTGTGTTTGTGGCCGAGGCACTGTCAGTGATTATTCAGACCACGTATTTCAAGTGGACACGCTATCGGTTTGGTGAGGGACGGCGTATCTTTAAGATGGCACCACTGCATCATCATTTTGAGTTGATAGGCTGGAGTCAACCGCAGGTGACGCAACGGTTTGTGTTGATTGCAACGGTGGCAGCCATGATTGGTATTTCGCTGGCATTAACGTTTGCGGCCCAGAACCAGCCTATCCAGGTGGCACCCGGCCCGATAACAACAATGACCACCTTTGCAGAGTCCCGGCACGCTCGATAAGATAAGACGTACGTGCCGGGTTCGTCAGTTTGCTGCGCTTGCGGCAGCGCCCGCAGGCGAAAACAGTTTTGTCAAAAGTGACGGTGTACGTCGTGTGAATCAGGAATAAACGACAGGTAAAAAGCCTATGCATCTGCGTGGCACACGAGTATTGGTGATGGGGTTAGGTGTTCATGGCGGTGGCCTGGGCGTAACGCGCTGGCTGATCCGTCAGGGTGCGCACGTGACGGTCACCGATATGGCAACCGCAGAAGCACTGGCCGAGTCACTGGCGGCGCTACGCCATGCGGCCCATGTGGCTGGAGCGCAGGTGGAGTATGTGCTGGGCGGGCATCGTGCCGAGGATTTCAGCCAGCACGCTATGATTGTTGTCAATCCCGCCGTTCGGCCCGACTCGCACTGGCTTGCTCTGGCGCGAGCATCCGGGGCACAGATCGAGACCGAGATGACGCTGTTTTTTCGGCACTGTCCCGGCCCGATCATCGGCATTACCGGTACGAAAGGCAAATCGACCACAACATTATTGACGGGTGCGATGCTCCGTCAACAATATCCTGATACAGTGGTAGCAGGCAATTTGCGGGTATCGGCGCTGGAAGCACTGGAGCACATTACCCCCACCACGCCAGTAGTGCTGGAGTTGAGCAGTTTTCAACTGATGGGATTGGGGGCCGCCGGTATGAGTCCACGCTATGCCTGTGTCACTAACATTGCACCCGATCATCTGGATTATCATGGCTCAATGCAAGCCTACATTACGGCCAAGCAACAGATTTTTTATCACCAGTCAGCCGGCGATGTTGTGGTGCTAGCAGAAGAACTGACCCGGGAGAACTGGGCGTCTGGTTCGGTACCCTTTTATCGGCCTGGTGCTGATGCGCTCAATACCAGGGCACGACGCTGCTATACGTTTAGTGCTGATCCAGAGCGCACCGCGGATTGTTCCATCACCAGGCATGGTCAGATCGTTTGTGGTACAGTGCATATTGCTGATCAGACCGATATTCGGCTACCGGGGACGCATAATCTGGCAAACGTTCTGGCCGCTACAACGCTGGCTCACAGCGCTGGAGTCAGTGCAGCCAACATCCGGGCAGCCATTCGCAGCTTTGGCGGTGTTGAGCATCGCCTGGAACTGGTGGCCGAACATGCGGGTATCCGGTATGTCAACGACACGACCGCGACCAACCCCACTGCAGCGCAGGCAGCATTGCACAGCTTCTCGGAACCAATTGTGCTGCTGGCCGGTGGTGCCGATAAACAGTTGCCACTGGATACTCTGGCACAGACGATTGCGCAGCGGGTAAAGGCGCTGGTCTTGCTGGCTGGTAGCGCCACTGAGCGACTGGAACATGCAGTGCGCCGCCAGTCCTGCTCAGTGCCGATTTCCGGCCCGTATACAGACTTTGCGGCAGCGATACACGCGGCACAGGCGCTGGCCGCCCCCGGCGATGTGATCTTGCTCTCGCCGGGATGTGCCAGTTTTGGTATGTTCCTTAATGAATTTCACCGGGGCGAAGAGTTCCGGCGGATTGTCACCAGTGAAAAAGGAGCAACGATTGGCCTTTGAGCTACATCAGGCCGATGAAGACGAGCGGGGGATGTCGCCAACGTATGGTGACGCGTATCCGATCTCACCCCCATCACAGTCAATGAGGGTGCCGCTACCAACCGACGAGCCACGCGCCGTCTGGGTATTACTGGCTATCAATATTGTTATCTATGTGCTAACGGTTTTTCTAAGTCTGTTGTTGATACCGGGCCCAACAAACGTCTTTACGCCCAGTCCATCCATTTTGAACCTGGGGTGGAAGCGCAATGATTTGATCGTACAGGGAGAGTACTGGCGCTTGCTCACCGCGATGTTTTTACATGGTAACCTGTTGCATATTCTGTTTAACGGCTATGCGCTCTACATTCTGGGGCCACAGGCTGAACGTATTTATGGCTCTTTACGCTTTCTGACGCTCTATGTTCTGGCCGGACTGTCGGGCAGCATCGCCTCGTATGCGTTTTCGCACAATCCTTCTGTTGGGGCCAGCGGGGCCATTTTCGGGCTGGTTGGGGGACTGGGGGTCTTTTTCTATCTGGGGCGCACAATTCTGGGGGATACCGGGCGCAGCCAGTTGCAGGGGATGATCACGATTGTGATGATCAATCTCATCATTGGCTTTACCGCCGGTGGCGGGATCATTGACAACTATGCGCATATCGGGGGGCTGATCGGTGGTATGCTGGCGGGATGGATGCTGGCACCGCGGTATACGATTGACCGCCGACTCTATCCGCCAGTGGTGGTGCGGCAGTTTCTGTCACTCAGTTGGGTTGGCGCAGGCGGGATGCTGCTCCTGCTGATGTTGCTGGTGCTGATTATTCGGCCCCCGCTCTAGAACCAGACCATGGAGTGACCGTTGATGGTTGCGGTTGAAGGACGGCCATGTTTGACACGAGTACTCGTAAACCCGATTATATATTACTCTCCACCGTCAGTATTTTGTTGGCACTGGGATTGGTAATGGTCTATAGCTCCAGTTTTGTGGAGGGGTTTACGCTGCATAATTCGCAGTTTTATTATGTCCTGCGCCAGCTAGCGGGCGCAACAATAGGTGTTGCGGGCTTGCTGATCGCCCAACGGCTGGACTATCGTGTCTGGCGACGACTGTCGGTGCCGTTTCTGGCGTTGATCCTGATATTACTGGTGCTGGTGCTGGTACTACCGGCCTCGATTACGACGGTCAACAACTCGAAGTCCTGGATACGCTTCAGCGGCGGTTTTTTTAGCATACAACCTTCAGAGGTCGCCAAACTGGGCTTGATTATCTACTTTGCAGACTGGCTCTCACAACGCGGCGAGAAAATCGGCAACGTCACCTATGGCTTGATCCCGTTTGCGGTGATGCTCGGTTTGATCTGTGGCCTGATCATGTTGCAACCCGACTTCGGATCCACCGTGACGATCATCGTTATTGCTGGCGCCATCTATTTTGTAGCGGGAGCCAATCTCGTACACATTGCGGGTGCGGTTGGCCTGGGGGTGCTGGCATTCTGGTCGTTATTTGAGTTGTTTGGGATTAAAAACGCACGCATTGAGGCGTTTAAGAATCCCTGGGATTACTACAGCACGCACGCCTACCAGCCCATTCATGCCCTATATGCCTTTGCCAGCGGGCGCATCTTTGGAGTGGGTCTGGGCCAATCACGTCAGAAGTTTCAGTGGCTACCACAGGCACACACAGACACCATTTTTGCGATCATTGGTGAGGAACTGGGGTTAATTGGCGCTCTGCTGGTACTGGTGGGCTTTCTTGTGATTGCCCAACGCGGCTACCGCATTGCTACCCGCACCACCGATCCGTTTGCGGCCCTGGTTGCCACTGGTATTACGGCCTGGATCACATTCCAGGCCTTGATCAACCTGGGGGTTACCACATCGTTGCTTCCATTCACTGGCTTAACCTTGCCTTTTATCGCCTATGGGAGTACATCATTAATTATGTGTCTGGTGGGTATAGGTATCCTACTCAATATTTCGCGACACACCACCACACAGCGGTTTGAGGAGACTATCAATGTCCCCAAACGTTTCTCGACATCCTTTGCCTTCTTGCACACTCTGCCTCTGTGGCGGCGGCACGGGCGGTCACGTCTATCCGGCGCTGGCGGTCGCCAGCGTTCTGGATTTAAAGTCCAGGGATCAGGTGCAAGAACACGTCGTACTAGAGCGGGCGGGCATGTCTGGGATTGAGCCTGATCCCGATGCCAGGGCGCGGTTCTCAGTACTCTATATCGGTAGTCATCGAGGAATGGAGCGGCGTATTGTGACCGGTGAAAGCAACCTGCCCTACCATGCTATTCCGGCCGCCGCACTACGTGGGCGTGATCCGTTTGCGTTGGGACGTGGCCTGCTTACTATGACGGGCGGGATACTGGCCGCACACCAGTTGCTGCGCATAACCCGGCCAGCGGCAATTCTCGGCACCGGCGGGTATGTCTGTGTCCCCGTATTTCTGGCCGCCCGTTTTATTGGTATTCCAACGCTGATCTACCTGCCGGATGTGGTACCGGGTCTCGCGGTACACTTTCTGGCACGGCTGGCCACGCAGGTCGCCTGTAATGTGGAAGAGGCACGGCATTACCTGCGCGTCCATACGGCGAAGATTATTATTACGGGCTATCCGGTGCGCCCGGAGTTGTTCCAACAGCACAAACCGGCGTGCCAGAAGGCATTTGGCTTGCGTGCCGATATGCCGGTCTTACTCGTGTATGGTGGTAGTCTGGGCGCACGAGCCATCAATCGTGCCATTGCCGCGCTATTGCCAGATCTCCTGGCGCTGACACAGATTATTCATATTTGTGGCCGTGAAGGAGACGAAGTCTGGCTACGCGCCGCAGCTCAACGCCTCGATCCGGAGCTACAAGCGCGGTATCGGCTCTATCCATATCTAGAAAGCAGGCATGATGCAGCACCAGCAGTACAGCAGCACCAGGCATCGAGCAAATGTGAAGGAGGTGGACAAACCACAATACGTAAGCATCAGCTTCATCAGGCTGCACCCACTATGGCTCAGGCCTTTGGTGCCGCAGATCTTGCGCTTTGTCGCAGTGGTGCCTCAACGCTGGCTGAACTGCCAGCTGCCGGGGTGCCGGCCATACTGGTGCCTTATCCGTATGTTCATCAAGATGAAAACGCCGACTATCTGGTGCGTCACGGGGCAGCGCTCAAAGTAGCCAACACGGCACTATCAGGAGCCGTAGCTCCATGCGATGGCCCGTTGTTCCAGCACCTGCAGCGGCTACTTGTAGGAAAAGAGAATGAGGAACGTCAACGTATGGCAGAGCGCTGTCGTACCCTGGCCCGACCTGACGCGGCCAACCGACTGGCAGAAGCCCTCTGCAATCTGGCAACAAGGAGTGGTAGCTCATGTGGACGGTCGAACTATTTCGATTAACGTTGGCCGACCTGGCTGGATCTCAGCTCATCCTGTTACAAACGTTTACGCTGCAACTCAGTGGGGGAGCCTTGCTCCTTATTTTCATGGTGATTGGAGCCTATATTGGCTGGCTTCGTGGTCTCCGCGCTATCTTGACTGTGACACTGTTCAGTATTCTTGCCTATTTGATGACGGTGCGGGGGGGCAACGAAATCGTGGCATTTATTAACCGGTTTTATCAAAATGCCCCCCGTTTAGCGGCCTTTGCGGTCGGGCGTGACCCGGATACCGTACAGGCACTTGACCCCTTGATTACACCCGGTTTTCAGGTGCCCTTATTCTTTCGCTTTGTCCTCTTTATCGCGATCATTGTATTTGGCTGGGTGTATAACAAAAAGACACAATGGTATAGTACGGCCCGCAAAGAACCGCTGGCACCGATGCTGGGATTGTTAGCTGGAGCGTTTACGGCCCTGCTGTGGGTGGATGGATTGGCAACGTTTTCGCGTGAGGCGGGGAATAATCTGGGAGGGCCGATCGGCACCATTCTCGCAATTATTCCCGATGTTGGTGTTTTCATTCCATCACTGATTACTATCTTTTTTCTTGTCTTATTTTTAATTATTATCTTCAACCTTCCGAAAGTATGGAAGGCTAGTTAATGCACGATTTTTTATTTACCATAGAAGACATGAGGAAACAAAAGAGAGAAAATAGGAGAGACGAGACAGAAGAGAGAAGAAAGAACCCTCGCGCCTCGCTCCTCTCCCCTCACTCCTCAGTTGCGGCCTAACCGTCAAACGTATGCGGTATCACATTGTCGGCATTGCGGGCGCTGGTATGAGCGCTATCGCCAATATCTTGCTCGATCAGGGCCACCACATCAGTGGCTCTGATCGGCAATCCAACCAGGTCACCAGCGTCCTCGCCCGGCGCGGCGCAACACTGTATGTTGGGCATGATCCGACGTATATTGATGGTACCGATGCCGTGATTGTCACTTCGGCTGTCCGTGGTAACCACCCGGAAGTCGAAGCCGCACGTGCTGCTGGCATACCGGTGTTGAAACGGGTAGATGTATGGCGCGACTGGTCGCAACGTCGGGCAGTGATTGCGATTGCTGGCACCCATGGCAAGACGACGACGACTGCAATGATTGCCTTTGTTCTCTCACAGGCCGGGTTGCAACCTGGCTTTTTAGTCGGTAGCCATGTGCCCGATCTAGGTACCAATGCGCGTTGGGGCGATCCAGCAGCACCGTTGATTATTGAAGCCGATGAGTATGATTATACCTTTCTGGCGCTTTCACCACAGATTGCCGTGATCACCAATGCAGAATGGGATCATCCCGACGTTTATTCGACTGAGGATGCGTATTATGCAGCATTCAACCAGTTTATTGCCCAGGTACAGACGACCGTGCTGGTATGTGGCGATGTCGGGTCGGGTAGCGAACGACTGGCATGGCACATGCTATCAGGGCAGCGTCTGACGTATGGCCTGGAAGCCACCAATGATTACCAGGCGGTTCTGGCGGAGGCAGGACAGCGATGGTCAGTTTTCCGCCATGCCTATGCACCTGATCGTCGGCATCATGTTCCAGCCACACCTGTTGCCCAATCCTGTGAACTTACCTTGCCTGGCCTGCATAATGTGCGTAATGCTCTGGCCGCTCTGTGTGTCGCTGACATCCTGGGCATTGATCGTTCCTGCGCCGTCAACGCATTGCGCGTGTTTCGCGGCACAGCACGGCGGTTTGAACTCAAGGGCGAAGTCGCTGGCATCACGGTCATTGATGATTATGCCCATCATCCAACCGAGGTTCGGGCAACCCTGATGGCGGCACGTATGCGTTATGGCTCACGCCGGCTGGTGGTCTATCTCCAGCCGCATACCTATAGTCGTACGCACACGCTGTTGGATCGATGGTCAGAGGCGTTCAGTGCTGCCGATCTGGTACTTATTGGTGACATCTATGGAGCGCGCGAAACGCAGGCAACCAGCGTGACCCACGCAAACCTGGCCCGGCATCTGGCTGAGCGTGTGGCGGTAGCGCATTCAGATGGCCCACGACCAGCGCGGGTACTCTATGCCGGGGGTGTCCTGGAGGCGGCCAGGCTGGCCCAGACTCTGCTCGAGCCGGGTGATGTGTTCTTAACTCTCGGTGCAGGTGATGGCGACCAGGTTGGCATGACTATTTTGGAAATACTGCGATCTGAATTATGACGATGGATACCCAGGCTTTTCACCAGCGCACAGCAGAAGCGTTAGCTGCCCTGTATACCAATCGGGATCAAGCCCCCGAAGGATGGCGGGAGATCCTGGCCTGGCATTGGGAACAGGCTGGTGCCTATGGCGAAGCCGTTGATGCTGCGCTGGAAGTCGCCGAGATGCGTGTATCAGAACTGGCTTTCACCGAAGCGTTGCGCTGGGTTGAGCGCGTCCTGGCTTTATTGGATCGTCTCAGTAACCTGGAACGACGGGCGTATGAGATGCGTGCGTACTCGCTAACGATTATGGTACTAGAATTTGGTGGGCAGTATCGTGAAGCACTCGGATATGCGCGGTTGCTGCTACGCCTGGCGGAAGAACGGGGCAATGTTGAGGCACAGGGTCACAGTTTTCTGTTGCTTGGTCGTATACAGCGTGAAATCGGTCGGTTAGCTGCGGCTGAGGCCGAACTACTTCGTGCCATCGATCTGGCGGAACGCCATGAACTGTTTGAACTAATGGCGGAAACGCGCCTGCATCTGGCAAAGGTACATCAGCTGCAGGGCCGCCACCTCGAGGCGTTTCAGCAACTCGAACTGGCGCAGGATTTGTCACAGGATGATTATGCCCGCCTGGCACGGGTTTGTACGGGTATTGGTGATGTGTATCGGGTGTTAGGTGCGGGGCGCGAGGCGCTGAGACTCTACCATCGGGCACTCAAGCTGGAGATCGGTACCAGTAATTGCCTGGGACAGGCCATGCTCTACGAAAAACTGGCGCTATCACACCTGGAGCTAGACCAGATTGGCGCGGCGTTGCAATGCGCCCAGGAAGCGCTGCGCATACGTGATGACCTGAACGATCGGGTTGGCCAGGCGCGGTCGCAAACGATTCTGGGCACTGTGCAACGCAGACTGGAGAATTTTTCACAAGCATTGCAGCATTTCGAGTATGCACGCGCGTTAGAGCAAGGATTGCAAAATCAGCGTGGCTTGATCATTGCCCTGACAAATATTGGCGATACATCACGTTTGCTCCATAACGATGAACGCGCCCGTGCCAGTTATATCGAAGCGCTGGCACTGGCCCATGATTTGAATGATCACATTGCGCTGGCTCGGATGCACGAGCGTCTGGGTGATCTCTCACGCAAGGAAAACTTTATCGAGGCAGCACGGGCACATTGGAAAGAGGCATTAAACATCCGTGAAACGTTGAACCATTCCGATGAATGTATCAGACTACGCCAGCGCATTATGTCGGTGGCTGTGCCTGATCAGCCGCAAAGTGAGTAAGCAGATGATCGAGAATGAGCCGCTGGCGAAACATACATCCTGGCGTATTGGTGGGCCAGCGCGTTACTATCTTGAGGCGATCAATGTAGACGAACTGCGCAACGGGTTACAGTGGGCCAATATGCGTGATCTGCCCATCTTTGTACTCGGTGGTGGCACCAATCTCCTGGTACGTGAAGAGGGTTTTCCTGGCCTGGTAATACGGTATCGTGCTCAGGCCTGGCATATTGAGGAACACGGTACCACCGGGGTGTTGCGCATTGCCGCCGGTGCACCCGTAGCCGGAACCGTGCGCCGGGTGTGTGCGCAGGGGTGGGGCGGGTTAGAATGGGCCGAAGGCCTTCCCGGCACGATCGGCGGAGCAATCTATGGTAATGCCGGGTGTTACGGCGGCGATATCGCACACGTCCTGCAGCGTGCGTATGTGCTGGTAGATGATGATGTTCAGGAGTGGTCGACAGCACGGCTCGATTACGGTTATCGTACCAGTTGCTTAAAACAGATCCGAACTGGTTCTGGCATAGTACCTTCTGGTACATGCAGCCCTCGTATTGCACCGATTGTGCTCGCGGCTGAACTGCGTCTCACTCAAGCTGATCCGGGCACATTGGCCGCAACGATGGCCCGAATTGCCGCCGAACGTAAGGCCAAAACGCCCTGGGGTCGTTCATGCGGCAGTGTTTTTAAGAATCCGGTAGTTTCCGATGGAACCCGGCTCAGTGCAGGGCAACTGATTGACCAGGCCGGGCTTAAAGGTGCCCGTAGTGGTGCGGCTGAAATTAGCCAGCGGCATGCGAACTACATCATCAACCTGGGTGGCGCAACAAGCGCTGATGTGCTACGGTTAATTGAACTGGTGCACACAACTGTCCTGCGTCAGTTTAACGTGACGTTGGAATTGGAAGTTCAAGTTATATAAAACGCTATGAGCCAGAAAAAAACAAGGGTGGCTGTTCTCTTCGGTGGACAGAGTGGTGAACACGAAGTATCGTTAGTATCGGCGCAGGCGGTAATCAATGCCTTAGACACGGCAAAATACCAGGTTATCCCGGTTGGTATTACCAAGGATGGACACTGGTTCTCTGGGCCAGAGACAATGGCGACCTTGATCGCTATGGCCGATCCGGCTCGCCTACCGGCTGATGCGACCACCAGCGGCCGGGCAGAACGCCCGACAATAGTACCCGCTCCAACAACGCTCGCGCCCACTGTCGTTCAATTGCTGCTGTCGGACGTTGATGTTGTTTTTCCGGTCTTACATGGCCCGATGGGTGAAGATGGTACGATCCAGGGCTTGCTTGAAGTGTTGGGATTGCCCTACGTCGGTTGCGGAGTCGCTGCCAGTGCCGTCGGTATGGACAAGGCGTTGATGAAAGCCGCCTTTGCGGCCGAAGGACTGCCGGTATTACCCTGGTTACTGGTGCGCCGCCATGAATGGCAACGTGACCCGCAACGCGTCTACGCCAGTATTGAGGCCCAACTGACCTACCCGTTGTTCGTGAAACCGGCGAATATGGGGAGCAGTGTGGGTGTGAGCAAAGCCTATGATCGCGCCACATTGGAGACGGCACTGATCGAGGCCGCTCGCTATGATCGGCGGATTGTTGTTGAACAGGGTATTGATGCCCGCGAAATCGAAGTGAGCGTGCTGGGTAATGATGAGCCAGAGACCAGTATTCCTGGCGAGATTATTCCCGCTGGCGAATGGTATGATTATCAGGCTAAATACCTGAGTGGTCAGTCACAAATTATCATCCCGGCCCCCATTGATGAACCACTCACCCAACAACTATGTATACTAGCACGTAACGCCTTTGTGGCTATCGACGGAGCTGGATTGGCGCGGGTCGATTTTCTTCTGGATAAGACCAGCCATGTACCCTGGCTCAATGAAGTTAACACCATGCCTGGCTTTACATCTGTTAGCATGTATGCCAAAATGTGGTCAGCCAGTGGATTGGAGTATGCGGCGTTGCTTGATCGACTCATTATGCTCGCCCTGGAACGACATATGGCCGGTCACCTTGCATGATCCTATGGAAGCAGTAGAGCGGAGCGCACGATGAGACGGATAGAACAGTCATCTTCAAGCCAACGGAGATATACCACTATCCAGCAGCATAAGCCAGCCCGTGAGCGTAACGGGAGCCATGCCCACCCAGGGACATGGCGTACCATCCTGTACTGGCTCGGTTCTGGGCGCCTGTTCAGTTGTTGTGTGTTTCTGGTCTCACTCGGCTTGTTGTATCATCTGTTGACATCACCTGATTTTTATATACAGCAGGTGCAGGTTGAGGGAAATAATGCGCTCAAAACCGAGGTTATTGTAGAGCTGTCGCAGTTACTTGGAACTCCGATCTGGTTTGCAGATCTGGATTATGCTGCGGCACATATTCTAGAGAATGCGTATATTGAGCAGGTCAGCATTGGTATTACTCTGCCAGATCGTGCCCGTATTCGTGTTGTCGAACGGAAACCCGATCTGCGCTGGCAACTGGATGGTATTCATTATCTGATTGATAGCAACGGCACAGTGCTTGATGTTGCTCACACTCCACCAGAACCAGATACTCTGGTCATTGTAGATACAACTCGGCATCGTATTCAGCCAGGAATGCGGGTCGATGCCGATGCCTTGAAACTGGCCCGTTTACTGGCATTGCGCCTGCCGACCGAACTGCGGTTTACACCGGCCAGCATTGGTTGGGACTTTGGTCTAGGAGTTTTTGTTACATCGGATAGCGGACAGACTATTGTTTTTGGACAGTCAGATAATCTCGATTATAAACTGGCTATTTTTCATTATCTGCTCAACGATAATACAGCCTTTACCTTTTTGGATTTGCGGCCATCAAATCCCTATTATCAAAATATACGCACGGATGCCGAGTAGTAATAAGTGGATATAATTATTAGTTGCAAGATCGATATTGCTCAGATCATTGACATAGTACTACAATGAGAGCCTGTCTAAAAAGGAGCGGTTTGAAGGGCTGTGCCCTCCAGAAACTCCGTTTCTGCCCACCGCTGCACGGCGGGCAGGGAAGCATATAAGTAAGGGGCCAGACCCCTCACTCACTCCCTTTTCAGACAGTTTCTGAGACTTTATCTCGGCCGGGGTGCGGGGGTCTGCGGCCCTTGCGCACGTTCTTTATCTGGTGCGGCGCGGCTTCGCCGCGCCGCACCACCCTACCCAGGGGATGTCTCGTTGTAGTATATAGAGGCACGAAGATATAGCAAGCCGACATAAATCGTAACAAACTGGAGACCCGGCTTGAGCCTGGGGAGTACACTCGAAGTCCCGGCTTGAGCCGGGACTCCACTTGACCATAGTGATACGTTTGCTATCGTTCTGGTTGGAAACCATCCGAATTCCTGTTTGTACAGAGACAAGTCTGAATGGGCACAATATTGTTATTAACCAGCAAATGTAAGGTCATCGTTCAGGTGAAGTGGTTCGGAGGGGCAACGCCCCTCCGGGAGGCATCTCGTTGCGGCCTGTTCAAAACGGGCCGCAACAACGGTTGTGCAGGGGCCACAGGCCTCCGCGCCCCTGCTGGGGCAGATACCACCTGAACGGTTACAATGTAAGCAATGAAGAGAGAATGCTATGCAACATACCATCGTCGGCATTGATGTCGGAACGACGAAGGTCTGCACCGTTGTAGCTCAGTTGCGTGCTCAAGGCCGTATCAATATTCTCGGGGTAGGACTAACTCCTAGCAGGGGGTTAGACAAAGGGATTGTGGTGAATATTGATGATGCGATCAACGCCATTGCTGTCAGTATTGAAAAAGCGGAACGGCTGAGTGGCTATCGCATTGGAACGGCCTTCGTGGGCGTTGCTGGACGGCATATTGCCTCATTGAATAGTCGTGGCGTGGTGGCCATCGCTCGTCCTGACCACGAAATTACGCGGAACGACATTGCCCGTGCTGTAGAGGCTGCCCAGGCTGTGGCGATACCTAACCAGCGGGAGGTCATTCACGTTATTCCACGTGCCTACGTGGTTGATGGCCATGAAGGTATTCGTGACCCGATTGGCATGAGTGGCTATCGCCTGGAGGTTGAAACCCATATTGTCACTGGCGAAATTATGGCCATTCAGAACTTAATCAAGAGTGTGCAACGAGCGGGGGTAGAGATAGACGATCTTGTATTGCAACCACTTGCTTCAGGTGAAGCCGTTCTCACTGATGAAGATAAAGATCGCGGGGTGATGCTGGTTGATATTGGTGGTGGAACAACCGATATTGCGATTTTTATTCAGGGTGGTATCTGGCATACCAGTGTTATTCCGGTTGGTGGTAATCATTTTACCAACGATATTGCCTGCGTTTTGCATGTAACTAGCAATACGGCTGAATATCTTAAAGTAAAATACGGTAATGCTATTGCTGATGATAATGCTGAGGATGATGTTATTGATGTCGAGACATTGACCGGCGGTGAACAACAAAAGATTAGTCATCGCCTGCTGAATGAAATCTTGCAGGCACGTGCCGAGGAGGTGGTTGAGTTACTGTACCACGAAATTCAGCGCAGCGGCTACGCAGGCTTATTACCCGCTGGTATGGTATTAACCGGAGGCAGTGCGCAATTACCGCGTTTTGATGAACTGATTCGGGAGATGCTGGGCATTCCCGTGCGGGTGGGGGTTCCTGTGGATTTAACGGGATTAACGGACACGATTGACAGTCCGCCCTATGCGACCGCAGTTGGTTTGCTACGCTGGGGGGCACGCCACGGGCCAGCCATGGTGGGCACTGCTCAGAATGGTCACCATGAACACAATAATAGAGGCTGGGGAACTGTCTATGACCGTTTGAAGGGTTGGCTGAAAGAGTTTTTACCATAATGATCTGGCAGACCGGTGCTATGTGCAGCATATCGTCCTATACAGACTGATTCCGGTTTGTCTGTCGTCTACAACGAAAAACCAGGAGGATAAGGAACATGGGATCCTATGAGGGTAACGATCTATCATTAGCAAATGTGGCTGAGATCCGCGTCGTTGGTGTCGGTGGTGGTGGCAGTAATGCGGTGAATCGTATGATTGCCGAAGGGGTACAGGGCGTCGATTTTCTTGCTGTAAATACGGATGCGCAGGCGCTTATGCATGCGCTGGCTCCCGTCCGTATTCGGATTGGTGATAAATTAACGCGCGGTCTGGGCAGTGGTGGCAATCCTGTTACTGGTCAGAAGGCGGCAGAAGAAAATCAGGAAGAACTGTACGAACATCTCAAGGGTGCCGATATGGTATTTATCGCCGCCGGTATGGGAGGTGGTACCGGGACAGGTGCTTCCCCAATTATTGCTGGCGTGGCGCACGATCTGGGCGCATTGACCGTGGGTGTGGTGACCCGCCCTTTCTCATTTGAGGGCAATCATCGTCGCAAAATGGCTGAGCAGGGCATTGAGCAATTGCGGCCGGTGGTAGACACGTTGATTATCATTCCCAATGATCGCCTGCTGCAAACAGCCAGCAAGAATACCTCTATGGTCGAAGCATTTCATATGGCCGATAGTGTGCTGTTGCATGGTATCCAGGGAATTTCGGATTTGATCACGCAGAGTGGTTTGATCAATGTGGACTTTGCCGACGTCAAGGCGATTATGGCTCAAGCCGGTTCAGCGCTTATGGCCATTGGCCGCGGAGCAGGTGATAATCGCATGGTCGATGCTGTGCAGCAGGCAATTGCCAGTCCACTTCTCGAAGTAAGTATTGATGGTGCAAAAGGAGTGCTTTTCAATGTTACTGGCGGGGAGGATCTAGGTATTCTGGAAGTATATGAAGCGGCTGACATTGTGGCCAAGGCGGTTGACCCCGATGCAAACATTATTATGGGCGCTGTGATTGACCCCCATTATCCTCCAGGTGAAGTAAAGATTACGTTGATCGCCACCGGATTTGATATGAACCGGCCCGCCGTGCAACGTACTCGCTCTTATCCCACAGGTACCACCCAGTCCCACAGTGTCCATACGCCTCCCCAACCGGCACCGGTGGCAGCACCGCGCCAGGCAGTACCGCAGCCCCAGCCGCAACCCCAGCCGACACGCTCTATGCCCAACTTTGGCAATAGTGATGACCTGGACATCCCCCCATTCCTACGCAATCGTAATCGAGGACGTTAGCTCCGCTTGCAAAACTAGTGATCCTCGTTTTCTTGACAAACTTCTGAGACTGATTATACTTTACGTCCCTCAACAAAGGGGAGGGGGTGAACCCCCTCCCCTTTGTGGCCCTTGAGGAATAGTACGATATGATAACGTAGGACATACACTTGAGAACTGTAAACGATTTCTCGCAATACGATGTTTCAACCTGACCTGTCTGTGTCTCTGAGGTGGAGAAGATGATGAAACCCCGACGTTGGTATAGCAGCCCGGAAGCAAACCCACATCCGCAACCGCCGTCGTCAGGCCCATTCTTGAATCAGATGCAGTTGCGCTATATCGGCAAAGTTCGCATTCCATCTGGCCCGGTTCTGAAATACAGAACCGGGTCGCAGATCAACGTTCCAGGGTCAAGGTATCGATTACCTCACCCGTGCGCGTAATAAACTGCAGCGTTAGCTGCTGTTCAGTCGCTTCAACCAGTTGCGCCCCGTGATCAGCGTTGAAGCGCACTACACTCCCTTCCTCAATCGTATTCCCCCAGGCATACCGCGCACCCCCACCCAGACCGTTGGTGATATAGGGAAACCCATCGATCATAATCCGCTCGTAGACATGATTATGCCCGGTGAGTACCACATCAGCACCCCATTCCTGGTAGGGCCAGCGCATCCACGAACTGGGGCCATGATAAGCTGAGCCATATGGCGGGTGGTGGAACACCACGATATTCCAGGTATCGGGTGACGCGGCCAGTTCTTCTTTTAACCACATTGCTTGCACGGAGTCACTCTTGATCCCGTCTGGCTCGATCCAATACACACTATTCACGGCATAAATACGCACAGGGGGCCGGTCAACCGTGTAATACCGCTGGTTGCCCGGCAGGAACGAGAAGTAATCAAAATAGGCCTGACCATTCGCGATATCGGCATCGTGGTTGCCCAACACGGGAAAGAAGCGATTCGTTGGTGACCCGGGCCCATAGGCACTGGTACCATCAGGCAAAAATTCGTGGTAGTACTGGCCAATATTGGCATCAATCGTTTCAGCCGCGCCCATTGGATAGTTATTATCTCCGGTTGTTACGATAAAGTCCGGGTTCCAACTCTTGACCAGTGCCGCTACATCAGCCGCGGGCTGGCCGGCCAGCCCAAAATCACCAATCACAGCGAAACGTGCCTGTTGTGGTTCCGGGGTCGGCGTGGCCGTTGGTGCTGGTGTGGTCGTCGGGGTAGGAGTACCCGTAGGCGTCGTCATTGGCGGTATATCGGTCGATACAGGTACTGTTGCCACGCTACCGGTGGTGGAAGGAACGGGTCGGCTAGAGCCACAGCCGGTCAGAATCAGCAGCGATGATAGAACGAAAAGCAAAGCCCATGTTTGATATGTGCTATGCTGAAACCTATACCACACATCTGGGAAATATTTCATAATTCTCTCGTGCTAAGGTACGCTCCAAACTAATAGAATCCTCTTATATTATACCCTGGGTTGGCGGACGATCGTCCATGTATACGAAGACCAGTGTACCTTCCAGACCGGGCAGGAATGAGGTGAGTGAAGAGAAGAGTGAGGGTTTTCTCCTCTCGTTTCTCGCTTCTCACTTCTCGCACCTGGGTGCCCGCATTGATTTTCTATGCCCGACAATGCTCCCGCCATATCCGGCATTGCACACGCGGCCTGACATAGCTTCGGCATGGTTTATCATTGATGGGCAATGGGGGCGACCAGGAAAGTCGTCTCTGCCAATATAGTAGACTATGCCCAGAACGATGCAGACCGGGTTGCAGCATCATCAAGCCGGGTGTGGAACTGTCAGGCAGGGGGGATCGGTGCAATGTTCAACTTCGACGCTGATATGGATCAGTTCAGCAAAGTGAGCTAGCAATGCCTTGTAGTGACCTGGTGGTTGAGGATAATGGGTGACAACCGTCAGAATAGCAGCCAGATGCTGCGGGCCAACACGCCAGACATGCACATCGGCCAGGAGATTATCGGCATCGGCTTCAATTGCGGTACGTATTGCTGCAACGGTTGACAGATCGACATCACTGTCGAGTAATACCCGGCTGGTATCACGCAGTAACCCATATGACCAGCGTGTAATCACGACTGCCCCAACGATGCCCATTGCCGCATCCAGCCAGAGCCAACCCAGGAACATACCAGCAGTCAAGGCAATGATCGCCAGTAGCGACGTTAACGCATCCGCCAGCACATGGAGATAGGCTGCCCGCAGGTTGTGATCACGATGGTGTGGGGCAGAGGACGTAGGATGGGGATGCTGGTGATCGTGATTGTGATCATGGGTATGCCCATGGGCTGTCGTATAATGACTATGATGGTGATGATGATCCCGCAGCAGAAAAGCACTGATCAGATTTACAATCAAGCCCAGGATCGCCACCGTAATAGCTTCGTGAAACTGGATCGCAACATCGCCAAAGAAGCGCTGTAAGGACTCCACGGCCATCAACAGCGCCACAACTGCCAGAGCCACTGCGCTGGCAAATCCACCCAGTTCGCCCACTTTGCCTGTGCCAAAGCTGTAACGTGGATTATCTGCATGCCTCCGGGCATAACGATAGGCAAACATGGTGATACCAAGCGCAGCCACGTGCGTTCCCATATGCCAGCCATCGGCCAGCAGGGCCATCGAACCAAAAGCCAATCCGGCCACAATTTCGATCAGCATCATGCTGAACGTCAATCCGATCACAATCCCGGTATTGCGTTCACCCTGACGATCCGCCACGGTAAAGTGATGCGTATGCTGCCATTGTTGGAGTTTATAGATATGCATATGTCTAACGCTGATTTACACGAGTTACACGGAAATCTGGACTGATCAGTCCACCACCTGCCGCATGTGATTCACTCGTCCGTCCCAACCAGGGTAATAATGCGAGGCATTTTCCCGACAAACGGGCATGGCCCGGAACGAGAGGCGCACGTCGGGCCACATTCGGCACTGCACGATGAGTCTGCCTGGCTTTCCTTGAGCCGTCCTTTACGTACCCAGTAGGCAATCATACCCTCCAGTGCCGGCTTATCGATACCGAGTTTATGCGCCAGATCAACCAGATTTACTGGTTCGTGGGCCTCTTCAAAGGCGCGTAATACCTGCTGTAGCATCTATAACCTCGCTTCTTGTAATTGCTGGCTGTACCTTAGCCCCATCCAACCAGCCGGCCACCCTGAAAAACAAGCAGAGCGGCGACCCAGGCAATCACCAGTTGCCCAACCACACTAAACCACATCCAGCGATTGCCAAATTCCTGCCGTGCAGCAGCAATGACAGCCACACAGGGAGTATAGAGCAACACAAACACCATAAACGCCAATGCCGCCAGCGCGCCATGCCCACCGCTTGATGCTTCGAAACTCGATTGCGCTGCACGCATCAATCCTGTTGATTCTCCTTCCTCTTCGGCATCTGTCAGGTCAATGCCGATAATGAGCGGAACAGCCCGCAGCGTATCAATGGTTGCACCCACAAAACTGGTAATCACCTGCCCCAGATCTTCCACCAGCGTGGTTGGTTCAGCCGCTTCCTCTTCCTCGGCCACACCATAGATCTGCGACATCGTGCTAACCACAACCTCTTTGGCAATAAAGCCAGTCACCAGTGCCCCGCTGGCTTCCCAGCTCCCAAAGCCGAGCGGAGTAAAGATTGGTGCTACCACACCCGCAACAGTCGCAAAGGCACTATCATCAAGTTCTGTCTCGGCAAATACACCATCGCCACCAGTAGGAATCGCCATGAGCAGCCAGATCAGCACACTGGTTGCCATAATGACCGTCCCTGCACGTCGGATAAACGAGGCAGTGCGTTCCCACATATGTGTCCAGATACCGCGCAGTGTGGGTAAGCGATAGGGGGGTAGCTCCATAATAAACGGCACACGATCTTTCGTTTTGAACAGAGTATTTTTGAGTGCAAAACCTAGACCGATTGCGGCTACAATCCCAAGAATATACAACCCAAAAACAACCAGACCACTATAGGCAGGAAAAAAGATCGCTGCCAGTAAAACATAGACTGGTAAGCGAGCGCTACAACTCATAAACGGTACGAGCAAGCCGGTCAAAATACGGTCTTTCTCAGTTTCTAGCGTGCGTGTGGCATAAATAGCGGGTACATTGCATCCAAAGCCAACGATCATGGGCAGGAAGCTCTTGCCATGCAACCCCAGGATATGCATCAGCCGATCCATCACAAAAGCCGCCCGTGCCATATAGCCCGAATCTTCGAGTATCGCCAGCGACAGATAGAGGGTCATCAACACTGGCACAAAGACCAGTACACCACCCACCCCGGCAATAATGCCATCTACCACCAGACTCTCGACCCATGAGTCACCGAGTCCTGCCAGACGTAACAGTACAACCATCTGGTTCGTGAGCGGGCCACTGATCACTGCATCCACCCATTCGAGGTAGGGTGTTGCCACATCCGTGGTTAGTTTAAACACCAGCCACATCAGCGCCAGGAAGATCGGAATACCCAGGAGACGATGGGTAACAATCTTATCGACACGATCAGAGAGAGTCTCACGCTGGCTTGCAGGGCGGATCAGTACACGGCGCACGAGGGTATTCACAAAGCGGTAGCGCTGATCGGTCAAAATGATATCAATATCTTCGTTATAGATCGCCTGGAGCCGCGCCTGACTGTCGGTTAACATCTGTAACACCGCTGCACCACCGGATGTGTTCTGCACCTCGATCAGCAAGTCACTATCACCTTCGAGCAGTTGAATCGCTAACCAGCGTGGATTATACCGTTGCAGCGCGGAGATCTGCCCAATCGCGGTACTCAGTCGCGTCACTTCATTTTCTATATCCGACTGATAACGGACATAAATCGGTGTATGTAGTGCAGCCGTTCCAATCACTGTCATGGTAGTTCCTCCGGGGAGTTTCTATGCCGCCTGTTGTTGTGTCGGTTGCAGCACATAGGCAACCAGCGCCTGTTTGAGTTCTTCCAGACCGTGATTGTGGCTGGCAGCCATTGGTATCACGGGAATACCGTCCAACAATTGCGAGAGTTGCCCAACATCAATGATGATGCCACGCGCATCGGCCAGATCGCACATATTCAGGGCAATAATCAGAGGGATACCCGTCTCTAAAATCTGGACAGTGAGGTACAGATTGCGCTCCAGATTGGTGGCGTCAAGCACATTCACCACCACATGCGGGCGTTCCAGCACAATAAAATCGCGGGCGATCCGTTCTTCAAGTGAATAAGCCGACAGGCTGTACGTCCCTGGTAAATCAATGATTGTCAACTCCTGACCGGCACACTTCAAAATGCCGGCCTTTTTCTCTACCGTTTTGCCCGGCCAGTTCCCCACATGCTGGCGCGAGCCAGTTAGCCCATTAAAGATCGTACTCTTGCCAACATTCGGATTCCCAGCGAGAGCGATTGTCCAGCCAGGCATAGAGCTTCCTCCTCGCTGTTATACTGGTTGTACACGAATTTTGTGAGCCACACCGCGCTCCAATACCACACGGGTATCGCGTACAGAGAGTATCAACGGCCCGTTATGATCATGCAGAATATTTAATTCAACTCCGCGAATAACGCCCAGTTCCGCCAGACGATGATTGACCTGCTGCCCTGCCATAATATCCACAACCCGTACTCGTTGACCAGGGGGCACCATAGTCAGTGCCAGTGTCGCATCAGGATGGTTCAACATGACTTACCTCTACCAGGATCTCACGCGCCTCATGCTTGCGCAACGAAAGATAATAGCCTTTGACAAATATTTCGATGGGATCACCCAGCGGTGCCACCCGTTGCACTCTGACTGTCTCACCCGTCACCAATCCCATATCCAGAAAGCGCCGTCGCGTCGTCTTCTCGCCTCCAACCCGGACGATGGTCGCCAGTGTACCGGGGGGAAGTTGTTCCAGTGTCATCTGCGATTCAGCCGTCGGCATAACACACTCCTTACCATGCATGTCATGACTCACGCAGCAGGCCTTTTGCCGATCGTTTGCCCATGCGGCAGCAGGGAAGCATTCTCTCGTTCTTACGGCTGACCTGCAGCAGCAAAAATATAGTTGCCTTGCTGGTGACAAGATTTGAACGGTACGAAATATAGAACGAACAACCAGCCAGAGTTACTCGATTCGACCGGCGTACTGCGTGGCTTCGAGCAGATGTTGTCGATCAGCAACATCATGGGTGAAAGTTAACACATCACAGGCACAGGCACGATTGCCCTGAAGACATGACCAGAAAGTACTGCATTTTTCCCAGGCACTTGACCGACGGCCCGGTACATCCACTATCGGAGCAACCTCGATCTGCATAGCAACCGATCGTGCCAGCGAGAGATGCTGTGTACCAGTACTGAGCAAGATCGAGCCACCAGCACCGACAGCCAGCACCTCGAACTCAACATCAGGCTGGATACCCTGCGCTTGCAAAAAATCCATAATCGCAGCATTGGCAGAAATGGCCGCGATCCGCCCGTGAAATCCAGCGGTACATGCCGCCAGCGGGTAGGCTTTATCTGATTGTCCATACGGGGGTGTACGCAATGGGGCGTGTGAATGTAAAGTAGACGGCGCATGTTCCAAAAAGTCTTTCAACGACTCAACTAGTTTGTCGGACGTGATATGTTCGAGCTGGCAGGCAATCTCATCGGCCTCCACTGGTTCGATCCCGAGATTCTGCACCAGGAAGATCACCCAGAGCCGACGCCGGCTCAATACTAGCTGGGCTTCGGCCTCACCTGTGTCAGTCAAGGTCACACCCTTGTAGGGTTGATAGGAAACCAGACCACGCTCTTCTAGCTTACGGCACATCTCGTTGGCCGAGACCGAAGAGATTGCCAGTTTGCTTGCCAGCAGAGAGAGCGGTACAGGCTGATTATCTTCGCGTAGCAACGCGATCATCACCAGATACATTTCCACACTTTCGCTCATAACTCCCTCTGCATTCAATCATTGTTAATCCCTGGTAACTGTTCAGGGGAATGCTCACCCCTCTCACGGGGTGTTTTTTTGTTCCAACTACATAGTAGTGCGGCATGGAAGGGCACACCGAATCTATAGGCGTATGAGAATCCATCCGGGCCAGCGCTGACCACAAAAATCGCTAAAAGAACCCACCTTACCTGAGTGGTTCTGATGCTTCACCATGTTATGTTCAGGTAACCCGTAAGTTTACGTTCTCCTAAATTATGGCTACCCTGTTTCAGCCCATCATACATCTCTGCCTGACGATTGTCAATAACGCTGTAACAAATCAACATGGTTGAGATTTCGTTGATGAGCAACAGCAAAAAGCTACGGACGAAAGGAAAAAGAAGCATGTTGACCGCCAGCGCAATCAGTGAAGATTCCGCTACTATTCTGGTTAACCAGAACAAACCGTAGAAAAGTGTGGGGCGGGATCTTCCCGCATCATTGGCGTGGGGTTGAAGTTCCGTGTGGCACCACGCCAGGTACAGGGCAATCCGATGCTATGCTCGTCGAAAATCCTTGACCAGCAGGCGCAGCGAACGCTGATCGTTCCATTCATGATCTTCCAGTGTATAGGCTACGTCAATGCACGGATGTTGACGGAGTGGTTCTGCCAGATGCCCCAGGCGGAAGGCCATAGCTTCAAATGGATGACTGTTGTTCTGCTTCAATATCAGCCGCAGATGATCACCCGTGCTGCCACATGCCGTTGCCGATATCACCTGTACATTGCGGCTCATTAAGACCGGTTGAGGGTTTGCCTGACCAAACGGCTCCAGTTGGCGCATCTCGTACAGCAATTCCCAGGTAAGCTCACTCAGAGCTACCTCCACATGAATGTCCAGTGTTGGCACAAGCATATCGTCGGTCAATGCAGTCAGGGCCAGTTCCTGCAGCCGTGCGTCCAGTTCAGGCAACCGTACATTCTCAATCGTAAAGCCGGCTGCCATAGAATGCCCACCAAAGCGCACAAACAAATCCTTGCAGGAATGCAACGCCTCAAAAATATTAAACCCGCGTACCGAACGGGCCGAGCCATGCGACTGCTCAGGCCCACGCTCGATCAGTAGCACTGGACGGGACCACTCCTCAACCAGCTTGCCCGCCACCAGACCGATAATGCCTGCCGGGTAGTCATCGCCAGCCAGCACCACAATCCGTTGCTGATGCTTGCCCTCGGCCTGGGCCTGGGCACGCGCCGCCGCCTGCACCTGTTTCGTCAATTCCTGGCGCTGGCGGTTAGCCTGGTTAAGTTCTTGCGCCAGTGTTTGCGCCGTCGCAAAATCGTCGGCCAGGAGCAAATTGTAGGCACGTACCGCGTCATCGAGCCGCCCGGCAGCATTAATGCGCGGGCCAAGCATAAAGCCAATGGACATTGCATCGACTTTGCTCTGAGGCAGACCGGCCACCGCAATCAAGGCCTTCAATCCCGGTCGTTCGCTGCTATGGATCGCCTCCAGACCTTTCTTGACCAGCACACGGTTTTCACCGTCCAGTGGCCCCATATCAGTCACTGTACCCAGCGCGACTATATCGAGCAGATCGCGTCCACGCAAGCCATGCAACCGTAAGCCCTGCCTGACCAGCGCCTGTACCAGTTTAAAGGCAATCCCAACACCAACCAGTTGCTTATAAGGATAGGAACATCCTGGTTGTTTAGGGTTGACCACTGCCAGCGCTGCGGGTAATGTGGGTGGTGGTTGATGATGATCGGTGACGATCACATCCAGGCCCAGGGCTTGCGCGTGGGCCACCTCCGCAACATTGCTGATGCCACAGTCGACAGTGATCAATAGACGAATACCCTCGGCGGCGAGCTGTTCAATCGCCTCGTTGTTCAAGCCATAGCCCTCGCGGACACGGTGGGGGATGTAGGGTTGAATAGTACCGCCCATCGTGCTAATCGCCTGCATCAACAATGTTACCGCCGTCACGCCATCGGTGTCGAAATCACCATATACGGCCATCGGTTCATCATCAGCGATAGCGCGCGCAATACGCTGGCTAGCCTCGGTCATACCCTTCATAGCAAAGGGATCATGCAATCCATCACGATAATCGGCTTTCAGAAAGGTTGTCACCGCTTCGGGGGTGTCAAAGCCACGTTGATACAACAGCGTGGACATAATCGCACTACGACCCAGGCGTGCCACAACTTCGGGTGGTGCGGACGGCTGGAGCGCCCAGTGCTTATTGTGAGCCGAACGACGTGCTGCCATACTTTGGGTATCTTTCCAGTGTGGTTGATGATCAAGATGATCAAACAGATATCAGGTTCAGCTAAAACCTTTCGTCAATGATACGAGTTATGCGGTCGTCCATCATCATATCAGCGAAAGGCGTCGCTTTCAGCAGTAGGGAAGCACTGAACCGTTGGATGGCCCCCCTCTGCCGAAGGCACAAGGCTTGTGTTTAACCAATCGCGCACCTCATGTCATGTCAATTATAGAGGTTTCAGGCTCCATGTCAACGGCAGCCAGTGTAGCAGTGGTGCAGTAGACTTGCACGCATCTGGCGCACGTGACTGTGCTGAACACATCGAGCAGTGGCAACGTCAGTGGCACTCTATAAGTACGCGGTGCACATCTGTACCCGCAAGTACTCCCATCAATTCTCATCAACTGGGGGTAATGGCACGGCCTGCTCGTGCATGAAGTACCTTACATTACATTCGTGGTCGCATACGTGGTTCTATTCGTGGACGTCTGGCCCACGGTAGTACGCCATACCCATTTCCACCACGCACCTTCTGTCAATAACAGGCAGTCAGGATATCACAATAAAGGTTATTTCGATTGATCAGCGGTACCCGTTCTGAGGAACGTTCGCCTGCAGGGGTTGCGGGGGCCGCAGAACCCCGCAACTTCACGAACCGCCAGGCGGGGCCAGAATTTCCCCACTCCCCCATCGGAACGAGGACAACCGTCACAGCAGTATAGAGTGAGTCTCCGATCGCGTTCATCGCGTCCGAAAGAGATAAAGCGTAACACGATCTCTATCAAGTTTGACGTGGCACTGGCACAACACTATAATGATTGAAATGACATAATTGTACAGATGTTATCTATGTAGAGGAGCTATGTTATGAGTACACAGGCTCAACGTGGCCGCAAAGTAGACACCAGGAATGCCAAAACATTACGAGTTTTCTATATGGTGCTGACAGTGATCGCAGTAGTCGGCGTGGCTCTGTTAATCACTTACCTGGTGCGTAACCAGGGAGCAACACCCTCAGGTGGAGCAGCGACCGGTACCACAGCACAGATCTCATCGCTCAAGGCGCCGACAGGTATGACTCCAGAAGGATTTTACTATAAAGGTGACCCGGAAGCGCCAGTGCGTGTGATTGAATATTCGGATTATCAATGTCCCGCATGTGCGCAATTCCAGACAGTTCTGGCTGATCAGATTGACCTGGAGTATGTGGAGACGGGCAAGATCCAGTTTGTGTTTCACGATTTCCCGCTGAGTATGCACCAGCATGCCGTGATTGCCGCTGAAGCCGCACGTGCTGCCGGGTCGCAGGGACAGTTCTGGCAGATGAACAAACTGCTGTTTGCGCGCCAGGGTGAGTGGGCCAGTAGCCTGAACCCGCAGCAACTCTTTGTGCGCTATGCCGAAGAATTGGGACTGGATCGTAATCAGTTTGAACAGGCGTTACAAAACGGTACTTATCGCGATCAGGTGCGCGCCGCCGAACAGGCGGCGATCCAGGCCGGGATTGGTGGGACGCCTACATTCATTGTTGAGGGGCGGCAGGTGAATGCTGGCCAGTTGGTTGCGGCTATCGAGTCGGCGTTGGCAGCGAAAGGTCGGTAGTGATGAATAGCGAACGCTCGTTGTATCCGCGCATGGTCATATCGTTGTTGGCTCTCCTGGGGTTGTTGGTATCGGGCTACCTGGCGCTGACGCGCTTTTTTCCCAGGGTCAGCCTGGTATGCCTGGTCGGATCGGGGTGTGATATTGTGCAGCGCAGCCCCTGGAGTACGATACCACCCGGCGGCGGTATTCCGATTTCGGTGATCGGCATTGTGGGGTATGTATTTTTACTAGGGTGGAGCTTGCTGGCGCTGCAAACGGATCATATGGGGAACCTAGTGCTGCCATTCTGGTTCTTGCTGATTACATCGGTCGGTCTGGTCTTTTCGATCTATCTCTTCCTGGTACAGCGCTTTATGATCCAGGCGTTCTGTACATGGTGTGTCATTTCGGGTATTTTGATGATCGGGATCTGGGTGGCCGCATTGTTGGACTGGCGAGATTGGCAGCGGATCACGCAACACAGTACATCACCCTCAATGGAAGCCACCCAGCGAGCCGGTTAGTGTGAAGAACGGGACAGGTTACAGGTCACAGGTTGCTGCTCTATTTCCCTGTCCTCTGTTGCCTATTCCCCATATTCACCTGTATCGTTGATGAGGGAGGAGCGGAGCATCTTGTGCCCCTTCTTCAAAAAGGAACCAGATAGCAGTGCGTAATCGAAATATATACTCATTATTGTTTATTCTTCTTCTGGTTGGCCTGGCTTTATTGATTAACTTTGCGCCCACTGATGCCGATGGCCCCCCCCGGTTTCTAGGCCGCGATGTAAGCATTCGGTTAGGACTGGACTTGCGCGGTGGCATCCAGGTATTGCTGCGGGCACAACAATCCGATGTCTCACGTACTGATATGCAGACGGCAGCGGGTGTGATCGAACGCCGCGTCAATGCCCTGGGTGTAGGCGAGACGGTGGTACAGCTTTCGGGTGATGATAGCATTATTGTCGAGCTACCGGGTGTTCAAAATCCAGAGCAGGCGATTGAAACCCTGCGTGGTACAGGGCGCCTGGAGTTTATCGATCCGCAAGGTCAGTTTTTGCCCAACAATCAGGTGGTGCGTACCACAGGTAATCCTGATCCGATTGTTTCCGATCCACCCTCTCTGACCGAGGGAATAGATGAACTTGACGACGAGGAAACCGAGGCCGTTGAAGGTCAGGCGCTCGACCAGGTTCCAGAAGCCGATGACCCTATTTTCGAGAGCATCACCGATGGGCGCGATCTCGACACCAGTGCGGTGCAACCAGTCTTCTCGCAAGGAGCAACAGGTATTAGCGAGCCGGCCGTTTCTTTTGCTTTTCGCGGTGAGTCGGCTACCCGCCTGGCCGATTTCACGCGGCGCAATATTGGGCAACCGATGTGTATTGTGCTGGATAATGTGGTCGTCAGTTGCCCACGCATTAACGATGCCTTGAGCGATGGGGAAGGCATTATCACCACCGGTACTCCCGCTGATCGTGATCGTATCTTGAACCAGTTAAAATATGGTGCGCTCCCGGTTGCCTTGCAAGTTGAAACCAGCCGCACTGTGACAGCTACCCTGGGCCAGGGATCGGTCGATGCTAGCATTACTGCTGGCATCGTTGGGCTGATTGTGGTGGCGCTATTCATGATCCTCAACTATCGCTTGCCGGGTCTGCTGGCGGTACTGGCGCTGCTGATCTATACCATCCTGAGCTTTGCGATGTATAGGCTGATTCCGGTCACGCTCACGCTGCCGGGTATTGCCGGCTTTATCCTCTCGATTGGTCTGGCGGTTGATGCGAATGTGCTGATTTTCTCGCGCCTGAAGGAAGAACTACGCCGCAAACGTGAGCTGCGTGCGGCAATTGAAACCAGTTTTACCGAGTCCTGGCCAGCCATCCGCGATTCAAGCGTTTCGACGTTGATTACCAGCACGATACTCTACATCTTTGGGAACAGCTTTGGGGTAAGCCTTATCAAAGGCTTTGCATTGACGCTGGGAATGGGTATGCTCCTCAGCCTGTTTACGGCCATCGTGGTGACGCGCACGTTTCTTCGACTGGTGTTGCCACTCCCGTTTGCCCGCAACCCGTGGTTGCTTGGTCTGGATCGCGAGGCAGATTCCCCGTCGGCAACTGGCTATCAACCAGCACCCAGTACCGGGCAGACTGGCATTGAGGGTTGATCGCACCAGCATATGAGGAGTTGTTTATGAAAGATCTCGTTCGCCTTCGTTACTGGTGGTTTTTCCTCTCCCTGATTTTTATTTTGCCCGGAATGTACTTCCTGCTGCTACACCCGCTGATCACCACGGGGCAGTTTCGCCTGGGATTGCGCCCAAGCATTGACTTTAGTGGTGGCACGCTCTGGGAGTTGCACTTTGCCGAGCGTAATGTCGATGAATTGAGTACGACCGCCATTGCGACTATTTTTGCCGAGAATGGCTTTGAAAACGCGCTGGTACAACTGAGTGCAGTGACTACCGGTGATAAGACGATTGGCGCGGCAGTGGTACGTACGTCCGATGCGTTGAGCCGCGATAATCCGATTGCCGAACAGGAACGGGTTCTCAGTGCGCTGGAAGCGGAATTTGGCACGGTGAGCCGGGAGCGTCTGGAAAGTGTTGGCCCGACGGTAAGTCAGGAGTCCACCCGCAGCGCGGTGATTGCGGTGATTGGAGCCTGTGTCGCCATTTTGATCTATCTAACACTGGCCTTCCGCCGCACGGCCAATCCGGTACGCTATGGTGTGTGTGCGATTCTGGCAATGCTGCATGATGTGTTGTTGATCCTCGGCATTGCCGCGTTTATGAGCATCTTTTTGGGCATTGAAGTCGATGCGCTGTTCTTGACGGCATTGCTGACGATTATCAGTTTCTCGGTGCATGATACTATTGTTGTTTTTGACCGCATCCGCGAGAATCTGATCTTGACGCGGAGCGGTGAGACGTTTGACAATATTGTCAATCATAGTATTGTGCAAACCCTGCCACGCTCGATTAACACGCAGCTTACCACGATTTTTGTGTTGACCGCGCTGTTGCTGTTTGGTGGGACGACGATCCGTACCTTTGTGATTATTTTGTTAATTGGCTTAGTCAGTGGCACCTATTCTTCGCTGTTCAATGCTGCGCAGATCCTGGTGGTCTGGGAAAACCGTGAGTGGCAACACTGGTTTCGCCGTCGCTCGCCGAGCGTTGAAGTTAGGTAAGCCTGTGATGCCGCCGCTGATTACGCTGACCACCGATTTTGGCACCCGTGATAGTTATGTGGGTGTGATGAAAGGCGTCCTGCTGGGTATCTGCCCTACAGCACAGCTGGTGGACATCACCCATGCGATTGCGCCGCAGAATGTGCTGGAGGCAGCATTTGTGTTGGATACGTTTGTGCCCTATTTTCCACCAGGTACTATTCATCTGGTAGTTGTGGATCCGGGCGTTGGGAGCGAGCGACGGGCGCTGGCGCTGGCAACGCCAGATGCCTGCTTTGTTGGCCCGGATAATGGGGTGTTCACCACAGTCTGGCAGACGGCACTGGCTCGCTGGTCAACAACGGATGTGCGGGCAGTAGAATTGACCGAACCGCGCTTCTGGCGCATGCCGGTAAGCGCCACATTTCATGGGCGTGACATCTTCGCGCCTGTGGCGGCACATCTGGCGCAAGGGGTGGCACTCACCGCCCTGGGGCCAGACCTAGATGCGATCACGCTGCTAAAGGTGCCAGCACCGTCCATAACAGAGACAAATAGCCTGCGCGGGCAGATTGTCTATGTCGATCACTTCGGTAACTGTGTCAGCAACATCACTACCATGCATCTGGCACAGTTGGGAGATTTGCACAATCTGGTCGTCAGTGTTGGTTCGCATACCATTACCGGCATCTGTCATACCTATGCATCTGTGACACCTGGTGCGCCGCTGGCGCTGATCGGCAGCAGCGGGCATCTAGAGGTGGCAATACGTGACGGCAATGCCTATCAGTCGCTGGCGATTGATCCAGATACAATCGTGGTTGTCCACCTGGCATGACATGATCACGGTAGCGCGTCCCTCCGGGGCGCGGCGCGGCGGCGGTGTCCGGAGATGCGAGGATGCGTGTGATGCTCTTGGTTTAACGCAAAGACGCTGAGTTGGGGTGTGGTGCACGGCTGGAGCGCGTCCCTCCGGGGCGCGGCGCGGGCGGGTGCGCGTCCTTCCGGAGCGCAAGACGACGTAGCGCGTCCCTCCGGGGCGCGGGTGGGCAGCGGGCGGGTGCGCGTCCCTCCGGGGCGCGGCGCGGGTCAGCCATTTCCCCAACAAAAAACCTGCACGCGAAACCGTGGGCAGGTGACAGGAAGGCTCATTAACCAGTCTGGTCACCTGTTCCCTGAAAACGCCTTACCTCTCCGTTACCGTATCACCAGCGGCAGATACACTACCTGGCCAGCCTGTGGCAACGGAGTAATGGGCAAGATCCTACCCGAACGCTCGTCTGGCATGTTATTCACTGCT
>DAOTWD010000004.1:0-13199 GCA_034435975.1 Chloroflexaceae bacterium | reverse complement strand
ATGGGCTTGTGAAGCGTTATGGTGATGTGACCGCCGTGGCCGGGATCGATCTGACGGTTGCCGCGCACAGTATCTACGCGCTTGTCGGGCCAAATGGGGCCGGTAAAACCACCACCCTTAATATGCTCACCACGCTCACGCCACCGACGGCCGGGTGTGTGCGGGTAGCGGGCTACGATGTGCAGCGCCAGGCGCGGCAGGTACGGCAGTGTATCGGGGTCACGTTTCAGGATATTGTCCTGGATGGCGATCTGACCGGGCGGCAGGTTCTCGATATTCATGGCAAACTCTACCGTATGTCGCGCCAGGAGCGCAAGCGCCGTATTATAGAACTGGTGCAACTGGTACAACTCGAAGATGTGCTTGACCGCTGCGTAAAAACGTATTCGGGCGGGATGAAACGCCGCCTGGAACTGGCGCGGGGGCTGTTGACCAATCCCCAGGTGCTGTTTCTCGATGAACCGACGCAAGGCCTGGATCCGCAGAATCGGATGGGCATCTGGAACTATATACGCACCTTGAATCGTGAACACGGGCTCACGCTGCTGTTGACCACACACTATATGGAAGAAGCCGAGATGCTGGCCCATACGGTGGGGATTATTGATCGGGGTTTGCTGGTTGTCGAGGGCAAACCGGCTGATCTGGTGGCGACGTTGGGTGCGAATGTGATCCGGGTCAATGGTCAGGGTGACCGTCGCCACTTCATTCAGCAGCTTGGCCTCCTCCCGTTTGTCGAGCGTGTACAGTTTGATGAACAGGACAACCTTGTACAGGTATATGTGGATAACGGTAATCGGCGATTGGTAGAGATTGTACAGGCGGCCAGTGGCAATGGCTTCCGCGTAGAGGAGATTGCGGTGGCCCAACCTGGCTTGAGCGATGTTTTTCTGCGCTATACCGGCCACGCGCTCCGTGATTAAGAGGCACTTGTGATGTATGCGACGTATGTAATCTGGTCAAAACATATGACCAAATTTTTTCATAGCACCGAGGAGGCGCTGGGTCTGGCGTTGCAATCAGTGCTGTGGGTGGTCTTGTTTGGCGTTGGTATGCGCGGGATTGTCACCCAGGTCGAAGGCCGCGACTACCTGACGTTTATTCTGCCGGGAATCATCGCCTTGAGCGCACTGGCTGGCTCGGTCGGTGGGGGGATAATGCTGCTTGATGAGCGACTACGCGGTATCACCCGCGAGTATCTTGTCTCGCCCATTCCACGCCTGAGCATTCTGCTGGGCAATGCCGCCAGTACCTCCACTAAGGCGTTGCTGCAGGCGTTGCTGATGCTGGTGATCGGTATGTTGATGGGTGTACGCTTGACAGGCAATCCACTGGGATGGCTGGTAGCGTTGCTGCTGGTGGCACTGTTTACGCTTGGCTTCAGTGGCCTGGCGCTGGCCGTCGCATCCGTATCGCGCAGCATTATGGGCTACCACGGCATGATTTTCTTGCTCAACCTGCCAGTGCTGTTTGCGTCCAACGCTCTGTATCCCCTTGATGTGCTGCCTCCCTGGATGCGCACGCTGGTACTGTTCAATCCCACCACGTATCTTATTGACGCCGTGCGCTCGCTGGCGTTTGGGGCGCAACCAGCCCTGGTGCTGGCAAACAGCGTTGCAATTCTCTTCGTGTTTGCTACGATTGGTATGTGGCTAGCCTTGAGTGCCTTCCACCGCTCGATCCGTAGCTGAGAGCGGCGAGGCGCGAGTAGGGGCGTAGCTGTGGCAGTCGGATACCGGCAGACGTGCTATGTACCCCACGGCTGCGCCCGACGGCCTTTTTTTTAACGCACAGACGCCAGGGGGCAAAGGCGCAACATAGATAACTTGCAGATCGGGTACCCCATGTTCTTCGATACTGCGAACGGCATTGCGTACCGCCTTGGTATCGAGGCTGGCAAACACATTATGTTCAACCGGCTCATCCTCCAGGACACCGAGCGAGACACGCCCAAACGTTTCCGGGATGTTTTCCGGGCCAGGCACATTCAGCACGTCAACCCCGCGATGCATCAATACCGGCGAGACATGCGCTCGCAACGGCACCAGGTCAAACAGAGTCGGAACGGGTGCAATCTGCCCCAGAAACCCCTCTTCATACACCCGTACCGTATGTTCATAGGCATTGACTGAAACCGCAGCCGGGGCATACAGCTTCATCTCTTCGCGAGCATACCACTCGTTGCCGGGGATGCCGGTTGCCGATTGAGGCTGGCCGGTAAAAATCGAAGACCAGGTGGCCATGGTAATGGTGGGAATAATACTCATAGTTTCTGGTACGGCATAGGCATGTGTAAACAGATCATCATGTACTTGATCACCCAGCAGTGCGGCAACCTGGGGCATTTTTCCCTCTGCAATAACCTCGCAGAGCAGCGGGTCACCAACGCCATCGAAGGCAATAATGACCACCCTGGGTTCCCCACGTATGGAACGCAATGTCTCGCGCAACTGAATTTCACCGCCTTCGGCGGCCACATTCAGCGCTCGACGGGCGGTACTTGATACCAGTAAGACTATCACCACTATTACCAGCAAGACACTGATAATTCCCAACCCGATCCACAACCTGTTTTGCTTCATTGCCTGGAATCTCCATCCTTAAATGCGACTTGCTTCTGTGTGCATCCACACAAGATTAGCAAGATACATACCCCACGACTGTCAGCACTGTGTCAGATTATTGTCATGCTTTCGTTACCTACGATACTTCATAGTTTGCCCCAACATGCGCTACAGTCAGAGTAGTTCGCGTAGTCGCTACCTCACATGATCATCAAAAAAAGTTGACACTCGATGCCTACCACATTTAATCCAGCATGTTATGTACAGACGCCTGTACCGGCTGGCTGTTTTTACCCTGATTTTAGCGCTCAAAGGGCAGGAAGGTACGTGGTGGTATGGCGAGTTCGCCTTTTCGTCGGAGATTAGCCTGAATGGAGCCAGGGAGGACATTGAAGAAGAAACGCTTTTTTCGCTCCGCATTTTTGCCTACGACGAAAATGTGGGGCGAAGACCGACAGAGTACCGCTCTGTCGCAGGCGAAAACTATGTGGTGATGGACGAGCGTGTCACTTCTATCAGGAAAGGAGGGTTGTCGTAAACAGGTATCAAGAGCGCACAATGTCCAGCCCTGAAATATTCGCAATGAATGTATGAGAAGGAGCAAAGAAATGCTACGCCAAAATACCGGACGATTGATTATGATCGTCTTTGCCGGAACCCTGGCCGCCTTGCTGGGTCTGTGGAGTTATACATCGTTGGCAGCCGATGTCAACGACAGTTTAACGGCCGGCCCACAACCGGGGCGTCCCAATCAAACCGTAACGCTAACAGGACGCAATTTTGAGCCGAATGAGCGGGTAGGCATCTGGGTGACGTATCCCGATTTCCGGGTGTATCCCGTAGCTGAAGTTCAGGCGGATCGCAATGGCAATGTTACGTTGACCTATCTCCCTAATTTTGTGGGCGAAGCAACCGGCCAGTATGTTTACACAGCCTATGGGCATAACACGCAACGCCAGGTGTATGCCCATTTGCAGGTGGATACCCGCCAGGCTGCCGCCAGCCCGTCCGGCAGTTTCACCGGCCTGAGTCTTAGTCCGAACGCAACCAACCAGATCGGGCAGGTGACACTGACTGGACGTGGGTATCGAGGTCATGAAGAGGTTTCGATCTGGGTAACGTATCCCGATTTTAGCGTCGATTCAGTGCAGCGGATCAAGGCCGACGGGAACGGCAACTTTACCCTGACCTATACGCCGCGTGCGAAGGGTAGCGGTGAGTATATTTTTACGGCTCAGGGGAATTCCAGCGCACGGGTCTTCTATGCTGAATTGCAGGTGGGTGTACTCCCCATCGATACTAGTATCCCCACAGCCGTGCCGGTACCCACGGCTGTGCCCACACCTACTTCGGTGCCCGTTCAGACGAATCTGTGGGTTGCACCCTATCACATCAGCCAGCGTCAGCCCGTTGATCTCACCGGCGTCGGTTTTGCGGCCAATGAACCGGTAGCGATCTGGGTGACATATCCTGACGCACGTGTTGATTCGGTGGCGGTTGTTGTGGCCGACGAGCATGGTCGATTTACGTTTGGCTATGAACCAGACTTTGCAGGGCAAGCGAATATGCCTGCCGGTGACTACATCTACACGGCACACGGCAATACCAGCGGGCGTGAGGTGTTCGCGCATCTGCACTTTGCGCCTACAGCGGCACCATCGGTAGTACCGGTTGTTCCCGGTCGGCTGGATACGGTGTTGCTGGCCTCGCCGAGCCATGTTCGCCAGAATGACACCGTGACGCTGGAAGGACGCGGGTTTGCCGGCAATGAACCGGTCGCAATCTGGATTACCTATCCTAATTTCGAAGTTTATACTGTGACTGAAATACAGACCAATGCCGATGGTAATTTTACCTTTCCCTACATTCTTGATTTCCTGGATGTAACGTTTACGCCCACAGGCAAATATACCTATACCGCTCGCGGACTGTTGAGCGGACGCGAGGTTTATGCCGATATTCAGGTGGACATCGGAGCTGCCCCAGATACATCGCCAGGGGTGGAGATGCAGGTGACACCTGGACGCGACAGTCAGGGTGGCTTCTTTACCATTCGTGGCACAAACTTTGGCGGCAACGAGATGCTAGCGCTCTGGATTCGCTACCCGGATAACCGTGTTGTCGATCAAGGGCAGATCCAGGCTGGCCCGGAAGGTGCTTTCACCTTTACCCTACGCAGCGATGGGGCGCCGATCGGTCGCTATGCATTTACCGCCCGTGGATTGCGTACCGGGCTGAATGGGATTGTCGAATTTGATATCACGATTGGCGATTTGACCATTCCCCGTGGCCCGGCAGGGCTGCGGGTACGTCCAGAGGTTAATAATCAGCGTAGTGTGGCGATCTTCGAGGGATCGGGCTTTCAGCCCGAAGAAGTGGTGACCATCTGGGTGACCCTGCCGGATCAATCGACATTAACGATTGGCGATGTCGTGGTTGATGCCAACGGCGGGTTTGTCGTTTCGCTCTATCTGGGCGAGCAAGAGCCGGTGGGGCAGCGGGCCTATACCGCCTATGGCAACACGAGCGGCCTGCGGGCCGTTACCGATTATTTCCTGGTTCCTGGTGGCCCTGAGCCTTCCCAGAATCCACAACCGGACGTGGTTGTGCGCTGAGAGATGCGCTACGGCACCTTGTACCTAAAGGCGTTACACTTTGCATGCCGATGCTGCAACACGATGAGGCGACGAGGTAACGAGGCGTGTCGTCACCTCGTCGCTTTAATGGAAAAGTGTATGCAGTGGTGAAAAACAGGCGGTGTTTCTGTCCGCCACTGTGCGGCGGGTAAGGAAGATCGTGTGGGGCAAAGCCCCGCACACTTCCCCTTTCCCACCAGCTTCTTAGAATATCGCACACCTGCACTACAGAGCAAGCACCAGCCGGTTTCAAAGGCCGGTGGGTAGACAACAATCGCGCCTATGACGGGTTTATGGGGTTACCCTTTGCGTCGCACCCCATACATAAAGATGCGAGCCAGAGTTGCAGCCGTCGTCGCCGGATCAGGCAGACCACTCTGGCTATGCGGTGCCAGATGCATGCTATGTACCAGCGCATATAGCGAGCGCACTACTGTCGCCCGATCTAGATCGGAATCGATCTCACCCTGATCAAACGCGGCCTGCACCAGTCTGACCACCGCATTGTCGATCCGATGTAAACACTCCGCCGACTCTCTGTAAGTGTGCAATAACGTAAGCACCTCCGGTACCCAGATCTGCAAGGCAAAGTAGCCAGCATCGATCTGGAGCTGCACTGCTGTTGCTAAAAACACAGACAGTCGCTCGAGTGGCGTTTGATCGATCAGATCCGCTTCAAGAACCAGCAAGAGCGGATGGATTAGCCGCATCGCCACCGCCACGACAATCTCATCTTTCGTGCCAAAGTAGCTATACAGCGTTGGCTTTGAGACCCCAACGTGCGCCGCGAGATCATCCATCGACATCGACTTAGGTCCCTTCTCCGCCAGGAGCATTTGTGCGGCACTGACAATCTCATCGCGCAGCAACTGACGTCGGCGTTCTCGCAGCGGAGCAGTCATGGACAGTTCCTTGCATAGCATACGATGATCTTATTCAAAAATGTGATCAGGCGTACAAAACATATCTGACAGTATATACACAAACAGTCCCTGGCGTCAACTAGAGCATTTTACTCCATCTTAAGACCGATCCATCCTCGATCTAGAGTTGGGAAAACATCACACCACCGGCCTGTCAATGATACCATCTGAGGGCTGATGGCGAACAAGACACCCGTTGTTACAATACACATAAGACACCGGAATCGTATGTCACGTGTTATCTGCAAGGAAAAACGAGCTATGTCGATTCCACATCACATCCTGCACCAGCACAGCAGCATTGAAACCCTGTACCAGGATTATCAGCGACCAATTCTGGCCTATCTGACCCGCCTGGTCAATGACCGCGAAACAGCCGAAGATCTCTGCCAGGAAACATTTATCAAAGCCATACGCTGCTGGGCACAGCATCATCCCGAATCCAGTGCTGCCGCCTGGCTTTATCGTATTGCCACCAACACTGCCTACGATCATTTGCGACGACGGCGACACATCTGCTTTCTCCCATTGTTTGAATGTGATCGGCTGTTAGATGATAGCCGATCGATGGAGGCACGCCTGGATGCGCATGAGCCAGTTCAGATCGCCCTGGAGCAAATCCCACCGATCTACCGTATTCCGCTGATGCTACATACTTGCGGAGGTCATACTACGCATGAGATTGCCGAGCGGTTGGGATGTTCGAATAGCGCCATTAAAACCCGCCTCTTTCGGGCACGTCAGCGGTTTCGCCAGGTGTATCGGGGCACGTATGACAACAGATGATGCTATCCAGACCGGGACTATGGCCTGGTGTGGGAACAGACTCTCGTTCAGGCCAGCGGAACCACCCGATCACAACAAAAATAATTGATAGGCAAGATTCGCACTCTCGTTCTCATAGCGATAACCCAGACGAGTCAGCGAGTCAGTAAAGCGCGACATATCATCAGCAGCAACCTGAATCCCTGCCAACACTCGCCCATGCGCACTGCCCTGGTTCCGATAGTGAAACAGGCTAATGTTCCAGGACTCATCCAACGATTCCAGGAATTGCAACAGGGCACCCGGACGTTCAGGAAACTCAAAACTATACAACCGCTCATCCACCGCCTCCGGCGCACGACCACCCACCATATGGCGTAAATGTACAATGGCCATCTCATTCTGAGTCAGGTCAAGCACCGCATAACCGGCCTGTTCCAGATCGCGTATGATGGCGGTGCGCTGCTCGGTGTGTTCAAGCTGGATACCCACAAAAATATGTGCTTCTGGACGCGGGGCATATCGATAGTTAAACTCCGTAATATTGCGCCGACCCACCGCCCGACAGAAACGCTTGAACGATCCGGGCTGTTCAGGAATTGTCACCGCAAAGAGTGCCTCACGCTGCTCACCAATCTCTGCACGTTCCGCCACATAACGCAAGCGACCAAAGTTCATATTTGCACCACAGGTCAGCGCAACCAGCGGCTCGTTCGTCACCCTATGCTCAATGGTATACCGTTTCAAGCCCGCCACCGAAAGCGCCCCGGCTGGCTCCTGGATGGAACGTGTATCGTCAAACACATCTTTAATCGCCGCACATACATCATCGGTTGTCACCTGAATAAAATCATCAACATACTCGCGGGCCAGGCGAAACGTATGTTCACCCACACATCGGACTGCCACGCCATCGACAAAAATCCCAACTTGCGCCAGTGTCACACGCTCGTTGGCACGGATGCTCTGAAACATAGCATCCGAATCGTTTGGCTCGACCCCGATGATCTTGATCCGCGGGTTGATGCTCTTCAAAAAGACCGCAATCCCGGCAATCAGACCACCGCCACCAACCGGCACAAACACCCGATACTGTTCCTGGCGCATCTGCTGCGAGAGTTCCAACCCGATCGTCCCCTGCCCGGCAATGACCAGCGGATCATCATAAGGATGAATAAAGACCAGGCGTGACTCAGCCTGTAAGCGATAGGCATACGCCTCAGCGTCGCTATAACTATCACCATGCAGTACCACCTCTGCTCCCCGCTCGCGGCAGGCATGCACCTTGATTTCTGGTGTCGTCACGGGCATCACGATCACCGTATGTATGCCGAGTTTCTGCCCCGAAAATGCCACTCCCTGGGCATGATTGCCGGCTGAGGCCGCAATAACCCCGCGCTGCCGCTCCTGATCCGTCAGGTGAGCCATACGATTATATGCGCCCCGTAGCTTAAAGGAGAAGATCGGCTGCAGATCCTCGCGCTTGAAATAGACCTGATTGCCCAGACGAGCCGACAAATGGGGCGCGAACTGCAATGGTGTTTCAAGCGCCACGTCATACACTCGACTCGTTAGAATACGTTGCAAATATTCGAGATGCATTGTCTGTGCCTCTAAAACGCTATCCGACGCCAGCGCATCGCAATGCTCTCCAGCAATCCGATTCCCGTCAGCGTTATAATAGTAAAACTGCCGCCATAAGAAATCAGGGGCAATGGTAGGCCCGTAACCGGCATAATACTCATTGCCACCCCGATATTAATCAGCATATGGCACAGCAGGGTGGCAAAAATCCCTACCGCCAGCAAGCGGCCAAAAGAGTCCCGTGCCCGCCCGGCAATCGAAAGCGTGAACCATAGCAATAGCCCCTGAAACAACAGGATGACTATACCGCCCACAAAACCCATCTCCTCAGCAATCACCGAAAAGATAAAGTCAGAATACTGTACAGGAATATAGTTGCCTTGACTGAGCAATCCTCGCGTTAATCCAGTACCAAACATCCCACCTGATCCAATCGCAGTGAGCGACTGAATGATGTTATAGCCATGATCGGGATCGACTTTTGTGGGATCGTAAATCAACCAGTAGAAGGTCAACAGGCGTACATGCTGATAATCATCTAAGAAATACTCCCAACCAGCCCAGAGCAACGGTACGGCCAGAATCCCCAGGATCAGTAACTGCTGCCAGCGAATACCTGCTGTCCAGGCCATTATTAACCAGATAAAGCCGAACACCACCGCTGTCCCCAGATCCGGCTGCACCAGCACCAGCACCAGCGGTACCCCTGCCAGCACCAGACCGCCGAGTTGGATTGACCATTGATCCCACCGATCCTCAAAATGAGACCAGTACGCCGCCAGGACAATAATCGTTAACAACTTGGCAGCTTCGGCGGGTTGGAAGGTACGTGTGCCAACCTCAATCCAACTCCGAGCACCCTCGCTGATTTTGCCAATGACGAGTACTACTGCCAGTATAACGACCGTTGTGATGTAGATTGGCCGCGCAAAACTGGAAAGCAGCCGATAATCGATCGACATAGCTGCTATCATGCATACCAATCCCATCACAATATTCACGATATGGCGGGGGAAAAGGATATTCATAGGGGTACCATAGCCAGTGATCGCATTCAAGGTAGCACTATAGACACTCACGATACTAATGCTCAGCAGCGCCAGCACACAGAGCAGGAGATAGATGTTAAACTCGCGCCAGAGCCGCCATTCCATACCGCACCTCAAGCATACCAGACAAGAAAAACACCCTGCCCACAAGCAGGGTGTATCGACCCACACCATGCAGAGGTTCACCCATTATTCGTGGATCCAGACATCAACACTGCGGCTCCAGTCAATAAGTTCATCAGGTTCAAAGAACAAAGCCACCTCTTGTTCACCATTTTCAGGTGTATCCGAAGCATGGATCAAATTACGCCCGATCTCGACTGCGAAATCACCACGAATCGTACCCGGAGCGGCATTGGCAGGATTGGTGGCTCCTACTGTAGTGCGCACCATCTGAATCACGCCCTGACCAACAATAGCCCCGACTACAACCGGCCCAGACGTAATATACCGTACCAGCTCCGCAAAAAAAGGCTTCCCTTCGTGAATACTGTAGTGCCGCCGTGCCAATGCCTCATCAATTTGAATCAATTTCAAGCCCACAAACTTCAACCCGCGCTGCTCCAGGCGCGTCAGTATCTGACCCACAAGACCTCGTTGCACCGCATCTGGCTTAAAAATCACAAGTGATCGTTCCATAGGTTTATGCTATCCTGTTGCATAACTCAATACTCACCAGCTGGGTATCGGGTCTATACCTGGCCCTATAGTCCCAACCAGCGACTATCACTGGCTTCCCCTAAATTGGCACCGCCTCACCAATACGTTTGGCAGCGCGACGCATCTCCATCTTTACCAGGCCCAGGTTAACACTACGTTGTGTAATGACCACCAGAATCAGTTCCTTGGCCTCAAGCAGCAAAATAGAGCCATCTTTCGCATCAATAATAGAATCCACAAGTGTCCCTACACCAATGCGCCTCGTAGCTTTATCAATTTCACCAAAGACAGCCGCCGACATCGCACCCAATATTTCAGCGTCATCTTCATCAAGTAGCGTGCTTGCGACTACAAGCCCATCCTTCCCAACAAGCAAACTTCCGATGACCCCTTCTACCCGGATCAAGTCTTCAACGATCCGTCGCATAGCCTGGCCTTTCGTTCTGGCAGTAAAGTGCAACAAGAACAACGATCAACTGTATGATTATAACGCTACACACTGTGCAGTCAACTATTCTACAACGAGACATCCCCTGGGTAAGCAGGTCTGGCACGGCTTTGCCCCTCCGAAATCACCATATAAAGTGTGCGGGAGCCACATGTCCCCATACCCCGGCCGAGAAGAAGTCCCGTTGTAGTACCTGTGCTAAAATAACAAATTGTACGGTATAATCGATATGGTCGCAACGATGCCTCAAGCAAGCATACCATATCTGTTCACGTTTTTCTAATTGGTAAACGTCCAGCTGTATGCAGCTATCGCTTCCCGGAAGCGATTCTGTTGCGAATAGGCATCACCAAGCAATCGGTACAATCGTTGGAGGAGTTGTCGATCTTCCGATTCCTCAATCAGTTCCTGTAATTCATCAACGACCCGATCCAGTGCAATCTTATCTTTGATCAGATGTTTGTATTCGTAGAGTGCAAGATCATTACGTTCAGTTTGCCACGCCAGGCGCGCAATCCCCAGACGCAGACCATGATTGTTCGGATCGACTTCAACCTGACGCAAATATTCATCAAGGGTCTCATCGCCGGTGGGAATAAAAGACGTAGGTGATTTACGCCAGGAAGATCGCCGGGTTGCTGATTTCGGTGAAGATGGGGTAGTATCGGCTCCTGTATGATGCTCGTGTTCCGATACTGCTGCTGGCTTGGTTTGTTGCGACACCATCGGATCAGGTTGTGTGGCTGATCGTGCCGGTACCGTCGGGCGTGCTGCCGTAGGTACCGATCGCCCCTGTGCTGGAACCGGTTTTGTCGGTGGGGGTTCCGGTCGCGTTGCAGCGGCCACTGCAGACGGTACGGGTGTTTGTGCAAGTTCTCTATCTACCATTTCCCAGATATTATCGAGTGTGTCAAGTGCCTCTGGTTTAAAGTCTGCATCTTCGGGGGGCACAGGTCGCACCTCCTCCTCGTGTTTCCGTGGCTCTGTACGCTTCACCGGAATGGCAAGCTTATCACGATGCTTATCAACGACACTAAAGTCGAAGGCATCCTCATCCTTATCTTGATCCTGCTCCTTGCTGGCAGACAACCCGGCTACCGCCGCAGCTAACATGTCAATCGATGGTCTGGTGGTGGTACCGGATCGCAAAAAAGCAATCTCTTCGGGGGTCAGGCCCAGTTCTTCCAGCGAGAGCGGCGTTAACTCCGGCTCGGCGGCTGGCTCGGGCGCGGCAGGTGCTTCCGTCTCAGTCTGCGACTCTGGCAGTGTCGCCAGTGCTTGCTCGCCCTGTGCCAATGCCGCGATCTCTTCGGGGGTCAGGCCCAGTTCTTCCAGCGAGAACGGCGTTAACTCCGGCTCAGCGGCTGGTTCAGGTGCGGCGGGTGCTTCCGTCTCAGTCTGCGACTCTGGCAGTGTCGCCGGTGCTTGCTCGCCCTGTGCCAATGCCGCGATCTCTTCGGGGGTCAGGCCCAGTTCTTCCAGCGAGAACGGCGTTAACTCCGGCTCGGCGGCTGGCTCCGCCACTGGCGACGCAACTTTACTCTGATCGTCTTCCAGCCCTAGTGCTGCAATCTCTTCGGCAGACAGGCCAAGATCTCCCAGTGAGAATGGTGCTAGATCGGGCTCATCAGTGTCTACCGTCTGCACGTCATCTCCTTGTTGATTTTTGAGGACAGCAATATCTTCTTCCTCAAGATACTCCTCGTCCATGTCTATAATTTCATCACCATCACGTATCTGGATACCAGCCAGATGTAATGCCTGACCAATCTCCTCAATTCGTTCCGGTTGGGCTACCGGATCATGAACTATCTCGATGATGTCAGTAAGGTCAACGAATCCTTGCTTTCGCCCCAATCGGATCAGTTTATCCAGTTCAAAATCACCGGTTAACTCCTGATCATCATCGACTAGAGAGCCGATTTTTTCACGGGAATGATCATGATCATCAAACATACCGATATTCAGATTGGCAAGTTCTTCTTCGGTCAATCCTAATTCGCTTTGTCCCAGATGCGATTCAGCACCAAATACACCACTCTCCTCAGTAACTAACCCAAGATCAGAAAGGGAGAAAGGCTGGATGTCTCCCAACGGTTCGGATATTTCGGACTGATTCTCTGATCCAGACAGATCTATAATTCCTGTGTTCAAACCAGAGAAATTATCATCGTCAAGATTCCATTCTTCGAATGGGAAAGGCGTAGCATCTGGTTGTGCTGTCGGAGCATCAGGAGGAGCAGAATGCGCTGCTGATACTTCATCTGCTATTGATGGCATACTATCAACTGCATCTGCATCGCTCATACCCAGCGCCGCGATCTCCTCGGGGCTTAAGCCCAGCTCACTGAGGGAGAAGGGGGTCAACTCCGGCTCGTCGGGTGGCGGTGCTGGCTGTGGTTCGGTGGCTTCGGTCACAACCTGACCGGATTCTAGCGCCGCGATCTCCTCGGGGCTTAAGCCCAGCTCACTGAGGGAGAAGGGGGTCAACTCCGGCTCGTCGGGTGGCGGTGCTGGCTGTGGTTCGGTGGCTTCGGTCACAACCTGACCGGATTCTAGCGCCGCGATCT
>DAOTWD010000003.1:0-143478 GCA_034435975.1 Chloroflexaceae bacterium | reverse complement strand
GGCGACCCGCTGACACGTGTACGGGTCGGTAAAAATTGAATAGCGTACGGAAAATACATCTATACTTACCTCGTAAGAACATATTTTTGACACATAATTCACATATTAAAACTCAGAAAAAATATAAACGCCGTACTATACGTCCTGTATGCCAGGCAACACCAAAGTACTACTTGACAAAAGAAAAGTAGCAGGCTATACTATAGGCTACAAGACTCATTGTCATTGAGTCTCGTTTGTATGTCGCACCCTCAATTACAGTATTATGGTGGGCGCTTGACCACGACCTGTTAAGTGCAAGTGAATGTTATAGACTTCGGGGGCGCGGCTCCTCTCTACACAAGAGGGGAGCCGCGCTATGTCTCTTAAGAAATAGGAGCATGTTCAGATGCTCAAGCACACGGATGCTATCTGGGAACTGAATGAACCACAGCTACCGGGTAATGGGTTCGAGCACATTGATCACGCTGAGAGCATAGGCAGCGACATGGTTGAAGATGTTCGCGAAAATACCCGGTTGCATGCTGAACCATCACTGGACGCCGTACAGCACTACTTGCAAGAAATCGGACGTGTCTCTCTGCTCACCGCCAGTGAAGAGGTCGAACTGGCCGAGCGAATGGAACGTGGTGATGCTGCCCGTCAGCGCCTGGAATCTGCTGAGGATATAAGTTGCCAGCTTCGCCGTGCCCTTGAAGCAGATGTCGGTAGCGGTGATGATGCCCGCCGGCATTTGATCCAGGCCAATTTACGACTGGTTGTCAGTATTGCCAAGAAGTATATTGGACGCGGGTTGTCACTCCTTGATCTTATTCAAGAAGGCAATATCGGGTTAATGCGCGCCGTTGAGAAATTTGACCACCGTAAAGGTAATCGCTTTTCGACCTATGCTACCTGGTGGATTCGCCAGGCAGTCACCCGCGCCATTGCTGAGCAGGGGCGGACAATTCGCTTGCCAGTGCATATGAGCGAGTCGGTGGGCCAGGTCAAACGTGTTGCCGAACGGCTGTCACAGTCATTGGAGCGCCAGCCAACTGCCGAGGAGATCGCGATCGCGCTGGGGCAGCCAATAGATCGGGTGCAACGGGTGCTTGAAGCTGCTCGCCGCCCGGTTTCGCTCGAAACACCGGTCGGTGATGAGGGTGAACACACGCTTGGGGATTTTTTGCAGGATGATGAGTTGCCAACGCCTACGGACTTTGCGTCGCAGCAACTGTTACGACAGGATCTGGCCCAGGCGCTTGGACACCTGAATGAGCGTGAGCGCCGAATTATTGATCTCCGTTATGGCCTGGCTGATGGTCAGCGCCGAACACTGGAAGAAGTGGGCAAAGTGCTGGGGATGACACGTGAGCGTGCGCGCCAGATAGAGGCAGAAGCGCTACGCCGGCTGCGTCAACCGGAAATCGGCCAGCATTTGCGCGACTATCTGGAGTAAAGCGTCGCCGCAATGAACCGATCCCAGGCCTGGTGTTGACGTTTTGTATCAGCACCTGGCCTACAGGTGATGTGATTTGGGAGTATAACAGGAGACGGGCTTCAGAGAACAAAATATCTCTGAGGCTCGTCTCCTGTCTCTTTTGCGCCCCGCGCTCCCCCTGGAGAGCACGGCTCGCGCTCCGGAGGGACGCACTCCCAGGCCCATCGCCCACCGCCCGCACCCGCGCCCCGCGGCCCGCTGGAGGGCACGGCACCGTCGTGCCCACCGTCGTGCCCGGTGCATCGCATGCGGAGACGCCGCCCGCCAGGAGAATGTTTCCCCGCCCCCGCCCGCGCCCCAGAGGGACGCGCTACGTCGTCTTGCGCCCGTGCCCCGCCCCGCGCCTCGCGGCCCGCTGGAGGGCACGGCTCCGGCGTGCCCACGGTCGTGCCGGGTGCACCGCACGCGAAGACGCCGCCCGTCGCGAGGATGCCTCGCCCTCCCGCGCCCCGGAGGGACGCGCACCCAGGTTCACCCGCCCGCGCCTCCCGCCGCCCGCTGGAGGGCACGGCTCCGGCGGGCCCACGGTCGTGCCGGGTGCACCGCACGCGGAGACGCCGCCCGCCAGGAGGATGTTTCCCCGACCGCCCGCGCCCCGGCGGGACGCGCTCCCAGGTTCACCCCCCGCACCCCGCCCGCCCGCGCCCCAGAGGGACGCGCTCCCAGCCCGCGCCTCGCGCCGCCCGCTGGAGGGCACGGCTCCGGCGGGCCCACGGTCGTGCCGGGTGCACCGCACGCAGAGACACCGCCCGCCAGGAGGATGTTTCCCCGACCCCGCCCGCGCCCCGGCGGGACGCACTACCCCCCGCACCTCGCCCGCCCGCGCCCCGGCGGGACGCGCTCCCAGGTTCACCCGCCCGCGCCTCCCGCCGCCCGCTGGAGGGCACGGCTCCGGCGTGCCCACCGTCGTGCCGGGTACACCGCACGCGGAGACGCCGCCCGTCGTGAGGATACCTCTCCGCCCGCACCGCCCCGCGCCCCGGAGGGACGCGCTACGTCGTCTTGCGCCCGTGCCCCGCCCCGCGCCCGCGCCGCCCGCTGGAGGGCACGGCTCCGGCGTGCCCACGGTCGTGCCCGGTGCATCGCATGCGGAGACGCCGCCCGTCGTGAGGATACCTCTCCGCCCGCCCGCACCGCCCGCGCCTCGGAGGGACGCGCTACCCTTACACCTCACGTTCCCTACATTTTGCAGTCAGTCGCTCAAGAAACCCCCATCGCTACCCAGGCATGAATGCCGTGCCGATCCGTCTCGTGTAACTCGATAGCATACTGATCATCCTCGCGCAATGTTTGTGCAGCCGCAGCCACAAAGTGCTGGAAAAGCGGATGTGGACGATTAGGGCGGGAGAGAAATTCGGGATGAAACTGGCTCGCCACGAACCAGGGATGATCTCGTAACTCTATGATCTCTACAAGACGGCCATCAGGTGACAGACCGCTTATCACCAACCCTGCTTCTTCAAGAATGTGGCGATATTTGTTATTGAACTCAAAGCGATGTCGATGGCGTTCCATGACGGTTTCCCTGCCATATGCTGCTGCAGCGCGTGTGCCGGGAACGAGTACACATGGATATACCCCTAGCCGCATTGTTCCGCCTTTTTCGCTAATATCACGCTGATCCGGCATCAAGTCAATCACAGGATGGGCGGTGTGTGGATCGAATTCGGTGCTATTCGGTTCATGGCTCCGTAAAACCCAGCGCGCAAAAGCAATCGTGGCACATTGCATACCCAGACACAAACCCAGATATGGTATGTGATGCACTCGTGCATAATCAGACGTAACTATTTTGCCATGAATACCCCGGTCGCCGAATCCGCCTGGAACCACAATTCCATACACATCTGCCAACAGGCGCTTTGGCCCTTCGCGTTCAATCTGCTCGGCTGCCACCCAGCGTACATCAATATCTAATTCCTGGTGCAGACCGGCATGACGAAGCGCCTCGACCACACTGATATACGCATCGTGTAGTTCAACATATTTCCCAACCAACGCTATAGGCAACACTCGTTTGGGTTTTCGTACCAGATTCACCAGTTTTTGCCATTCGCGCAGATCCGGTTCACGGGTCACCAGACCGAGCCGCTCGACCAGATATGTACCTAACCCTGCTTCTTCAAGCACCAGCGGTACTTCATAGATCGACTCCACAGTCTGTACCGGAATGACGGCCTGAGTATCGACATCAGAGAAGAAGGCAATCTTGTCGCGGATGTCTTCGGAAATGGTATGGTCGGCGCGACAGAGAATAACATCGGCATTGATCCCTACTCCGCGCAATGCCATCACCGAGTGTTGGGTCGGTTTGGTTTTCAATTCATCGGTCGCCCCAATATGGGGAAGGAGCGTCACATGAATATACAGGACATTATCCCGCCCTACATCTTTGCGCATCTGCCGAATAGCTTCCAAAAAAGGCAGACTCTCGATATCGCCAACCGTACCACCTACTTCAACAATCACCACATCGGCATTACTCTGTTTGGCAACGGCCGCAATCCGAGCTTTGATCTCATTTGTAATGTGCGGAATAACCTGAATCGTCCCTCCCAGATAATCACCGCGGCGTTCTTTCTGGATAACAGACGAGTAAATCTGCCCTGTCGTCACATTGCTCAGGCGGGTTAAATTTTCGTCAGTAAAGCGCTCATAGTGCCCTAGATCAAGATCGGTTTCGGCACCATCATCGGTGACAAAGACTTCGCCATGTTGATAGGGTGACATCGTGCCCGGATCAACATTCAAATACGGATCAAGTTTTTGAATGGACACCCGTAGACCGCGACTCTTCAACAGTTGCCCGATCGAGGCTACACTGATACCCTTACCAACAGAGGAGGCGACACCACCTGTCACAAAGATGTACTTTGCCATACTCCTGATACTCCTTGCTTAGATGAAACAGTAGGTCTGGAAAGACATTGCTCGTTGCCAGTCCACTTTGCTGGTAACGACAGACCATAAAAGTACACAGTAAGATAATGGGTCGGCGCACCTGGTAGTTGTGCCGACCCACCGTATGCCTGCCCAAAAGAAGCCACACTGCGTATGCATTACTCCAGGTACTTCCTGCCCAGACTATCTGAAATTAAACGACATACTATACCAGGTTTAACGCTATCCAGGCCACACGAACGTTACCAGAGCGGGATGCAAAACCACTATCTCCAGTGACCGACCTTTGTTCAGATAACCTGCGTATTACCCGCACATACTAAAACGAGGAGATGATGGTGCTTTGACCAATGCCTGACCAGTCGTCATCTTTCTGTAATCTAGTCATTGTAGCATCGGAACTGCACGTGCATTTCATACCATACTCTCGCAGCATACATATATGCCAGTACAGGCCGTCCGGTTTTTACTGACAGGAGATATGCGGTGAGCTTGTCCGGTTCGTGAACGGGCGGGGTACGAGGAAACGATACCTGCATGCAGGGGCTGAGGTGCTGCGGAATCCTGACGCTTCCGCATCGAGGAACGCGCGATCGCGCCCATTTGTCAATAGCAGCATGAAATGAACGTTGTCACTCGTAGCAACGGTCTTTCTCGCCTGCGGCAGAGCGGCACTTCTGCTGGTTCTGGTTCCTTGTACAAACTGCCGACAGTGATCAGCCATCCTCATCTTCAGGCGCAACGGCCGCGCCCGGCGCTACTCGGATCAACCACTGGAAGTAGGCAATCGCAAGGCATAGGCAATACCGCTCTGTAGAGTGCTGCGTGTAATGATACCTCTCAAATCTGTCTTTAGATGAGTCAATGTTTGTGCCATTTTGGCACTGATTCCGGTCAGGATCACCTGCGCCCCCAACAGTTTCACCGCCTGAGCAGTGCGGATGAGTGCATTGGCTACCTGTGTATCCACCATCTGAACACCGGTAATATCAATGATTGCCGTGTCTACCTGGTAAGCACCAATACCTTCCAGCAAAACTTCCATCACTTGTTGCATACGTTGCGAGTCCAGCGAGCCAATCAGAGGTATAATGATTGTAGTATCATTGAGTGGAATCAGCGGAGTAGAAAGTTCACGCAAGGCTGCCTGCTGTGCGTCGATAATACGGGCCTGCAATGTCGCAAGCTCTGCTTCCGCCCGCTTGCGCTCACTAATATCTCGAATGCTAGTCAATCGCACCGAACGACCCTGGTACATCATTATTTTCCCCAAGGCTTCTACCGGTATGACCGAGCCATCTTTTTTCACCAGTAACGCCTCATAGGGTCGATCATAGCCACTCTGCATATTCTGTGCCACCAGCGCTTGCGATTCGGGGGCGACAAACTCTAGCGCTGATTGGCCAATCAGTTCGTCCACTTCATACCCGATCATCTGCGCCATAGCGGGATTGGCGTCTACAATCTTGCCTTGATCAAACAGAACCAGACCGTCAGACAGGGTTGTCATCAGTTGCCGAACCCATTGTTCATTTTCGCGCAATACTTGCTCGAGTTGTTTACGTTCGGTAATATCAATGCCAAAACCATCCCACCGAATTGCTCCATTGTCCAGACGCTCTGGACGTGAAGCACCCTGTGCCCATATAACTTTTCCCGACGGTAAGATAAACCGACCTTGCCATTGCCAGGGCTGTAGCCCCTGCAGCGATGCGGCTAATGCGCCCTCATAAACAGGACGATCATCAGGGTGGATCATTTGCAACAATACCTGTGCATCCTGTTCCACTGCTCGTGGATCGACTTCAAACAGATCGCGGCAGCCATCGCTCACAAAGGGAAACCACAGGGTACCATCAGGCTCAAGCACGACCTGGTAGAACATACCGGGTGCATTGGCCACAAGACGTTGATATCGAGCTTCGCGCTCATGTAAAGCCATCTGTGCCTGCTCCAGTTGGGCCACTTGCTGTCGCAACGCACGGATTTCTGCCTCTAATGCATCTCTGGTAGTCATGGTCAACCTCCTTGAGTCAGGCACTGGGCGCGAAAGCTGCCAGGTTTGTCCCCGCTAGCAAGCCCAAACAGAGGCACTCCCTCCACTGCTAAAAGCGGATGATTTTCCGCGCCTGAAGGCAAGCACTCTATGATCCACAGAATTATTATGCCACGATCTGTACTTGCTTACTCACTATTGCCTGAATGCATGACCACTATCCGCGGTTGTTCACCTTCGGCCGGTAGATGAGATGCTGACAGGGTCAGTTTATCGACCGGAGTCACATCTTTTAGCCCTAACTCATTGGTAAACTTTGCCAATTGTGCCAGTTCGTGTTCAAACACCAGGCGTGGGGTAGCATAATGCATTGGGATAACAATCCGTGGCTCAAGCTGGCTGATCACATTCACCGCTTCAGTTGGGCCAATGGTTTCGGCTCCACCTACCGGGATAAACAGTACTTCTACACTGCCAATCTCTTCAATGTGATGTTGCGCCAGCTCATGACCCAGATCACCCAGATGACAAAACACAACGTCATCAAGATGAATCACATAGACCGTGTTGAACCCACGTTCTGTGCCCTTCACTTTATCATGATAGGTGCGAATACCGGTGATCAGAACATTGCTTACCTCGTACTCACCCGGCCCATCAATAACAAAGGTGCGGTCGCGCAGTGGTCGTACCGCCGTGACGCAATTATGGTCAGGATGGTTATGGCTAATGGTCACAATATGCGCCGTTGGTCGTCCCAGATCAAGGCCAATCGAACGATCAAAGGGATCGCACAGAACGATTCCTTCACGTCCACGTAGGCGAAAACAGGCATGTCCAAGATACTGAATATCGGGCACAAAAAACCTCCAGAAACAACTACATAGTGTTAACCCGCCTGCACTTCATGCCAGAGCATCCTGAGAATCGGCTGGATCGTTTCGACATCAAAGCCCCGCCGTTGCAGATAGCTACCCAACCGGCGCTGAAACCGCGGGTAATCAGTGTCAGCCGCATATTTATTCAGCACAGACCGCGCTAACGTCAGCGCCTGCATCTGCTGATCACCGATCAGCTCTGTATTATCAAGCAGTGTCTCGATAATCTCGCGGCTGATACCCTTGCGATACAGTTCGCGGCGTAAGGCCTGGATGCCACGGGGTCGAAATGTCCGGCGATTTTCGATCCACATGCGTGTGAAAGCCATATCATCAAGCAACCCACACGCGGTCAGTTGGGTTAGAGCGGCAGCAATGGCCTCAACTGAAAACTGCTTACGGGTCAGATGTGCCCGCACCTCGGCCACCGAGCGTGGCCGTGCTTCGAGATAACGTAGCCCGGTAATGAACGCCCTGTGCGCCTGTTCCAGGGCCTCGAGGCGTTGCCAGTCAGCAGCGGACAGGATCATACCCACATAGAGTTGCTCCTCGGACAGTGTTTTCAGGCTTACTGCCAGCGCAAACGTGCCATCAATAAATACATTGACTCGCTGGCCATCGCGTTCCTGTATCTTTAATGCGGTAATTGTTCCAGCTGGCATAGGATCAGAATGCGTTCTATATGTGGGTATGGGGAGCGTTAGGGTTTACATCGGCTCTCTCCATGTTCTCTTGTACATCCACATCAGAATAACCCCAGAAATACACATACGGATTCACACCTGTATAGCTCCGTTCTAACCGATGCGATATAGTACTCCTGATGTCAGACCTCTTCATCAAACGTTGCTTCACTTGCTTCCTCGATCTCATCATCGGCGATCATTGAGGGTGGTGGTGGGTTTGTTAGTGCCTGTGCACGTATTAATTTTTCGATCTCATTCGTTAGATCAGGGTTTTCACGCAGAAACGCCTTGACATTCTCTCGTCCCTGACCCAGGCGATCTTCGCCCAGATAAAACCAGGCACCACTCTTACGAATAATGCCCATATCGACCCCGACATCGAGAATATTGCCCTCGCGCGAGATACCTTCATTGGCCATAATATCAAATTCTGCCTGACGGAATGGCGGAGCAATTTTGTTCTTGACTACCTTTACCCGCGAACGCATCCCTATCGTTTCCTGGCCCTGCTTGAGCGTCTCGATTCGGCGAATATCGAGCCGGATAGAGGCATAGAACTTGAGCGCCTGCCCGCCTGTGGTTGTTTCGGGCGAGCCAAACATCACCCCGATTTTCATGCGCAACTGGTTCAAAAAAATCACCACAGTGCGACTCTTGTTGATCGCGCCCGAAAGCTTGCGCAAGGCCTGGCTCATCAAGCGGGCTTGCAACCCCGGCAGAGAGTCGCCCATATCGCCTTCGATCTCGGCCCGGGGTACCAGTGCCGCGACCGAGTCAATAACCACCACATCAACCGCGTTCGAGCGAACCAGCGTCTCACAAATCTCCAGACCCTGTTCGCCCGTATCTGGTTGGGAAACCAGCAAGTCTTCAATTTGAATCCCGCATCGGGCACCATAAACAGGATCAAACGCATGCTCAGCATCAATGAATGCAGCGACCCCACCCAGACGCTGGGCCTCGGCCACAATATGTTGCGCCAGCGTTGTTTTCCCACTACTCTCCGGGCCATATATCTCCACCACCCGGCCACGTGGGACACCGCCCGCGCCCAGGGCAATATCGAGGGCAATGGCACCGGTCGGGATAGTCTCAATTGCCAGTCGCGTACTGGCCTCGCCCATCTTCATAATCGAGCCTTTGCCAAACTTGCGATCAATCTGACTCATGGCCGCAGCCAGAGCTTTCTCTTTTTCAGGCGAGATCGCCATCGCGTGCGCTCCTCCGTTTTGCGTACTCATGGTAATAACTCCTTCTATGTCTCTAGTATACGGTAGGGGTGCTCTGGATGCAATAGCCCTGGTCATTATAGCACGTTCGTTCGTTGATAACAATAGAATGGAACCTTGTATATATATGCAATATATATGCATACACGGCGATCCCCGCACCAGGCATGACCAGAAGGCCATGGTATAATGTGCGCGAACAAGCGTTATGGTTGAAGGAGGCGCTGGGCATGGAGCGGCGGGTCGTCATTACTGGTATGGGTGCAGTCAGTCCATTAGGGCTTGATGTGCCGCAATTATGGGCTGCAATCACTGAAGCACGCAGCGGCGTGGGGCCAATTACCTTGTTTGACCCTGATGGTCTGGAGACACGCTTTGCAGGTGAAGTGAAGGGTTTTGAAGCTACCAACTATATGGATCGCAAAGAAGTGCGGCGGAATGACCGCTTCATTCACTTTGCGATTGCTGCTACCCAGGAAGCATTACGCACTGCAGACCTCAAGATCACACCCGAAAATAGTGCCGATGTCGGTGTCTTTATTGGCAGTGGTATTGGTGGCCTTGGGACGATTGCCGAGCAACATGAAGTATTGCGTACACGTGGGGCTGGCCGTATCAGTCCTTTTTTAGTACCGGCAATGATTACCAACATGGCTGCCGGGCAGATCTCGATCATGACCGGTGCGCGTGGCCCGAATCTATGTACGACATCGGCCTGTGCCAGTGGGGCCCATGCCCTGGGTGAAGCGGCTGAGACGATTAAGCGCGGCTGGGCCAGCGTTGTTATTGCCGGTGGTGCCGAAGCATCCATTACCCCCCTGGGCGTGGCAGCCTTTAATAGCGCTCGCGCCATCTCTACCCGTAATGACGAACCTGCCAGTGCGTCACGTCCATTTGATGTCACCCGCGATGGCTTTGTCTTGAGCGAAGGTGCCGGGATTATGATCCTTGAAGATCTAGAGCATGCACAGCGTCGTGGTGCCCGTATCCTGGCTGAACTGGTCGGCTATGGTGCAACTGCTGATGCCTATCATATTACGCAACCTCCCGAAGGAGGCGAGGGTGCCGCCCGTGCAATGCGTATGGCTCTCAAACGGGCAGGCATTGCCCCTGCCGATGTTGACTATATCAATGCCCATGGCACCAGTACACCAGCAGGTGATGTGGCTGAAATTGAGGCCATCAAGGCAGTGTTTGGCACACATGCATTGCAAATTCCCGTCAGTTCCAATAAATCACAATTTGGGCATCTGCTTGGTGCAGCCGGGGCAGTCGAGTCGATTGTCAGCATTCTGGCGATACAGAACAACATCCTGCCACCAACGATTAATTTGCGTCAACCGGATCCACGTTGTCATCTTAATCTGGTCGCAAATACGGCTCGGCCCGCCGCGGTTAACGTGGTGATCAAAAATTCTTTTGGATTTGGGGGGCATAATGTTTCCCTGGTCTACCGTCGCTTCACCGTGTAGCAATGACATGGCCGCCATCAACGACCATCGCAAGCCACCAGCCCGATACGCAACGCTATGATCTCGGTCTTGATGAAAACTCTGGGTGTTACCTTTACCGACCAGCGCTTGCTTGAGAATGCGCTGATCCATCGCTCGTTTCTGCATGAACATCCCGAACGCGTTCCTGGATTATCGTCCAACGAACGGTTAGAATTTCTCGGTGATGCGATTCTGAATTTTCTCACGGCGGCATGGTTATATGCACGCTTTCCAGAACGTGGTGAAGGCGAGTTGACGGCGTTACGTGCAGCGCTGGTCAAAACGACCACCCTGGCCCGCTTTGCGCGTGAGTTGCAGCTTGGGAGGTTCATTCGTATCAGTCGGGGCGAGGATACCAGTGCGGCTCGGGATCGTGCGCCGTTACTCGCGGATGTGTTCGAGGCAGTGGTAGGTGCTATTTATCTCGATCAAGGCCTGGATACGGCTCGTTCGTTTATCTTGCCTTTTCTTGAACGTGAAGTGGCCCTCATCCTGGCAGGCAATGCCGAGATTGACTATCGTACCCGGTTGCAGGAACACGTACAGGCACGCTATGGCATGACCCCGGTCTATCGTACCGTTAGCGCAACTGGCCCCGACCACTGTCGGCAATTTACGGTTGAAGTTCTGGTCGGTCAGGAGCTTCTCGGCCTCGGCAGTGGTTCGAGTAAACAGGCAGCCGCCCAACGCGCCGCGCAGATGGCGTTAGAAGCAATGAATAAACCGCCAGAACAATGACACACGGCTATCCTGGCAAACCATATGCAACGTCTTTTTATTACCGGTGGGACAGGTTATCTTGGTCGAACGCTTATCCGCCTCGCAGCAGCACAGGACTGGCAGGTGGCGGCCAGCTATTTCCGTCAGGCCCCGCCAGGTGATACACCCACGCGCTGGTTTGCGCTTGATGTATGTGACGTTGCATCCGTGGAGCAGGTTCTGGGTACATTTCAGCCTGATGTTGTTATTCACACGGCATTTCGACAGCATGATCCCAATTTGTGGGCAGTGACTGCCACGGGTGCATGCCAGGTAGCGACTGTGGTTCAACAGCTAGGGGCACGATTGATTCATCTGTCAAGCGACGTTATTTTTGACGGTGAGCGTAGCGATGCCTACACTGAACATGATCCTCCCAATCCGATTACGGCTTATGGCCGGGCCAAGGCGTATGCCGAGCAGTGTGTTCAGGCGGTGTGTCCCTCAGCGGTTATTGTTCGCACGTCGCTTACATATGGCTTTGAACCTCTGGATCGGCATACACAGTTCGTGTTGAATCTGGTGCAGGGAACGCTGCAAGGGCAATTGTTTCATGATGAATATCGTTGTCCAATTTTTGTTGTTGACCTGGCCCTGGCCTTGCTGGAGTTAGCCCGGAATAACTACCAGGGTGTGCTGCATGTGGCCGGTGCTGAACCGATGAGTCGCTTTGAGTTTGGGACACATCTGGCCCGGGCGTATGGCTATGATCCTGCACGCCTACAAGGTGGTTTCAGTACTGCCTATGCCGAACGACGGCCACGCAACTGCACCCTTGACATCCGTTTAGCCCAAAGCTTGTTGCAAACCCCTTTACGTGGCGTTAGCACCGTGCTTGCCGCCTATGGTTTTGTCCCCTCACCGGACAGCTTCAACATAACATGACGGTGTTGTGCTGATTGATTGGAGGTACTAGGATGATATGATCATCCCGCTTTTTCGCCTTCGGCAGAACTGATCATAATGAGGAGTTTGCGCATATCAGCAAGCTGTTGCAACAACAACGCCCTTGATCCTGAGATATCGGTATCCCTATCTGAAAGGAGTACCATATAATATTATGGTGCAGGAGGTACCTTAATCCTATTGCCCCACGTTCGTTTGCACTTTCAGGGGATTGCAGAAGACCCACAGGCCGATTAAGCAGGCTAGCGCATAACGCCTGATTGATTTATGGTGGCCCTGATCTTCATGATATAATGTGGTGTTGGGGAGAGATTGCATATTTTTAAGAGGAACAAATCGTGAGTCAAACCAAACGTACACCCAGAACCGCTGAGGCATCAAATACCATTCTCGGTACTATTTCCAAACTTGTTGTGTTCGCTATTTTTATTGTACTGGCTGTCATACTCATCAATCGTACTGAGTTGCCCACCCGTAGTGATGGTAGCAATAGTCTCCAGGCTGAGGCAGTACCCCCGCCTTCTTCTGGCCAACGTCAATATAGCGCGCCACCGCCTATGTTGATCAATCCTGCCCATACCTATGTTGCGACTATTGTTACGCCACGCGGCGACATTCGGGTGCGATTGTTGCCAGATATCGCACCGCAAACCGTGAATAACTTTGTGTTTCTCGCTCGCGAAGGGTTCTATGACGGTGTCACCTGGCATCGCGTGATTGAAGGTTTTATGGCCCAGGCAGGCGATCCGACCGGCACGGGTATGGGTGGGCCAGGCTATAGCATTCCTGCTGAGTTTACCAGCAAAATCCGCTTTGATCGTCCCGGTCTGCTTGCAATGGCTCGCTCAAGTGATCCAGACAGTGGTGGGTCGCAGTTTTTCATTACAACCGGGCCAGCACGCTGGCTTGACAACCAGTATACGATCTTCGGTGAAGTGATTGAAGGCCAGGACATTGTGGATGGCATTCCGCCACGTGATCCGAACACGGCTGTAGAGCCAGGCGAACCGATTCTCACAATTGCCATCAGCGAGGAGTAACGAAAGGATCTCGATGTATGATGCAGAATCAAGCGATGGAGCAGCACCTGCGCGACCAGATTTACCTATCGATCAAGATGGCCGAAGTTGCGATGATCACCGGATATGATTTCTGGCAGCAGATAACGGTGATGAATATGCGTCTGGCCACGCATAGCCTTCGTTCGATAGCCGATCTGGTACAAACCAGTACATCCTTCTTTCAGAGTCTGCTGGGCATACCCAATCAGCGATCGGTTCATGATTATCCCCCATTCCCATCAACCCGGAACAGTATGGATGAAGTGCCCCAGGTGCCTCCCCCACATCCTGCCCGGTCGTCGCCAGCTATAACTGACCCCCATAGCCAGTCTGCTCATCCGAGCAGCAATAATGGTCTAGCGATACCTGACGCAACAACCAGTTCAGCCCGTAAACATGATATAGCCCCGGTTGAGCCAGCCTATGGCTTTTACTTTCGCGGGCCAAACGGGTGGTACGACTTGATGGCAAACTCGCTCACCAGTTTCATTCAGTATAGTGATGAAGTGGACGATGCGACCTGGCTGTACCATTTGCAGCAAGGCGATTATAGCAACTGGTTCCGCTATGTTATCCGGGATGATGAACTGGCAAATGAGACGCTACAGATCGAACAATGGGTGGAGGCAAAACCAGCGGACAAGCGGAGACGACTACAGGAAGTGATCAAAGCCCGGTATATTGTTGGTGACTGAAGCGCAAGCATCAGGCACCAGGCATGGTTGGTTTGATGCAGATTTGAAAGTGGATCCAGCTATTCTATTTCTTACGTCCAAACCAGCCACCCTTCCTGGGGGCGGAAACCGACTGGCGTAGTTTTGCCAGATCGCTTTGAATGGCATCTGGTTCGTGTTCATCTGAACCGGAGGGAGATACTGACTCTGATGACTGCGTCAGTTCCTGGGCGGCCAGGTCGCTCAAGGAAATGCGTGAACCGGGCTTGAGTGCGGGCGATCTGGGAGTTGCTGGCAGGTCTTCGCTCCGGGCGGCCAGGTCGCTCAGGGAAATGCGTGAACCGGGCTTGATCGCCTGTACCGCCGGTGCATCTGGGGCCGGTACCGATTCGACCGTACTAACGGGATCACTCTGGATCACAGCCACATCAGGAACCACTGGCATGCCGCTGCCCGCTACCTGCTCTGCTTGCACTCCTGCGAGCGGTACCTCGGTCAATGGCCCTGACGGCTCCGTGCTGGTTGCCGGTGTTGCGATAGACGGTTCCGGTGGTACAGCAGCAGTATCTGGAGTTCTACCCCGTCTGCCCCACCACCGCCGCGTTGCTTTAGACGTCTGGGTGGAACGATCACGTTCTATATCAGTGGCTGGTGTATCTACATTATGGTCAACATCAATAACCTCTGGGATTGACAATGGCATATTAACATAGGGACTTTGATCATATTCCACTCCCAATGCTACCAGCCACTCCCAGATCTGCGCACAGCGGCGTGTCTCATCAATCGGTAACTGCAACGGACGGCCACGGGCATCAATAATAATACCCAGGACACTACCCTTCAGTGCTGCCAGATCCGAGCGCACCTCTGCGCCCGGCTCGTTGTGCCCAATATGCACACCTGGTGCCGGGCGGAGTATCAGTTGTCCTCGATTACCCGGATCGAGCCGTAATCGGGCGACCTGTCCATGTCGCACCGCTACGTGCTGCGATCGGCCACGGCTTACCAGTTCTGCCTCAACTGCCACGGTATCAGATGACCCCTCGCCAGCAAGTACCACACAGGTTGCCAGCGGAGTATTGTGCCATAGATCACGTTCAAAAACTGTCACTGCAGCATCCGGATCAAACCGCGCCAGCGCACCGCAGACTGACAGGAGACTAAAGGTATCAAGATGGAGATCCAGCGCCAGAGTGTTTTGCGCTACAGCCGGGAGCACATCAAGCAACATCAAGACAGCCATGCCGGGATGGGGCACATGAGAGAGGACACCTCCGCCGGCGAACACCAGATCATACTCTGGTGTCGGGCATTCATCACGCAGCGCATCTAACACGAGCGTTAGGGCCTCACGCGTAACGGCCTGTTCAATATACACATCCTCACGAGAAGTTGGTATCAGGTGGGGGCGCAACAGTTTATTCAGCAACCACTGAGTAAGTTCCTCCTCGGTGATCGGGAAAGGGAGCCAGCGAGCAATATTAGGAATACCCCGTTCTTTCAAAAGCGTGGTCAAGCCATAACCCGTGCCACAATTTCCCAGCACCACGGGATGATAATGTCCCGGGCTAGCAAGAAACGCACTACTACTGGCTGAGCCGACATCCAATGTTAGCACCTGGCGTTCATATTGCTCGGCCACAAACCGTGTGATCAGCCCCTCAACGTTACACACGGTGGTGATCGGTACACTTGTACTACTGAGTCGCCGCAATGTTGGTATCCCTGGCAACCGATTCAGAATTCGTTCATCGTATAACCGTATGATTTCCTGACGGGCTGGTTCTAACCGCTCTATGTCCAGGGTTGGGCGAACATTATCGACAATAAGTATTTCCGCTCGACCGGCCAGTACTTCCGTCACGTGCCCACTGGCAGCACTATTGCCGGCAAAAAGAACCGGGCGGGGGGACACATCCTGACGCTGTTGACCACTGGTATCGACAGCCGTCCGCAAATTCGTCAAGCCAACAATATGCGCCAGGCGTCCTAGCGCCTCTGTAGCACCACCTTCCAGACCACCTGCCATCAATATGACATCTGGACTTTTTGCCAGCATGGATTGGATCTGCCGTACAATCCATGAAGTGCTCCCATCACCACTGACGCGCATCATCGCATCATCAAGCGTTACGATCTGGAGCAGACTGGTATAGGTGCAACGACTGGCATGGAGGGCACTACGGGCTGAGACATCGCCGGCAATAGCGGTAATCACCAGAGCCAGATCACCAGCAGCACTGCTGACAAAAACAACGTGATCAATGCCATCGCGCTCTCGGTTCTGGGGCATCAGTAACTGACCTTCATGTAATAACTGCCGACCAGTCGCCTGAGCTATTTGCACAGCCCCCTCCAGCACCGCCATAAATGCATGCTGATGCGGTGGCTCGATACTGCTAAACACCTCAGCGCGGCCAATCATACGGCGCTCACCATCAACCTCATCTACGAGGGTAACGCGGGTGGTGAGACTGCCAATCTCGGCAACAAGTATAGAACAGAGCGTGTCAGGCATCATCTTTTTGTCATAGATAGGCGAAGAATCGGTCATTCTTCTGTGGGTAAGCGGAAGAACCTGCACGGCAGGCCCATCGCATTCCTGATAGCGAGCGGTTATACGTTCCAATCAATAAGATAATGTAACCGTTCGATCAATGCTGCCAGATAGGTACGTAGTGCTCCGGCAAAAAAGAACCCAAAGGCCACCATCAATAACCAGTAGCCAGCGCGGGCGTTTACTGCAAGAAAACGCCCTGCACCGCTATCAGAGGGAACTGTAAAGAAAAAGTAACTCAAGGTTAGCATAACCCCGATAGCCAGGAATACTGATCCCAATACCTGCGCGAGGGAACCATCAGTACCCCGTATTGTATCCAATACCTGGGGGAGCAGCGTTCCGACTAACACACCGCCCAGCGCCAGCGCAGTTCCGACCCCAAACAGGAGTGCCAGTGGAATATTTGCCAACCATGACCATTGTTGCTGACCGGCAATGCGCGGTAGAAGCAACAATCCCAGGAGAAACGGTACCAGGTAGAATCCTACTATTCCCGTGTTATTAAGATTACTTGATACCCGAGACACGGCTGGCCAGAGTACTTGATGATAGAAAACAACGCATGCATACCCCAGTGAGACACCAACAAACAGGTATTGCGCAAAGCGAAACAGGGGATTGTTATGCACCCAGATCATGCGACTCAATACACACAGGGTCAACACAACACCTGCAATTTTGATGATCATCTCGATCATGTGTTGTTCCCCCTCGAAGGTCTGGAATGCAGCAAGACACTGACCATACCCCCAACGAAAACCAGAATCACAAACACCAGTACCGCAAAATGTTGCTGACCACTGGCATAGGTCATTGTTATGTTGTGCTGGTCGTTGGTACGCATAGCTTGATAATAAATCGCATCTTGCTTCCCTACCAGTTGAAAGACTTGCGGATCGCGTAGGTAGGGTTGCACCACAGGAGCCGTTTCGAACGGTAATAGGAAGACAAGCGGCACATCTTCTACGCTGGTATGAATCTGTTCGATCCACCCCTGCACGTCCTGTGGCTGGTCAGCCATAACCACAATCAACGACAGATCCGCGAGCGTATTCAAAAACCACTCACGTGTATCAGGGTCAATGGCCAGACCACCGCGAGTCGCATCCAATCCCTGGAAATCTGATTGCAGCGTCTCATAGAAATTCTGAGCCATACTGCGCAGTGCCATTTCGCCACCCGGCCGATATCCTAGCAAAACATAGTCGAACCCGCGACCTTGATAACCTCCGGCTTGCAAGGTGTCACGCAGATCAAACGAGAGCAAGGTACCTTGCGGATTGGTACTGAGTACCACCATACGCACTTGATGATCCATTAGATGTTGGATCAACGCCTGTTCTAGTGGACGCAGTTCACCGCTACGTTGGGCATTCCATTCATAGGCCACCAGTGCTATATCATTTTCGGTCAACTGATCAATAGTAGACACGAGCCGGGCAATTTCGGGTGTTGTAGGACTGGTTGCTCCCAGGAAGGCCGTAATGGAGGGCATGATCACACTGAACAGCAATGCCAACGCCAGCAGAATATAGAGTATCCGTTCAACACCAATACGCTGCCAGAGCGATGGCCTGGGCATAGTTGTCACCGGCGCTACTTCTGGAAAAGGATGCTGTGCTAGCCGCTGCAGCAAAGCGGTTGCTTCGACTCGGGCCGGGCTACGCGTAAACGTGGGTGGTTCCAACACTGTGGGAACCGGTGCCGCCGCAATGGCTACGCTATCACTAGCTTCATCCTGGACACCCAACCGTGACAACCAGCCTATATCACGCGATACTCCAGATTGGATCGTGGCCTTATTCTCAGATTCGCGTAACCAGTCAGGTAGATCGATACTCTCGAAAAAGTCACTGGTCTCGCCGGAAGACGGTTGCGCTACACCCTGAGCTTCGGCTATCACGGGCGGTTCGGTGGTTGATGTCTCGGGTTGAAGCCACGGTGGAATATCTGCATCAGCCCCATCAGTGGCTAACCAGGATGGAACATCCTCAACATCCTCAGGGACAGAAACATCATCGATAGGCGAAGTGGCAGGTGAGGCAGGCACTTTAGGATCTGCATCAGCACCACGTAACCATTCCGGTAACCCGCTGTCGCCCGCCGCTGTTGCTGACGGTATAGGACTGTCCGCATCATCGATCATCCACGGTGGCAGATCAGCGATACCAGGGGGAGCGGAGGAAGCCAGCCCTCCTGGTTCTTCCCGCAACCAGGAGGGTACATCCGTATCAGATGTGTCAGGCATCGTTGGATCAACGTGAGCCACCCCAGACTCTACCGTTGATGTATCACTACGCATCCATTCAGGCAGGTTCTCTGCCGATTCACTGACTGATAATTGATCCGCACGTAACCACTCCGGTATCGTTTCATCAGGGGCTTTTCCTGGAAAAGACGAACCTGATTCAGGATCTGCATTATCTATCAACCAGGCGGGCAACACTCCTGATGGCTCAACACCGGTATGCTTCGCCTGAGTTGAGAACGATTCATCATGTGCATTGCCACGTAACCATTCAGGCAATGCCGCTTGATGCTCATCTCCTGCTGACAGATGATCTGGTACAGATGGTACCACATCAGATGACTGTAACCACTCTGGCACCTTACTGCCGAGTGGCGCTGCTGGCGAATCCGCAATCGGTGTTGATCCCGATGCATCGCGATCATCTTCAGGCTCAACACGTTGTAACCACGGTGGAATATCTGAAGCAGGTGGTGAATCATCTGCTTCAGATCGGGCCGTCGGTGTTGACTGTAACCATTCAGGGACAGCAGATTCAGATTGGCTCGCTGACACATCTAGTAGCCATGCAGGAACAGACGCAGGCGAGTCAGGTGATTGCGCATCAGATGGTGTCAGCAGCCAGCCTGGCGGTTCTGCAGATCGCCTATCCCGACTACCAACCGGGGCAGCAGGGCTGTCTGCTATCCCTGGATCGCCCTCATCGGTTGTGAGAGATACATCGCGCAGCCAATCGGGTAATCCTGGTTCCACATCTGGCAACACAGGTGGTGGTGCCGGTAGATCAGACTGCACCGCTGCAATATCATGCTCCAGCTCCTCCAGGCTTACATCACGCAACCAGTCCGGTAGCGCTGGTTCAACCCATGCATCTGAATCTGGTGACTGTGCCATTGACGACAGTGCCGTTGCCGATTCGACTAGCCAGTCTGATGCTTGAACAGGGTCTGGAGAGGAATCAGCATGTTGTTGCAGATCGTATACCGGTCGTTCTGGCTCTGCAGTGGCAATATCGCGGGCCAGTTCGTCTGGAGAAACATCACGCAACCAGTCAGGAATGCCCTGTTCAGGCAACCCTTCAACAATTGGCCCTTCGGCTGTATCTGGCCGATCCTGGTCGGTATCTGATTCCTCTCCCAGGCTACGCAGCCAATCAGTTGCCCCAACAGGCATACGCACCCGTGGTGTTGTCTGCTCATCCGCTGATGCCGATGGTGATGGAAAAGGATCGGATGGGGTTGCCGATTCTGCGGGTGTTGATTGAAGCCAATCCGGCAAGTCATCCCTGCTGGCCATGGCCAGTGTTTCTGGTCGAGCAGAACTCGCATCGCCTCGTAACCAGTCGGGCAGATCAGTACTAGCCGTACTGGCAGGTGTATTGTCTGGAGCCGAACTCACGTCGCTTCGTAACCAGTCGGGCAGGTCATCACTGCTAGATCGGGCAGATATGTCATCTCGAACAGGGCTCGCATCCGTTCGCAACCAGTCAGGCAGATCGGTGACACGATCAGACTGAGGCGCAGCAGGAAAATCCGCCGCCTCATCCGGTACACGCAGTACCTCATCAGCCGCCAGACTGGCGAGCCAGTCTGGTTCGTCATCACTCCCACCTGGCTCGTCTTCAATATCCCCAACTTCACTTTGCAGATCGCGCAACCAGTCAGGTATTGTAGGATCTACCGCCGTATCCGCCACGATCGGGCGCGACGAGGTCAGACTCAAGCCCGCGTCCACAACCGGCGCCTGCCGTGAAGGTGGGCATGGCGGGAGTGGGACGCCTTGCAACCAGGGTGGCAGATGCTGATCTTCGTTCGTATGTACAGGCGATGGGCGTGATTTTTGATCCATCACATTTTTTGCTGGCGTAGACTATGGGCAAACACAGCCTTTGCCCATAGTCTCAACACTAGACAGCTTACAATAACTAACGATCAAGATAGGGTTGATCGAATCCCAACAAAACACGTACACTGGCAACCAGAGTGCCAATAGCGCTACCCAGAAGTAGGCCGCGTGTACCAGCCAGGGTAATATAATCACTAAACCACTGCAAAGATTCAGACACAAACGGCAGTGTTTGGACAGGTGGTAATTGCATAATCAATACCAGAAGAGCTACCATCACAATCACCACTGCCGGGGGATGACGTTCACGGAACACCCTGAGAATTGCGCTTAAGCTGAAGAACGCCAGGAGCGCCAGCAGGCTACTCGCCAGGGGTTCATAGACCGCACGAAAGACCCGGCGAATTGGTTCTTCAGCTAGATTTAAACCAGGGGCACCAGCAACCCCGACCACTATCACTCCTAGCATGCCCATCACTAGTACCAGGCTATAGCCCCAATCCGCATCACGTGTCAGGACACGCCGCAAGTGTGCAAGAGTAACACTGATCACCCCTACCAGGAGTGCCAGTGCTGTCAGGGTTGCTGCCCAGCCGACCAGCAACCGCGCTACCCGACCGACCGTCAGGGTTGCGCTCGCAAAATCTACCAGCACAATCGCACCGACCACTCCCGCGATCAAAGTTGCAATCAGGCGCTTTGGATCACGCACGAAAGACATCAAACACCTTCTCAGTTAGATCCCTGGTAATGGTGGCAACCCGACAACAGGCTGGAGCAGACTGTAGATGATACCCAGCACAACTACCAGGATCAGAATCATGCGCAAGAAATCCTGGGTCATCAACCGTGCCTGGGGGCCAGGCACGGCTGCAAGATACGCATCGGCGGCGAACACCTCTTCGCCAATCAATACCGAACGTGTACTCAGGAACATCAGCGGCAGACCAGCAGGTGTGGTCGTCCCCATCATTTGTGGTAGATCATGTTGCGCCCCGGTTTCCCCCACCAGGAGGAGTTCCTGACCCAGACTGCCGATCAACTGGCTGGCTTCCAACCGTTGGCGCGCATAGAGTGCAGAAACGCCAGCAGCGTAGGCCATCGAATCTTGATGGGCCAGCAATTGGACACTGGCTGCGTTGAAGATCGGGCTTTGCCCTGCGCGATAATAGGCCTGGCGCACAATGCCGCGGAGAGCTAGATGCGATACGGCATCACCGCTGCTGACCAGTATCGCCGCCCCGTTGAACGCCGCTTCAGTGGCAATACGCTCGGCCGCCAGTAACCCGGCTACTGTTTCAGCCGTGGTCGCACGATTACCCACCGTACCGGCACCAGGCGAGAGATGTATCACACGACCAGTTTCTGCACCACGCCCAAGAGCAGCCCTGATGACCTCGAACGCCGCGAGTGGTCGCCGGAATGGCCGATGACCAGCACGAATACGGGTGTCATACCATACGGTCAGTATAAATACAATCAGGGCAACAATCAGGACAAGTATTGTTTCTTCGGGGAGACCACGGAGAGGCATAGTCACTCCTAAGGCCAGACGCAATTGTGTGGTTCAAGCAACTCTGGTGGGATACATAACTTTACACCGTACTACCCACCATGCACACATGTGTTCCAACTTTGCCAGTCTTCTGCTGGCAAGCCGACGCTGTCGTACTACCTGTCATACACATTATATAATGTGTTCCAACCCTATCCGACAGCCTGCTTTTGCAGTGTAACGCAAAAAACTGGCTTTGTCAACATTCTGGACGGCCTAAATAGCGACGTAATTCGTCCCAACTTGCCTCATCCGCCAGAACCAGCACATAACGTTCAAAACTACTACCCATCGTAAATGGCTGACAAAATAGGGCGACCTGACTACTAAGGACAGTAAATGGTTGGACTATATCCAGAGCAATTCCAACTGGCACTCGCATGCCGCTCTGCCTGATGATCGCCGCCAGACGTTGTAAGGTTTCAGTCCGTTGCTGCTGATTGAGCAAAGCTTCCTCGCTGTTCTACTGTGCGTTTCAGTGATAAGAGAAAGTCGGCAGCCAGTTGTTCCAATCGCTGGCGCTGGGTAGCATTCAGAAACGTGGCGATCGGGCCAGGCAGGTTAATCCAGTCCTTGCGTTCCAATCGATACCCACCGTGTTCCAGCGGCGTCAGCACACACTGATTGGCCCCGGTCAATGGTGGCAGGTTCAGGCGAAACCGGGTGGCCCGCTCCAGCCTGGTGCAGGTGGTGACTTCCAGGTCGGCATGTACCAGTTTATTACGCAGACGGAAGCGATATCCCGGCTTGATCTGGCCCGGTGTCAGTAACTCCACCTGGAGATTCTGCATTGCTGGCATCCAATCGGGCCAGTTCCTAAAATTATCGAGAACTGCCCAGACATCGGCTGGCTCGGCTTGAATGATGGTGACAGCCGTGATTTCATATTTTGCCATAACCGTCTTCTATGCAAGACTGACGCACTTGTTGCGCCACCACATCTTTTTCACCTGTAGCCATAAAACGCTTTCGTTCTCTCCAGATGTTCGCTTTCGGCGAATATTGGGAGAGAACAACAACGAAGTACCGTGCTGCTGCAGGTATATCATGTTGTTTGAGCAGCCGTGTCAGTCCTGATCAAGCAGCCTTACTCGCCCTGACTGAGACGCCAGCGTGTCCAACGCTGCCGCAACTGTTCCGTATGCCAGCGCGCGGGCAAATATTGGCCGCACACGGTCACCACCACAGAACATACACCGGTTGGTACACGGCCATAGGTACGTACAATCTGGGTATCGAGTACCGAGCGATAAAAGAGTATAGCGACCACTTCGTCATAGGGAATATGGAGACCATGGTACCCAAGCCAGAGCCTATCCACGTGTCATATCCTAACTCGCTCCTTCTGCCTGCTCCCAGAATTCACGCACTCTGGTGCGCAGGAGCGCATGCTCTGGTCGTGCCAGTTGCGGATCATCTTCCAGGATCATACACGCCTCCTGTTGCGCACGATGAAGAAGGTGTATATCGGTCAGCCGTGCTACTTTCAGGTCAGGTGTGCCACTCTGACGTTTGCCCAGAAACTCGCCGGGGCCACGCAGTTCCAGGTCAATTTCGGCCAGTTTGAAGCCGTCGTGTGTCAGTTCCATGGCTTCTAACCGTTGTTGCGTCACTTCGTTATCGAGGTCGCTAATCAGAATACAGTAGCTTTGGTGGCTTCCACGTCCAACTCGTCCGCGAAACTGGTGCAACTGGGCCAACCCAAACCGCTCAGCACCATCGATAATAATCGTCGTTGCGTTTGGTATGTCAATACCCACCTCGACCACAGCAGTTGCCACCAGAATGTCAAATTCATGATCACGGAAGGCGCGCATCACGAGATCTTTCTCACGCGGCAATAAGCGCCCGTGGATCAACCCAATACGAAGATCAGGAAATACCCTGTGTTGCAGATAGGTATACATCTCCTCGGCTGATGGTAGATCAACTTTTTCGCTCTCTTCTACCAGTGGACAGATCACAAAGGCCTGGCGACCTTTCTCAATTTCGCGCCGTACATGCCGATAGGCCTTGTCACGCTCGGCACGGGTGATCCAGCGTGTCTTGATTTCCTGTCGACCTGGCGGCAGTTCATCGAGTATCGAGACATCGAGATCGCCATAGAGGGTCAATGTGAGCGTGCGTGGAATCGGTGTGGCCGTCATCACCAGCATATGTGGGTTAAATCCTTTTTGTTTCAGACGCTGGCGTTGCTCAACGCCAAACCGATGCTGCTCGTCGATGCACACCAGACCCAGGCTGTGATACTGGACACTCTCGGTAATCAGCGCATGGGTACCGATCACCAGATCAATATCGCCGTTGGCAATCGCCTCAAGCACACGCCGCCGCTCCTTTGTTCCCAGACTACCGGTGAGCAAAGCCACTCGCACGCCTGCACCATCCAGATCATCTTCGGGCACCATACCGAGCAAGCGCTTGATCTCATCCAGGCGTGCCAGATGGTCGGCATCGGTGGTACCTTTCCAATCAGGATCGGCATTGGTAGCATCTGCGTGAGCAGTGCGCGGTACACGCACCCGGCTGAGGAGCTGTCGTAGCCCCTTGTAATGCTGCTCGGCCAGGATCTCGGTCGGTGCCATCAATGCTCCCTGCAAGCCATTGGCAATCGCCTGCAAGAGAACCGCTGCCGCCACGACGGTCTTGCCGCTGCCGACATCGCCCTGGAGCAAACGTGCCATAGGCACCGGGCGTTGTACATCAGCAAAAATCTCGGTTAGCGCTCGCTGCTGGGCACCGGTAAGCCTGAACGGGAGTTGTTGGAGCAGCTCAGCATGAACCTCAGGGTGCCAGGTAAATGCATAACCCATTTCACCTTGCCAGAGCTGCCGTCGTTGGATGATACCGAGTTGAATAAACAGAAACTCATCGAAGCCAAGCCGATCCCGTGCCCGTGCCAGCATTTCCTGATTATCCGGGAAGTGCATCTGCGCAATCGCTGTCCCCAGTGGCAGTAATCCTGTTCGCTCACGTACCACAGGCGGCAAATACTCCGGTACCAGGGGCGCAGCGTGATCAACAACCTGTTTCAGAATTTTGCGAGCATTGCGCTCGTGTAATCCCTTTGTCAATGGATGGACTGGCACCAGGCGTCCAGTATGAATCAGTTGATCAGCCGTATATGGTTCCCAATCGGGGCCAGTCATTTGACAGATACCGTTATAGGACGTAACTTTACCGCTTAATACCACCTTTCGCCCGATCTTAAACTGCTGTACCAGCCAGCGTGCGCCAAAAAAGACGACTCTTAAGCGCCCACTCGAATCTTCCACCTGAATTTCCACGCCGTCACGCCCGGTTTTGGTACGAAAGGGACGCACGGCACATACGGTGCCGACGATCGTCTCTACAGCTCCTACCCTCAGGTTCGCAATGCACTGTTGCGACGTGTAATCATCGTAACGATGCGGAAAATGATACAGCAGATCGCCAACCGTGTGCAACTTGAGCCGCTTAAAGGCCTGTGCCGCGCTTCGATTGATGCCGGGTACCTTTTCTACGGGTAGATCCAGGCTAAGCTCAGGTGTAGTTACGCCCGCTGGATCTGGTTGCGATACCGGCCTGGAGGTGTGGAGCAGGGGCGATGAACCGGTTGCATTTGCTGTTGCCGTAGTCGTTTCCAACGACTTGAAAAGTGTACGAAGCAACTCCAATGCCTGTGCGAGATGTACCTGGCGCGTATCAACGGGCTGGTGGGCATAGTTTGCCAGCAATGCCAATGCCTGTTGCACCGCCGGTATTTCGCGTGCCCTGTTGGACTCGGTGCGCCATGCAGCAATGAATCTGTCCAAACCATCGATCACGGCCCCATCATCGCCGCCACGTCGCTGCTCCTCGGCCAGCACTTTGCCTAATGTAACAATTTGCTCACGGGATTGCATACCCACGGTTCTCGCCCAATGCAACCCCAACACCGATTGCCTGATGGAACAATTTGCTCACGGGATCGCATACGCGGATTTCAGATCACTATGTTCTCAGAGCCTGTCCAATACAGAATGCCTATGGCTCCAGCCCCTCAAATACTGCCACCCCCATCGCACCCGGCCCCAGATGGAGCGCAATACTGGGGCTAAACTGTATAACCTGTACCTTCTTGGGTGGAAAAATAGGCTCCACTTTCTCCAGCAGTTTCTCCACATCCTCCGGTGTATTCGTATACAGTGCAACCACTTCCTGTACTTTAGGAAAGTCTTCGATGAATGTATACAAACCCTCTATCGCCTTGGCGCGGGTGCGAGTGCGCTCATAGGGCACGATATCACCCTCGTCCAGTATCATTAGAGGCTTGATACGCTGCATAGACCCTAACACCGAAGCTGCCAGGGTCAATCGCTTGCTGCGTTCCAGATACTCCATAGTATCGACAAAGAACACCACATGCGCATGGTGCATCATATCACTGATAATCTGCCGTACTGCGGCAGGTGATGCCCCATCACGAGCCGCACGGGCAGCAGCCAGCACGATCAGGCCCAACCCCATAGAAGCCGATTTGCTATCGATCAGTTCAATCTGTGTTAGCGATGCCGGGAGTTTCGCACGTGCCTGACTTGCTGTGCGATAGACGCTGCCGAGACGACTGCTGAGATGAATAGAAAAGATATGATCATATTCCAGAGCCAGTTTCCGGTACAGTTGCTCAAAAACGATTGCATTAGGAGATGTCACCGAAAAGTGAACATTCCCATCCTGGAGTAGCTCATAAAATTGCTCGTTCGTGATATCCAGGCCAGCACGGTACACTTGATCATTGATCCAGATTCTGAGCGGTACAACTTCAATGCCTAATTCGTGAGCCAGGCTCGGTGGTATATCAGCTGTGCTATCGGTTACAATTTTAATGCTGGCCATCACACACTCCTCACACAATCCAACATATCCATCACCAGTACGGTTTATTCTGTCGAAAGTATACAGTCATACAAAGATTGCCACCCGATCGTCCGTCTATATTTTCCTTCAGGTAGCACAACCGCGTTGGCATAGGCATCCTGTTTTATTCACAGGGTTGCCAGGGATTCTTAGATATGGTATAGTCTACACAGTTTTCAAGCTTCTTATAGACAGGCCTGGCCTGGCCCGGAGTATGAGTCATCATGGCAAAATGTCAAATGACCGGCAAAAAGCCTTCGACTGGAAACAATGTGAGCCATTCCAAGCGCCGCACCAAGCGTGTCTGGTATCCTAATATTCAGACGGTGACGATTGTTGATGCTAGTGGTAATCGACGGCGCGTGCGTATCAGTACCAGTCACTTGCGCACGCTCTACAAAACACGCTAGGCTCTCAGGCATGGTAGAGGCATGGTAGAGTGTGAACCACCAGGGCCAGTATCCCCAGATTCAGATGTGGATGCTGGTCTTGTCTGTTATGGGAACACACGATGCCACTACCAGCGTGTCATCCTGACCTTACTGCCAGCTTTGTTCGTACCATGCAAAAACAGAAAGTACAGAGAGGCCGATTCTTTTTTCTTCACGCCAGTGTTCTCCGTGGCTCAATAACGGTGTATCTCTCATTCGCAAAAAGTTTCGTTGTCATCCTGCAATGCCATATCTGTTATGACGGCTCCCAGAGCGAAAGCACCTGGGCTTTAGAGACTGCTACCCCTGCCTCATGAGACAAGGTTTTCTCATACCCTACGTATAGCACAGAGTTGCTTAAGCCGTGAGTTTGTGCTAGATTGGGTAGAAGCCACTCAAGCATATGAAGCTCTTCTATCCCAGGGTTGAAGCTCCTGAGCTTTACGAGCTATTTGTGTAAACGAGAGTTCGGGCTTACGCCAGTCACGTACTCGGAACCAGCTGAAGCCCGGAGACACCGGTACAGCGTTCTGAGTGAGTCGCATGTGACTATAGAATACACGTTATTATAGCCTATAGAGCGAAGCGATGCAATACTTTTGCTTACCTTTCTTCAACATATTCCAGCCAGTTGTAGCGATCCTCGCGTTCTCCATGTACCAACCCAAAAAACAAAGACTGTACCTTTTCCGTAAGTGATCCACGCTGCCCATTTCCGATCTTCATACCATCGACGGAGCGAATCGGCGTAATTTCTGCCGCTGTTCCAGTAAAAAACAGCTCATCGGCAATATAGAGCAATTCACGCGGAATGGCCTGCTGTTGCACCTCGACCCCTAATTCATGCAGCAGGTGGATCACGGTATCGCGGGTAATGCCTGCCAGGATTGAGGAAGCCATCGGTGGCGTGAGAACCTTGCCATCGCGAATGACAAAAATATTCTCACCACTCCCTTCGCTGACGTAGTTTTGCGCATCAAGGACAATCCCTTCGCTGTAGCCGTGGCGCAGCGCCTCCATTTTGACCAGTTGCGAGTTGAGATAATTACCACCAGCCTTCGATAATGCGGGCAGAGTATTGGGGGCAAAGCGATTCCACGACGAGACACATACATCAACCCCCTGCTCCTGGCTCTCTGCTCCCAGATACTTGCCCCACTCGACAGCAGCGATTGCCACCTCAACCGGGCAGGCGGATGGATCAACACCGATGGTGCCCAGGCCACGATAAACCACCGGACGAATATACCCCGAATGGAGTCGATTGACCCGCACCGTTTCCTTTACCGCCGCAATCAGTTGCTCACAGGTATACGGAATCGTTGTACGATAAATTCTGGCTGAGTCAAACAGCCGCTGCACGTGCGCCGTCAGGCGAAATATTGCCGTGCCACGCGGTGTTTGATAACAGCGGATGCCCTCAAAAAAACTGCTGCCATAGTGGATGACATGCGCCAACACATGCACCGTAGCCTTATCCCACTCCACCAGTTGACCATTGAACCAGATATAGTCTGTCTTCTGGATCGCCATCGTGCGCTCCTTATGTATGGTGACGCCCCTCGGCGCCCTAACCAAACAAATCCATCTGTCGCAGTCTGGCATCACTCTGCCAGACTGTGAGTTTACCTGGAGCCAGGATCGCCTTGCGCGGTAGCACAGAAAGGCGCAATGCTGATACCCCGGCTTGATCCAACACACCTTGCACCCGCTTCAGAGCCACTCGCGGCGAGTTAGCCCGTTCAGAAAGGTGCGCCAACCAGACATCACGCGTACGGCCATCGGCCCCAATCTGCGCCAGCAGTGTACCTGCCTGCACGTTATCCAGATGTCCGAGCGGGCTAAAAATGCGTCGGCGGATTGCCAGCGGATAGCCAACCGCTGGCAGCCGTGTGCGATCATGGTTGGCTTCAACCACCAGCAGATCCGCTGCACGCAGACGTGTCACGAGATCGGGCGTCCAGCTACCCAGATCAACCGCGATACCCAGTGTTACATCATGAACCGCCATACAGTAGCCCACCGGCGCGGCGGCATCGTGGGGCAGCAAAAAACTGGTGACATCAAACGGGCCGATACTGGCACGCTGACTGATCGGTAGCTCCTCAACGACTACACCATCCAGATGACGTTCTAACGCTGCCCGTGTTGCACTGTTGCACACGATCGGGAGACTATAACGCCGTGCCAGATTGCCGGCACTCAGGGCATGATCGCCATGCTCATGCGTCAGCAGAATAGCCTGCAGCGCCGCTGGTGACATACCCACAAAACGGAGATACTGCTCAATCGCCCGCATTGCCAACCCGCAATCAACCAGCACTGCCGTTTCGGCATAGCGCACCAGCAATGCATTGCCATTGCTCCCAGAAGCCAGCGCGGTCACTACCAGCGTCACAGCACACCCTCAGCTTGCCAGCGCGTCAGAATCGCCCGTGCCGCCTGTGCGGCTGCTGCCCGATGGCTCAACGCATTTTTCCGCGCCGGCAACAATTCCGCCAGGGTCTGCCCCAGTTCTGGCAGATAAAACAGCGGATCATAGCCAAACCCTGCACTCCCACGTGGCTCATGGAGGATCATTCCCGACAGAACTCCCTCGACAAACTCGGTCGGGCCACCAGGTCGGGCCAGCGCTATCACACACACAAACCGTGCCTGGCGTGCTTCTGCGGGCACACCCTCCAGTTGCTGGAGCAGATATGCAAGCTGGGCCGCGCCTGTCAGCCCTCCATACCGCGCCGAATAGACACCAGGCTGCCCATGAAGCGCAACGACCTCCAGCCCGCTATCGTCCGCGAGTGTAGGCCGTCCACTTAGTTGACAATAGGTCTCGGCCTTGAGCGCTGCATTTGCGTTGAATGTTGCCCCCGTCTCTTCCACATCCACATCGATCCCCAGATCATCAAGCGTACAGAGGCGCAGATTATCATTAGCAAATATGTGCGCAAATTCACGCTGTTTCCCACGATTCCGGGTTGCAATCAAAAGTTCAGGCATTTATTCTATCTGCTTTAGAGAAACCAGTGCCCCACCCAGGCCACACCAATAAACCGCACCGTTTTGCCAGCCAGACAGGCAAGCATATAGCGCCAGAATGACATCCGCAGCGTCCCGGCTGCAATTCCCGCTAGGTCGATCAACGGGGACGGAATCCCCGCCAGAATAAAAATGGTCAGGATGCCCCACCGGTGTACCCAGCGCTCAATGGAAGGGTACAAACGTGAGCGGACAGCAAAGGTGCTACTGCCTAACCCGGCCAGATAGCCCGTTGATTCACCCAACCCGGCTGCTATCCCCGCTACGACACCGACAATCCAGGGATTGAGTGCCGCTCCACCCAGCAGGGCCGCGCCCAGTGCCGGTGAGGGAAAGACCAGGGTGGCACTCGCCAGTAAGGTCAACAGAAAAACACTCAGATAGCCAAAATTCCCCAATCCTTGCACCAGATCCACGGGTATCATTACCAGTGCCACCGTTAATAGCACCGTGCCTACAACCAGCAGGATTGACTGCCAGGGATGATCGGCCGATTCGAGCGGAACTACAACTGGTTTAACAGGCTCAATGCCGGATTGGGTATCTGACCGTATATTATCCATACTTATAGTCAACCGCAATATGATCTCAGGTTGCTGTAATAACAGAGGGTACATTTTTTCCGGCTCGCTGTCAAGTAGTTGACGCCTGATACTCTGATGGAGTAGAATGCAACAGGTCATTGAAGACCGGTTCCGCCCATATGTACGAGATAAAAGAACATACCAGGGCGTTTATATCCATAGCAACATATTTCCGATTTCATTGTATCAATAGTTTCTGGCTGGATTTGTGGACAGAAACCCATCAGACGAAATCGGGCCGGATCTCGGCTGCAGAACGTCTATAACACTTCTATACCCGGTGATCAATCGGAGTTCCGGCTTTAGCCTGAGTCTCGCTCCGTCCCGGCCTTAGCAGAAACTCCGGTTGTTCAGGACTTATTTAGGATTACTATACTATAGAACCAGACCTTAAATTATGAAAAATAGATTACTGGATCGCCCACTCAATCCACCCTCTGCCATCAATATTGCTATGCTCTGGCATCTGCTGCGGACTATGCGTCCCCGGCAGTGGATTAAGAACGTTTTTGTATTCACGGCTTTACTCTTTTCCGAGGAGCGACTCTGGTTAGAGTTTGATGCTTTCATACGTGTCTGCGTTGCATTTGCTGCTTTCTGTATGGCGGCCAGCGCCATTTATCTGATCAACGATCTGGTTGATATTGAGAAGGATCGTGCGCACCCGCGCAAGCGCAACCGTCCCCTGGCTTCCGGCAAGCTCAGCCCACTCGTTGCAGCGATTGCGGCAGTAGTATTAATTAGTATAACATTGCCGATCGCTTACTGGATCGACCGGCAAGATCTCGGCTTTCTGACGGTTCTGGTCACCTATATTGTGATCCAAGGCTTGCTCTATACCTACTGGCTGAAACATGTTGTCATCCTGGATATTCTGATCATTGCGGCCGGGTTTGTCTTGCGTACCGTTGCTGGTGCAGCCGTGCTGGATATTAGCATTACGTCCTGGTTACTGGTGTGTATGGGTTTGCTGGCCCTTTTCCTGGGGATTGGCAAACGTCGCCACGAACTGGTGCTGCTGGATGACGGCGCGGGTGAACATCGCCGTATTCTGACCGAATACTCTATTCCTCTGCTCGACCAGATGATGTCGATTGTCACCGCCAGTATTGTGATGGCCTATAGCATGACGACTTTCTCGGCACCAGTGGCACCCAAAGAACCCTATCCGGTATTAATGATCACCATTCCATTCGTTGTGTATGCTATTTTTCGCTATTTGTATTTGATCTATCAACGTGATGGTGGTGGTAGCCCGGAAGATCTAGTGTTGCAAGATGTGCCTCTGGCAGGCAGTATTGTACTATGGGGAATGACCGTGCTGGCACTGTTGTTTATCTTTCGTAGCACATAGGAACTCAGGGAACTGATGCAAAACCCGCTGACATTTATTAAATTGGGTGGCTCGGTTATTACCGATAAACGCGGCCAGGAAGCACCAGATTTGCTCCTGATTCGGCGTCTTGTCGCTGAACTACGCACTGTCTGGCAGACTATGCCCGATCAGCGCTGGCTTCTAGGACATGGCAGCGGGTCGTTTGGGCATCTCTATGCTGCTCGTTATGGGGTACACCGCGGCCTGGCTCCCGCCGACGACTGGATCGGCTTTGCGCAGACATCCGCAGCCGCGCTGCGCCTGAATCGCATCGTGGTTGACACGCTGCTGGCTGCCGATCTCCCCGCTCTGGCGCTACAACCCTCAGCATCACTCCAGAGCAGCGCAGGTGAACTGACAAGCTGGCAGACCAGTACGATTGGACAGGCACTTGAACACAGGCTCATTCCCGTTATTCACGGCGATGTGGCATTTGATACTCTTCAGGGCAGCGCTATCATCTCCACTGAGGCACTGTTTGCCTACCTGGTACTCCATACCGACATTTGCCCCACCCGCATTATTCTGGTTGGCGAAGCTGCCCTGTATACTGCCGATCCGCACACGCACCCGATGGCCGAGCCAATTCCCCTGATTACACCAGCTAATATCGAGCAGGTGCTGTGCGGTGCAGGTGCATCGCATGCTGTTGATGTCACGGGCGGTATGTACAGTAAACTACAACTAATGTGGCGGCTGGTGCAGGCCCGCCCGGGCTTAGACGTCTACCTGATCGGCCCTACTCCGGGTTTGTTGACCGCGGCCTTGCAAGGCCATTCTATCAGTCTGGGAACGATTATCCATGGTCGTCAACATGCTTGCTGAAGATTTTATTGCGCAGCATCGGCATAGATGGGAGCGCTTAACGGCGCTTATGAATCGTGCTCAGAGCAGTATAACCGCCCTGTCGGCCGAAGAGCTCCGCGAACTGGGACATCTCTATCGCCAGGCTACATCCGATCTGGCCGTTGCACGCCGCGATTTTGGGCAGCATCCTGTCTGCGACTATCTGAACGGCCTGGTGGCACGAGCGCACAGCATGATTTACCGTGAACGGGGTGCCCGTATGCGGTATATGCTCGATTTCTTTACCATCACGTTCCCACGTGCCTTTCGTGCCACCTGGGGCTATACGCTGGCTTCGTTCTTGATGTTCATGCTACCGGCACTGGTTGGTTTTGGGATCGCATATTATGACCCGGAAACACTTTCGCTGCTTATACCTGGTATTGAAGGCGTTATTGCCGATATCCGTGCCGAGCGTGAGTGGTGGAAAAGCATTAACGATCAGGGCCGTGCCGCTTCCGCCTCATTGATTATGACCAACAACATCCGTGTGTCTTTTCTGGCTTTTGCCGGCGGTATTCTGTTTGGCACACTGACCCTGTATGTGCTGGCAATGAACGGTATGTTATTAGGCGGTGTGGCGGGTACCGCACAATTCTTTGGTTTTGCTGATAATCTGTGGGGCTTCGTTGCTGCTCACGGCGTACTCGAGTTAAGCGTTATTTTCGTTGCGGGCGGTGCTGGCTTACAACTTGGCTGGTCAGTGCTGCGACCGGGCTTGCTCACACGGCGTGCGGCACTGGTTGTAGCGGCACGCCGTGCCGTGCAGTTACTGCTCGGCTGCGTACCACTCCTGGTTATTGCGGGTATTATCGAAGGTTTTATCTCGCCGTCAGATCTGCCGCTGGCTTTTAAGCTGACAGTTGCGCTAGGGTCAGGTATTGTGCTCTATGGCTACCTTATTCTTGCCGGACGGGATGTGGTGCACCATCAGGGCAAGCACGTGGCACGTTGATCATTCTTCAACGACTGGCACCAGACGCACCCGTTCCACACGCACGCTGCGGCCATCACCGACGCTCACCGGATCGAGCCGCAACCCGGTGACAATTCCGTGCCAGCCTGGTTGCCCTTCCAGTTCCAGCCGATAGGTTATCACTGCATCGCCCGGTGGCAATGTCCAGCGGATCGAACGCTCCTCCGCAACCTGACCGGCTTCATCGTAAAAAAAGAGTTGCGCGTCCCGATCCTGGGTGGCAGCCGCCAGGTCGATCTCCAGGATATTGTAGCGGCGGGTATCAATGTGTAGCGGCGGACTTTTCAACTGCGGATCAATACCAGGAATAAATTCCCAACCTGCTGCGAAACGCTCATGTTCGATATTGCTGGCACGCCACCCCTGGCGGCTATGGGCAAAATCCCACCCTGATCTCTCCAGTAACGTCTGGGCTGCCGGCAGCGCATGATAGATCCCATACCCGGCAACAAGGTGCGGATCTAGCTCTGGCATATAGGGCGTAAAGCACTGTGTCACTGCCTGGGGCGTCAGCCGAAACCGCTCCAGCAAGCGCGTCTCATCACGATCGCTGCCAGGATACAGCACCACGTCATCGATCCATACGGCAAAGCCATGCTCTCGTGTTATTGTAATGCGTTGGCGAACGGCACGACAGGCGGCAGCCCAATCACCTTCGTGTTCAAACAGGGCCTGGTTCAACGACAATACATTATCACGTTGCTCGTAATAGGGCAAATAGAGTTCCTGCAAGCCATCTGGCACCAGTAGCAAATCGCCAGGCGCACTGCGGACTGACAGGGCCGCTGCAATGCGGCGCTGCCAGTCATACTCCATGCGCCCACGCCGGGTAATCGAATCATAGTTCATCGCCAGCATGGTCAGACCCAGCACCAGCGCTACCCAGACACCAGGATGCCAGACCGGGCCACCCATCTGCAGGCCGAGCAAGAGCAGCAATAACAGCGGGGGCAAGCTGGCAATCCAGAACTCGATATTATCCGGTTCCCACCAGAAAAAAAAGGCTCCATAGGTCACCAACCACGCACTCAGACATAGCACAAGCCGACGGTAACCCTGCACCAGATGGCGCAGATAGCATATCAGCAATCCCAGCAGCAGCAACCCCAGGAGCGCCCCCCCTGGTTGAGCAACTGTGTTGGCCAATCCCGTACCTAGATCAACCCAGTTATCGATCGTAATCGCCCCACCCCACCAACCGGTACGAGCATAGGCCGTTATCCAGGCCATAAACTGTGCCCACGAACGAAAGCCACTGATCCCAAATCCGACCAGCAGGTAACTACCAGCCACAATGATACCGAGTGGCAGCGTATATGCCAGTCCTGCCACGACCCAGCGGCGACCAATGCCAGGTCGTACCAGTATGTATGCTACCAGTACCGGCACCGACAACAGGATATTGGTCTGATGAAATAATACTGCCAGCCCTTGCGCAACGCCGAGACCTGCACATATACCAGGCGTCGGTGTCCGAAGTAAGCTCACGATGTACCATAGGCACACAACGAGAAAGACGGTTGCAATGGTATATACCTCGATCTCAATGGCATAATACCAATAGGCATAACTGGCACCGAGCAAGAGCGCTCCACACCATGCGAGATCGGTGCGATGGGTGACAACGCGCACAACGACAAAAAACAGCGCCACGCCGAGCGCACCCGCTATGGCATTCGTAACTTGCATCGGCACACGTGCGCTTATATGCCAACCCAGTGTATGCAACCCACTGCGTATCAGTGCGCCCAGTGGCCCATACGCCAGATGATGCGGATGAAACAGTTCGTGCCAGGGTTTACGATCGACATCCAGCACATACGAGAGTGCATCGAACATATGCACCTCTGTGCGGGTGGTGAGATAACCGGAGAGACTGAGCAGAAAGCACAATGCGGGTGCCAGAATCGAACTGGAAAGCCATGCGCCAGAAAACCGGAGCCGAGAGCAAAAACCACCAGAATTCATTGCCGCCCCGATACATGTGGGGAGGGTGTTACTGTCAATTGATCACCAACACAGGTTGCGGTTGCTGCCAGTACTCCAGCCGGCAATTCCAGCACATAGCGCGCTCCCCAGGCACCCGCATAGGGACGATAGGGGGGCATTGCATGACGTATACCAATCACAGTATCGTACCGATCAACAAACACTACATCGATCGGAAAGCGCATAAAAAAGGTATGAATACTCCACTCAGGATAGATCAACAATCCCGCACCAGGCTCAAGGCTGGCACGCCCCATCAATCCTAATCCACGCGACCAGAAGCTACGCGCCAGTTGACAACGGTCTGCTAATCGACACTGGCGGGTTTCATTCATAACGAGTATAGACATAGGCCAGAGTTCTGGGATCAGCTATCATTTGAGAGACATACTACAAACTACCCAGCGACGACATAATCCGTGGTACGGCCGGGCCAAGAATAACCACAAACAGCGCCGGAAAGATCAAGAATACCATAGGGAAGAGCATTTTGATCGGTGCCTTCTGGGCTGCTTCTTCTGCCCGCTGACGGCGCCGGATCCGCAACTGATCGGATTGAATACGCAGGATCTTGGATAACGGTACACCCAGTTGATCGGCCTGAATAATGGCGGCTACAAAGGTCTGCACGTCATCGACTCCTGTCCGTGTCGCCATATCGCGCAGAGCTTCACGGCGTGATCGCCCCAGGCGCATATCGGCCAATACCCGTGCAAGCTCTTTACTCAGTTCATCATCCCACTTATCAGTCACCCGCTGGATAGCCGAGTCAAAGGCCAGACCAGCCTCAACGCTGATGGTTATCAGATCTAATGCATCAGGGAGAGCCTTAACGATATTATGTTTACGCCTGGCAATCTGACGCCCCAGCCAGACCACTGGTAACATATACCCCAGAACCAGCGCAAAGGCGCTGTACAACACTGCTCGCAAGAACTCCATCGTGGTGAAGGTGACAAAGGCAAAAATACCACAGAGCAATATCGCCAGAGCGACCCGCAACCCGATAAACATGGTGGGCGTAATACCTCCAGGGTTGCCAGCTTGCTGGAGATTTCTCTTGAGCCGTTCGGCACTCTGTTTCGGCCCATAGTTACCGAGCGTTGTTAAAATAGAACGTCCCATTGGCACGAGGACACGTTGATGGAATGGTTGTTGCAACTCCAGTTCTTCGAGCGTCATGACGCGCTCGGTAAACTGGTTGAGGCGATCACTAATCATATCGGCCTGTTTCCACCGGGTCAGGCCAAAGATAATTAGTAAGACACTGAAGAGAAACAGTATGCCCATGATGATCAAAATAAGCATAGGATTCATACCTGTACCTCACACCTCAATATCAACGATCTTCATAATGGCAAGATAACCAATCAAAATCATGAACGCTGCCGTAACCGGTAAGCAACACCAGTGTTCGGGGGGCATACCAAAGCTAAACAGAGGAGCCATATACTCAGGATTGATGACACTAATAAAAATAGCCAGGGCAACGGGTAACCCTGTAATCACATAGGCCGAAATACGTCCCTGAGCCGTCAACGTTTTGATTTCACCCTTGATACGTACCCGCTCACGAATCGTATGACCAATGGTATCCAGAATTTGTGCCAGATTACCTCCAACTTCATGCTGTATATTCACTGCCGTGATAAGCAATTCGAGGTCATCTGATGGTACGCGACGCAACAGATTGGCGAGTGCCTCCTCGGTGGTGCGGCCGAGACCAACCTCCTGGACAACGCGATTAAACTCGGTTGAGACCGGCGGCGGAGCCTCTTTCGAGACCATATCCAGGGTCTGCAAAAAGCTATACCCACTACGCAAAGCATTGGCCATTAAAATAATCGTATCACCCAACTGGTTATTAAAGGACTTTACGCGCCTACTAGCACGGATAGACATGTAGACGTTTGGCGCAAATGATAGCAGCACCGCACCCACCAGTGCTGAGATCAACATTGCCTGTGGAGATGCACGTCCAACAAAAGCACCCATGCCCGCTCCGGCTAAGGCTGACAGCAACTTCAGGCCAATAAACTCTGATACCTTCCATTTCAGGTCAGCACGTGCCAGGTCGCGCGCCAGATTGTTTCCCCGTTCACTCTTGCGGACAACTGCATCGATACGAGCAAACACCTGCTGTGGATTAACGTCTGCTTCCGCATCACCGCGCCTCGCATACTGCGAGAGACGATCCGAGACATCATCACGTCCTATAGTTCGGGCTACTACCCCGGAGACGAGAATGATCACGAGAAAGACAACCCCGGCTGCCGCAAATGGCAGTATGTCAGACCCAAGCATGTTTTGCATTCCACCATTCCTAGAAGAACCGTTCCGCCGAATAGCCAAAAACATTTGGTGGTAGATAAATATTGAGTGCCTCAAACTTCTCAACAAACTTCGGTCGGACACCGGTTGGACGTAATGTTCCTACAATCTTACCATTTTCATCAATGCCCGTTTGCTCAAACACGAAGATGTCCTGTAGAACCACCACATCACCTTCCATGCCTTGCACCTCGGTGATCGCCGTAACTTTGCGCGTACCGTCTTTCATACGGCCCTGCTGCACAATCACATCAACCGCTGCGGCAATCTGTTCACGAATAGCGCGTGAGGGCAAATCCATCCCGGCCATCAAACACATTGTCTCGATACGGGCAATACTATCACGAGGTGAGTTCGCATGCACCGTAGTCATAGAACCATCGTGGCCGGTATTCATTGCCTGGAGCATGTCAAGCGTTTCACCGCCACGACACTCACCGACCACGATTCGTTCCGGGCGCATACGCAAACAGTTAATCACCAGATCGCGAATAGTGACTTCACCACGGCCTTCAATATTTGGCGGACGTGATTCGAGTGTTATCACATGTTCCTGGCGTAATTGTAACTCCGCTGCGTTTTCAACGGTGATGATCCGTTCATCTTCAGGGATAAACGATGAAAGGACATTCAGGGTGGTTGTTTTGCCTGAGCCAGTCCCACCAGATACGACAATATTCAACCGAGCACGGACACATGCCGCGAGAAACTCGACCATCTCCTGAGTGAACGTGCCAAAGCGCACCAGATCGGCCACCGTAAAGGATTCCTTGCGAAATTTACGGATCGTGATCACGGGCCCGATCAGCGACAACGGGCGGATAATCGCATTGACACGACTACCATCGGGCAAACGTGCATCGACCATCGGCGATGACTCATCAATACGTCGCCCCAGTGGAGCAACAATCCGATCGATAATGCGCAACACATGGTCGTCATTATAAAACACGACATCGGTTTTGATCAGCTTACCACGCTTTTCAATATAGATCTGCCGTGGGCCATTCACCATAATTTCACTGATTTCATCATCTGCCAGAAATTGCTGCAATGGCCCATACCCCAGAATGTCAGCCGCTATAGCTTCAAACATGCGCGCCCGCTCAGCACGACTCAAGACAATGCTCTCGCCATCTAGGATCGAGTTAAAGACCTCCTCAACCTGGCGTCGCACACGTGTCGTATTTGAAAGATCCAGGTTAGGATCGAGTTCACTAATCAACTTGGATTGCACACGCATCTTGATCTCAGTGAACGTATCTTCCTGTTCACGTCCACTTCCAGAGCCAGATGGACGCACCTCTTCTCGACGCAGAGTACTCGTCACCACTGGACGTTGTGTCCCTGTTGCCTCTTCTGTTCCCGGAGTTGCACCACCAATGCGTTTCAACAACGACATACTATGCCTCCGCCTATATGAAAAACTTGCTATCGTCGTGCCAACAACCGACCAAATAAACCACGGCTCTGGCCTGCCTTCTTCTGAGGTGTCCGCCCATCCGACGGTGGCGGTACATCCGTAACCCCTTTCGAGACATTGCACAATCGCCCGGCCAGTGTAAAGATATCTCGCGATGTTGGATGCGTACGCCTGGAAATCACCAGCGGTACCCCCTCATTGATTGAATACGTTACCTCCTGGGGCGCATTCGCAATCTGCAACATAACCTCGTGTTGTATATTATTTTGCACATCTTTGACACTAAAGCCCATGCGATTATCAGCCTTGTTGAGGACCAGCATAATCTTTTCTTTCGAATATTCTAGTAGCTCGGCAACCTCCAGGAAGAGCTTGATATTCTTAATGCACGGCATTTCCAGTGTCATCAAGGTCACAATCCGATCCGCGAGATCTAACACAGCCAGAGCGCGATCTTGAAACGACGACTGCGTATCTACCACCACATAATCAAATTCGCGGCGTATCAACTCTAGTATAGTTCGTAAGTGATCTGCTGTCACCAGTTCACCCGTTTGTGGATTGGGCGGAGCAAGTAATACTTTAATCTGGGAGGTATGTGTCGCCAGTACATCATTCAGTAAATCGCGGTCAAGATCATCTACCCGTTGGGCCAGTTCGACTATGGTCTTTTTCGAGATTAAATTCAGAATAACGTTCAGGTCGCCAAAAATCAAGTTCCCATCAACCAGAACCACCTTCTTGTGTGTTAACTGCCGTAACGCTACCGCTAAATTGGCGGCGATCGTAGAGGTGCCAACTCCGCCTTTGGGACTGAACACTGCGATGATCTGCCCCTGAGTGCCGCTGTCACTCCTCCCATTATCAGTAGCACTGCTTGCCTGTGGTGCAACACGTGGTCGAGTAGCTGCCAGACGATAAACATGACGAATCGATTTATACAGATCATCTGCACTGATCGGCTTGGTCAAAAACTCCCGTGCCCCGGCCAGCATAGCCCGGCGCAGATAGTCGGTCTCACCCTGCACGCTCATAATGATGACCTGCACCGCTGAGTCCTGGGCCATGATCGCTTCCGTGGCCGCGATGCCATCCATTTCGGGCATATTAATGTCCATCAGGATAACATCTGGTTTATACTGTTTAGCCATCGCTACTGCCTCACGGCCATTGCTGGCTTTGGCAATAACTTCGATATCTTTCTCGAAAAACAACAGTTTCTCGATCTGATCACGGGTATCTACAATATCGTCTACAATCATCACCCGGATCTTGTCGCTTTCTGTCATGGATTAACTCCTCATCTCGCATGGTTCGGCAGTTGCGTACCCAATCAGCGCATAGCTCAAGCAAAAAATCGATCTACATTCGCATTCACAACACTACCCTATATAAGCAACGGGTGCGCACAATCCCCACATGCATATTGAGTATACGATCATGCATGCTTGAAGCAGTGCAGTTGACCGGTTCAAGCATGCATGATCGTCGCTACTATTGTACAAGCATCAGCGTTGCTCTCCGTATAGACGCAACCAGCCTGCTACGGCACCCGCGTTGGGGCCGGGGTTGAGGTCGGATCAGGAAGAAATACCTCTTCACCATGTACCCGTCCGCGTACTGGCTGCGGTAATGGCACACCAAATTCACCAACAAGCAAATCAAATGACGCACCGATCGTTTGTTCAAAGTCTCCATCACCAGCCCCGCGCAATACCAAGGTAATAGCAGCGTTGGTATTACGGGCAAAGTCAATCAATTCAGCCTCTTGATTATTAACCGCCAGCACGAGCAACCAGTCTCCTTCGGTAACAAAGTCACCTTGAGTTGTCTGGCCTGGTTCACCTGTCGGGGCTGTGGGCTGTTCTTGTTGAGCCACGGGCGTACCCTCGGCATTAACCCTCCGACGAAGGATGCGCATAACCTGCACCTGTTGGACGATGGTTTTAGTAGACTGGAAGATCTCAGTGAAGTGTTCATATACTATCTGGCCCTGGTCATCCCTTCCTGTCGGATACGTAAGCCGGCGTGGAATAGAGAAGGTCGCAACCACATCGACAAAATCGTTGGGGCGAATCTGATCGGCTACGCCCGACAGACTGTTGACCAGGAGCGAATAGGCTTTGGTTCGCGGCCGATCTGGCTCGGCGGTTGGGATCTGCTGAGACAGACCGGGAGTGGTTAGATCAGAGCGACGAATAGGATCGCCTGCCCGAATAACGTTTACTGCCAGTCGTCCCTCGACATCTGCCATATTGGTCAGATATTGAGGAGAAAAATTGTTGGTTGGAATAGTCCGCTCGTCCAGTAATGTATCCCGATCATCAATCAGGGTATTGGCAGGAATATCAACCCGTGCCACCACCACCACAATGCCCGGATCTTCCGTAGGAACCGGAGTGATTTCTCCACCGCCAAAATTATTCATCTGGAAAAAAAAGATCAGGAAGCCTGCAACAATCAGCGCCACAATGACACCAATGAAAAGTATAACCATGCCACCACGTCTCATAATGAGGCTTCTTTCCTTATCAATGCGAACCCAACGGGCCACCAGCCATATTATGTGCCATATTATAGCACACGCCTGTTACCAATGGATCATATTTAGCGCAATGTATGGTGATAACGTGCCGGAGCATAGCAGGTTCGTCTCAAGACCGTATCCTAATCAAAGCCAATCATCGCTCTATTACTGCAACGAGACATCCCCTGGGTAGGAAGGCGTGGTGCGGCTTCAACCCGCCACACTACAAAGGAACCATGCGCAGAGGCCTGTAGCCCCCGCGCTCCGGCTGTGGTGAAGTCTCGTTGTAATACTACGTTCGCTGCGTCAATGACAATAGAGCACGCCTGAAGGCATTGTCAATTGGGATAGGCTGCTCTACGTTCCTGTTCATAAGCCCTCTACACCGTGCTACAACCCATACTGCTGGTATTTCTAGCTCTAATGATATACTTCTTGAACAAAGCACGACAGCACGCAGCAGGGAGATACGGTCTGCCCGTTTCCCTGCTGTGTACGCCATGTCATCGCCCTGCCATACCCGTGTTAACGTCTGATAATCGGCAAATACACGGTGGGTGGCCCTGCCTCTGGAGTTGGAGTAGGGGTCACGGTTGGAACAGTAGTCAAAGTGGGCGTTGGAGTAGCAATTGCCGGTGGAATATCAACATCGGGAGTCACATCTGGCGGCGGAGTCATCGTCGGATTCCATACTGGATCATCAGCCGGATAAATAACAACTTCTAATCGATCGCTGACGTTGTTCTCTTCGCCCCCAGGTGATGTCTCGGGAATGTTGTTGAGCGAGTCTACGGCGACATACACCCTATACACGCCGACTTTGTCGAAGAAGCGTTCCATTTCTTGCATCGAAGACAGTTCGGCATTATTGTTATGTGGATCATACCAGCGCCGATTGATCTGATAGGGTCTATCAATGCCCACCTGGCTGCTGTTAACCATAGCATAGGATCTAACACATGGCAGGGGTGGATCAAGATTCAGCGGAAACACACTCAATTGCGGCGGAGTGGTTGTTTCACCAGGTTGTAACACACACAGGTCAACATAGAACGAGCCAGGCGGCAACTCGGTGGTGTTCTCGACATCGTTCTGGTTAATAATCGCAATATTTAGCCCGGTAAACGTTCGTTCGTTCTCGCCCCGCAGAACCTGCAAGGTATGTACCTTCAGATCGGGACTACCACTGGCAATCACGTCGATCCCCACATCAAGCAGCGCGGGTGAGGTGCCTGTGTCTGCACCACGTTGCAAAAATGCACGATACTGGACACAGTTGGCCTCCGGTTCATCTTCACCGCGATCTTCAAATACATGATTATTGAGACCAGTTTTTGAGAACTTCCCGGCATTATCGGGTACCCCATCCAGTGCTTTCCACTCTGCATTACCAAAAGGATTGTCGGCGCTACAGATATTTTTGGTAACACGGTATTCTAGCCGGATATCCTGATCATCGGTCTGCTCTGTGTTCCAGATAAACTGCTTAATGCGCGCATCGGACAGACGCGTGGTATGAAACCGCGAATAATACCACCCCTGCTCAACGACATTCCCTTCCTCCTGGGTATCACCCTTACCGCCCACACGCCCCCTGAACATGGTATTGCGCACACTAACGGTACCAGCAGGATTCGGGCCGGTGCCAGCAATGGTGAAGATATAGACAGCTGCGGGGTCTTCTGGAGTTGGTATGGCGGGCACGAAGGTACTGGCGTGAAATGTACGCCAGAAAGGCAAGATGTTGCTACTCTCGACAAAAAACTGCGGAAGCGTATCTGTTCCAAAATTCTGCAATGTCAGGTCATCGTTGATAATCGCCGTGAAGACAGCACTCTCGCCATTTGCTGTCTCACTCGCCGCACCGCCGATGAGATACAACTTACCCGCATGCACAACCCCCGACAAACCGATGCGAGGACCGAACGACACAGGTGAACTACCACCGTTTTGTAGGCGTCCTGGCTCTGTATCCCAGGTAAGAGTGCCATCATTGCTGATCATCGCCCGAAAGACACGGGGATTATATTCCGCTCCCTGGCCGCTCTGTGTACTCAACCGGGTCTGACCACCCATCAGATAGATCGCACTGTTACCATTCTGGGCCACCACCGGCACTGCCGTGGCATTCCACAGGCCAGGCACATCACCGACCAGGGGGATATCTGGCCCGATGTTCCAACTGCCCAGACTACCATCAGCCTTATTCACCTCGGCATAATACACGGTACGCGACTCGATAATCTGTAGCCCACCAGTAATCGGACTAATGCGGTATTCCAGGCCACCGAAGACATAAATGAATGTCCGATTATTAATGGTAATACTGGTCGCGGTTGCCGATTCCAGGCCATTCGGTAATTCTGAACCTTCTGACCAGCTAATGGCACCCTCGGCGTTAACGCGCCCAATGTGTACCACGTTGCTAGAGAGAGTAGGGATCGGGCAGGGAGCAGGTGCCACTCGACCGCCAATGACATACAGCGTGCCGGTATTACTCGTTCCACGTGGCCCCCCGTCCTTCACCGCCGCTACTGCGGCACGGGAGAGTGCGGCCACCGGTGTTTCACACCGATCACTGGTTTTAACCGTCGGCAGTTCGACCGTCTTCCAGGGTTGGTCAGCATCTTTGGGACGGCCCTGGGCTGGATCGATCTCTGTCCAATAGACTTTGCTTGAACCACCTCCTGTTTCGGCACCAGGGTCAGTACTACCGCCAATCACATACAGCCGCTCGCCCAGCGCTACCACACCTTGTTCTGCCAGACTCTCAGGCAGAGTGAAAGGAGCATCCTGCCAGCGCCGCAACCTGCCAGCACGCATTAATTCCACGGCACCATCACCAGTAGCACTGATGGTAGTCCGTTCAAAAATACCACCCGCAAAGTTCTCCATCGTTGTATCCAGAGGTTGACTCACGGGCTGGTTGGCGATGACCGGTACTGTAGGCAGCAAGCCGATCATAAGTACCCAGATGCTAAACAGCGCAACCACTGTACCACACTGTCGTATAAAAGTTTGTTTTACCATCGGAAAGCTCCGTGTTATACCCGGTTCGGCTTCATTATAACGAACCTGCACCTGTTAAGGATGGAAGTCGAAAGAAGCCAGAACTGCTGGGAGGTACATCTCTTTTAAGAATCGTGTGTATCACAACTCGCCCTGTGGGAGTTGCTATGCCAGGTAGTGACCACACGCTACTCACCCATTATGGTATAGCTCTTGCTGTAGAGGCACCACTGTCATGCAGCACATACTAACAGACCCAACGGTTTGTGAGCGTGATATGAGGTTAAAGGTTGGCAAATGTGGCTTGCCCGCAGGTTGACGTATCATGCGTTGTCATTTTGACAACTGCTGCCTGTCAGTTTACGGGTACACTCCGCCACATATAGCAAGCCCATTCTCCATTGTACATCAGAGTCCCGGCTTTATCCTGGGTTCTGGCTTCTGTCCAGGCGAAAGCCGGGACTCCGGTTGCACACGACTTCCTCAGGACTGCTATATCATGCAGTAATGTGTAGTCGGGACAGAACCTGATCGGCCCTGACCCCTGACCACCGAGTCTTATAGTTCAGGACATAGGGGATCTGCCAGATCCATTTGAATATCCTGTTCCTGATACCCAAAGTTCTTTGTTTCCTTGAGGGTGACGTTAAGCGCATCATGGATCACATACTTACGCGGAGTTGTATCTTCATCATCTGGATGCGTATAATACAACTCTGCGGTGACAGCATACTGGCCGGGCGGAATGTCATCAAACCGATAAGAAAGTTTGCCTGTTATCGTATCGTGCTGAATGGCCGTTCCATTCCTATATTTCTCTGAAGGAACCGGGTCGAGATAGACTCTTCCACCGTGGAATACACCACCGGGGGGTATCCTGTCTTGCATACCATGCATACTATTAGGAATACACATGTTTGAAAAGGATCGATCAAAGATATCCTTGAACGCCCCATCGAGTTGATCCGCGTGCCTGACGGATATATAGTTCTGCGATCCTGATGCTACATTGCTTAAACCGAGTGATTCAAATTGAGATATTGCCACTACAAATATCTCATGCCCGTTCCCCTTGATCAGGCTGGCCTGTTCGATCATTTCTGTAATGGGCCGATTAAATACCCTGGTACCGGTCAAAGGGCTCAGGCGATTCGATGTAACTTTGCCATCTGCATGGACTCTGCCAGCAGGCGGTGATACCCCCACTTTGCTGTTGATATGACAATCTGCTTTCTCGTCAATGTTCAACGCCCGCTCACAACCAGCCGGTGCCTGATAGGCTGGCGGAAGCGCGTGACAACGACATTCAGATCCTGTCGGAAAGAAATCGTGCATGTTGTTATTAAATCCGGCGCGAGTAGGATGGTCAGGATCAAACAACACGTTGGCGACACCATCAGTGATCAGAATGATCACAGTCTTATAGTCATATGTACGTCCGTTATGGGTCACCCGGTTATTGCCAGACAAGAGCCGATTGGCTTCATACAAGCCGGCAGCGGTATTCGTACCACCTCTTGTAAGGTAGTTTTGCCAGTTACGAAAAGCTCCTGATTCACGGGCATACTTGATCAGCGTTTCTTTATCACTCGAGAACTCTGTCATTGAAACAGTGGGAAAATCTCGTCTTTGAAAAGCAGTTCCACCATTGATGAATTCATCATTATATGTCAGGATAGCCATCTGGTCATACGGTCGGCCTACCTGATTGGGATCGACGGAATCATTGCCTTCAATATACAGCAGACTGATCAGGTATTCCAGTGACTTACGTGTTACGTAAATACGCCGCTCTTCTTTCGTTTCATAGGCCGACTCAGCACTATTACAGAAAGCCTGATTAACATTGTCTTTGTCGGTATACCCGCACTGTCTCCCACCACTACCAGTACCATCAAAATTCCAGTTCATAGAGCCAGACACGTCCATAACTACTACAAACCGGATTGGGGTGTAATCTCGAGATGACGTTCGCCACTGTGGCAAGAACGAAATATCACCCTGTAAACCAATCACCCCCGTTTGTACCGGAGCTGTCAGACAGGCGGAGGAGTGATCGACATTCCCCAGCGCAATCAGGTCAATATAATCATCACCCAGTCCATTACGACCATAACCAGCCACCATAAAATTGCCAAACCCACTGATCAGATACCCGGCGTCACGGTCAGTGGAGATGGTAGCCTTATCAAAGATGGGCAAGATCATCACCGTCCCGCGGGTAGGGCTATTCTTATCGATCTTGTGACCATCGAGCAAGCTCTGAACGCGACTATTGCCCGCAAACGGATCATTGCCATAAATGACATCGCCGACACTGAGCTGTTGCGGCTTTTCGGGATAGCCAGCCGGCTCTTGCCAGCCAACCGGGCGGCGCGACGCTCCACCAGAGGTAAAGGTTACTTCTTGAAACCCTCGTGCCAGGCTGCCATCACCGCTCAACATCGTGACGAGATTTTCTTCGGAACCACCCTCGGGTAGCCAGCGCACCCAACCAAAGTCACTCCGGTTCGCACTGTTGCGGAGAAACAACCGACGCCATGTCAACCCTCGCAACTCGCCCTGCTTCAGATACCCAAAGATGAGATTCCCTTCATCATCGTAGGGTAATCCACTGGGATTAGGATCACGAAAAGAAAGATCACTGTGAAGCGTATTCTGGTTGACAGCAATCGGATACACACCGCTACCATATGGACAACGCATAGCAAAAGCATCAGTACTGACCGGCAACGTATCTTGATTGACTACACGCGCAAAGAATGTATCAACCGTACCTGATAGTTCTACCTGAATATATCCTACATTCAATGGTGCATTGGCACCACATGTACCAACCTCAGAGCAACCACTGACAGGATCGCCATTAGTTTGTAAGTAGTATGCACGATACCGAAGCTTGTCGCTATCCAGATTAATACCATTTGCACGCAGCGCCGCTTCAACCGCCTGTTTGATGTCTGCATCACGGACGGTGCCGCTGCTGCTCTCAATATAGCGCTCCATACCCGCAATAGCGGCAGCATTGGTAGCATTGACCGCTTTGCGTTGTTCCGCATAGGTATTGCCAACATCGACCGCCAGCCCGACCATTGCAAACAAAACCACAATAAGAAGCGCAATAAGCGGGATACTCTGACCACGAGTACGTCGCCGCATCAGAGTGGGCTTTTGCTGCTTACGATCTTTCATTCTATTCCTCCTCCGTTTATTATGACCGATGATTATATGTGCGCAATACAACTGTGAGCGACTCAATGCTGCATATGCTCAACATACCCGTTCCAGGGAACCTTCGCCAGTGCAGGGTACGTCCCATGCCTCCCATAGAAACGCCAGGTTGGGAAAGACTCTTGTCCACCTCACCGGAACGGGTACTGATCAACCGAGGGTATGATCGTAGCCAGAGTAGGTACTTACCAGCGAGAGAAAACAATATAATGTTATTAATAAATCTACTGACGAAATATCAGCATATCACTACGAATTTTCAGAATAGAATCAGCACGCAGTGTAACGGTATTACCAAACACCGGGGCTAACGGGAAAAACATATTGTAATCGTAGCTGACTTGTACTCGAATATAACAGTGCCTGGCCGTATACATATCTTGTTCAGTACATGGTGGATCGCCGCCCGATACGCGCCCATCAAAATCGTCATCTTTCAGCAGCTCGATCTTAATCTGATCATCGGATAACGTGGTCAGGTTATAAATCCCTATCCCGCTGGATCCCGACTCATTTCGCACACGCGCTCTAATCTCTTTCTCGTTAATCCAGATCCTATCAGGAACATCACCATATACCACCGGGAAGCTGCCAAAGAACGCCCCCTCCTGTGCAGCATTCCGCAAGCCTTGCATCGTAAAAAACATTAACCCTAGATCGACTGCAGCCGCCAACAGAAAAAAGATGAGCGTTGAAGCCAGGGCAAATTCCACGAGTGCCTGGCCTTTTGTTCGGTTATGATTACGCATGATCATCCTCGCTTTTCTTACTTGTCTGGCAGGATACAGGCGATCCCATTGGGAATAGCATCATCCTCGGTCACTTCGCCCTGACTACCAGGCCGATTACCAAGGCCTTGCAGCGAGCGGCGTGTCGTCACACTGACCGTTAATTTACCATCATTACCAAAAGGAATAAATCCCCATAGCGGCGTCAGTGGTTCGATCGTATACTTGATACTTACCTGGATTGGCCCGCGATCAAAGAGATTGCGCGACGCTGCACCATTCGGATAAGAGACGGTGGTGTGTTCCCAGATATCATCAAAAAAAATAAGTGCCTGTGATTGCACCTGGGTTCTGATGGTATTCATACAAGGATCAGAACTATCCATCCCCCTGGCTTCAATCCACTCGGCGAAAGGCGGCAACTTTGAAGCTGTTTCGGCACCATTGCGTGCCGCCTGATACACGGTTGCATAGCCAAAAATGTACCAGCCGAGGTCAATAATGCCAAACACAAGAACAACCAGCAGTGGCATCACAAATGCCATCTCCACAATAGATTGGCCTGTATCTTGTCGTCTCATAACTCTCACTCCCTGTGCGCCTGAACACAACCAGATAAGCACATGCTGATTATAAATCGTGGCATTGAACAGAACAATAGCCTGATGGTACTGATCCTGATAAAAGTTGGCCGGCTGGCGCTCACTATCTTACAAGGGTGGTTCATAATGGGAACGGTCTCAGCCAGAAGATCACCGCTCGCGTTTGTGTAACAACTGGCGGTAAGCAGCCAGTGCGGTGCGTTGACTACTCCATTTCAGTGGTGGTATATCATCCAGCGGCAATACCTGAGCCTCACTGTTTTCGGCACAATCTGTTACCAGAGTGCCGCCAATAGCGCGCCCGGTAAAGCAGAAGACAAGATAAAACAGACGGGCATCGCCGTAGGAGGGACTATGCTCATAGGCCAGAAATTGGAGATCAGCCAGGATCAGGCCCGTCTCTTCATAGACCTCTCGCAGGGCCGCGTCGGCCGGGTCTTCGCCAAACTCCGCATGACCAATCGGCAGATGCCATGTGCCCCGATCCGGCTCAATATTGCGCTTGAGTAAGACAATGCCGCCCTGGTACTCGATGACCACTGTGGCGGCGATGTTCGGATTGGGATAATGAATCCAGCCACAGGCAGGACAGTACTGTCGCTCCATGCCATGAATAACCTTGCGTTCCAGCGGTGTACCGTCAAGCGGGCAATAATGAAAGCGGTAGCGGGTTGGGTATTGATCAATCGTCGGTATAGACATTCCTTCTTCTTTCTGGCTGAACCGTTACACACTACATTACGTATCATACCAATAATGATCGCCCGATGTACCACGCACAAGGACAGCCCACAGTTCAGCCACACTGCCAACCACACAGTCCGGCGTGCAGGCGGTTAACTCCGCCATGCTTCCGTAGCCATAGCTGACAGCAATGGCCGGTATGCCGTGCATGCGCGCCCCGATAATGTCCTGTTCTCGATCGCCAATCATCACTATCGCTGACCGCTCGTCGGCCCTGAGCTGTGGCAGCAATGTGGCGATGACGTCCGCTTTCGTGTGTAGGCGGCCATCAAGGGTCGCGCCACCAATCCCAGCAAAATAGATTGCCAGATCAAAGTATTCCAGGATGCGCCTGGCATAGACCTGCGGCTTGGAAGTTGCCAGCAAGAGACGACAGCCTGCATTCCATAGATTGGCCAGTAACGCCGGAATACCAGGATAGACCATATTTTCGAATAGACCCACCCTGGCAAACCGCTCGCGGTACAACATAATCGCCTGCTCTACCTTCTGGGGGTCGTCCGTGTGTAGATAGTGCGCAAAGGACTCGCGCAGCGATGGGCCGATCCAGGAGTAAAGATTAGACACTGGCGGGACCGGATAGCCCAGACGCTCCAGGGCATACTGGATGCTACGGGTGATACCCTCAGCCGGGTCAGTCAGTGTGCCATCCAGGTCAAACAGGATGGCACGATAGACCGGCGACGGTTTGCACTGCGTTGGCGACATGGATCGGCTTTCTATGTCTATGACCGGTCGTATTCATGGACGGCAGACACGACTGAGAACAGAGAACCCCTAGACACCGTGTCACTCCTGTTAATAAACTTACACGGTAGCACATAGATCGTCTGCGTGTAAGTTCGGGCTAATATACGCTATAATAGAAGAGCGTACCATGCCTTTCAGAGGTGCAGCATGATATCATTCACTCCCACCCACTACTATCTGGGCTTCAACCTGGTGCCGGGTATTGGCCCGATGCGCCTGGCACAGTTGATTAACCGTTGCGGTTCGGTTGAGGCTGCCTGGCATGCTGATGACCTGGACATGCTTGCGGCTGGTATTGATAGTAAAGTGAGTGCCGCCTTACGTGAGGCGCAGCGCACCCTGGATCTGGAAGCAGAATTTGAACGTACCGTCACAGCCGGTGTGCAACTTGTGACAATTGAGGATGCGACGTATCCCTCGCTCCTGGCCCAGATTCCGGCTCCACCACCGCTACTCTACGTGCGCGGAGCCATGATCAGTGCCGACGAGTGGTCGGTCGCTGTGGTTGGCACCCGCGATCCATCCTTGTATGGGAAAGAGGCAACGCGACGTATTGTGACTGACCTTGCTCGCAATAGCGTGACTATCGTGAGCGGATTCGCGCTGGGCATTGATGCTGTTGCACATAGCACCGCGCTGGAAGCGGGTGGCCGCACAATTGCCGTGCTTGGCTGCGGCATTGATATACCTTATCCTGAACGTAATCAACGGTTAATACCATACATCCTGGAGCAAGGAGCACTGGTGAGCGAATACCCGCTGCAAACTCCGCCAGCACCAGCCAACTTTCCACCTCGTAATCGCATTATCAGCGGATTGACGCTGGGCACACTGGTGGTGGAGGCCGGGAAAAAAAGCGGTGCCTTGATTACGGTCAATTTCGCGCTAGAGCAGGGACGAGATGTTTTTGCTGTACCAGGCTCGATCTTGAGCAGCAAGAGCGTTGGCACCAATCGCCTGATCCGCACTGGAGCAGGGCTGGTCACATGTGGTCAGGATATTCTCGATGCGCTCAACCTGACTGGTGCCGGTGACCAACAAGCGATTGCGGCGGCCCTGCCTGAAGATCCAACGGAAGCGGCATTACTCACGCTCATATCGGCCGAGCCGCAACATGCCGATCAATTGAGTCGCACCAGTAACATGCCGGCAGCGGTCGTCGCTGCAACGCTGGCAATGCTCGAGCTGAAGGGCTACATTCGGCAGGTAGCGCCGATGGAATATGTGCTGGCACGCCAAGAACGTCCGATATATAGCCCTGAAACCAACGCAACCCCCTGGCGGAGCTAGTTAAAAAAGGCCTCCGTACGATCGGCAAACGCATGTTCGAGCATATGCGCAGTGCGGGACAGCAGTGGCGGAAGATTGTCTGGGGCAAAGAATGCTACCTGCACATTCTCTACACAGCGAGACTCAAGCGTGCCACTCAGAATGCGCCCGGCCATAAAGACAGCAAAAATTTGCACCTGATCGCCATTTGGATAGCTCCACGCAAAAGCATGGCCGCCATACACGCCGATCAACCGTTCCGCGGCAACTGTTAACCCGGTTTCCTCCTGAACCTCACGGATCAACCCTTGCGAAGGAGTCTCATCAATTTCAATCGTGCCGCCTGGAACATCCCACAACATCACATCGGCACGACGACAGAGCAGCACGTTTCCCTGATCGTCACGAATAAAACCACAGGCACGGAGTTGTAGGATCCGTTGATGACCGACATACGAACGCAACCAGCGAGTATATTTTACATCCATAGCACCCTCCTGAGCTGGGCAATCTGATTAGCGGTTTCCCATCGTGAACCCAACAACGCCGATGTACCCATTGAGGTGGGGTGGTGTGGAAGGGTGTTCCCCCCTTCTGGAACTTCAATTCAAGGTTTTGCGGGGCCTGCAGCCCTGTGCTTCTCCAGCGGAGGTACCACCTGAACGGGGACACGCTGAACACAGCTATGTCTACTCCGTCATTACCCACAGTACACAGTCACCCCCACAAACCGTTTTTTTCATCGTCGGCAACGTTAAAGAGACGCTCTTTTTCTGGATTCTCGCCACAGGCGAGGATCTGAAAGAACGGCAAAAGTATTGCTCTGTCGCAAGCGAAAAGGCTATCTGAGCATCGCACCGTGTACCTCGTATGAATGACCAGACACTGGCTTATGGTTCCATGTCCCTGGTTCGGAAGTGTGCTCTATTATACCGTATCTAGCATGCGAGACGAAACCCCATAAATTCATTACAAACGGTGGGCAGTAAACGAAAGCGGCAGGCACACCGCGCAAATCCCTGCGGATTGGCATAGCAGCCACCACGCAAAATACGCCGTCCTGGAGCTTCAGGTTGTTCACGGCCATCATCAGCGTGATATGGATAGAGGGCATCGAGGCTGGCTGTCCATTCCCACACATTCCCGGCCATATCCAGAATACCATAAGGACTGGCACCCGCTGGATAGCTGGCAACCGGCACGGTCTTCTGTCCAGTTTCACGCGTATTTGCACATTGCAGGTCAAAGGTATTCCCCCAGGGAAAGGTGCGTCCATCCGTACCACGGGCAGCGTGTTCCCATTCTGCCTCTGATGGCAAGCGCAAGACCATTGGCCTGTTTGCGAGATATGCGGGAAGGGGACGATACCCGATTGCGGTCAGCCTATCGGTGAGCCAGCTACAACAGGCCTGGGCAGCATGCCAATCTACGTTAACCACAGGATGATCGCGTAATGCCCCGGGTGGAATGGGGCCATGCCAGTGGAGGGGTGGCCGGGCACCTGTTGCAGCGACAAAAGCGCCATAGAGAGCATTGGTCACAGGAACGCGAGCCATAGCAAAGGCAGGTAGCGTTACGGTGTGCTGGGGCGACTCCTCACGGTAACTTTCGCGTGTGCCGCCATAACGTCTCGCCAGGGTACTTAGCTCACTCTCTGGCGTGCCCATCAGAAATGATCTGGCCGGGATCAGCACAAATTCAGGCAGAAGACCTGTTATATCCATAAAGTAATCCTCAATCAATTGTGAAAAACCAGGATTCCGGCTTTCCCCTGGGCCTCGCTCTGTCCAGACAAAAGCCGGGACGCCGATCTACCAGTGGTATCGGGGTACTATAGTATGCTAAGAAACTGTGTGAAAAGAGGGACATGCGAGGCTTTGCCCCGTGCGATCATCCCTGCTCACCGCACTAATACAACCCGCGAATTTGTGAACGGGCAATGCTCAAGCGAATACGTTCCAACTCTGTACGGGCTTGCATGCTAAATTCGCCTGCGTCATTGGCCTGGATCACCGCCTCAAAGGAAGCTACGGCCTCATCATAGAGATTAAGATGTTCTTCGGCCAGACCTTGATAGAATCGGGCAGCGGTATAATCGCCAGCCCGCGACTGCACAGCGGATCGAAAGGCATCACGCGCACGTTCCATCTGGTTCTGAGCCATATAGGTATGCCCCAACCAGTAAAAAGCCTCGGAAAAATTGGGCTGCAACGCTATAGCACGTTGCAGATCCTGAGCTGCCGCCTCATACTCCAGGCGCTGCATCAATAGCACCGCCCGGCGATAGAATGTCTCAGCAATGGTGTTGTTGGCATCAATCGCTGCATTATACGCTGCCAGAGCTGCATTCTCATTGCCCGCTTCTTGCTCGAGCTTGCCTTTGAACAACAGCGCTTCGGCATACTGGGGCTGGATGCGTAGCGCTGTTTCAATGCTCCTGGCAGCAGCAGCGCGTTGCCCCAGAGCGAGTTGCGCATGCGCCTGGCCCAGCAACGCTGGTGGAAATTCGGGGCGTAATGCCAATGCTTGCTGATACTCGGCAATAGCCCGTTCCATAAACTGGCGATAGGTATCGGCGCTATGTATGGGATCGAATTCGGGTTGACGCAGCAGCGCTTCTGCGATCCAGAAGTGAACCAGCGGATTATCGTCATTCACAGAAAGATTGCGGGCATGTTCAAAGTGGGTCAGGGCCACGTTCCAATTCCCACGACTGGCAGCGATCTCGCCCAACCCGATCACCGCATCAACGCGTGTTGCATCCAGGCTCAAGGCCTGCTGATAGTAGGCAAATGCTCGCTCCAGGGCATTGTTGCGCTGGAGCGGATCGACATAAGGGGTGCGCCACTCCACATGCCCCAGGTCAATCAATACCGAGGCCCGCAACTGGTGTAGCTCCGGATCACTCTCATTGATCGCATTCAGCGCTGTCTGCAGTTCTGTTCGGGCCCGATCCAGGTTGTTAAGCGCCAGAAACGCCCGCCCCAGACCATGATGTAACCAGGGATTGCCTGGTTGTTCTTCAAGCGCGGTTTTGAAGGCAACGACTGCCTGGGGAGCCTTATCGTGTTCTAACAACTGCTCGCCAATCGTATAGAGTACCTGAAAATCCCGCAGGCCAGCATCTATCGCACTTTGAAACTGGGCATCCGCGGCATCGTGGTGCCCCATCGCTTGCAGCATCTGTCCCTTAAACAGCATAGCTTCGGCATATTGCGGGCGGAGGGCAATAGCGCGATCAATACTGCGCAACGCTTCCGGGTCATGCTGATCCAATAGATATTGGGTACGAGCCAGGCCAAACCAGGCTTCGGGAAAATCATCCTTGAGCTTCAGTGCATAGGTATAGGTAGTTTGAGCTGCCGATAGATCGTCCTGCTGCAACAATGTTTCGGCTATGTGGAAATGTACCAGCGCGTCATCAGGACGTTGCTCGGCCAGAATCCGCAGTTGTGCCAGCACCTGTTCCAGATCACCGTCAAGCTTGGCAATATCGACCAGTTTGAAGCGGGCCGGAAAGAAGGTTGGGTCACGTTCCAATGCCTGTTCCATCCATTGCCGTGCTATCGTTCGTCCTTCCAGGCTGTCCGCCCGTCGATCCAATTCCAGCCAGCCGCGACCATAGTAGCCTTCTGGGCGCTGCGGAGTGCGCTCGATCACCGTATCATAGATCTGGGCCACCTGGGCCTCATCATAATTGTTTGCCAGACGTAGCGAGCGGGCATAGGCCAGTAAAACGGGTACATTGTTGGGTTTGCTGGCATACAATGATTGCAATAACGCCTGTCCCTCTTCAAAGCGCGTTCTTGAGCCAAATAATGCGGCGTGGATGCCGCTAAACAGGTTGTGCGATCCGTTCTGGCGGGTGCGGCCTTCTTCAAGGATGAGCAGTGCCTGATAAAATTGCTGGCGGGTCAGATATTGCTCGATGCGCTCCGCCTGTCCATTTGCCACCAGGCCCAAGCCGTTGCCGGCGGCGGTCGTCGCGGCGGCGCGGCTCCGCCAATCTGCCAGCGTATCCGTACTGAGGGCCACTGCGTTTTGCATATAATCCTGGGCTGCGTTCAAGGCGGCGGGTGGTTGGGGGGAAATACTCTCCAACTCCCAGGTAAGCGGACCGTACGCATTGATCTGGCGCGCTATATGTAACAACGCACGTTGCTCCTGGTAGGCTGCACGCAGAAACTGACTCAAAAGCGAGCGTTGATTAACAGGAACACTACGCAGGTCACGCCGAATTTGCCTTTCAGCCTGAGCCAGGGTGGTCTGCGCCTCCTCAAGGCGCCCGGCTTCACGGTAAGCCTGGCTCAACGCTACCAGCAACGGTGTATTTGCTGGTAGCAGGCTACGTGCCGGTTCAAAAGACTCGATGGCCTGGTTCGGCTGATTATGCTGTTGTGCCAGCAAGCCCAGGTTGAACCGCAGTTCACCCAGGTCATTCTCTGGACTGGTTTGCTGGATCTGGCGACTGGCTTCATATAACACACTGGCGGCCAGTTCGTTATCAGCATCTAGCAAAATTGCACCCAGGTTGTTGTACAACAGCGCCCGTTCGGCGGCAACCACACCGGTCGGTTGCTCCAGCGCCCGACGATAGGCCGCCACGGCCTGATCGTAGGCTCCACGTGCCCACAGGATATTGCCACGAATGACATCCGGAAAAGTCGGGTTGAGTTCCAGGGGATAATCATCGAGGAGACGCGACAGAGCGGTATAGGCTTGATCGGCGTTTCCTTGACTATAATCGGCCAGCGCGACCAGCAAGCGCGGTAAGACCGCCTGGCCATTAAGCAAGGTTCCCTCGTTTGCCAGGGTATACGTGTGAGGCATACGGAAGCGTCCGGTATAGCCAGCCCACACATGCGGGCCATAGCTGCCCACCGGGGCATAGGTCAGGCGGGGTTGCAACGTAGGCGCATCGGGCAGTCCACCAGCAGACACGCTGCCCCAGATCAACAGATCGGCACCCTGACGGGTTGCCATCTGAAGGGCCATTGTTTCATCTGTCGGAGTTGTCCGAATCGACCGGATCACCATGTGTGGATGATCAGCGGTGTACTCCTGGAGCAGCGCTGTTAACTGCGTGGCAACTTTACGGCCAGTCTGCATATCACCCGCATCGGTGAATGGAGCAACCAGCACCACAAATTGTGACGCTGCCCGCGCAGTGCGAATATTGTCGATCAACAGCCAGCCCGCAATCACAAGCGGAATCGCCACGATCAGCGCCAATAAGCGCTGGTGAGCAGGGCGTAAGCGTCGCACAAACAGGCTAGTACCTTGATGGCGCGGATCAACCGGATGGGCCACAGCTTTGCCATCCTGTTGCTCAACATGCGCCTCGATCATCCCTGTATCGGTCGCATCTGCCATAGACGAGTTCACCGTTCGGGTGTGATTACGATAGCGACTACGTTTAAGTTTTGCAATAATTCTGGAGATTTGTATTCGCAGTTCCATGCACCTTTATCCTTACCATGAAAATAAGAACTCTGCGGGTATGGGGAGCTAGAACATAACGTGCGACAAGAGCGCTTGCACGTTGGTAAGAAATTCCTGATCGCTAAAAGGCTGCCAGAGATAATTCTGCAGCCCATGTTCCCTATCCAAAACTGGTGTCTCAGATAACGGCATCAGCAGCAGCACCGGCAACGCTGGTACGTCTCGGCGTAGTGTAGCACATAATTCGTGTACCATCGGCCCCAGCCGCACATCAATCACCAGCAGATCGGGACACTGTGGAGCGTTCTGTAACTGTAGATAGGCCGATGCGACATCCGGAGCCAGCACGATACGATAGCTTTGCTGCTGGAGTAAGACTTGCAAGCGATAGGTCAGGGTGACATCGCCACAAATCAAAAAGACCGTTGGTACCACAGAATCGGAAAAGGTTCTCGTAGACTCGAGCCGAAAGGCACTACGCTGATCGACTTCATACACACTGCCGGGCCTGGTTTTTGCATACTGTTTCATCTCAGTTGCAATGCGGCTGACTTCTTCGTAATCTGTGAAGGAGCGGTGACAGTTCGTTACTACCCCGATCGAGATTGAGGTGATTGGGAACTGACGCAACACCCCCTGGCGATCAACGCTTTGCAAGTAGCCCCGTTGAATGTCTTCCGGATCGTAGAGTTTGTGGACGCAGGCATCGAACTGCTCAATCAACGTTGTACACAACGGATGCAGAATATCGGGTGTCGTAATAATGGCGAAGTCATCACCACCAATGTGCCCGATAAAATCCTGCTTGTGTTGATAGCGCGAAACCCCTGTGAGCAACACATCGGCCAGCAGGCGAATCATGCGATCCCCACGCGCAAAACCATAGACATCGTTAAAGGCTTTGAAATTATCAAGATCAATGTACAAGAGCGCAAACGGTTCATTGCTTTTGATCCGATACTTCAACTCTTCGGTCAACAGCACATTTCCCGCCAGGCCGGTTAGCGGGCTATATACTGGCCGTTGTGCAGCTCGCCAGAGATGACGTTTGATCCGTGCCAGCAGTTCATCGATATCAAACGGCTTGATAATATAATCATCGGCACCACTCTCAAAACCCGTCACCACTTCATCCGGATTTGATCGAGCCGTCAGGATCAATATCGGCAGATACGATGTCCGGGTATCATTACGAATCTGACGAATAGCTTCATACCCATCCATCGCCGGCATCATCAAATCCACCAGTATCAGATCAAGGGGGTACTCCTGAGCTATACGTAGGAGTTCATAGCCGTCATGCGCAAGCAACACCTCATATCCCTGGCTCTGAAGGAGAACCTGGAGTATCTGACACATTGATTTATCATCGTCAGCGATCAGAATACGGTTATAGTCCACTATCAAGCATGCCTCTATACAAGCGGTTCTTGCTGACACATGACTACATCTGCAGACCGGATCAACTGGATCGATCAATGCCGGTGATGCACCAGTACCTTCAGTTGACCCGGAGCAGCAGCGAAGGCGGCTAATCCATCACGTAGATTAAAAGACGCATGTATCAATGGAGCAGTTTCGATCAAATGCCGCTCCAGCAGCCGTAGTGCCGGAGCAAATAGACCACAGCGTGACCCTATCAACTGGACTTCATCGACCCACAACGGTGCCGACAAATTCATGCCCCAGTACTCCCTGGAAATGCATATAACCACGCAGATTTCAATATCAGTATGACAGACGCCCATTACATGGGGCCGAATCAAGGCCACACCTGCTATCAGGTGTGGTTGTGGATAATCATGAACCAGGCGCAACCGGCCATCAAACAATAAAGCTGGCATGAATATGCTATCAGGGTTGAGATTGATCTGGTAATAATATGGAGTTATGGCTGAGATCTGCTTTTTGCACTTCTCGCTATTAAAGTATAGATGCACGAAAAACCATATTGTGCATTATACTATGATGAGTATGCATGCTGCAACCATGTCCCTGTTTCCCCGGTTCTAGGGAACGTTCGCCAGTGGAGGGTTGCGAGGCCGCAGGCCTCCACGAGACCTGAGAAGTGCCTCAATAGGTAACGTCTCTCCAGACCACCGCACTGGAATGGGCCTGACAACATTTGTGAAATAAACTGGAGTGTATTGTATAAAATGCGTATTCTCTATCTAGGCAGTCCCGCTGTTGCGGTTGCGCCTCTCACGGCACTGGTGCAGGCTGGGTACGAGATTGTCGGCGTCGTTACCCAACCCGATCGGCCAGCCGGGCGCAACCGTGTTCTGACGCCCCCGCCAGTCAAGGTTGCGGCACAAGCACTAGGGTTGCCAATCATTCAACCGCCAACGCTGCGCGACCCGGCAATCGTGGCTCATCTATCGGCCTTGCAACCAGAAGTGGGGGTAGTGGCCGCCTACGGTGAAATTCTGCGCAAAGAGATCCTGTCCATTCCACCACGCGGCTATCTCAACATCCATCCCTCCCTGTTGCCACTATATCGTGGCCCGATGCCCGTAGCTGGAGCTATTCTGGCTGGCGATACGGAGACCGGCGTAACGATCATGAAGTTGACGCCAGGAATGGACAGCGGGCCGATTCTAGCCCAGGCTACCGTGCCGCTCCTGGCTGATGCCCGTACAGGGCCACTGACAGCACAGTTGTTTGAACTGGGTGCACAGTTGCTCCTGGAGGTATTACCACGCTATGCTGCCAACCAGTTGGAACTGCGCGAGCAAGATCACCGTCAAGCCACAGTGACCCGATTGCTCACGAAAGAAGATGGGCGAATCGACTGGACGTTGCCAGCCGTGATCATTGAGCGTTCTATCCGGGCATATGATCCATGGCCGGGCGCGTTTACCACCTTTCGCGGCCAGACGCTTAAGCTTCTAGCTGCTCAGGTGCATGCGCAGCGGGTGGACAATGACCCGCCAGGTACATGTGTGGATGTAGCGGATGGCCCGCTGATAATGACCGGCAGTGGTGCGCTGGAATTAATAGCGGTGCAGCCAGCTGGCAAACGTCGTATGCCTGGCCGCGCCTGGCTCAGTGGATATCAGCAAGGTATCATCGGTGAGCAATTCGGAGCATAGCATGCTTCTCCATGCCGGGTTCCTCGCTTCAATGCTGTGATGCACACCTGGTAGAGGCGCAGCAGCACGAAAGTACCTGCTAGAGGTTACCTGTCAATGGCACCGAATCTGCGCCAGAAAATCGGCCAGTGCCATTTGCCAGGGCCGTAGTGTCACGCCCAACGCTGCACCAGCAACATTCGCCAGGGCTGTATAGGGCGGGGGCGTACTATCACGCTCGAAATCAGCCAGGGTAATTGGTGTCAGCGGTATATGCTCCTGCCTGGTCTGGCGCAAGATTTCCTGGGCATATTCATAGCGCGAACATGCGCCGCTGTTGACCAGGTGATAGACGCCATAGAATGGCAGTGTAATCAAGTCAGCAATCGCGGCGGCTAGATCGGTCGTATATGTCGGGTTGCCGATCTCATTCGTCACCATCCGCAACCCACCGGCAGGCGGATGAGCAGCCAGTTGCAAAACCGTGCGCACAAAGTTACGCTCACCACCAAACAACCAGGCCACGCGCACGATGTAAAAGCGGTGCAACAGCTCTCGCACCACCTGCTCGCCAACCCACTTCGACCAGCCATAGGCATTGATCGGCCCGACCGGATCGTATTCCATATACGGTCGGCTAGCGCTCCCCGCAAAAACTTCGTTCGTGCTGATGTACACCAGCGGCGCGTCGAGGTGCTGACATGCCAGAGCTACATAGCGTGTACCCAACCCGTTGATGCGATAGGCTCGATCCGGGTCACGGGCACAGCCATCGACATTGGTATACGCCGCGGTATGAATAACCAGTTGCGCATGTGTTGCCACAATCTGCCCAACGGTTTTGGGCAGCAGTAGATCAACCGTGCCCCGATTGAGCAACACCAGATCGTGATGAGGAGCCAGGCTAGCCTGTAAAGCCCGTCCCAGTTGTCCATTTGCGCCGGTAATAGCAATACGCATCGGTACCTCTGTCTGTGATGTGCTGCACGACGAGCTTTCAGCCACCAGAGGTCAGCTATGTCGTAGCACGCGCTTACTGTGACGGCTCCCAGGAGTGTGTCGCCCGACACTCGTCTTACAAGCTCAACCACAAGAGTAGTGGAACATTCTAACCATTATACCAGATACCAGACTTGCCAATGGATACATCCTCCCTACAATCAACATATGCGCTACCTGGTAATGGTGGACTGCGTACCTCGTGTAACTTGACAGCATGTGTATTCTACGCTATACTTAGTGTGTAATTAACACTAATATAAAGGAGCGCTGGATGGAAGAAAACGCCGCAACCTACGACGCATCACGTTATGAGCGCCCATCAGTGACCGTCGATGTCGTTATTTTTACGCTGCTCAACCGCGAACTCCATGTGTTGCTGGTGCTGCGGCGGCGCTGGCCCTATGAAGGCTACTGGGCCATTCCAGGCGGCTTTATCAATATGGACGAGTCGCTGGAGCAGGCGGCCCGCCGTGAGTTGGAAGAAGAGACCGGCGTGCATGATGTCTATCTGGAGCAACTCTATACGTTTGGCGAACCGCAGCGTGACCCGCGCACACGGGTGATCAGTGTCGCCTATATTGCGATCGTGCCAGCCGATGATCAAGAATTACGTGTCAGTGATGAGAGCAGCGATGTACGCTGGTTTCCGGTACGTACCCGACCAGCGCGACTGGCGTTTGATCATGATCTTATTTTGAACTATGCGCTCTCACGGCTGCGTTCCAAACTGGAATATACCACGCTGGCGTTTCAGTTATTGCCCGAAGTATTTAGCATTCTGGAGTTGAAACACATTTATGAACAGATCCTGGGCGAAAAACTGGATAAAGGCAATTTCTATCGCAAGATCAAAGAGGCCGGTATTCTGGAAGAAACCAGTTTGATGCGTGAAGGTCGTGGACGGCCCACCCGGTTGTGGCGGTTTCGACGTGATCGAGGGGATAAACAGTTTGTGTTTCGCTGGCGTGAAGATCGTGGGAGCGATGATGAAACCGGTTGAGCAATGGAGTGCGGTGTGCAACGCCGATCGTGGCGTATAAGTATACAAAGGAGACAATGAATGTCCAGTAAAATCAATCTTCTTGATCAGTCGCGTCCCTTCCTGGCGTATCTAGGAGAATGGTACGATCATTTGCCGGACATAGCGCTGGCAGAGGTAGTAGATGCGGCACCACAGCAGGTAGCCCTGTTTGTGGTGGATATGATCAACGGCTTTTGCAAGCAGGGGCCCCTGGCGAGCGAGCGGGTCGGGGCGCTGATCGCACCCGTGGTTGATCTCTGTACACGATCCTATGCGCGAGGTGTACGAGCTTTTGTGCTGGCACAGGATACCCATGATCCAGATACCCCGGAATTTGCAGCCTACCCCCCCCACTGCATCGCCGGTACAGCAGAGAGTCAGGCTATCGACGAGATCCGGGCATTGCCCTTTGCCAGTGAGTTGACAACGATTACCAAGAACTCGCTGAGTGCCGACATTGGCACGAGTCTGGGGGAATGGATGCGCGACCATACGCACATTCATACGTTCATAGTCATTGGTGACTGTACTGACCTGTGCGTGTATAGTTCGGCCATGTATTTGCGCCTTCACGCCAATGCCCACAATCTTCAGCGGCGGGTGATTATTCCTGCCAACATGGTTGACACCTTCGACACACCGGTCAGCACGGCACGCGAATCAGGCATCAAGGCCCACCCCGGAGACTTACATCATGTTCTGTTTTTGCACCATATGGCGTTGAATGGGATCGAGATCGTGTCAAGATTGTCCTGAACAAAGTGTGCCCATGTCTGGTTAAATTGGCACCGCCGATCGGGTACCGCCGCAGGAGCGGCGGTACCTGGTAGGGGAACGGTCAAAATGTTCGATTGCAGGTAACACCGTCGCGTTTGACGTAAAGGCCGCTATTCTGCTACAATCGCTCAGTAGTAATATGTTTTGGAACAATGCGGAAGCAAACTGGTTACGCTATGAGTGAAACAATGCCTGAAACCCTTGATAGGCGCACCGACGAGTTTGGTATCGAGGCGGTGCGTGAATTGCTCGAACTGATCGAGCAAACCGACATTACCGAGCTATTGATCGAGCGTGGATCGTCTAAATTGCATGTCAAGCGGGGGAATACAACATCACCGCCCCATCCTTCGGCTGCCCTATCAACCGTTCCGCTGGCGTTGAGTATACCACCAATGCCGGGCATGGCTATGCCTCAGGCGGCTCACCCTCCGGTCGGGCATACCCCGCCGCCAGTTACCACTGCACCACCCTACGCAGCAGCGCATTCTGAAACGGCACCCGCAGAATCGGACATACCTGACGGTCATGTGGTAACATCGCCTATGGTAGGCACTTACTATGCTGCACCTTCGCCCAAAGATCCGCCGTTTGTCCATGAAGGTGATGAGGTGCATGCTGGTGATACTGTGGCGATTGTCGAGGCAATGAAGATGATGAACGAGATTGAGACAGAGGTAGGTGGACGAGTGGTGCGTATACTGGTAAAGAATGAACAACCTGTGGAATATGGTCAACCACTGATGGTTATCGCACCACTCTAATGCATTGCATCCCGATGTGGATGGCATCGATGGTAGCAAATGCATGTTTTTACTGTGACCGAGCTTACGGCTTATCTACAGGAAGTGCTTGATACCGATCTGGTGTTGAGTGATGTCTGGGTGCAAGGTGAGATCTCGAACTTTAGCCGTGCTACTTCGGGACACTGTTACTTTAGCGTGAAAGAGAACAACGCAGTGTTGAGCGCGGTGATGTGGCGTAACCAGGCTATGCACCTGGACTCCTTGCCCACCAATGGTGAGGCCGTGCTGGCGCATGGGCACGTGTCGTTCTATGCTCCCAGTGGCAAGTTGCAACTCTATGTTCATCAGCTCCAACCGGCTGGCATTGGGCAATTGCATGCGCGGTTTGAGGCCCTGAAAGCGCAACTGCAAGCGGAAGGATTGTTTGAACCGGCCCGTAAACGAGTGTTGCCAGACCTGCCGCACCGTATTGGTATTGTCACTTCCGAGCACGGGGCGGCGCTGCACGATATCCTGACCATTATCGGTCGGCGTTGCCCGCTCGTGGAGGTACTGATTGCACCGTGTCTGGTGCAGGGGGAGTCGGCACCTCAAAGTATAGTGACTGCTTTGCAGGCCGTTTATGCAGCCCCGGTCGATGTCATCATTGTTGCCCGTGGGGGCGGCTCGCTTGAGGATTTGTGGGCGTTTAACGAGGAAATAGTGGCACGAGCCATTTTTGCCAGTCCTGTACCGATTATAACCGGGGTAGGACACGAAACTGACACAACAATGGTGGATTATGTGGCAGATGTGCGTGCCCCTACCCCGTCCGCCGCAGCGGAACTGGTGGTGCCTGATCGGGTCGAGTTGCGCCAGAGGCTGACCAGCTTGCGGCAACAACTGGACATGGCCAGTGCAGGTATGCTGGTACATCACCGTCAGCAACTGGCAGATGGATTGGACAGATTGCAACAGCATAGCCCGCTACTCCGGTTACCCTCTGCCCGACAGCAGGTTGATGATCTCTTGCGACGGGCATTCGATCACATGACCCATACGATTACGGTGAGTCGCGCAGACCTGCGCAGGTTGCAGGCCCAGCTCGATATCCTGAGTCCCCGCGCAACCTTGGAACGGGGATACGCTGTTGTTACTCGGCTTACCGACGGCATGGTTGTCACCCGCGGTGATCAGGTGGCCGTCGGTGAGAATGTACGTATTCTGTTTCAAGCTGATCAGGTCATGGCAAAGATTTTGCAATACAAAACCTATGACACGTAAGCAGCACCCGCCTAAAGCCAATACCATGACAAAGCAACCACCTGTTGCAACCTATGAGACGCTTTATAGCCAGCTTCAGGATCTGGTAACACGTCTGGAGCAGGGTGAATTATCCCTTGAGGAGTCGTTGCAATTGTATGAAGAAGGGTTGCAACTGGCTGCCGCCTGTCAGCGTCTGCTTGATGATGCTGAACTACGAATCGAAAGACTCCAGATAAGCGGACTAGCGCCAGACGAATAGAAAAGATCAGGCTATGCCTCCTACCCAGACTGAGACTGTGCATCGTTATCCACGCCTGATAACGTGGTCGATTGAACTACTCTCGGCATTGGTAGTACTACTGAGTTTCGGATACTTCGGTGCTGTATTGCTCCGCTATTTGTGGGATATTTTTGGTCTGGACGAGACTCTGGTAGGAGTCGTACCCTTCCTCGCTGAGATTATTGATGCGGTCAATGTTGTGGCAGATCGTCCCCGTGAACAAACGGTGGCCGATCTGCTCCCGGCACTGTTGTGGGTGGCGCTCTCTTTATTTATCGTGTTGTTTCTGCGCAATGCGCTCCCCACGCTACGAACCAGTTCTCGTGGAATGCTCGTGGAGTTTGCTGGTAGCTGGATTCCTCTGCACTGGGGCGAACTCCGGACGGTGAAGGTGACAAGCGATCTGTCCAGTGAGCGGTTCGTATTGCTGGTGGAACCGCTGCCTAAACATCTGACGGGATGGCATCGCCTCTACAGTCTGCTTTATGATCTGCGCGCCAGTCAGGGATTTCTGGTGACTTCGAGCATCAGTGATTTCGAGAAACTGGTGCAAACCATCCTGGTAGAATCCCAAAACGCAGCACAGGTACAGGAACATGCCCAGACAGTGCAACTTGATGAAACGGCGCAATCGCCGCTGTTTCGCCTGTTGTTAAGCCCGGCATCGTTTTTTAGCCAGCGTACCGCAGATGAAGCCAGCGCAGCAGCAGCGGAAGCGACGCGGTCAATGACTGGCGATAGTACTCCCTCCGTGCGCGGAACCTACCCAACTCGTATCCGCGCCTTTTTTACCTGGAGTGCTATTCTCCTGATCGTCTTGATCATCTGGCGCTATCTGCTCTACTGGGCCCAGTTTCTGGTGTTGATATTGCCTGATCTGCGCCCGGTTGCCTTTTTCAACCGTGTGTTGCCGCCAGCAGCCTATGTTGATTTAGCGACCTATTTTACCACCAGAGCCGTGCCATGGCCGGGCGTAGCGGCGTTGCCCAACCTGCCCTCACCCATGTGGTTGCTGGTTGCGGCACATTTGATGCTGGTGCTGATGCTGGGAGTGCTAGCCGTAGTGCGTAATCTTCTGCCAGCGCTGGAGGCTCGGCCTGAGGGCCTGGCCGTCCAGGTGCAAAACGGCTTGATTCCCAATCCACGCTGGAAGGTAATCAACTGGCCTGACATAACGGCGGTTAAGGCGACCGAGCTTTCGGAGAAGAGCCAGATTCTGCTCATCCAGTCACAAGAAAGCCCATTACCATTGAGTTATCGTATCAATAGTCTGCTATATGATGGTAGTCTGGCACATGGTATCCTGGTCACGTCAGCGATGAGCAATTTCGAGTTTGTAATGCAGCAGGTACTGCTGCCCATCGCACAACTCCAGGCTCAACGCGAACAAGAGGCCGAGATACGGGGTATTGATCCACCAGAGCCGATCTTGCAACAAGAATCGCAGTCGTGGTTGCTCCGATTGACCTTCAAACCACGTCTCGCCATCCGTGCCCTGATTGAGCAGGCACGTGAGGAGATGCTGCCGACCGAGTTGCAATCAGCGCTGGTCTGGCGTGTTGCTCCGCCGATGATCTGGGTCGCACTTCTGCCAGCATTCTTGTTTCTGGCACATGGCCTGTTTGTGCGGGGCGTATTTCCCAATGTGGCGCTCGGAGTGGGCACGGGGCTACTCTGGTTGATCGGGTTGTTGGAATGGCCGTTGGTCTGCCTGGTGTTAATTTTGCTTGATGAATCGACTGGTGGTGGCGAAGAGGGGTATCGTGGGTTCTATCTATATCCTGTGGTACAACTATCACGGGTATTGCTCTTACTCTGCGCTCTGACGCTGATCATCCTGGGCTGGCCGGCGTTTGCTATCGTAAGCTGGGTCGGCGCGATTATATTATCGGGGTTCCTCAACGCCAGTCTGTGGAATCAACTGTATGACTGGAAGGGCAGCCAGATGATCCTGGGGGGCCTGGCACCGGTTCTCTGGCAACTTCTGTTATTGCTGGTCTATGTGCTGGCGCAACGGTAGTAGATACTGGCGGGAGGCTACCGCCGCTGCACAGATGCCGCATTGTGCCAGCATAAACTGTTCCATCCACTGGATGGTCTGCGCTTATTGCCAGGAAAGTAATCACAGAACCAGGTCTTTCCGATTCTATAGAAGTCACATCATCAACAAGTGGAAGTTCAGGATCAGGCGTATCGGTCATCGGTAGATCATCGATCGTGGTTACGTCTAATAACACTCCACATCGGGGCGAGTCTTGTGATGCCGTCGCTATGTGTCCGTCTAATGACCATATTACCTGTTCGGTAGCACGGAAGGAGAGTGTAAAGGCAAAGGGGCCATCAGGATAGAAGCCAGTCCGCCCTGGACGATCCTCAATGACCTTTGGTAAGATAAATTCCTCTGGTTGTAGACCATCATACCGTCCAGGTGAGATTATATTTTTGGGGCCAGTTGGGATAACAACGGGAGCATCACTCAGGTTTTCATAGCCAAAGAACGCGATCAACCAGTCATCCGTGCTGACTGCCACGCATTCCAGAATGGGCCGTACCGCACCGGAGATGTTTGTTTCAAATGGTGTCGGTGTGCTGGTATGACCGGGTGTAGCGGTGTCACCTGGGGTCGGCGTCGTGGTGTCACCTGGCGTCGGGGTCGCGGTGTCACCTGGCGTCGGCGTCGCGGTGTCACCTGGCGTCGGCGTCGTGGTATCGCTCGGTGTTGCGGTCGTGGTGTCACTCGGTGTTGCGGTCGTGGTGTCACCTGGCGTCGGCGTCGCGGTATCGCTCGGTGTTGCGGTCGGCGTCGCGGTATCGCTCGGTGTTGCGGTCGGCGTTGCTGTCCAGGTTGGTAACAACGACTGATCGTCTAGCACCTGGCTGGTTGTCGCAGTGGAGGTTCCACGATCTAACATGTTGCTCATCTGCGTTGGTGAGGATGAACTGGTGCTGGTTGGCGGCACATTGTTGATGTCCATGCGGGTTATGGTTGGGCTAAGAGTTGGCCTTGCCGTGCGTGTGGTGGTTGATGTGGCCGTTTCAGTGCGTATAGTCCTGGTACTGGTAGTGTTTGGAGCTACACTACTGGTGGGCGTTGGCGTCGTTTGTGTATGAATACCGATCGTTGCTGGATCGACTGGCGTATTCGTAACGGTCGGTGTAGGGGTGGCATCAAGTGGAACGGTAGTAACTGCAAGACGCGACAGATCCTGCTTTAACGTCTGCATCTTCTCACGCGCAGAGTGCAATGTCTTCTGCTGGTGCTGATCATGTTGCGTTTGTGACCGCACCATAGCCGACTCAATCCGGGTGGCAGCATGGGTCAAAAGCGTCTCAAGTTGTTGCTGCACCACATCACTATTCCCACTGTGTCGGGCCTCGTTTAGCGCACGATACACCTGTATATTGAGCAAATCCAGCGCCCGTTCCACCTGGCCTTCGTCCATCGACTGTTCATTGGTCACCAGCGTCTCAAATTCAGCAATGCGCTGACTGGCATAGTGTAACCGCAACAGACTCCGTTGCTCAGGATCAGGCGTCATTGCCAGTATCACTGTTTCGCGCGCCAGTTTCCAGGAATAGAGCATATCGCCAGGGACACTATGAGCTGACGTAGTATCTACGAATGATGTGGTCAAGAAGAACAGCAAGATCGCCAGACCCACGAAGGCTACTGCGAGCCGGTTCAGGTGAAACAGACGTTGAAGTACGAGTACCGCTCCATAAACAGGAGCGATCCCTGATGGTAGTCTGGCGACTGGTGGGAGCGCTCGGCGTGAGGGAGTAGACAGGAACCGGGGTGTCAGTGTTGTGATCTCTTCGCGCCCGATCATTAGCCATTCGTGCATATCAGCCGGCAAGTCCCGGTGGGCTTCGTGCTTGAGTATGCGGGCAACATCAAGCAACGGCTGTAGTGCCTGCGCATTATCGGGGCAGCTTTCCAAATATTGCTTAAGCTCTGTTTCATCATGAAGGCGTGCCAGCGCTTCATCGAGCGTATGCGCGAGGGATTTATGTTGCACCGCTCAATCTCCTACGTGTGTTTCTACGGACTGCAATGGCTGGTGGGGCATAATGGTATGTACTTCTCGATCCTGGGTACCAGACCCGGGTTCTGTCTGTTGCAGCGTCGTGAACGCTGGTTGTGCCAACGCTGATGCTGATAGATGATCCTGTTGCTCATCCTCGTGGGTCATAATCTGCTGCAAACTCTGCAATGCTCGATATTGCAACGCCTTGATCGCACCTTCGGTGCGGTTCAACATACGGGCAATCTCACTGTTGGTCATACCGGCAAAAAACCGCAATGTCAGAACTTGTTGTTGATCCTGCGTGAGTTGTGCCAGTGCGTGCTGCAATGCCAGGCGATCACAGATGCGATGGATATCGTGCTGACTGCGTGCATCTACCAGATCGCCATCGTGTTCGAGGGGAATGGCTGCGATCCTTCGACGACGGTGATAGCTATGCACCACATTGCCTGCAATTGTATACAGCCAACCGGCAAATGATTTCTCGTCGCGGTACTCAACTTGACCAATGCCTTTGATAACCCGAATAAACACTTCCTGGGTCAGATCTTGCGCCAGTTCCCGTTCATAGACACGTGCAAGCAAGTAGCGCAAAATCGTGCCAGCATAGCAATCATATAGCTTGCTGATAGCGCTGGCATCACCGGCCTGTGCAGATTTGACGAGACTCGACACATCCACGACGAACGATTTACCTTGTGCAAATATCGCTGCGCGTAGCTTGCAGTGGCGTATGTCATCTCTCACTTCAATCTAACGCCACGATTACGGCAAAAGATACGCGCCCGATATGAATATTTATACATCTTACTAGAACGAACCTGCCCGGTGCGAGAATAACCAGAAAGTTTCGCCCAGATGAATAGTGACACGGTATGATGAGGTATTGGAGTGCGATGATCGGCCAGGAACAAGATGTTTCGCGGTAGGACTAAACCAGCCTCTATTAGAATAGAATCGGATACGTCTTTTTTTGATCTCGCTTCGCCGTCCTGCGGGCATTATAGCCTATTGTCTCGGATTTGATAAGGGAAAAAAACGTTAAGTAGCACTCAAACAATGGGTTTCAACATGAATGAATAACACGCGCTACACGGGAGTATAGGCCGTTCGCCCTCTCACCAGCGGCTGGCAAGGCAGGCCTCGTTTCCCAGACCTGTCGCGATCATTGGCATCTTCGTTTATTTTCGCCCCATATGTTAACCGGGGTGTCAACTACGAACAATTACGCCTACCCAGATGTCCACATCTCACCATTTAACACGACGATGCGCCACCCTCAGTTGCGCCCGGCGTTTATCCGCGCTATACTGCCACAAGTATGAACGAAAGGTGAAAAGCAGATAAAGCCCGGCGTTGTAGCTATTGAGCGCGGCAACAGCTCCTCAAACCAGGATCGCGTGTCGCTGGCGCACAATGCAATACGGTGCTAAGGATTATTTGTAAGAACCATGCGAATAGCAATAATTGGGCTTTCCAATAGTGGTAAAACAACGGTTTTTAATGCTCTAACACGCGGAACCGCAGAAACGGCGGCCTATTCATCTGGTCAACTTGAGCCGAATCTTGCGACTGTCAAGGTACCCGATGCGCGGCTCGACACGCTTACCCATATGTTCCGCCCACGTAAAACGACACCGGCTGAGGTACAATATGTTGATGTGGCGGGTATCACCAGCAGTCGTTCACGGGAGGGGCTACCGCCAGCACTGCTCAACTATATCAGCAGCGCCGATGCCCTTTTGCATGTTGTACGCGCTTTTGAGGATACCACCATTCCTCATCCAGCCGAAACGGTGGATTATGTGCGCGATCTGACCAATCTCGATCTGGAGTTAGCTTTCTCTGACCTGGGAATTATCGAACGACGGCTGACGCGGCTGAACGCCGAAATAGGCAAGATGTCGGCACGCGAGCGCGAAGTGCGGGTGGCAGAGCGGGATTTGCTTATGCGCCTACAGGAGGCACTGGAGGCCGATGTTCCGATTCGCGATCTACCGTTGAGTGATGAAGAGGAACGCTCGCTGCGCGGTTATCAGTTTTTGACGGCCAAGCCGTTGCTCGTGGTGGTGAATATTGGTGAAGCCCAACTAGGGGCACCACCTCCGGTGACCTATACGCATCGGCAGAGCGCGATTGTGCCATTGTGTGGCAAAATTGAAGCCGAACTGGCGCAACTGGACGATGAGGATGCGCGCTCGTTTATGGATGACCTGGGGATTGTGGCACCTGCCCGTGATCGGGTTATTCAGCGCTCCTATGAATTACTGGGGTTGATCAGCTTTCTGACTGCCGGGCCAGACGAAGTACGAGCCTGGACAATCCGGCGCAATACCCCGGCGGTTGAGGCGGCGGGCGTGATTCATTCCGATATTCAGCGCGGCTTTATTCGGGCCGAGGTGGTCGCTTATGCCGATCTAGTGGCTGCAGGGGGGATGACCGAGGCCAAAAAGGCCGGTATGGTGCGCTCGGAAGGGAAACAATATATTGTTCAGGATGGCGATGTGTGTCATTTTCTGTTCAATGTTTAAGGTAATGCGTGTGACGCAGTGCTGTAGTCAGGAGGTCATCGGGGCACCGCATACATCCTGTAATATGAGATGGCACAAGCTATGGATCCACAGCGTTTATTAACGACCACCTTGCGTGCCGCCCCGTGGGGGGCCAGGGCGACCCGTATCCTGGCTGCTGCTCTGGATGCGGTGGAGCCAGCCGCTGCCGTGCAGCGGCATCTGCGGCGCGAGCAGATGCGGCTGATGCTGGCAGAGCGTTCCTATGATCTGCAGCACTACGAACGTGTGTTTGTTGTTGGTGCGGGCAAGGCCAGTGCACCAATGGCCCGTGCCGCTGCAGCCTTACTGGGCTCTGAGTTGACTGCTGGCATCGTCATTGTCAAGGATAGCAACCAGGTTCATCAGACAGCGCAGGCCGATCTCGGTCAAGATGGGGGGGCGCGGTTAACGTATTATCCCGCCCGACATCCGCTACCTGATGAGCGTGGCGTTGCAGCGACGCAACGTATTGCGGATCTCCTGGCCGATACGACGGCCCGTGATCTCGTGCTGGTGTTAATTTCGGGTGGTGGTTCGGCGCTATTGACATTACCGGCACCAGGGGTCAGCCTGGCCGATATGGAGATTCTGACATCAGCATTGCTGAACTGTGGTGCCAGCATTAACGAAATCAATTGCCTGCGCAAGCACCTGGATCTGGTGAAGGGCGGTGGGCTGGCCCGCCTGGCAGAGCCAGCCACTGTGATCACCCTTATCCTCTCCGATGTGGTGGGTAGTCCGCTGGATGTAATTGCTTCCGGGCCAACTGTGCCTGATAGTACCAGCTTTGCCGATGCCTATCGTGTGTTGGAGCGCTATGCTCTCCTGGATCAGGTGCCACCGTCCATCTTTGAACGGCTCCAGGCGGGCATGCGCGGTGAGATACCCGACACGCCCGGCATTGATGATCCGATGTTTGCGCGGGTGCAAAATGTGCTGGTTGGCAATAATCCGCAGGCAGCAACGGCGGCACTGCTGGCGGCGCGTAGCGAGGGGTTTACCCCACTGTTATTGACCACCTTTGCCCAGGGTGAGGCACGGATCGTCGGGCGCTTACTGGCTGCCATTGGGCGTGAAGTGGCGGCAACCAACCAGCCTGTTCATCGCCCGGCCTGTATTATCCTCGGTGGTGAGACAACGGTGACACTACGTGGGCAAGGTGTCGGTGGGCGCAACCAGGAGATGGCACTGGCGGCAGTACGCGACCTGGCGGGGGTACCGGATATAGCACTGATTACGCTGGCAACTGATGGTGGTGATGGGCCAACTGATGCTGCAGGAGCGGTAGTCACAGGCGCAACGCTGGATCGAGCCTATGAACTGGGTCTCGATCCCGACGCGGCGCTGGCAAACAATGATGCGTATCCCTTCTTTGCGGCCCTGGGCGATTTGCTGCGGCCAGGCCCAACTGAGACGAATGTGAACGATCTGGCGTTTATCTTTGCTCTCTAGTGCAGGTGTCTATGTGGCTTATCATTGGCCTGGGCAATCCAGGCACTCAATACAGTGGAACACGGCACAATATCGGCTTTGCTTGCGTGAAGCATCTGGCGATGCGGCACGGGTTAGAGTTTAGCCGCAAACAGGCTCATGCCCGTGTGGCTGAGGGAACTATCGCCGGGCAGCGCGTGGCGCTGGCAAAACCAATCACGTATATGAACCACAGTGGCCAGGCAGTGACTGGCCTGTGCCGCTGGTATAAGATTGACCATGCGTCCGAGTTAGTTGTGATCTATGATGATATGGATTTGCCGTTTGGCAAGTTGCGCCTTCGGCAGCAGGGGAGTGCCGGTACCCATAATGGGATGAAGTCGATTATTGCCCAACTGGGCAGCCAGGACTTTTTGCGCATACGGGTGGGCATTGGGCAGCCACCGCCGGCCTGGGATGCGGTGGGATATGTACTCGGGCGCTTCTCGCCTGAGGAGGAGCAGGCGCTCCCCGACCTGTATAATCGTGTGGCAGATGCGATCGAACTGGCGCTGACCGAGGGTTTTGTGATGGCGATGAATCGCTATAACGTGAATACGGCGTGAGTTGGTTTCGCGTTAGCCCGTTGGCCGCCCATTGCCATGACAGGACTGTCGGCTCAGGGGTGAACACGGTTGGCCCGTTAGAATGTTCCAACAGGCCAGGGAGCCAACGCTATCAGGCCAATGGTCGGCGTTGGGGGGCATGCAGTTCGGCCAGCATGTGATCATAGTAGCGCACCATCAACGGCTGTGCCTTGACGCCCAGATTTGCCAGCCGCTGACCGATGGGATGTGTTCCCCAGCGTAACGTTCCTCCACCACCCTGGGTACGTCCATAGGCATCAGCCTTGCACTGCATAACAGTGTGTATCAGCCCCTGGTTATCCTGCACATAGGTCTCAATCTGCATAGCACACGTTCGGTTGGTGTCCGGGCGTTTAGCCACCAGTTGCACCACACTGCGTCCTGCTACCAACGCCTCACACGTGGCACGCCCATCCTGCTCAACCACGTGTACCTCGGCCATCTGGCGCGGCAACTGCCAGACGCTGGCACCCAACTGTTGGGCATCGGCGTTGTTCACCAGCATATGCAGCACATAGGCCGGATAGCGCCGCTCCTTCAATAACTGGGACAGGGTGATGATTGGGACGGCTCGTTCGTGGGTCGCCAACAATGCCAAAGTTCCTTCCGCATATGCGCCAACGGCGCAGCGACGATAGAGGGCAAAAGCGACAATCAGCAACGCCTGCCCTGGAAAGCCCTCCACCAGGTGGACACGGGCCGGGGTTGGTAGTAACTTGCGGGCATTGCTGGTCGGCATCGGAAAGGCCGCGTTGATAAATAAAGTGTCTTCCAGGCGAAAGGGTAGTTCAGGTGTATCGTTCATTGCTTTTCTCCTCTCGTTGTATTGTATGCATGGTTGTATCCTACCACAGGTTGGGCGCGTCTTCGCCCGCGCTCCCACACGCGGGCGGGACGCCCGCGCTCCCAGGGGGGCGCGACGCCCGCACAGACGAACCTGGGAGCGAAGGCAGCTTGCTCTCGACCGGGCGCCAACGCGGGCGCGACGCCCACGCTCCCAGGACGCCCGCGCTCCCAGGTGAACCCACCGCTTCTTCACGCTACCAAATGGATTCCCCTACGCATCGGGTCAGGATCGGGTAGAATATGCGGGTGAGAAGTGCGATGCACGGCATGTTTGTGAATGTGTGCATCGAGCCTGGAGGCATACCACACAATGATCCGTGTTTACCCGCTGCCGCCGCAGCTCGTTACTAATCCCTATCTCGATCAGCTTTACACCCCTATGAGGGAGATGGGGATAGATGTAAGGCGTATACGTCCACGTTATGCGCTCCCGTTCCTGTATCTATCACATGGGCCGCGTATTCTGCATCTGCATTTTTGCGATGAAATTATTCAGCAGCGATCAGCGTGGCGGACGGTGGTACGTAGTCTGGCGTTTCTCGCCGGGCTACGGTTGCTGCTTCTGCGTGGAGTACGTCTGGTATGGACAGCACATAACCTGGAACCCCACGAGTGTTATCACCCGGTATGGGCGTTTAACGTGTATCGTTCGATTGGCCGTTGGAGTAGCGCAATTATTGCCCATAGCGAGGCGGCGCAGTACATGCTGGTTGCGCGTTATGGGCATCTATCCGCCTGCCACGTCATTCCACAAGGTAATTATATCGGGTACTATGGCCCATTGCGCGATCAGGCACAGAGCCGGGCAGAACTGGGACTACCGACGCACGGGCCGATCTTGCTCAACCTGGGCACCCTCCGCCCCTACAAGGGATTGGAGGATTTGTTGACGGCGTTTGCACACCTGCCGGAAGAAACACGTGGCATGTTGTTGATTGTAGGTGCGGCGAAAGATTGCACCTATGCCGCCATCTTACAGCGCCAGGCCAGCCTGATCAGCGGGGCGCTGGTGTTCCCCCGGTTTGTACCTGACCCCGAACTCCCATTGTATCTGGCTGCTGCCGATGTGGTCGTATTACCCTATCGCTCATTGCTGACCTCCGCTATGCTGATGTGTGCTATGTCCTATGCCTGTCCGGTGATTGTACCAACGTCTGGCCCGGTGCTTGAACTGGTTCAGGAGGGGCAGAACGGCTTTTTGTTCACCCCGGGCGATATTGCGTCGCTGGGTGCAGCACTGGCACGGGCACTGGCACATCCGGATCGAGATCAGGTAGGCCAGGCGGCACTACAGACAGTCCGCTCGTTTGACTGGCCAACGATTGCGGCTGCAACGGCTGCTGTCTATCGCCAGGTCATAGCCCGGGAGTAGGTGTGTGCTGCAAGCGACGATGCGGCGACTACTATGGATAACCACCGGCTACAGTATGAGTACGCTGATCGGGCCACTGTTCACGATTATGCTCACACCGATCTACACGCGGGTGCTGACGACCGGAGATTACGGCACGGTAGACGCGCTCATGATGCTCTCATCGGCGCTCACCACGCTTGGAGCGCTCGGCGTCCCAACTGCCCTGCCTGCGTTCTATTATGAGCCACAGCGTCAGGCGCAACAGCAGCAGATTCTATCGAGTGCCGTCTGGGTCAGTGGCGGCTGGTCACTGCTGCTGGCAAGCGGTGTCTTTGTCGGGGCGGCACAAATGACCCAGATCACCCTGAATCGCACTGATGTTGCTGATCTGCTGGCATGGCTGGCAATTGGTTTACCCTTTGCTGTGATGTATCAGGTGCAAACGACTGTTTTACGCCTCCAGTTTGCCGTGTGGCGTGCCAATGTACTGGCGTTGCTATATTTGCTCGTTTTTGCCAGTGCCAATCTGATTCTTATCGTCTGGTGGCGTCGAGGCAGCGCCGGGGTCATCCAGGCGCATATGGTGACGATGGTCATTATGGGCCTGCTGGGGCTGGCGCTGGCACCGGGAAGTGTGCGGCGCATGCCACGGCTGGATCTGATGCGTGGATTGGTACAGACGGGAGCCTTATTAGTACCGGGGAGTATGGCGGCCTGGGTATTGATGTACCAGGATCGGCTTTTTCTGGTGCGCTATGTCTCACTGGAACAGATCGGCGTGTATGCGATTGCCGTCCGGCTCGCATCGACGCTGAGTTTGCTCGTGGAGCCATTCAAGGCTGCCTGGGGGCCGCTCGCACTTAGTATTCAGCAGCAGCATGATGCCGCTCAGGCCTATACCCGCGTGTTTATCTACTACTGCGTGGGCGGGTTGGGGGTGGCACTGGCGCTCAGTCTGCTCGCACCCGAAATTCTATGCATCGTCACGACACCAGCCTATGTTGAGGCAGCCACGTATATCTGGTTGCTTACGCTTATGTCGTTGACCAGTGGGTTGCAAACGATTATGGCGGTGGGTTTATATATTAAAAAACAGGTGAGACATCTAGGCTGGACAGTTGTGGTTGCTGCCGGTCTGAACACACTGCTTAATCTGTTACTGATTCCACGTCTGGGTGTTATGGGCGCAGTCATTGCCACGGCCATCGGCTATCTCACAGCCCCGCTCTTGACGGCGGGTGTTGCCCAGCGCTGGCATCCTCTGCCCTACCAGTGGGGCAAAGCCCTGCTGGTTTTTCTCGTCTACCTGGCCCTGGCAGGAGCGGGGCAGTTGTTCGCCAGTCCAGTCAACCTGACCACGCTGGTTGTGCGCCTGGCACTCCTACTGAGTTATCTGCCTCTGTTGACCGTACTGGGTATCTTCGAAGCCCGCGAACGGCGCCTGTTCTACTGTATTCTGCGCCATCCCCGATTAATGTGGCACTGGATGGTGAGGCGCGTATGACTGACTGCCCGCTGGTGTCTCTGATTGTCGTAACCTATAACAGTGCCGAGTTGTTATCACGATTTTTTGCTGCGCTGGCTACCACGCGCTACAGGTATTATGAAGTGGTGGTGGTTGACAATGCTTCGCACGATACAACCCTGGATTATCTGGCACAACACCAACCTCAGGTGCGCGTGCTGGCAAATCGGAAGAATGTTGGATTCGGATGTGCATGCAACCAGGGAGCAGCCATAGCGCATGGTGATCTGCTGGTGTTTCTCAATCCCGACGTCACAGTGACGCCTGACTGGTTGACGATTTTGGTACAACATATTCAGGCCCAGCCTGATGTAGCGATCATCTGTCCTTCAACCCTCTATCCGGATCAACATCCGATCAGTGTCTCCACAGCAGTGGTGGAAGTAGCAGCGGTGCCGGGCTGTGCTATGCTCGTGACCGCAACGGCATGGCATATGCTCGGTGGCTTTGACGCGCAGATATTTCTCTATTGGGAAGATGTAGAGCTGTGCTGGCGAACGTGGCTACTCGGCAGACGGGTGCTGCACGTGCAGCAGGCTGTGGTGTATCATCAGCGCGGGGGGAGTAGCACTGGTCAGCGATGGGATGCGGAGCAGATCAAGCATGGTCTATACACGTATCTCAAACTGATGCGCTGGCGGGTAATCTGGCGCTTCGTGGTGCTGCTTGCGGCCAAAACCCTGATCAAGGTTGTGCGCTATCGTGAACTGGCGCTCCTCATGGCCTGGGGGTGGAATATCAGACACATGGGATATACCCTTGCTCAACGGCGCGAGTTGATGCGGAAGCGGCGTGGTGATATAGCACAACTGGAGCGACGTATCGCTGCGCAGAACCGGCAGCTACGCCATGAACGACAGCAACGTCGCTCCCGATGACCAGTTACTCGTCGAGCAGAAGCGACGGGCGGGGCAGCAATCCTGCTTGCTCGACCACCCATGGCATCGCTCGCGTCCAGCCAATCGACATCAGATGTACCCCGGCCACACCCTCAACACTCAGCAACTCGGTGACTAACTCGGACGCTATGGTGACCCCTTCGCGCTCTGGATCAGCGGCTCGCTGCATACGCTCAATCACGCTATCAGGGACAATCGTGCCGGGCAGGTGATCACGCAGAAAAAGAGCCGACTGTGCCGAGCGTAAGATGAGAACCCCCCCCAGAATGGCCGCAGCCCGATGTAGTCCCGCCGCCCGCACGTCAGACATCCACTGCGCGAAGCGACACAGGTCGAAGATCAGCTGGGTCTGAATAAATTCGGCACCGGCATCGATCTTCTTTTCCAGGCGTTGCACACGCTCAACATTGGGATTCGCTACTCCGCCCAGGAAGAAAGTGGGTGCAGGATTAAGCCCTACCCCCGACAGAAAACACTGTTCATCTCGCATTTTGCGCAGCATCCGCAATAGTTGAAACGAGTTCACGTCCAATACATTTTTGGTATCTGGATGATCACCAATGCGTGGATGATCACCAGTCATACACAAAAAATTAGGAACACCCAGCGCGGTAGCACTCAATATATCCGACTGGAGCGCAACCCGATTGCGATTCTGGCACGTCACCTGTACGATTGGCTCAATCCCCAGTTGCTGCACAATCACCCCGGCACCAAGCGCAGACATACGGGCTGTACCACGTTGATTATCTGTCAGGTTTATGGCATCGACATAGCCACATAAATTGCGAGCCAATTTCTCCAATGGCGCACGTGAAGCACCTTTAGGCGGTGCAATCTCGCCCGTTATGACGATGTGCCCGGCTACCAGTCGGCGTTGCAGCAAACTGTACATACAAACTCCATACTTGGTGAAATAGTCTGGATACTCTGTGAAATAGTCTGGCTAGCTTCCGACGATACGTAATAGCATACCGGAGGTGATCGCTTCAAACAAGCTGCGTGACATCTTTGTCATCCAGTGCCTGGGATAGATCGGCGATCAAATCTTCGGTATCCTCAATACCACAGGCCAGCCGCACGAGATTATCCCGAATACCAAGCGCCAGACGTTCCTCGGTCGTCAGTTCATAAAAACTCATCAGCGCAGGCTGTTCCACCAGACTCTCAACCCCTCCCAGGCTCGGGCCAATATAGGGCAGGCGCAGACGGTCAATAAAGCGACTGGTCGTTGTTATATCAGCATCCAACTCAAACGAGACGACACCGCCCCAGCCACGCATTTGCTCCATCGCGATCATGTGGTCGGGATGATTCGGTAATGCCGGATAATGCACCCGCGCAATGCGTGGGTGGTTGTGGAGAAAGTGCGCAACAGCCAATCCATTACGATTATGCCGTTCCATACGCAGGGCAAACGTTTTGAGACCACGCAGAAGCAAATACGCACTATGCGGATCACAAATCCCGCCAGTGATACCCTGTGACTCGCGTAAGGCCGAGATAATACCTGGTCGCCCAATAATGACCCCGGCCAGCAGATCGTTATGGCCGCCCAGATATTTGGTGGCGCTATGTATGACAATATCAATGCCCTGATGCAGCGGACGCAGGTTGTAGGGTGTGGCAAACGTGGCATCAATGATCGTTTTGACGCGATGCTGCCTGGCAATGGCTACCAGTCGGGGTAAGTCTAACACGCGCAAGTAGGGATTGGTGGGCGTCTCACTGAGAATCAGGCGTGTTTCAGGACGAATAGCCGCCTCAATTGCGGCATAATCACAGGCTGGCACCACCGTATGCTGCACACCCAGGCGTACCAGGAATGTCTGGATAAACTGCCGGGTACGCCGATAGCAGTCATCAGTGAGTATGAGGTGGCTGCCGGTCGATAGCATAGACAGCAGCGTGCTGGTAATCGCATTCATGCCCGACGCACATAAGAGCGCCGCCGCTGGCATGTCGGGGCCGGCTTCCAGGAGGGCCAATTTGGCTTCAGCCGCACGTACGGTCGGGTTGCCATAGCGCCCATATTCTTCGCGCTCAATGCGCCCTTCATGATAATCGATTAACTCGGCGGTATTGGCAAAGGTATAGGTTGAAGCTTGAATAATCGGTGTCGTAATTGAGTCGTGGGCACGGCGGCGACCTTCACCAGCGTGAACTGCCGTGGTTGATATACCAGCAACCGCTAATTGCGCCTGCTCGGCAGCCGCAATCTCCTGCGGCTGTCCGGGTTGTCTGCTCATACTATCCTCTCATCTCCAGATAATGAAATGAGAGGTACAATCATAATCTGCTACCTGGTTTGACATACAGGATTGGTTCCTCTCATCTACCAGCGCGAGCTGCCGGAATTAGCACCTTCCCCGTTTCAGTGATCATCCCGCCTCACCGCAAATATAAACCAGTTCGTATCACACGCTAGCGTGGAGTGTTGTTCAGGGGGTTGCTGCGGTTTCACAGGGCCGATCCCTCCACCGCTCTCGATGAGTATTCACTTTCTCTACCCCGGCGAGTATAGCATGCAGCCCTATCCCTGTCAACGTGAACAACGGTGGGTTACGCCGGGTATGTAACGGTTCCCACTCAGCGGGCAGCGTGCCCGCCCGTGCGCAATGGCAGGCGGGATGCCTCCGCGCCCAGGCAAACCGGGCGGGACGCCCGTGTTCCCCGGCGCACCACGAACGCTGACGACAGAGTTTACCCCCAGATGGGAACAGGTATCAACGGCTGGTTACGCCGGGTATTCCAATTTGCTAAAGTGGGGATTTATGATAAACTCTAGATCCAGATTACCCATAATTTGCCCGCTTCATCTTAATCAGTTGTGCCACGGATAGAGGATTGATGAGTTGTCGTACAATCGGTTTCGTTCTTATCCTCATTTTACCAGCAGGGATATAGCCGGGAAAGTTCGAGGATGAACAAGATATAGGAGGTTCAGAGATGAGCTACGAAGAAGTCTACCGCCGCTCTATTACCGATCCGGATTCATTCTGGGGAGAAATTGCCGAGGAGTTGCACTGGTACCGCAAGTGGGATCGGGTGCTGGATGACTCGAATGCGCCGTTCTATCGCTGGTTTGTGGGTGGTGAGACCAACATTTGCTACAATGCCGTTGATCGCCATGCGTTGGGGTCTAAACGCGGCCAGGCGGCGATCATCTGGGAAAGTTCAGAAGTTGGCAAAACGCGCACCCTGACCTACTTTGAGTTGTACCGTGAGGTTAACCGACTCGCTGGTGTGTTAAAAGCGCTAGGAGTACGCAAGGGTGACCGGGTGTTGATCTATATGCCAATGGTGCCAGAGGCGATTATTGGGATGCTGGCCTGTGTGCGCCTGGGGGCGATTCACTCCGTAGTCTTTGGTGGTTTCAGTGTCACGTCGTTGGCCACACGTATTGATGATGCGTCACCCGTGGCGGTGCTGACAGCCGATGCTGGCTCTCGCAAAGGCAATATCGTGCCGCTCAAGGAAATGATGGACGCGGCACTAGACGCGGCGACGGTCGATAGCGTGCGCGACGTGCTGGTACTCAATCGTGGCCTGGGGCCATGTCCGATGAAACGCGGACGTGACCTGGATTGGGCTGAGCAACTGGTTGAACGCGGCGAATCCTACGTTGAGCCGGCGTATGTCGCCAGTATTGACCCTTCGTATATCCTCTACACCTCCGGCACAACCGGTAAGCCCAAGGGGGTAGTACGTGATACCGGAGGCTATATGGTGGCGCTCTATGCATCCATGAGCCAGATTTATAATATGGGCGAAGGCGATGTCTACTGGTCAACGTCCGATATTGGCTGGGTGGTTGGTCACAGCTATATCGTCTATGGGCCGCTACTGAAGGGTTTGCCAACAGTGGTATTTGAGGGAACACCCGACTATCCCGATCCCGGAATCTGGTGGCGTATTGTCGAGAAATATGGCATAACCTGCGTCTTTAGTGCCCCAACGGCTCTCCGCGCCCTGAAAAAGTATCCAGATACATGGATCAAAGAACGCGATCTTTCCACGCTGCGCTACTTCTTTACCGCCGGTGAACCATTGGACGAGCCGTCATATCACTGGGCGAAAAATGTATTGGGGATCGCACCGATTGACCATTATTGGCAGACGGAGAGCGGGTGGGCGATGCTGGCAAATTCGGTGGGTATTGAATATTTGCCGATCAAGCCCGGATCACCAACAAAACCGGCCGTCGGCCATCAGCTGGAAGTGGTTGATGCGGAGGGTAATCCGGTACCACGCAGCGAAAAGGGGTTCCTGGTCGAAAAAGGCCCGCTGGCACCAGGAATGCTGCTCACACTGTGGAACGATGATAAGCGCTATTTGAAAGACTATTGGGGGCACTTCAAGGATAAACAACTCTATCTTACCGGTGACTATGCTATTCAGGATGAAGATGGCTATTTCTGGATGCTTGGCCGCGCCGATGAAGTGCTGAATGTATCCGGGCACCGTCTGGGTACGCGCGAAATCGAGGAGGTCATCTCGGCCCATCCAGGGGTAGCAGAAGTCAGCGTTATCGGGGTTAAAGATGAGTTGCGCGGTGAGGGCGTACTGGTGGTGGCTGTGTTGAAGAATGATGTCGCTCCTGCTGATCAAGATCGAGTGGCCGAGGAGATGCGGCAACTGGTACGTGACCGCATTGGCCCGATTGCCTCGCCCAAGGGTATTCACTTTGTCAGCAGTCTGCCCAAAACACGCAGTGGTAAGATTATGCGCCGCGTTATTCGCGCCGTGTATCAAGGTGATTCAATTGGTGACTTGAGTACGATCGAAGACGATGCAACGGTGGATATGGTACGGGACGCAATTGATATCTTAAAGGGTCAGTTCTAAACGACCCGGGGTACGCAGTCCCTTGAAACACACGGGTTTTGCGCCTGCGGCAGCGCAGTGTGCCGTGTATCCACTTTTTTGCCGCAGGCGCAAAAGCGACCTGATCATACCACTGCGTGAGTCGTGTTAACGACGAGTATGATATTCGGTAGAGATGAGCTGCAGTCACGTCTACCGAACAGTTTATACAAAAGTTCAAGACAGCAGATTAGAACGATACAGGTGAACCTGCAGCTCAGATCGAAGAGAGCACGCATTGATGTGCAGTAGCTACTGTTCCTGTTGCAGTGGGAGGCCGCAGGTAACAACTTTGCTGCATCCAAATGGTGATGCCAGGTGCCACTCAGGCGGGGTGGGCTTGACACCTGTACACTGTTACCTGTATTCCCTTTGTCTATAATCTATAACCTTTGCTTTCTGATTTCACCTGTATATATCTGGTTTCGTGGGGTTTGCGTTGCTCGCACAAGAGATAAGCTTAAGGAGGTTCACTGATGACTGAGACTCGCAATGCTGCGCTAGACAGCACCACGCCCATGGAAGCCCCCCATACGGGAGGGGGAAACGGTATTGATCGCTTCTATAAGCCCAGTGATGAAATCGTTGAACATGCGAATATCACTGCTTATATGCGCTCAAAAGGGTTTCAGACGTATGATGAGTTGTACAACTGGAGCATTGCAAATCCACAGGAGTTCTGGGCAGATCAGGCACAGGAGCTAACATGGTTTGAACCCTGGCAGAAGGTACTGGATGACAGTCAGGCACCGTTCTATAAATGGTTTGTAGGGGCCAAAACCAATATTGTATATAACGCCATTGATCGCCATGCCAGTACCTGGCGGCGTAACAAACTGGCGCTGATCTGGGAAGGGGAGGATGGCAGTCAGCGCACATTCTCGTATCACACCCTCGATCGTGAGGTCAGCCGTATTGCGAACGTCCTCAAGAGTATGGGGGTGCGCAAGGGCGATATTGTTACGATTTATCTGCCGCGCATTCCCGAATTGCCCCTGACGATGTTAGCCTGTGCGAAAATAGGTGCGGCACACAGTGTGGTCTATGGCGGCTTCAGTGTAGAGGCACTGGCTGACCGGATTGATGACGCCAGAAGTAAGGTGTTGATTACCGCCGATGGCGGCTATATGCGCGGCAAGATCATTGAACTCAAGAAAATTGCCGATGAGGCGATGGCGCGTACACCTACTTTGCAGACATGTATTGTGGTCAGGCACACCGGACACGCAGTTAACATGGAAAGCACCCGTGATCTCTGGTTGCACGATCTGTTGAGCCTGCCCATTGCTTCACCAGTATGCCCCACCGAGCCAGTCGACGCAGAAGATACGCTGTTTATTCTCTATACCAGTGGAACCACTGGGCGCCCCAAGGGTGTCGTACATACCCACGGTGGCTACATGGTTGGTACCTACACCACCTTAAAGTTTGTCTTTGACTTGAAGGAGGAGGATCGCTGGTGGTGTGCGGCTGATCCAGGCTGGATTACCGGCCACAGCTATATTGTCTATAGCCCTCTCCTGCTTGGCGCAACATCGTTTATGTATGAGGGTGCGCCGAACTATCCGTATCCTGATCGCTGGTGGTCGTTGATTGCCCGCCACGCCATCAGTGTGCTGTATACTGCGCCAACAGCGATTCGCGGGTTGATGCGCTTTGGGGAAGCCTGGCCGAATCGCCATGATCTGAGCAGCCTGCGCTTGCTGGGTACAGTTGGTGAACCGATTAACCCCGAAGCCTGGCGCTGGTACTATCGCATCATCGGTGGCGAGCGTTGCCCAATTATGGATACATGGTGGCAGACTGAGACTGGTCACTTCATGATCACGCCTACCCCCATCACTCCCTTGAAGCCTGGTAGTGCAACGCGGCCGTTCCTGGGGATTGATGTTGATGTTGTCCATGACGATGGTAGCCCATGTGCTGCGAATGAGGACGGGTTGCTGGTAGTGAAGCAGCCGTGGCCGGGTATGATGCGTACCATCCTGAATGATCCGGAGCGGTATGTTACGACGTACTGGGACAAAGAGCCAGCGGGGATGTATACCGTTGGCGATAGCGCCCGTAAAGATGATGATGGCTATATCTGGATCATTGGACGCCTTGATGATGTGATCAAGGTGAGTGGCTATCGTCTGGGAACTGCTGAAGTTGAAAGTGCCCTGGTGAGCCATCCGGCAGTGGCCGAGGCGGCAGCGATCGGGTTACCGCATGAAGTGAAGGGCAACGCAATCCACGCCTTTGTCATCTTGCGCGAAGGTTTTGAGGGGAGTCCACACCTGGAGGATGAACTCAAGGCACATGTCGGGCATGAGATGGGACCGATTGCCCGCCCGGAGAAGATCGATTTTGTTGCCAGTTTGCCCAAAACACGCAGCGGCAAGATTATGCGTCGCGTCCTAAAGGCCCAGGCGCTAGGGCAGGATGTGGGCGACGTCAGCACCCTCGAAGCATAAACAGATATCTCCCCAATCGGGATGTTTGAAGGACGTGGGACGTAGCATGCGTCCCACGTCCTTTTTGTATGGTAAGCCCAGGTCGGGCCTGGACTCACGCGGGGCGTCTGTCCTCGTTCAGACCAATCGTGAGGCATAGCAACGAATCGTTCATTTTGGGGAACCGGGTTGTTTTTGATCAAACGGCGGCTATATCCAGCAGTGCGTCTAGGAAGAGTATGCTAGAATTGGAGAGAAGTTTGATGAGGCGTATATGATCTATCCGTGTGGTCGCTGCTCGCGTACCACAGATAGACGAAACGTGATTATGGCAATACACCATCACCCGAATGATTCCACTATGAACCTGGCGACCGGCGATCCACACACCGCAGAGACCAGTTCTGCTACCCGCCGTCAACACGAGCCTGATCCCGATCTTGCCTTACTACAGGCACAACAGTTGCTCGATCCCGAACAGTCAATCGAAACACCGGAACAACTGACGATTATCAAGTCGGATCGGCGTGGGCGACGTCCGATGCGAGAGTTTTTGCTGGCTCCAGAGTATCAACGGATCGACGAACTGGAGGCCCGCATTGCCGATCTTCAGCGCCAGTTCCATGATCGTGACGCGCTTATGCAGATGTTGTCACCAGCGATCAGCCAGGCTATTGCCCAACAGGTGCAAGAGGCACGCGACGAAATGGTCGAAGCACTCTATCCAGTGATTGGTCGCACCGTTCAGCGCGCTGTCAGTGAAGCTATGCGTGATCTGGCGCGACGTATTGACCATATGATGTGTCGCAGCCTACGTATGTTCCTTTTATGGCGATGGGTACTCTGGATGCGTGGAATCAGGCCAGCCGATGCAGTCCTGCGTAAGGGGTTGCCGTTCCAAATCAATGAATTGTTCTTGATTCATCATGAGTCGGGTTTGCTGATACAGCATCTCTCAGCCAGTGCCACATTGACCGATGCCCACCTGATTGCCAGCATGCTCACGGCTATTCGATCCTACGTGCAGAAGGCATTTATTCCGCACAGTGACCACTCCCTCGACAGCATCGAATACGGTGATATGCAACCTGGCCGAAGAAGGTTCGGCAGGATTGCTGGCGGTGGTTGTGCAAGGGGTGCAACCGGCTGGCTTTCGGGCTACCTTGCGTCAGCAACTGAGAGAATTACACGCGGCTTATGGTGCTATACTCCGTTCATTTCAGGGTGATCCGATGACGGAACATTGACGATGCTATTTTTACGACTTTTAATGGGGTGGTCTGATGGTTCAACATAAGGTGTGTCTTGTTGGTGATTTTGCAGTTGGAAAGACGAGCCTTTTTAATCGTTTTTTGTATAATCGTTTTTCTGAAACGTATCAGAGTACCGTTGGGGTACGTGTACAGCGCAAAATCGTTAAAGTACGCGATGAGGAATTGGCACTGATACTCTGGGATACTGAAGGTGGGCATGATAGCAAAACACTCAAGGAAAGCTATCTCAAAGGTGCGGCGGGTGCAGTGATTGTGTGTGATCTGACGCGCACCGGTACGATTCTGCATTGTGAAGAATATATCCACCTACTGCGCCGCGAGAATCCCACGCTGCCGCTGGCTATTGCGGGCAACAAGCTGGATCTCGTGTCGCCCGATCATGCCCATGTTGCAGTGGCGCGCCAGGTCGCCGAACTCGTCCAGGTACCCCTACTGCTATCGAGTGCCAATCTTGGCATCGGGGTGGAGCAACTTTTTCAGAGTCTTGGAGAACGACTATTGCATGCACGAACAACTGTCTGACCAATCTCCTCTTACCGATATACAGACTCAACAACTGGTGGCCCTGAGTGTGGCATATATCATGTGTGATGCGACGCTGGCTATTACCGAGGCGAGTGCGGGGGTGCCGGATCTGCTTGGGTTGACAGAGGATGTGCTACCAGGCCAGGCACTCACCAGTGTGTGTTTGCCGCTGCTTGGTTATGAAGCGCATCTCTATGCCATTTGTGCCCGAAGGGTGCCTGATCTGGTGATTGAACAGATTAATTTTGAAGACTGCCATGGGGAAACACGCTATGTGTCACTGGTGGTGCTCCCCCAGGAGAGTGAACCAGGCCTGGTCGTTTTACTCAGCGATGTCACTGTTCAGAGTCAACAGCAACAACGCCTCCAGCAACAGCATCATGAACTGCTGCTCCTGCATGAAAAAATCGCAGCCCAGAATACGCAACTGGTAGCTTTGAATGCCGAGCTCTCGCAACTCTCGAAACGTAAGTCGGATATGATGGCGATTGTCACCCATGATCTGCGCTCACCATTGACGGCCATTACTGGCTATGCACAAATGTTGCTGGACGGTATGTATGGGCAATTGCTGCCAGAACAGCATGAACTGGTGCAGTCGATATATGATCAGGGGCAGCATATGCGCGAACTGCTCAGTAAATTACTCGACCTGCACCGGCTGGAATCGACACAATTGCAAAAACGGGAAGCCGTGAACCTGAATTTACTCCTCACACGGGTTGTTTTCTCGTTTCACGACCATGCCCGCCTGGCCGCGGTGGAGTTGTGTCTGGCTGAGGACGAGGAGGTGTTGATCACCTACGGTGATGGCGATATTTTGCAACAGGCCGTCGCCAACCTGGTCAGCAACGCAATTAAGTATACCAGTGCAGGGGGCAAAGTGATGCTACGTCTGGCACGCCTGACCGAGCTGCCAGCCGTCGATCCACCGCTCGATGAAAGCTATATCTGGGGCGCTCTGACAGTATCGGACACTGGTTCTGGTATTGACGAGGAAGATCTTCAACACATCTTTGATCCATTTTTCCGCACGGCAGCAGCCCGAATGTGTGAGACGGCTGGCAGTGGCCTGGGCCTGTCGATAGTACAAATGGCGGTGCGTCAGCATGGAGGACGGGTGCTGGTCACCAGTCGTCTCAATGAAGGAACAACCTTCACCCTCCTGTTACCATGTCATACCCCTCAGGATTAACCGTGGTTCAAAGTCCATATTGCACGACCACGTGAAGCGTCTGTCCCTATGAACCTGCGGCAGCGGGGAAGGCACCGCTTTACCGCAGGCGAAACCGCTCTTGATGAGAGACGACTGCGTAACGTATGTCTCTGAGGGCTACTATAGTCCGGCCTCATGATCGAAAGCGAATAAGACCATTTGATCGCAGAACCACATACATCCAGCCAGATATACGTATCAGGAACCGATTTCAAGTATGATCGGCTCGAAGCCAACCATGATTTCACTGGCCGGTATGTCAATGGATTGCCCAATCTGATTGTATATGGCGCGTGTGCCTTCCGGGAGCGGGAGCGATACGCTCGATCCGTCATTCGTCCAGTACACCTGATAGGTGCGGTCGTTTAATTGGAAGGCATAGCCCTCCAGGATGCCTGTACTCAGTGGCCCGGCATAGCTGGCACCGCTGAACCGATGAGCCATAAATTGCAACGCTTCATAGGCCGGACGCGGGTTCTGGCTGGCATCCAGCAATCCACCCTCGCGCCAGCCAGGGCCATTCAGCGTATACCAGGCCACGCCAGTGATACCATTGGCCCATGAACGCAGATAGAGCCGCACAGCATAGTTGGCCTGATCCATACGGAAGTTAGGATCGGCCTCTGCGCAAGGAACACCAGTAGGATAGCACAACAGTCCGCCCTCGTTCATCACAATCGGTTTGCTGAGGCCATACTGGTTCAACACCGAGCGCAAGAAATCGAGTTTGCCCAACAAAGCGCCCCCGCGATGCCGCCAGTTAGGATGCAGTGCATCCCAATCCACGTTCGCTGACGACCAGTAGCTATAGGCATGGTAAGCCAGAAGATCAAAGGCCTGACCGCCATCATTCTGCAGAATGCCTTCCAGGAACAGCGCGGGCTTGCAATCCTTACCTGCCGGTGGTGCGGTGGGGTCGCAGTCGAGCAACAATCCGCCTACCACCACCTGCGCCGTTGGATTGGCCTGTTTCACAGCCGGGTAGACGCGCTTGAGCATCTCGCCATAATGACCACCACCGTAGTAGGGATCGTCTTGATCGCCCCAACAGCCAAAGATTGAGTCGCCAGCAACGAGCGTGGGATTAACATCTGGCTCATTGCCAAATTCCCAGTAGCGCACGTTGTAGGGTGGCCGACTATAACGTAGCACCAGTTCGCGCACAAAGTCGGCAAACTGATCCAGAGCCGCAGTTGCAATTGGCCCACAGGTGGCCCCAGGAACCTTCTGTGCCCAGGCAGGAGTGCCCTTCACCGTCAACATTGTGGTAACACCTGCTTCGGCCAGCAGGCGCAGTTCCGACTCAATCACATTCAACCGTGACCAGTCACGCACACCGGGTTCGGCTTCCACCTCGTTCCAGAGAATCGAGCCATAACGTACCCAGCCGATATTGGCTGGCCTCAAGCGCGGAGCCGTACGGCCCACAAAACCCCGGTTAATCTCGACCCCAAACAGCGAGATTTCAGGCACAGATGCGGCAGGTAGCTCACCAGGCGGACGATCACCGTGGACTTCGACCCCCAGCAGCCCTAACAAGACCTTGTATTGATCGGGATTGTCGGGGTGCCACTCAAAGCGCGCCCGTTCAAACCACTGCGTCAACACGGTATCGCCACTGGCGTTGGTCTCCATTTGCGGTGCTGTCAGTGGTAAACCGAAGAGTTGCAACGAACGGTTATAGGCGTCCAGGCCTTCAATATTCAGGCCATTGTTCTCCCAGTAGGTCTTAAAGCCAAGACCAGCCGCTTGATCACACACATTGAGTCCCGTCTCCTCAAACCACAAACAGCCCGGTACTGGCCCGGCTTCGCGTTCGGTTTGCACCGGATCACGACCCAGTTGCAGCAGACGTTCAGCGCCCATCCGTCCGAGCAGAATCTGGTAGGGCGCCGGGTTCAGGGGATGATATTCAAGGCGGGTACGCTCTGTCCATTGGGTTAGCAGATCGGTGTTGAGATCGGGGTTACGCTCGGCCTGTGCGGTGGTAATCGGATAGCCTAGCACCGTCAGGCCGCCATTTTGCGTCCAATATGACGCAAAAGCCATATCCAGGCAGGCCGTGATGTCCGGTTGGTCAGGAAAACATAGCTCGTTCGCAGACACGGGACGCTCCGGCAAGCTGACCATGATCAACATCACCACAGCCATCAACATCATACATCGGCGCATTCTTATCCTCCAGAAATCGTTCTTGTCTATCCCATCTGAGCAGAGGTCATCTGAGCATAGTCTCCTATGACTCTGCTCAGAAGCTCGTGGTCAGCCACGTTACATATGCGGCGTCTGGAGGAACGACGGTTGTCGTTTCTGGTACCGTATCAACGACGAGCGTCGTTCCGCCGTATCCTTACAACATCACGGTGGTCAACCACGAGAACAATGTACAATAGTAAGCCTGGCGTCCAGGCTGAAGCCCGGACGGGGTGCTCACAGTCTCCCGCCTGGATCCCAGTTCTTCACCGCTGATGTCAGATTGGTATATTATACTGGCATCTCGTTGCTCCTTGATCAATTTCAAGCTGATACAGCACTGAATGGAAGCTGATACATTTGAACGTATAGTTGCAGAAAGGCTGGCGGTCGTGCTAGAATTGTTGCCATAGCCGTTCTGATAGACACGTGCATCCAGCATCTTCAGGCACATCGGGTGCTGGTCGGCGATCTGTGTGGTGAATGATAGCCCAAAATTCTTGTTGGAGTATACGAGGGAGGATACAGGCATGTTCGCATTGAATGCCAGATACTGCAGCCAGTTGTGCCTGTCCGCTGTGCCTGCTGAGGACAATAAACTGGCACAGCTTTTGACCATAGCACAGGCCCGGCTTGAAAGTCTACCCTATTCTCGGAAGTTACGTCAATTGATACGCAACGTCCACGAACTGCGCGAGTGGTGGTTCATTTTGTTACCATTTCTGTTTTGGGTCGGATGGCGCACCTACCATACTGAACGACGTACCATTCTGCATCAGCGTGCCAGTCAGCAGCAGAACCCACATGTATAACCCCCGTATGTTGACGTGTACCAACCAGCGCGACCTGGCAGATGAGATCGCGAGCATCGAAACCTATCCCGAAGGTGTAGAGCGCATGCTGCTCAAAGGCAGCGCACGGATGGTACGTATCAGCCAGCTTGAGGCAACAGCGGCCATGATCTTGAAGCAGGAATTGCTGGCGCTGGACGGTGATGCCCTGATCCACCCTGATGTATATCTGGGCCAGCGTGAGATAAAGACTGATGCATTGATCTTTGCTTCCTTACGCCAGTTACAGGAATTGATCGCTCGCTTTCGGCGCATTCCACTGCCAGCGATCCAGACTCTGGCGAACGAACTGGCTCAGACGCTGGCAGCGTATGAGGCCGTAGATCGGGGAACGCTTGTCCTCAGAAATGACCAGTTGCATTGGGGCCAACGTAGCTATGTGGCTGCGTTGCTTAATGTAGCCGGCGATTCCTCCCAAGATGCCCGGCCTGATACGACTGCTGAACTGGTAAACCGCATCGTGCAACAGGCAGACGCGGCGCTGGAGGCGGGGGCCGATCTGCTGGTTCTGGATAGCACCGTAACCGCTGCCGACAGACAATCCGTGCTGGTAGCTATCGTAAAGGCGCTAACGTACCAACAATCACGACCATTGATCGTGCGCGGTTCAGAGGTAACATTGATAGCAGCCGCGCTCCAGGCCGGAGCGCAGCTGGTCTATGATCCGGCAGGGCTGCGCACCACTACTGGCAGTTGGAATCAGCCATTGGCGGCACTGGTTGCCAGAGAGGGCGTACCGATCGTGCTATCACATGCTGGATGGACAGGGACGGATCAACCGCTACCCGATACCAGTGAGAGTGGAATGCTGGCAGCGATTATCAGCGATCTGCACAGCCGGATCGACTATGCCCAATCGCAGGGGATTAAGCCGACGAATCTGGTGTTAGATCCAGGCCTGGGTACAACGAAATCGCCAACGCAAAACCGGGCGCTACTCCGTCGCCTGGCAGAGATACGCAGCATTGGCATGCCGATTATGGTAACACCAGGCTTTACGGATGCGATGCCAGATGAGCATATAGCCATGGTGACCACGCTGGCAATTGAACGTGGTGCGGATATGCTCTGCAGCCCCCGGTTTGAAGCCTGCGTGCGTGCTGCGCGTGTTACCGACACCGTTTTGCGTAGTGAGCGACTGCCCATGATTGACCACTGACCGTTCCTAGGTACCCGGGGCTTGCGGCTGTCGGATAGAGCAATCCTATACCCAGCAGGAACGAGCAGAAGTCCAGGCTCAAGCCTTAACTCCGGTGTCCTATTGATCTGCGCTTGCAAGAACTGCCGGGGTGCCTACCCTTAACGCTGCCGCGCCTGCCTGGTGTCCATACCAGGGCGTGTAGGCCACGGCTCGGTATACCCGTACTGATCACGCGCCCGCACGCGAAAGCCAAAATGCTTACCCTCATCCGGGCCAAACCAGGCCGATGTTTCGGTCACCTGCATTTGCCAATCACGCCAACCCTGGCAAGGCAGTTCACATACCTGCACATCGTAGGTGGCAATGTCTGCCAGATCTGTGCCGCCTGCCCAATAGACGCGATACCCATTCAACTCACGGGCGATGTGGGTAATGCGGCTCGCCGCGGCAGGTTGTTCCACAATGCGACGGTAGCTGAATAGTCCGATCAGCAGCACGATGCAGAGCAGTAGCACCAGGGCATACCAGCGTCGCCGGATAACATACATCTCCATCAACATACCTCAGGCCATATTGTCTGATGCGGGTAGGGGAACCATATCAGGGAAATATTCGCCCATAACCTCGGCCCATTGTGGCGGCGTTGACACCAAAACGAGCCGAAAAAGAACCGTATGGTGGGACACGGCCCCGCCAGACTACCCCATCTAAAAGGTTGCCAATCTGGGAGCAATCTCAACGTTCTGAATCATAACATACGATTGATACCGGGGTATCGTCAAGAGTCACCAATCTGGTAGGGCTACGTCAACATCCCGTTGATCGGCTGTACCGTGGGTGGAAACGCCTCGGCTCCAGTGGGCAAAGGCCACCTCCGTGGCCATGCAAGCCCGCCTGCGCGGGCTTCGCCGCCCTGACCCGCGACTTCAGTTGCCGGGCAGACAGTGACCGTAGCTTTACTGTCCAGGTTCAACGTGGTGGCCAACCCGTATGGAACCTGAACCAGAACGTCTGGTTGAACAGAACAGACACACAACAACGCCCACTACATTGCGCTCTATGTAGCGGGCGTCGCCAGGAGGTACAGGCGATGAGCAGCCATTCCGTAGTGACGATAACCGGGACTAAGAGAATTTCTCCTCTCTTCTCTCAGTTCAATCAAAGCACTACCAGACTTTGTGTGGCTATTGTAGCACTGATGACACATCGGTAGACTAGCCACCTGACCAGTCTTTTACCTGGTCAGGTGGCTAGGAATGATGACTTATAAACAAAGAAGGCTTGGTCAGTCAACGCCGTATACCGGCTGGGCAATAGTGTTCGAGCCATATTAAGGCTGCTAGCAAGGTTATCACGAAAATGCTGCCCACCACATAGGCTTCATACAGACGGGCCTGTGTCATATAAACACCAACCATACCACAGGCACCTGCCAGCAGATAACAGGTCAGCACTGCCTCGCGCCGGGTCATACCCAGGGCTACCAGTCGATGCGAGAGATGATCTTTGCCGGCGGTGGTGAAGGGATTGACGTGTCGGCGCAGGCGCGACACACAGACCAGAGTGGTATCGAAAATAGGCAGTGCCAGCACGCACACCGGTACCATCCAGGTGACGAGGGGAATATTGGAGAGAAACCGCAGTTTAATCGCCAACGCTGCCAGCATAAAACCCAGAAAGAGACTGCCTGCATCGCCCATAAAAATTGTGCCAGGACTCAAGTTATAGCGCAAAAAACCGATACATGCCCCCATGAGCGCCGCCGCCATTGCACCCACCAGCACCTGACGTGGTTCATTCATAGCCGCCAGGAGCAAGAAGAATGCCGCAGCGATCGCCGCAATACCACCAGAGAGGCCATCCATGTTATCGAGCAAATTGAGCGCATTGGTGATACCAACTACCCAGAAGAGGGTGAGCAACCCGTTCAGCCAAGGCTGGGCAAAGAGCTGGATCTGGGTACCGCCCAGCAGCAGAATACCGCCGGCTACCAGTTGCCCAACCAGTTTGAGACGGACGTTCAGATCCCAGCGATCATCAACCAGCCCCACCAGCGCGACAAACGTCGCACCAGCGAGAATGCCAAACAGTTCGCGCAGGTACGCCCGCTCGTTGAACAATAGCGATGCGGCCACAAAAGCCACATAAATTGCCACCCCGCCCAGTAGCGGCACTGGTGTGAGGTGGATGTCGCGTGTACGCGGCACAGCGACAACGCCAGTACGTAGCGCTGCCCAGCGTGCCACCATTGTGCTGATGATCGAGAAGGACAATGCCGTTATGAGGATGAATACGATGTGAATCATAGGTGTTTGAGATAAGAAGCAGATGTATACTCAGATCGATTCCACCCCTGTGTTTTTTGTGTTCTTCGTGCTTGAAAATTTACACCTCTCATGCTGTACATACTTTAACGTCGGGTATGCTTTAGCGCATACCGCACGCCATACTGCAAGTTACTGAGGGTAATGATCCCCTTGAGATCCACCCCCAGACCCACCAGGGTCTGCGCTATTTGAGGACTGATGCCGGTCAGAATTACCTGTGCGCCCAACAAGCGTACCGCCTGTGTCGCCTCGATGATTGCATTCGCCACCTGAGTATCGACGACAGCCAGGCCAGTGATGTCCACAATTACCATCAGGGCGCGGTGGTGCTGCACACCGTGCAATAACTCCTCGATCACGTGTTGCGACCGTTGGGCGTCAATACCACCGATCAACGGCATTAAGATAATCTGGTGGTCAATCACCAGCAGTGGTGATGATAGCTCGGCCAGGGCAGCCTCCTGGGCCCGAATAATTTCGGCTTGTATGGCACTCTGGCGGGCAATCTCCTCTGCACGCCGGCGTTCAGTAATATCGCGGGCAATGCCCTGCACGCCCACAGGTTGGCCATGATCATAGATCAGGCGCGTGCTGGTTTCCAGCAGCACACGCTGCCCGGTGCAGGTAATGAACTCTACTTCATACGGTGTCGTCCCACCTTCCGCCAGTTTATGCTTCGTCATCATCTGGGTACGTTCGAGGTATTCGGGGGCAATCAGGTGCGCAATATTTTTCCCAATAAGTTCCTCATGTCGATAACCGGTCAACCGCACCATCGCATTGTTGACCGAGGTTAAAATACCTTGCAAGGTGTGGGTATAAATAATATCGCTGGCATTGTCGAACAACTCGCGGTATTGCACTTCGGTGCGCCGCACTGCCTCCTCATTCTGCTGCCGTAAGATCGCGGTGCCAATGATACCGGCTGCGATCTTGAGCGTCTCTATCTCCAACTGTGACCAGTCACGTTCTTGATCACAATCGTCAAAGCCCATAAAGCCCCACCACGTCGTTCCAGCAAAAATTGGCACCACCGCCAGCGAGCGAATATCCTGAGACATCAGGAGATCATGCTCTGCGGGCGGAAAATCAGCGATTGCCCCATAGATCGGTATATCTTGTGGCAGCAGCTCTTCCCAGCGGGCCAGACCAGATTCCCGGAGTGAGACATTCTGCAGGTCAGGGTTGTTGATCTGGGGGTTAATACCCTCGGCAACCCATTCATAAAGATGGGTGACATACATCTGTCCATTACGCAAGCCTTCGTTGGCAAAGATATAGGCCCGATCCGCACCCGTTGCCTGGCCCAGTCGCGCTAACACCTCCTGGATCTTCTGTTCCCAGTCGTTCGTTTCCAAAAACTGCCGCCCGGCAAAACTCATCGCCTCGAGTATCGCATCACGCTGATGCAGGGCTGCCGCCGCCCGCTTCTGCTCAGTTATATCCATAACTGTGCCCACTATCCCCATCACTGCGCCCTGGCTATCGATGATCGTGGCCTTGATGAAGATTACATCGTGACGTGTACCATCGGCATAGACCACCACACTCTCGTAGCGCTGCGTCCCCTGCTGCTCCATCAGCGCGAGATCAGCGGCGTGATAGATGGCGGCTAAATCTGTTGGTGCTATGTCATACACGGTTTTGCCCACAATCTCGGTGCGGGGCTTCCCTATGAACTCAGCAAAGGCTGTGTTGCAGCCAGTATATACCCCCTGCCGATCTTTGTAGAAGATCGGATTGGGAATCGCATCAAGCAACGTGTGCAGAAAGTACGATTGTTCCTGAGCGCTGGCCTCGACCTGCCTATGGCTAGAAGTATTGACCTGGCGGATCAAAACCCCGTGGGTATCACCGCTGTGATAGGGCTGTATGATGAGTCCTACAGATCCTTGCTGGTGTGCCACCTGCCAGGTATGATCAAGAGCAAACTGTGCACGCTCGCCGCTCAGTACAGACGTCAGGCCTGTGCGCAATACCTCTATAGTTGTAGCCGAGAGATTAAAAGTTGCACGATAACAGGTAAGGAAATCACAGCCAATCTGCAAAGTATGTATTCCTGGATAGTGCCAGGCCAGGTTTAAGTAGCGAATAACGCCTTGTGGGTCAACAACAACCAGGCCATCGGGCAGGGTGTCCAGAAGAACCTGTGGATCGACAGCAAATAACGTCAGGTCATTGGGATGCGTATCGGACATGATGGCTCCTCACAGAATAGGCTCTGTTTGTCTGGATTATACAAGGAGGGGCGCAGCAGCGAGGTGCCATCGTATATCCACTCGTCTCGATCTGCCGCTGCTGCACTCCTCCTTCATGATACGCACTATTGACAAAACAGCAACAGATGATCACTATAGAGCAAGACATGCCCTTTTGCAGCATCATTCATTCATATTTGTTCTCCTACGTTCGCAGCAAGGCTATTGCTTATTGTAGAATCGTGACCGATGGCACTCAAAATCCTGGCTGCCCACCGGCCACCCGCTCTTGCAGGAAGGAGATCAGTATTTCGAGTTGATTGGTGACCGCTATTGAGGCATTCTGCCTTTGTGCCAGAGCCAACGTTGCGCGTGCCTCGTCGAGTGCCTGCGCATAGCGGCGAGTGTCGCTTAACACAATCGTATAGTTGCGGCGATATTCCAGGCTCTGCGGCTGCAAATCGGCGGCACGGCCATAGGCCACAACGGCCGTCTCCATGTCACCCGCACGGTGTGCCAGCAAACCCGCAATCGCATGGAAGAGCGCATCATCGCCCGCCCGGGCTGTATACGCTTGCGACAGACGCTGCAGCAATTCGGGGGCATCGCGCATACTCTCCGCAATACGTTCAATCGACTGGTTGAGTTGATGTGGATTACGCTCAATCACGGCAATATACCGATCGGTCGCTTCGTCCAGACGCCCTTGCAAACGGTACAGGTCAGCAATACGCACATCTGTATCGTCAAAGCGATCATCGAGCTGACGGGAGCGTTCCAACATATGTGCTGCCTGTGTGTAATATTCTTGCGCGGCCTCCGCCTCTCCCTGCTGAGCCGCATAACTGCCTTGCAAGGCCACAATACCCGCACGTTCATTCAAGAGGGTAACATCCTGTGGAGCCAGTTCGGTTGCCTGGCGATACCACTCGGCGGCAATCTGCAGGCGCTCGCCATCACCTGTCCAGGTATACCAGAAGTTGTTCAGGCGGCCCAGATTGGCATAGTGATCCTTGTTCCGTTCGTTGAGCCGGCGTGCATGTTCCAGTACCGCCTCGGCATAACTCAACAATGCCAGCGGCGAACGGGATTGCACAAAGGCGATCACCTGATCCTCGTTCTGTAGCTGCAGCAGATCAGCGACGCGTGGACGAGTTTCCGGTACCCCCAGCGGCATATTCTGCGCCCGTAACTCGTTGGCAACCGTCATCAGCGAGCGGCCCAGGCTAAGATAATAGAAGTCCTCACGCGGGTTGTGGCGTATGGTATCCAGATAGATCGATAACGCCATCACCTGGCCCGGCAATCCGCTGTCTGGCTGCTCATAAACCTGCGCCTGCTGAAAGCGCATATCGGCATAGATCGGGTTGATGTTTGACCACCAGACAACTGCCAGAGTGATCATGCCCAGCAACCCATAGAGCGCCATGGCAGCCGGGTTCAGGCCAGTATCGTGCCGCCGCTGTGCCAACGTGTGGTGTCTGTGGTCTGCTATGCGGCGGCTGGTAACAGATGCTTGCTTGCCCGACGAGCGGTGGCTACTGCCAGATGCGCTTCGCTTGCTCGCCTTTGCAGCCGGTACAGGCAGTGACTCGGTCGCTGGCGGGCCGGCAACCGGGGCATAGGCACTCCCACCCGGCAACAACCCCGCTAATCTGCCGCCGATGATCGTCATTGCCAGGGTCACCCACAGCATCATCAGCGTTGAGACGATTGGAATACCGGTCAGTCCCTCAACCACATGGCTGATCACGATACTCATACAGGCAATGAAAAACACCTGCCAGCGCAGATCCGGGGCGCGTTGCATCAGCCGCCAGCACAGGACAGTGGCGCTTATGATGAGAAAAAAGTAGCTCATCAACCCGAGCAACCCACGGGTTACCAGTTCATCCAGCAAGGCCTGGTGCGAGCGGTCGGGTGAGGCTCCCCGCGACTCGACGCTGGTCAGCAGCGGCGGGTAGAATGGGTTGAAGGCCACAAACATGCTCTCTGGTCCCCAGCCGATCAGCATCCGTAAGGGGTTATCAGTAATGAGGGCCACTGCACCACCGGCATGTTCATCACCAAACCAGATCAGCCGTCGCACCATACCCGTGCCGGTATTCACTTCCAGCAGGCGACCCATACGCCCGACATACGGTACCTCGCGCAGACGCTGGAAAATGGGCGCATGAGAGGTGTTAAAGATAATCAGGAACATGCCTGCCAGCAGGGTGATACCTAACCACAACCACAACCCGACCTGCAATTGCCGAGCCAGAGCCAGTTGTGCATGCGCTCGCGCATGGCGTTCGAGTTGCATAAACAGTAGAAAGAAGAAAACAAACAACCCGGCACCCAGGCCAATCCACGGACCACGACTCTGCGTAAAAAACGTTGCAAGCAGCAGCGTCAGCGTCACAACGAGCATGCCCGCACTACGCAACCACCAGGTCAGGCGTGAAGCCGGGCTAGACTGGGGCGGCAGTAGCAGAGCCAGTCCATAGAAGAGGCTGATAGCAACGATACTCACCAGCAGCCACAGCCACCAGAATGCGCCACGGGTGTTACTCTCGTCAATCGCCTGTACCGGGATCGACAGCACAAAAACCAGCCCCAACAACACCAGGTAGCTCCCGAAGAGGATGCCCGGCCACAGTGGTACGCGACAGGGCTGGCGTGGGAGATCCAGGGTGAGCAATGTCCAGAGTGCGGTTGCGACTGCGACCGCACCAGGGAACACCCACCAGTAACGAAAGCCAACAGTGCGCACCACGGCGCTGAACTGAATAGCCATCAGCAGGAGTGCCAGTGTACCCACCACCAGCAGCACCTGTGCCAGTGCCCAGAGCAGATCGATGCGCGGGTTGGTGGCAGCCGGGGCAGGACGTGCGGCATACACGGCAGTAATCAGCCGATACAGCGCCAGCGGGACAATCATGATCATATAGGCGGCCACAAAGATCGAGTTGCCCATCGTTGAGGCCACACGCGTGATAACATCACCGCGCCAGGGGAGCGGATCAAGCTGGAAATGTTGCAGGATGCCATAGCCAGCAACAACCAGACTGGTGACAAGCGTTATGGTGATGAACCGTTCAAGTTGCGCATAGCGCCGCATAGTCATGACGATCATCACAAAGAGACCAATGTACGCGAAGTGGGTATACGTCCCCTGGAGGCGCTGATAGGAGCCCCAGAAGCTGGTGAGTGGCACAATCGAGGTAAAGGTGGTGAAGATAAAGACCAGCGCATACACCAGTACCGGCACCGCCAGGGGCAACTGTTGGAACCGCTGCCAGATGTGGGGGAATGGATTGCTGCCGGTGGTTGCTTCAAGCGGTGCTGGCCCATCGGTCGGCATATTGTGTTGGGTAAACTGGTCGATGGCCCGCGCAATACCAGCCGCAACCATGATCAGCACAATCGCCCGCAACATGGTGGCCTTGTCCGGCTCAAAGTGGCGGGCAGAGAACAGATTAAAATAGATTGGAATGAGCGTCAGGGCCAACAACCAGCCCCCTTCGATGATCCGCTCGCACCAGGTACTCAGAGTAGTCTGTCGTTGCATTATCAGATTCCAGGAGGTATGCCGTCGCTCGAACCAGAGGTCTTTTTCGCTTTCGGGAGAAGGGTATGGGCTTCGAGCCACTGCGTAATTCTTGTTCGATGACCAGTTCCAGTTTACAGGTTCCGTCCAAAACCATAAAGGCTGCCGCGTTCCAAAGCGCGGCTATCCTTCGCAGGTTGCGGGTTGCGATACCGGTTGTTCACGTTCATACACCCGCGGTACCTGATCGGTATGCGCTGCTGGCACTTTGTAGGCATCGGCATCGCGGTGTTTGAGCTGATGAGCTCGCTCGATAATCTCACGGGCGTTGGCGCGGCTGTGTTCGCTAACAGGCGTGCCATCCAGCATAGCCGCCAGTTCGTCAACTCGCTCGTCGAGGGTAAGGACACGGATCTGCGTCCGCGTGCGCTCGGTGCTGAACTCTTTGCTGATCACGTAGTGTGTGTCGGCAAACGCGGCCACTTGCGGCAAATGCGTGATACAAATGACCTGATGAGCCTCGGTCATCGCCCACAGCTTCTGGCCCACTACCTGCCCGGCGCGCCCACCGACCCCGACATCAATTTCATCAAAGACCAGCGTGGGGACGGTATCGACCCGCGAGAGAATAGACTTGAGCGCCAGCAGTAACCGGGCACTCTCACCGCCAGAGGCAATACGGGCCAGTGGCTTGAGTGGTTCACCAGGGTTGGGCGAAATCATAAACTCGATCCGATCAATGCCGGTGCGATCAAATGCCACCCGGCGGGTGCTGGTTGCCGTCGTATCAATCACGGACGATTGCCCATCTGCTACGACCGGGATACCCATCGGGTCATCGGTCTGTACGATCTGCACCCCGAAGCGTACATAGGGCATCGCCAGATCGCTCATCGCGGCTTCAATTGCCTGTGCCAGCATCTCGCCAGTCGTGCGGCGGCGGCGCGATAACTCGCTGGCCGTGCGGCCCAGTTCGGCCAGGAGTGCTGCCTCACGTGCTTCTAGTTCGGCCATATGCTCGCCACTATGCATCAGCCGCTCTATCTCTACTTCGGCCTGGGCGGCCCGCTCCAGAATATGGGCTATGTCGCCACCATATTTGCGCTGCAGCCCACGCAAAACCGTCAGTCGATCTTCAATGACATCAAGGTGACGTGGATCGAAGTCGAGCTGATCGCGATAGGTACGGACACTGGTTGCCAGATCTTCCAGGTGATAGTGGAGTTCTTCGGCCTGGGACGCCAGCGCACTGACGCTGGGATCAAGACGGGACAATTCGGCGAGATAAGTGGCGACATCGGCAATTGCCTCGACAATCGGGCGGATGGGCAGACGGCCACCCTCCTCGCCCTGATAGAGCAGGGTATATGCACTGCGTACCAGGTCGGTGATGCGGACAGCGTTTTGGAGCCTCGACCGTTCCTGCAGCAACTCCTGTTCTTCGTCCAGGCGCAGATTGGCCGCCGCCACATCTTCAAGCAAGAAGCGCAATTCTTCGATGCGCTCGTTGCGGCGGGCCTCATTCTGGCGCAGTTGGGCCAACTCGTCGCGCACCTGACGCAATCGAGCTACCTGCTCGCTGACCTGTTCGCGCAATGCCAGCAACCCGCCATAACGATCAAGCATGTCCAGGTGGGTGCGCGTGTTGAACAGCGACAACCCCTCGTGCTGCCCGTGAATGTCAATAAGTCGGCTACCGATCTCGCGCAGTGTGGTGGTATTAACCGCCCGCCCGTTAATACGTGCCACACTACGCCCGCTCTCTGCGCTCAACTCGCGGGTGAGAATCACCTGCTCGTCATCGGCTTCACACAGGCCATACTCTTGCAGCAGCGTCACCAGATCGGGGCAATCGGCCAGACTAAAAATGCCCTCCACCCGTGCGCGGAGACAACCAGCCCGCACCAGAGTGGCATCGGTCTTTTCGCCGCGCAACATCCCTAGCGCATCAATGATAATCGACTTGCCTGCACCTGTCTCGCCGGTCAGCACATTAAAGGTACGATCCAGGAAAAGATGCAGATGCTCAATGATCGCAAAATCACTAATCTGTAGCTCTAGCAACATAATTATGTGGATCATTCAATCTGTCATTGTATAGTTCCGCGCACAGCCGTTTGCATTGTACCACAATGTGGCGTGAGATGTAAGGCTCTTCAGGTGACACGTGACAGGCTGGTTGGCTCTGACCTCTGTACCCTGTCACCTGTACCTATTCCAGCGTCGAGACGCGAGGCGCTTCAAGCGTTCAAACGCTCAAGCGTTCAAGCGACGGAGGGGTGGTGGTAGCGCGTCCCCTCCGGGGCGCCGGGCCAGACGACGTAGCGCATCCCCGGTGCGCGCCCTCCGGGGCGCAGGTTTAGGGGGGGCATCCTCCTGACAGGCGGCGTCTCCGCGTGCAGCGTACCCGGCACGACCGCGGGCACGCCGGAGCCGTGCCCTACAGTGGGCGGCGAGCGCGGAGCAAGCCCCCCCGGGGCGCGAACAGATAGTGGTGCGCGTCCCCGGTGCGCGCCCCTCCGGGGCGCAGGCGCGGGGCGGCATCCTCCCGCCGACAGGCGGCGTCTCCGCGTGCGGTGCACCCGGCGCGACCGCGGGCACGCCGGAGCCGTGCCCTACAGTGGGCGGCGAGCGCGGAGCGCGCCCCCCCGGGGCGCGAACAGATAGTTGGGCGCGCTCCCGGTGCGCGCCCCTCCGGGGCGCGAACAGGTAGTTGGGCACGGTCTCTTCGTGGATGATAAAGATGTGCACTCGCAATCGTATGCGTGGCCCCATTCGTGGACGGCGCGTTTTATCAACGGCTAGATACCGCTCGCGGCATCTGTCCATCAAACGTTTCAGGATAGCGCGTAGCAACGGCATCGAGAACAGCTTCACCTAATCCCCGCAAAGCGTACTGCGCATGACTATTGTCCCAACGCCATTCCCATAACCCTTCATCGTTCGGCCACACTTCTAATCCCTCCTCGATCAAATCGTCGAGAAAGAGCGCTATATATCGTACCAATGAGTAGCTTAGATCCACACCCCGTACCGGAGAATGCGCAAGCAGGTGTTGCTTCATACCCTTTTCCCTTTGCAGAAGCTATGTATTGTACCCAACAGACAACAGCGGCATACCCATTGTATTACTTTTAGCTTTACGTACAATAAGCTATAAGTACTATTTACATATAGTACTCTAGTAGCATGCGCTTGACATCGGTATAATAGACCAGAGGCAATACGAGAGGGGAAAGCAGCGCATGAAACTACGCATCCAGGAACTGGCAAAGCAGCAAGGCTACACGATGAAACAACTCACGGAGTTGACCCAATTGACACCTACCACCGTTTCGCGCTACTGGCATAGCTATATTCAACGTGCGAACCCGGAGATTCTCAAAAAATTTGCCAGAGTGTTGCAGGTTGATGATTGGCGCAGCCTGATCAGTGATGAATAACGCCGTGCTGGCGAGGCGATGGGGACGATGCGAGGCGGGGCAATGGTTGTCCAGCAGGCCGTCGGTGGCGCGAGGCACGAAGCGCGGCAATGCACCGTAGCGCGTCCCTCCGTGGCGCGGGCGGGCGTTAAGCGTGCGGCAGGCGCTGAAGGAGCGCGAGGCGTAGCGCGTCCCTCCGGGGCGCAGGCGGCCATTACCGGTTGACCCACCGCTAACGATGGCGGGCGGGCGAGGAGACGTGAGGCGGACGCTCTTGTTTTAACGCAAAGGCGCAAAGACACAGAGAGTGTATATGGAAAGCAATATGCGGCGGGTAGGATAGTGCCGCCTGATGATCTTTGAACAATGAATCCGCCTACTTGACCGACCGGAGTCACGGCTTTAGCCGGGCCAGCGTTGCCATAGTAAGCCGTAGGCAGCAGCATGGCGGCCGAACTCCTTAGCGAATCTACGAACGACCGGAGTTACGGCTTTAGCCGGGCCAGCGTTGCTACTTGGAATCTGAACCGTTCTATGGTATCTTTACTCTCACAGGGCGGCGACTGAAGCGCAAAGCGTTGGGCCACTGTGCAAGCCTGCGTCATTTCTGCACACATATACCAGCTACTGTTGTACGTCTCTCTCCTGCTGTCAAAGCGTACCGAGATGCACGACTCATCCTTACTGGTTACGCATTGGGAGGGCAAAAAATGAGTTCTGTGCTGCAACAATTGATGACTGTTCAGGACTTTTGGGATTTGCCCGAGACAGATATGCACCGCGAACTTGTGCGTGGGGAGGTACGTGAGACCATGCCGCCAGGTGGACAACACGGCGCGATTGCATGTATGCTCGCCATGCTGTTGCGTGTATGGGCTAAACAAACAGGCAGCGGCTATGTTGGAGTAGAAGCTGGTTATATTCTGAACCGTGATCCTGATACGGTACGTGGGCCGGATATATCCTACGTCCGTCAAGACCATATTCCTGTGAGCGGTATTCCCGAAGGCTTCTGGAATCTTGCCCCCGATCTGGCAGTTGAAGTTGTTTCACCAGGTGAAACAGCAGACGAAGTGCGTAAGAAAGTACGTGATTTTCTCGGTGCAGGCACGCCACTGGTCTGGACAATCTATCCACGTACACAAGAAGTCATTGTTCATACTCCCGATGGACTTGCACGTACCTACACAAAGACAATGACCTTGGAATTCCCCAATGTACTTCCAGGTTTTTCCTGCACTGTTGCCGAACTTTTTGAATAGCACGCCGTCATATCACGTCCCTCCGGGGCGCGGGCGGCCCTTCCCGGTTCGCCCACCGCTAACGATGGCGGGCGGGCGCTGAGACGCAAGGCGCTGAGGCGCGAGGCGACGAGGCATGTAGTAACGACTTTAGTCGTTTCCGCCCCTTTTAAGGGCGGTGGTAGCGCGTCCCTCCGGGGCGCGGCGGCCATTGAGCGTGCGGCAGGCGATGAAGGGGGGCGAGACGTGCGGTGGGCGCTCGTTTTTTTAACGCAAAGGTGCGAGGTGCGAGGTGCGAGGTGCGAGGCGAGGTGTGAGGCGTAGCGCGTCCCTCCGGGGCGCGGGCGGGCGTTCCCGGTTGACTCAACGCTAACGATGGCGGGCGGGCGGGGACACGAGGCGCGAGGCGATAAGACGCGAGGCGACGAGGCATGTAGTAACGACTTTAGTCGTTTCCGCCCCTTTTAAGGGCGGTGGTAGCGCGTCCCTCCGGGGCGCGGGCGGCGCGTTCTATTTGTGGCCCCATTCGTGGACGGCGCGTTCTACTTGACCGGAGTCACGGCTTGAGCCGGGCCAGCGTTGCCACAGTACGTTGTCATGACCTTCCATCTGTTGAACCAATCATGCAACAACACTTAACACAACCTTAATCCATTCATCAACTTGTCTTCACGTTGCTGACGTACACTGTGCGAGCCTGATCTCCCTCTCACATTTGAACAAGTATGATATTCTGGCTCCGGGCGAGGCTTGCACTGGTTGCTGCCAGTCGCTATACGGCTGGTCATTCGTCACCGATATGTCTGGTGATGGTCGTCGCAGCATACGTAGCAAGCCGGAAACTGAACACGCAGGTCAGTAGTAGTACCGGTTCACTGCACTGTGCAGGTTATGTCTGCCAGGAACCGAGTGGAAGAACAGCGCTGGTAATCGTTTATCTTACAGATAAGGAAAAAGACGTGACAAAACAAACCACGCATCATAATGGAGATGCGCTGGAACTGAAGCTGAGTCGTCGAGCATTTCTGCGCTTCATTGCGCTCTCCAGTTCAGGGGCAGTACTGGCAGCCTGTGGCGCACCGCAGACAACGACTGCGCCAGAGGTCATCACCACCGGGACAGCCACCCCCGTACTGGCCGCCCTGCCGCCCGCACCGCCGGCTGGCCCCTTGACCGCAGCCGACGCAGGGGGATTGGAAGCGCTTATTGAGGCCGCCCGACAGGAGGGCGAACTCTCTACCACGGCGCTCCCCGATACCTGGGCCAACTATGGTGAGATGAAACAGACCTTCTTTGAAAAATACCCCTTTCTGACCCACAATGATCTCACTCCAGACGCCAGTTCGGCTCAGGAGATCGAGCAGATTCGTGCCAATGCTGGTAACCGTGGCCCCCAGAACCCGGATGTAATCGATGTTGGGTTTACATGGGGTGAAACCGCCAAAAAAGAGGGCTTGTTGCCGCCCTACAAGGTTGCTACCTGGGACAGCATCCCCGCCACGCTGAAAGACCCGGAAGGCTATTGGTATGGCGATTACTATGGCGTGATGGCCTTCGAAGTCAATACGCAGGTGGTCAAGAATGTCCCTGAAGACTGGTCAGACTTGCTCAAGCCGGAATATCGTGGCCAGATTGCCCTGGCGGGTGATCCGACCGGCTCCGGGCAGGCGATCAACGCTGTCTGGGCCGCAGCACTGGGTAACGGTGGTTCCGCAGACAACGCCACGCCTGGCCTGGAGTTCTTCCGCGAACTGAACCAGGCTGGCAACTTGCTACCAGTGATTGCCAAACCTGCCACGATTGCCAAGGGTGAGACACCGATTGCTCTGCGCTGGGACTATAATGCACTGGGCAATCGCGATGAAACCGCGGGCAACCCGAATATCGCAGTCGTTATTCCCAAAAGCGGTTCACTGGCGGGTGTGTATGTTCAGGCAATCAGTGCCTATGCGCCGCGTCCTTTTGCCGCGCGGCTGTGGATGGAGTTTTTGTATTCGGATGAGGGACAGATGATCTGGTTGAAGGGCTATGCCACACCAGTACGTTTCGACGATTTGCAGCAACGCAACGTTATTCCGTCCGACTTGCTGGCACGGCTCCCACGAACGGATGCACCAGTGGTGTTCCCGACCGGGCCACAGATCGATGCGGCGTTTGAAACGATCAAGAACGGCTGGCCCACAATTGTCGGTGCCTCTATTTCCTGAATGTACCACGCAGTTGGGTAGAGAAAACCTGGTACAATAGTCCATCACAGGCACGTAGAAACAGAGGCCAGGGGATAGCTGTACGTACAGGCATTATGCCAGAGCAATTGATGCGGACGCGGTTGTCTCTATCTACTGGTGGCGACACGGCACTGGTGGCGACGCCCGACGTCGCTACCAACCCTGTCCCAGCACTGGCTCTGGGCGTGATAAGAAACAGCTTTGACGCTCACTGCGAACCATGGTTCATCAATGGAGCGAAACACCGATGGCACGAATCACCATTGCAACGACTGGTAACAAAGCCGGGCTACCACCGCTTTTGCACCGTATACCCTGGGCATGGCTGGGCGTAGTGCCGTTCTTCGCAGTCGTGACCGCCTTTATGTTCTGGCCAGCGATCTCGATTATTGTGCAGAGCTTTCTAGATCGGCAACGCAACGTTACTTTGCAAAATATTATTGATCTCAGCCAGCCATTCATTGTTTCGTCCTATCTCTACACCATTCGGCTCAGTGCCGCCTCGGCGCTTGGTGGAGGCATCCTGGGCTTCCTGATGGCCTATGCGGTCACAATTGGCGGATTGCCACGCAGTGTGCGCTCGCTGCTGCTGACCTTTTCGGGCGTTGCGTCTAACTTTGCCGGTATTCCACTGGCGTTTGCCTTTATTGCTACGCTGGGGCAGTTGGGGTTGGTGACGAGTATGCTGCGTAACATTGGCATTAATCTCTATCCCGCCTTTAGTCTATATAGTTTCTGGGGGCTGGTGATTACCTATATCTATTTTCAGATCCCGCTGATGGTGTTGATCATGACCCCCGCGCTGGATGGCCTCAAGCGCGAGTGGCGTGAGGCGGCTGAGAACCTGGGGGCCACGCCCTGGCACTACTGGCGCTATGTAGCGCTGCCGATCCTGCTACCCGCAATTCTGGGGACAATGGTGCTGCTGTTTGGTAACGCTTTTGGTGCCCATGCAACCGCCTTTGCATTGACCGGTGGCGGCAGCCAGGCCAGTGTCGTGACGATTCTGATCGCCGCGCAGTTAAGCAGTGATGCGCTTCAGAATCCTGGTATGGGGAATGCACTGGCGCTAGGCATGATCGTGATTATGGCGTTCACGATTGCGATCTACACCTGGCTACGCCGCATGTCCGAACGCTGGCTATGCTCATAAATGACACGAGGTACGCGGTGGTATAGTTCGTTCGCTTCTTCCACGCAGAAAAAACAAGGAAAATGGCCGCTCTGCCAAAGGCGAACCCTGGTGAGGGATGACTGCATCCGTCCTGTGAATGAGGCGTGAAGCATCTTCAGAGAACAGATGAAAGGAGACAAGGCTGGCTGTGCATCTTCCCTATTCCCTCGCCTGCTGTGAGGCATGAGGCATAAGGCGAGGTTGTGGCATGTGAGAACATAGCTCTCGACACAAGCGAGAACAATATGCGACCCATTAATTTCTGGTCATGGTTGTGGATTACCATTGGCGCGATTTACTTCTTCGTGCCCCTGTTCGCCACGCTGCTCTTCTCGTTGCAGGCGAAACGTGATGAACTGGGCTTCACGGCCTATGTCAATGCCCTCTCCTCGCCAGCGTTTTTCAACAGCTTTTTGTTTTCCTTCTGGACAGCAGCAACAACGATTACAATCAGTGCGCTGTTGATCTTGCCGACGGCCTACTGGGTACAACTCCAGCTACCACGTCTGCGCCCGGTTATCGACTTCATCACCCTACTGCCGTTTGTGGTACCGGCGGTGGTGCTCGTGTTTGGCTTGATTCGCACCTACAACCGCACCTCGCTTACTGACAGCCGCCAGGGGTTATACGTGCTACTCGTTGGCTCGTATGTCATGCTGTCGATCCCCTACATGTATCGGGCAATTGACACCGGCCTGCGGGCAATTGATGTGCGGGCGCTCACCGAGGCGGCGCAGAGCCTGGGGGCGGGCTGGTTCACGATTATGACCCGTGTGATCTTTCCCAACGTCTACATCGCGCTGTTGAGCGGTGCCTTCATCACTTTTGCGATTGTGATGGGCGAGTTTACGATAGCGTTTCTGCTGGCACAACCGGCCTTTGGGCCATACATCAACCTGTTGAGCAGCAGCAAAGTCTATGAACCGTCGGCACTGGCGATCATCAGCTTTGGGCTTACCTGGGCTTCGATCGGTGTGGTGCAGTGGATCAGCCACAGCTTCTCTGACCAGAGTCAGATGACTGGCCCACGCTAACCGGTACCAATAGCAGAGGAGCGTCACACCAGAATACGTTGCACAGAAAGGGTATTCAGATACGTATGGCTTTTCTTGAGATCAATGATGTGCATAAGATCTATGGTCAGACGGTCGTAGTTGACACATTTAATCTACAGGTTGAGCAAGGTGAATTTGTTTCGTTTCTTGGCCCCAGCGGGTGTGGTAAAACGACTACGCTACGCATGGTTGCTGGCTTCATTATGCCAACTGCTGGCTCCATCGTAATCAATGCCGTCGATGTCACACGCATGCCACCCAATCGCCGTAACGTGGGCATGGTCTTTCAGTCCTACGCGCTCTTTCCCAATATGACTGTGGCCGCAAATGTCGGGTTTGGCTTGAAAGTCGCCGGGCAACCGGTGCGAGCGATCAAGCAGCGGGTGGCAGAGATGCTCGAAATCATTCATATGACCGAGTATGCCAACCGCTATCCCTATCAACTCTCTGGCGGGCAGCAGCAGCGGGTGGCACTGGCACGCGCACTGGCGATCCAGCCCCAGGTGTTGTTGCTGGACGAGCCGCTCTCGGCGCTGGATGCCAAAATCCGCATCGCGTTGCGCCAGGAGATCCGCACCATTCAGCGCCAGTTGAACATCACGACGATCTATGTGACGCACGATCAAGAGGAAGCACTATCGCTTTCGGATCGAATTGTGGTTATGAACCAGGGCCGGATCGAGCAGATCGGTACACCGTTTGCGATCTATAACAGGCCACGCACACGCTTTGTGGCCTCATTCGTCGGCACGCTAAACGTCCTGACTGCCGAGGTCGTTGATGCTGCGACAGGCCGGATCATGATTGACGGGCAGGAGATTCGCGTGAACCGCCTCCCGACCGGGCAACCCGATCTGTCGCTGGCAATCGCCCTGCGCCCCGAAGTCATCTCGCTGAACGACGTGTATGGACAGACTGCCAACCACCTGCAGGGTACCGTCGAAGATGTTACCTTCCTTGGCCCTGTAGTACGCATCTGCGTGCGTTTCGACCAGCATACCATCCACCTGGACAGCTTCAATACCCCGCAACTCGTGCCTCCCCGTAGCGGCGACTCGGTCACTGTCAGCTTTCCTCCCGAAGCCTGCCTGGTCTTGAGCGACACGCCAGACGTGGAGGTATGAGTTGTAACAAGGCGCGATACGGCCCATATGGGTGGTAGCCATGCTGCCACTTTCGGCGTATGGAAATCACGCAAGCCCGGCTTCAGCCGAGCCTCCAGGCCTGGGGCAATACTTCACGCTTCCCGCTTTCGCAGCGACAGGCTTTGCGTTACAATAGAGTATTATTGCACAACGCTTTCAGTGTCCAGTGTTCGCTATGCAGAGTTCCGCTTTCATTCTTGGTACCAGGAGTTTCGTTTTGATAAAGCCCACCATTGGTATTCCCTGTGCTACATTTCTTGACAAGGACTGGTGTCCGCCTATCCTGGGGCATCGCCAGAGCTATATTGACGCCATCGTGCAGGCTGGTGGAGTACCGTTGCTCATTCCGCTGGTGGTACAGGAAGATGTCTTGCACATGCTCTACGAGCGCATCGATGGCCTGTTGCTGGCTGGCGGTGGTGATGTAGCGCCGCATCATTATGGCGAAGCACCGCACCCGCGCCTGGGCACACTCGAACCCCTGCGCGATGTGGTCGAACTGCCGCTGACCCGCTGGGCCGCCGCCGAGGGCAAGCCGATCCTGGCGATCTGTCGTGGCATCCAGGTACTAAATGTGGCGCTCGGCGGTACGCTTTACCAGGACATTCCGGCGCAGATCGATACTGACATTTGTCACGAACGCTCGTATGAGTTACAAGACTGGACATATATGACCCACCCGGTGCGCCTGGAACGTGACTCACGCCTGGCAGCTCTGCTCGGCACATCTGAACTGTTGACCAACTCGCTGCACCACCAGGCCATTAAGGATCCGGCACCGGATCTGCGTGTGGTGGGGCGGGCACCGGATGGTGTCATTGAGGCAGTTGAGGGTACTAACGGCCAATTTATACTGGGCGTGCAGTGCCACCCTGAAGCAGTGCAGGATGCGTTCGATCCCCGGTGGAGTGCCATGTTTGCCAGCTTTGTAGCCCATTGCACGGCGTTTCGGTTATGTCTTATGTCCGCCAATAGGGCGTCCTTCTGGGGCACACCAGGGCGTTCTGATTGTTCAGAGTGACGCTATGTCCAGGGTGACGCTATGTCTGCTGTTTTAAGCCCAGATTATGATCCGTCTCGATCAGGATACTGCCATGTACCTCACACACTCGACCTTTATTGGTATTCCGTGTTTGCATATTGTTCACGACTTCTACGGTTCGATCAATGGGAGCTTCAGCAGTTGTATTCAGGCAATTGAAGCGGCCGGGGCTATTCCCAACCTGATCCATCTCACTCACGATCGTACGGTGCTGCGCGCACACTATGAACGCTGTCAGGGCGTGCTCCTGGTTGGTGGCAGCGATGTTGATCCGGCCAGCTATGGCGAGGAGCCACACCCGGCATTGGGGCCGACCGATCCACTACAAGACGCGCTTGAGTTGCAACTGATTGCCTGGGCACAGGCCGATAGTAAGCCAGTGCTCGGCATCTGCCGAGGCATGCAGATCTTGAATGTTGCTTTGGGTGGCACGCTCTACCAGGATCTGCCCGATCAGTTCGTGGGAGCCGTGAACCATCGTGAGTCCGCCACCTACCCGCACTGGCACCACCTGGCACACCCGATCACCCTTGCACCGAATTGCTGGCTGGCCGATCAGCTTGGGACAACACAGATCACAGTCAACACCGTACACCACCAGGCACTCAAAACGGTTGCGCCTGGTCTACGCGTCGTGGCATACGCGCCTGATGGCGTGATCGAGGCTGTTGAGAGCATCGACGCCCAGTTTGTCGTCGGCGTGCAATGCCACCCGGAGACACTGTGGGATGCGATTGATCCGCGCTGGCAGCGGGTGTTTGCCGAGTTCGTCCATACTGCGCAAACCAGACGCACCTTTCTCACCGACGCTTGCCCTGAGTGTCGTCAACAGTGAAGGGGTACTTTTTTGCTTTTCTCTCCTAATAACTCAATACCATCAGGTACGCATTGGGATCGTTCGGTGGCCTTTGCCCCTGCAGCAGTCTGGAGGAACAGACAAAGTCCCGTGCTGCCGCAGGGGAGCAAAACATGTGGTTTGAGCGACTGCGTCCCTCGTGTCAAGAAGAGGTGCTGGCTGTGATTGGTCTCTATGATTCTGGTCTGGGTGGTCTATGGATCATGCATGCGGTGCGCCGCCTGTTGCCACAGCACAACCTGTACTATTTGGCCGATACCGCCTTCTGTCCATATGGGTCGCGCTCAACCGAAGAAGTGCGGAAGCGGGCGTTAGCCTGCGCCCGCTGGCTGGTAGATCGCGGCGCACACCTGGTGGTAGTCGCCTGTAACACCGCTTCCTCGGCAGCGCTGGAGGTACTGCGGGCTGAACTGTCGGTACCAATCGTGGGCATGGAACCGGGCATTAAGCCCGCCATTGAGTCCACCCGGGTGGGGCGCGTGGGTGTACTGGCGACCGGCGGTACGCTGGCCGGGGCACGTTTTGCGCGGCTGGTCGAGCGTTTTGCCAGCGAGGTACAGGTGCAGACCGTGCCCTGCCCTGGTCTGGTTGAGCGGATCGAAGTGGGGGATCTGTATAGCCCACAGACACGTCAATTGTTACAGCACTACCTGACACCGCTGATGGAACAGGGTGTAGATACGATCGTCCTCGGCTGTACTCACTATCTATTCCTACAGCCACTGCTCGTTGAGTTGCTCAAGCCCGATATCACGATCATTGACACCGGCCCGGCAGTGGCACAGCAGGTGGCACGAGTGGCGGCTATGAACGGACTGGTACCAGATGTGGGGCGGGTGGGCGCTGCTACAACTGGTGATCCGGCCAGTGTCGGCCCGGTGTTTGCACATCTCTGGGGAGAAGTGTTGCCACTCGAACATGCAGATTGCTGATAACTGATACGAGGCACGCAGTGATATGGTCAGTTCGCCTTTTTGCCTGTGACGTTCTCCGTCGCCTTTCGGCGACGGCTTCTCAGCCAACGCACGGCGCAACCGCCCACGTTACCGGCTAACCGCTCTGTCCGAGCGGGTTTTTTCGGTCATAGAACAAGTGTACCATACCATTCGTTTTCTATAAAGTTTATTCCGATTTGTTTTATCGTGTTACGCTTTATCTCTTTCGGACGCGATGAACGCAATCGGAGACTCACTCGATACTGCTGTGACGTTTGTCCTCGTTCCGATGGGGGAGTGGGGAAATTCTGGCCCCCGCAACCCCGGCAGGCGAACGTTCCTCAGAACGGGTACCGCTGATCAATCGAAATAACCTTTTATTTTTATGGGAAAAAGGGGGCTAATTGCTCCCAGCCACTTAAACTGACCGGCGATCATGGTACTAATTTCATGATCAACGGTAAGAAGATAGTGTCTGGCGCGGGCATGGCGCGGCTATCATTCAACGACTGTATTGCATCCGTCAGACCGGCACCATAGGTCATATCGAAGCCCGGTGAGCGAGGATAGACGGCGTTCCGTTGCAATAACATCCGCACGCGAGCTGGTGTTGCTTCCGGCTCTGCTTCAAGAATGAGGGCTGCTAGCGCCGCCACATGGGGAGCCGCTGCCGATGTACCACAAAACACTTGAAAGCCCGGCACGCTGGTACGTACACAATCGGTGGCAACCAGGTCGGGTTTGGCTCGCGTCTCTGGCAACGGATGGCTGATCGTCACTGGCCCGCGCGAGCTGTATGGTTGGATACGTGTGGGATCGTGAGCCGGCACCGCACCGATGGTCAGCACGTCGGGTACAGCCGGATGTCCGAAAATACTGTCAGCGTTGGTAATATATTCAGCGCTACTCTCGGTAATAAAAAACATTTCGATCAACGGCGTGGTACCACTGTTGAGCATGATGGCATCGACCACCAGATCTACCTGCTGTATCCGGCCCGTCTGGTTTGTGTAGAGCGGCATAATCTCCAGGGGACGGCGGGTCAGATGTTGACGTTCGGTAGCAGATGCCAACTCGGTGTCACCTTCAAGCAGATAAAGATCGAGATCATCCGCTGCCGCACCAAAAGGATTATCCCATTGCAGCACCACGCGGATGGTCTGGCCTGGTTGCAGTGTAAAGCGCTGCGTGGTATCACCCGGCGCAAACTGGTGGAGGCACTGGCGTTTGACGCCGGTCGGACAGCCAGCAGGCAGGTTAAGCACTGCCTGGTAGTGCCGCTGGGCATCGTTACCAGCCGACGAGATAAAGACTACGCCCGCATCAACCGCTTGTTGTGCACGTATGCTAATGATACCATCTTCAAAAAACGGTTCATTCAGATAGCCCACATCGTCCACAATCACATCGGCCTGAAACTCATGGTGCAGAAAGTCGATAGCGCCCACAAAGCCAGTAATCCCCTGAATGCCACTGGAAAAGCCCAGGATCGCACCCGGTGCCAGGTCGTGAATAATTTCGAGCATCGCTCGCCCTTCATCGCCCATCCCGCGCCGGCGTGGATCGACGACGAGGCAACTGGTGGGATCAGGTGGTAGCTCAGTCGGACAGTCAGGCGGAAGATCTCCAGTACTCTGCCCGGCGACCAGCGTATCCACGCCATTCGAGATGACACCCACCCGTACCCCGGCCCCGGATAGCTCGAAGGTGCGCCGCACCTCATCTGCTCGTAATATACTATCACCCTGCGATACGACAGAGCCGGTGCGGATCAGGGGCATCACCAGCGGATCGATGTAGATCACCATGGGAAGTGCAGCCAGAGCAGCAAGCTGATCCGGATACGGCCAGGCACTGATCAGCGGGAACGCTTCCGAGTAATCACCCACGCGAATGCCTAGACTGGCGATCGCCGCTGCGGCAGTGGCCGTTGATCCGTTGATGCGCACCTCAACACCAATCTCTCCCTCTGCGCTGATTTGAATGCTGCCTGGTAGAGATAGTGGATCTGACTGGAGTTGACCGTCATCACCTTGCTGCAAGCGTGCGGCAGCCCGCAATACCTGAGTACTGATGCGTTCGTGCGGATCAGGTGGATCGTGTGAGGATTGGGCCGATGTAGTGATGGTGAGCAGTATAAAAATAGGGATAATCAATAATCCAGATAGGCAACGGTGGTACAGAATAGAACAGAATAGCATATAACATTCCTCCAGGTGCTGTGTGAGAAGCGGGGGAAGAGAAGTGAGGAACGAGAGAAGAAAAGCGCGGGTTCTCTCTTCTCTCTCCTCCTGGCGGGGATCGACACTTCTGGGTCAATCCTTACTCTCAGCAGTCATTTATTCGCCTGGCGGCGGGTCGGGAGGTGCAGGCGCAGGGTCGGGAGGTGCAGGCGCAGGGTCGGGAGGCGCAGGCGCAGGGTCGGGAGGCGCAGGCGCAGGGTCGGGAGGTGCAGGCGCAGGATCGGGAGGTGCAGGCGCAGGATCGGGAGGCACAGGCGCAGGATCGGGAGGCACAGGCGCAGGATCGGGAGGCACAGGCGCAGGATCGGGAGGCACAGGCGCAGGGTCGGGTTGTAGTTCGGGCGGTACTGGAGCGGGTACCGGTAGGGCTTCAGGTGGTGCTGGTGGCGCTTCGGGTGGTGCTGGTGGCGCTTCGGGTGGCGCTGGTGGCGCTGCTACGGGTTGCACACGTGCTGGAGCCGGTGCGGGTGGTGCGCCAGGCATATCAAGCGGATGCACTTCAAAGATGTTCGGCCATGGCTTGAAGCGGGTCAAGAACGTCTCCCGATGAATCTCGGTACCATTCTCCTTAATGATGCGCGTAAATGTAATATCCATCCCGCCACGAGCAGTATCTGACTGACGTCGTGAGCCACGAGGACGACTGGGATCAGGCACAAAGACTGGTTGCGTCGGTGCAGGAATGCGATTAGAGATCACTGGCCCCTGCAATTCGACCGTACGATTCGTCTTTGTCCCATAAATCGCAACCTCGGCCAATGCCCGCGCGGTATCAACATTCGTCTGAATGAGCAGCCAGTTACCGGTGTCATTCAGGAATTTCAGATCAGCTCCCCCTGGGCCGGTGTAGATCGTCGCGTCCATACCAGGACCATCGCCATATTCGCCAAAGCCGTATCGATCATACCAGTTGATATAGAAGGAATGTCCATGCCGCTCAGTAATTGGCAAACCGGCCCAGAATGCTGCCCGAAACATAGTGGTTGAGTTTTGGCAGATACCTCCTCCCCACTCCAACTGCGTACGGTTCTGAACGATGGCATAGCCTTCGACAAAACCATTTGCGGCATTGATCTGTCCAATTGCCCGATTAAAGGAAAATTCCTCACCGGGCGCGATGAGAATACCATGGAGCAGATTCATCCCGGCCTGAATATTGGTAATGCGATAGGCTGCCGAACCACTAAAGTCGCTCCGACCTACCGCCAGCAGATCGGGAATATGTAACTGCCCAATATTGGCACCGGTAATGGTCGGTGGTGCTGTATGGAAGGGCAACTCGATGATGCGATTGGCCGTGGGTAACGCCGCCAGAATCATCCGCTCGGCCCGTGCCTGGTTGAGCTGGCGACCGGTCTGACCCTCACGGATAATCTTTAAATTACCACCATTCCAATCGACACGCGGGTTCGCGCTGGAACTCCCAACAACTGCCGCAATCGTTTGTAACCGTGTACGCAGTTGCTCCCGATCCAGATTAATGACCAGTTGATCACCGGTTCCGTCAATCGCAGGCTGACGCTCGATCCGGATCATCTGGGCCAGATCGTTCTCACTCCATTCCCACTCACGGTCGTTGCTTTGCAGTATGAGAGGCCCTTGCAGCAAAGCACGAACTTCACGCCACGCCGTTACCACCGCGTCAGTACTCAGGGCAGGAGGCAGATGACGTGTACGCAGGACGATCGTGTGTGGTTCCAGGCGCTGCAGCGCCGCCGTAATGTCGTCGATAGTATCCTGAACCAGCACCTGGCGCCCGGGCGTACTCGGTGTTATACTCGCCTGGGTACCTTGCAGTACCAGCTGGGCATCAACAGCAGGTGTGTTGATTTCCACGGAGCGCTCCAGCACATAGCGCTGCATCTGCGTTTGATCAATAGTCAGATGCAACGGCAAATCAAGACCGCTCTCCCAGATGGCAGCAACCTGGCGTAAATTGGTGATAAACCCAGAGCGACGGCCAACCGCCAGCGCTTCCTGTACTGACTGCTCGATGGCGACCTGTACCCCTAGCTCAGCTGCAGCAGGTGTCCAGACCTGGTCACCATACGTGAGCGTAACCGGCTGTTGTGCAAAAAGCTCGTATCGTTCGCGTAACAGCTCACTGGCCGCAGTGCTATTCATTCGACCAACTGGAATGCCACTGATCGAAACATTGGGATAAATATGACCAGCAAAGGCCTGATCAAGATAGTATAGCACTCCTCCTGCGCCGAGTATGCATGTGAGAACCATGATCATCAACGTGTGCCATATCCATCGCCCTCGAGGGTGCGGTGGGTGCGCTTCGGGCATTGTGGGGGGGTGGCTCCGTTGAATATCCCCTGTCGTCTGCCGTTCTCCGGCCCATTCTGCAGTTCCCGATAGTGAACTCGTTTCATAGACCTGGCCTCTGGTGAGGGGGCCTGCTAATCCAGATTGTTGAAATTCTTCAACCGACACGGTGCCTCCTGGAAATATTAGTACTACAACGAGACATACCCTGGTCAAGGCGGCACGGCTTCGCCGTTCTACAATCACCGGGAACGTGCGCAGGGGCCTGCGGCCCTTGTACCCTTACCGAGATGAAGTCTTGTTGGAGTATCAGGTGATAGGATGCTATGTTCACTATAACCTACGGTTTCAACGCTTGTCAATGAGGATCAGGTGAAAAATTATGTGGACTTCTTCACAATCACTATCTGCAGCGCTGTAACAAGGTACTTGCCTCACTCCTTTTCTTTCGCTCCTTGCTCCTCACTCCTCCCACAGGAGAGACGAAGCCGCGCCGAGCCTTCCTACGCAAGGGATGTCTCGTTGGAGTACTATGCAAGCGATACTACCGTCGTGCTGCTCATCGCGTGAGCAACACCAATGATGACATCATCGGTACCTTGTTGCGGCCCTGTGGTATATGGGATGAAGGTTGATACCTGCACTGGCTCTATGAAAAATTGTCGGTTACAATATACCACTGTACCGAGACGTTGTGTGGCTGTCAAGAACTACACGTGACCTGTTCAGAAGGATTTCTAGAAACCACAGATGAATAGCCTTAAGCATCGTCGGTGTGTAGCATAGCATATTCGTTAACCCGTAACCTGTAACCCATGTCAGAAACTGCATGTACGATTAGTCTTGGAAAACAACCTACAACGCAATCACCGCCCTGCGATCTCTGGCCAGGCGATGTGCTGGCACATCGCTACCGGTTGGATGCGTTGCTTGGATGGGGTGGACAGGCGGTTGTGTTTCAGGCTACCGATCTCCAGGCACAACAGCAGGCGACTGCAGCACCGGTGGCAGTCAAAATGGTACGCAATGATCTTCCGCCGGATGCCTGCCAGGAGGCGGTAGCGGTGTTGCGCTGGGAAGCGTACCTGCTGCGCAAGTTGCGGCATTCGGCTCTACCACGCCTGTTGCGTCTCTCCCATACGCCGGGTTTCACCTGGCTGGTACGTGAGTTAATGCCGGGTACTTCCCTGGCCACATTGATCAACCATGGCCCCTGCGATCCACGCCAGGTACAGCGTTGGGCGGTACAACTCTGTGATATCCTGACCTATCTGCACACTCAATCACCACCTGTTATTTGTGGTGACATCAAGCCATCCAATCTCGTATTGCGGCCTGACGGTTCCCTGGCCTTGATCGATCTCGGAGCAGCGATGACGCGCACTCGGTACCCGCCGAAGCGTGCCCGTCCACGCCATGGCACCCCTGGCTATGCATCGCCAGAGCAGCTTGGTAATCAGGAGAGCGACGAACGTAGCGACCTGTTCAGCCTGGCCGCAACCTGCTATGAACTATTGACAGGTGACGATCCCACCCGGGCACCGCTCCAATTTGATCTACAACGCCTGAACCTGGCCGCGCCGGGTGTTGCACCAGCGTTGCGCTGGGCGCTCACGTTGGATATAAATCGGCGGGCACCGACTGCAGCTGCCCTGCGTTCTGCGCTGACCTTACCGCTGTCCCCCGTTCCGCTCGTGCTGGATCAGGGTGTGTCGTTGCGGTACCAGCGTGATCTGTTGCAGGTGGCGGCGCAACATCCGCATATCCTGGAACGGGCGTTACATTCCGGTATGATCGAGCTGTGGTTGGTACAGCACCCAGATCGAATGCTGGGCAAGTTGTTGCACGACTGGCGGGCAATCCGTCGCTCTGCGGCGGCGCATCAACGTTCGCTAGAGGTGTTTTTGACCGCTCTGGCCCCATCCGATGGTAGTCCACTCCTACAGGTACACCCGGATCGTATTCAGTTTGGTCGGATCCCCCTGCGCCAGTGGCGTAACTGGAGTGATCCGCAGCGCATAACGATCTACAATCATGCAGCGCATCCGCTACGGTGGGAATTGGATTGCCCTACGCAGCGAGCAGCCGAGGCACGCGTACTGGTTGATGGTTGTCCTGTTCGCAAACATAGCGGTGTGATTTTACCAGGCAGCAGCAGCGAACTGTGGCTGGTGGCTGCTGGGCAGACCGGCACACACCAGGGTGTTGTCACCCTACGTTGCGGTATGTATAGTATCCCGATACGATGGGAGGGAACTGGCCAGGCGCTATTGCCCGTTGGCCCGCATCTCGTGGCCCGCCTGGCGGAGTTGGATCTTGCCCAACCCGATCTGGTATTCACGCTGGAGACGCTGATGCAACAGGGACGGCTCCAGCGCTGGCTACGGGCCCAGGGTGAGCGAGCGCTGGCCACTGCATTGACTGCTACTATGCGTTGCTCCACACCAGATACCCTGACGGTGCGATTGATGGTGGCACAGGTGCTGCACCGTCTGGATCCACAGCGCTTTCCCTGGCTGCGCCTGCATGGTACCGATCCAGTGGATCTGCGCGTTGCCGCTGGAGATCAGGCTACCTACACGCTGGAGGTAGAGAATCTGAGTGACCATCCCTGTCATCTAGTATGGAGCAGTCCCTGTGCATGGCTACGGTTCAAGGAAGCGGTCAGCACGCTGCCGTCTTATGGGCACAGCCGCTGCAGGTTGATACTGACACCACCGTTCTCCATGCCAGTGGGAACGCAACAGGTTAGCCTGTTGCTCCAGGCTGGTGATCTGCAACTCCCTATCACCCTGGCCGTTCATATCACCGCCGCAAGCTGGGTTGAGCGCATCATGCGCTGGTTCTTTGAGCAATAACGCTATGAGTGATCCACTGCTATCCCTGACCCCACCGCCAAAACCAGCAGCCTGGCGACGCTGGCAACGTCCGCTGCTGGTTGGTATGCCGTTTACTATCGTTAATGTCTTGCTCTATCTGCTCCTGACGCCAGCCTGGATCGAACAAATGGGCCACTGGGGCTATGTCGGTACCTTTATAGTGGCTGCGATTGCCAATGCCACGGTGATCGTGCCTGTCCCTTACTTTCCGCTGATAGCGCGGATGGGACAGGTTTTCGATCCCATGGGGATCATTCTGGTCGCAGCGGCCGGTTCAACCATAGGTGAGTCGGTTGCTTTCTTTGTGGGTCGTGCTGGACAGGCAACAGTTGTCGATACCCGTCTGTATCGCTGGATGCGGCGCCAGTTTCATCATCCCTGGCGTGCAGCGCTGGTGCTATTTCTGCTGGCCGCGCCACCCAACCCGGCCTTTGATGTGGCCGGCCTGTTAGCAGGAGCGTTAGGATTGCCACTCCGCGTGTTTCTGCTGGCGGTTTTTCTGGGACGCATTCTACGTATGGCGCTGTTTGTGCTGGTGGGAATCAGCTTTGAACAAATTATTCCGTATATCATGGTGTGACCAGGTGAACCCCGTCTATCTGCACGCGCTGAAGGGAGGATCGTACGGTGGGGTTTATCTGATCAGCGCGCTACTCTCCTATCGGGCACTGCCCCCACGCTGAGAACAGTCTTGTGATACTCCGCAGGGGCTAAAGCCCGGCGGCTCCTTAGCGTACCTGCTGCAAAAAACGCTCAATGTCATGCCAGAACACATCCCAATCTGGCGGGCAATCGTTATGCCCACAGGCATACGTAATCAACTCGCCGTTTTGTGCCGCCTCAGCCAGTGCCACGCCATGGTGATAGGGGATCAGTGTGTCATGCTTGCCGTGAATAACCAGTACCGGGCCAGAATAGGTACGGACTACCGCCAGATTATTGAACTCATCCTGTACCAGAAATCCTGGGGCAAGAAACTGTGCGGCAAAGGCCTGTACATTGGTAAACGCCGACATCAGGATCAATGCAGCCAATGGACGCTCGGCTGCCAGGGCACACACGGCACCACCGCCCAGCGAACGGCCCATACCAATAATCCGCGCCGCATCAACATCCGGGCGTGTCAGGAGCATGTCATAGGCGGCCACAAATCCCTCGGTAATACTCGTCTGGGTTGGTGCTCCATCGGAACGTCCATACCCTGGATACTCCACCAGCAAAACGCCGATCCCCATTTGCTGCAATGGTTGTAGTTCTTCCGGCCAGAAGTCTATCAACTCGGCGTTGCCATGCGCAAACATAACCACCGGGGACGGTTGAACCTGGTCAGAAAAGAGGGGTGGCAAGAACCAGGTTTCGATCTGCCCAGACGAGGTATCAACCCAGATCGACTCCACGCCGGGTACTAACTCCGCGCCTTCCAGGGGAGGCACAATCTGCGTACCCGGAAACAAAAATTGGCGTTGCAACATAAACAGAACCCCATAATAGAGCAGAAAACATAACACTAATCCACTCATCACCTTGATCAAGATGCTGTTGCTGTTCATTATGGCATAGTGTACCACAACCAGAGAGGTATCAGGCCATTGCTATCCTCTGCTGGTCAGAGTACTACAACAGACTCCATCTCGGCGGGGTGCGGGGGCCTGGCGCGAAGAGAGGGAAGAGGAGCACCCCCTCTCTCCTTCTGGCGAGGGCCCAGAGGAGGTCTCGTTGGAGTAATAGATTGGTAATACCTGGATCGTATAATCAGCATATATATCATTGAAGCTCTTGTCCGCTTTGCGCACCAGAAGGGCATAACCTGAAGGTGATAGGTGCCACCGCAAGAACAAGGCATAGAAAGTTATGGCTGCTATGCAATCTGAGAATCCACCAGAACGCCCCCGCCGTCGCTGGACATTATTGCTGGCCTTGATTATGTTCATCGTCGCCAGTTGTATCACACTGCGCCTGGTGATAATGATCATGATTTCCAACAGTGCGTCAATATCTGAGCATGAGCCAGGTGCACTCACCACTGCTACACCTATTGCAGGTAGTACACCGACTGGAATTGCCAGATCTGAACCAGCAACACAGCCACTCCGGCCAACTCGAAGCGGAACGCCGAGTAATCGTACAGGTTGGGATCTGATCACTGAGACCGCTGCTGCTGCCACTGCCACTGCTGCCGCAATGACGGCTATCCCGCCGCAAGATTCGCCCCCGGTTGAGCCAGCCATCATTACAGACAGAACACCCACACCCACTGGATCGCGCCCAATCGCCAGTCGCCAGAATCCCGTCCCACTGGGAACAGAGATCCGCCTTGATGATTGGGCAGTAGTCTTTACCGATGTACAACGCGGCGAATCAGCGGTGCAGCTTATAGCCGAGACCAATCCGTTTAATCCACGACCCGAAGTGGGCTATACCTATCTGATCGCCACTCTACAACTCACCAACATTTCAACCGACCCTGAAGCCCGCAGCGCTGCCTTTGCTCTGGATGTGCGCGTCACCGGTCACCGCAATATCCTGTACAGCCGTGCCAGAGTCGTCCCACCGACACCACTTGAGCACGATCTTTTTCCTGGTGGCACCCAGATAGGTCAGATTGTGTTCAGTATTCCGATTGACGAGACCGATCTGATGTTTTGTGTCCAGGAAACGGCGGTCTTTCGCCAGTGCGCCGCCTTTGTCGCCATCGATCCCGATGCAAGGTTGGTGCCAGATCAGCACCTGGCGATAATTCAGCCAAATCAAGCCGGCAGTCAGCGTACTGCGCCGGCACCCATGGGGGAACCGGTTATTACCAATGACTGGGAACTGGTCGTTATTGATGTCGTACGTGGCGCTGCAGCTATTGACCTGGTGAAAGCCGCCAATACCTTTAATACATCACCCGACATGGGCAAGGAATATGTGGCAGTCAAACTGCGTGCCCGACTGATCAACAGCCAGCATCCAGACGAAGCACGGTCGATCAACCAGATGTTTTTGAACATCACTGGCGAACAGAACGTAGTCTATGAGCGCCCGCTAGTGGTAGCACCTGCACCCATCTTCGATGCCTATCTCTTTCCGGGGGGTATCATCGAGGGCTGGGAAGTGTTTCAGGTTGCCAGTGGTGAGCAACAGTTGATGCTGGTGTTTGAACCACCATTGACGCTATTGGCAGGCGATACACGTTACCTGTCGCTGGAGTAGGTCATCGAATAGATAGCGAACAAACCAGTCATTGCGCAACCATGCCAGGGACACTAACCGTCTTATGCCTCAGTATGTTCGATCATTGCCACGTAAGGAGTTACAAACGATGCGCTTACTTCTCATTACAGTCCACCGTTTATTGCTGATAATAACACTGCTCTATGGGTTGAGTATCGGGTTACTAGCCTTGCTCTGGCACAACGAAATCCGGTACCGATGGTGGTTAGAACTGTCCAACATTTTTGCCCCATATCTGTTCTTGCCTTTACTCCTGTTGATTCCCCTGGCAATACTCCTACCATCACGGCTCTTTCGCAGTACCGTTGTCGGTATTGTCATCGTCTTTCTCGTCATATGTGGCCCGTGGTTTGTACCATCGGGAGCGGATACGCCGCCGGGAGATCGGCAACTGCGCGTGTTAACCTTTAATGTTCTGTATACAAATCAGCAGACCGACGCTATCATCGAAACCGTACGCATGCACGATGCCGATGTGATCGGGTTTCAGGAACTAACCTCGCCAGTTGCCAGTGTGATTGAACAGGAGCTGGGCCATGTATATCCCTATCGTTTATTTGAGTCTCCATCGGGCACATGGGATATCGGTATGATGAGTCGTTACCCGATCATCGCTGTTGAACCGGCAAGAGGGCAACGCTGGCAGCAGGTGCGGCTGGATGTTGAGGGTCAGCCCGTGACCTTCATCAATGTCCATCTCGCCCAACCCCACCTGGAACTTCGCGCTCTGCCCATCATTCACAAATCGGTTATCATTCGCAACTACAACACTGAGTACCGTATGCAGGGGATATTACCGTTGCTGGACGTTGTTGATGCGGTGCAGGAACCACTGATTATGCTAGGTGATTTTAATATGAGTGATCGCGAACAGGTCTATAGTATGTTTGCTCATCGTCTGCATGATGCGCATGCTCGTACGGCCTGGGGTTCAGGTGCAACCTTTCCTACACGAGAGAAACGCATCAGGCGGGTTCCTATTCCTTTTCCACTGGTGCGGATTGACTACGTGTGGAGCGGCAATGGCGTTGTGCCTATCAGCAGTACAACCAGGTGCGACAGCGCGGGGTCGGATCACTGTCTGATTGTAGCCGATCTGTCACTGTCAGATCGGTCGCCGTAATACGATGGCAGTGTTGTGAAAGTCAAGCGAAAGAACGTGGAGCAGAGAGCTCTTGCCCTCTGCTCCGTGCGTTTTATGCCGTAATGCTGTGGTAGAACCGCGCTAATGCTCTGATGCTAACAGCTGCATCTGCTCGGCCCATGCTTCATAGAGTTCATCCTTCGTCTTCAATCCCGTGCGTGGCAGGGCATGATTGAGGACATAGGTCGCCCCAGCATGCCGGTTCTCCCACATCGCCTGATGCGCTTCGGGCAAATCCTTCCAATCCACCACCACCGGTTCGGTCACATCCAGCAACCCGGCGCTGATCTCGTCATTCAGCTTGACGATCTCGTAGGCGTTAGAGAGGTGCGTTCCCCAGATGTTGGCAGTTGGCATATAAATTCGGCGCTGGCGCATCCAGATCTGCGGTGCGAAGAAGGAGTAGCGCTGCATGCCGAGATCTTCATAGTAGATAATCCGTCCCACAAAGGGCTTGATGAGCATAGCACTGACCGCCAGCGCATCATGCCCGGCCCGTTCAATGATCAAGTCAGGATAGCCACGTGGATTATCAGCGCTACGCAGATACGCACCCACCGCCTGACCGAGCGGCTTGAAGGTCAGGTCGTTAAATTGTCGTACCGCTTCCTTAAACTCCTTCAACTGGGTACGCGGATCACCCAGCGGTGGCATTGTCTCCGGCCATTCAAACTCATCGCCAAAGCGTCGCTTCAACTCCTCAATACTGACGACCCCCTTGAGTGCGGCTCCAAAGCCAAGGCTCAGGACAAACTCGCGTTGAGCATCGGTATAGGTCACAACCACAATACGTGCCCCGGAAACACGAGCAGCTTCGATCGCCTCCAATCCCGCACCATCCATCAAGGGATAGGTACTGCGATGTGTGTGTGTCGGATCGCGATCAAGACCGTAGTAGACCATCACTGCTTCACCAGCACGCAGATTGGCCCGATTAAGCATCTCGCTGGGACTGGCTGCCCCCGGTTTGCCCAGGAACGTGAAATGATAGCCACTGCTGGCACCATAGAAGGCTATCGTTGGAATAAAGCCACTCCGTGGTTCACCCAGCAACTGGAAGCTGCGAGGGAACGACATCTCCCCTGCATGCGACAGCGCGTAGTCAGCCAGATGCCCACCATTCTGTGCCCGGAAGTCATCGAGGAGTACATGCCCGGCTGCCTCCCAGATTTCCCACTGGCTGGGATCTTCGGGAACACGAGTAAAGATGCCCGCATAGCGCGGATCCTTGCGGTTAATCACACCCACTGCACCTGCTTCACGCACCACATCAGCACGGGCTTTGCTGCTAACCATACCGGTGACGTACAGACCGTTGCGTGCCGAAGACTTGACCGCATCCATCCCCGTACCCGTTGCCGCGCCTTCAATGAAGATCCGCCGCCCACCCTGAACCTTCAGGGTCGTAAACAGAGCACGATAGACCGTACCCAGGTTCAGAATGTAGCTCCCAGCCGCTTCCAGCGTGAGATCTGGTGGTAGGGGGAGACACTGCGGAGCCTGAGCCAGCATAAACTGCTCGTGTGAGGCATCCGGTGTCTGATAGCCCTGGATCACAAAGTCAGCGGCCATTGGATCTAGCCCTTGCATTGGTGAGAGTAAATCGCTCTGCCCGGAGTAGATCGTCACCAGGTCACCGACTTTCAGGCGGCCCTCACGCCGGACTTCTTCACCCATAGCGACAATCAACCCAATACCACCACTCCCCGTCACGTGCCAGTCACGATCGTGATCGTCAAAGAGCGATACTGGCACCCCCGTGATGGCCCAGATGTCATTGAAGTTAACCTCGCTGGCCAGCATATAGAGCAACACCTGGTTGGGATTGGGGCGCTCGACCGGAATGATGATCTCTTTTTCAACCTCAATCGGATCGCCATGCACTGCTGCGCCTGTCACCTCATCACGGACAGCAGCCCAGGCATACTGCGCAACGGGAATCGGCGTGACACCGGGGAAGAACGGTGTGCCAATCGGGAGTAGATAGCCCTCGTCAATCAGATGCTGCTCTTCCTCCTTCGTTAGCGAGATCCGGCGGCGTGTAGGAAGTGGAGCACTCTTCTTGTCCATAAAGTCCTGGATACCCTTCTTGCCACCCTCGGGATCAACCACCGCCTCGGCAAACAGGCGTGCTTCGCGCTCCAGACCCTGGACAAGGCCGTGCATAAAGCCATAACGAATGGCCTCAATGATACGGTCAATGGTTTTGCGCCGCCCTGCGATCTCGGATTGCTGCACAATACGCTCAATTAATGGGTGCTTGAGCGCCATGTTCAGGTACTCATCGACGAACTGTGGTTGTGGTTTTTCCCACTCAGCCGTCAGTATCTTGCGCTGCTGAAAGGCTTCGGCCAGACCAGGCCACAGGCCTTCTTCGGCAGAGGGATAATGGAATGCAGAGAAGAACGCACGAGGATCATCATGCCCATTGATCGCGGTGTGACCATTGGTCATCGCTGGCACACTGACCGTCGTCTGTTCGCTCTCAGTCTTCGTCAGCACATATTCACGCACCATTCTGGTTGCCAGCGAGAGTGCGTCATGGCTCCCGTGTGCCACCATATCCACTAGACCCACTTCATAGGCACGGTCAGCAGTAATGCTGCGTCCACCCATAATCATCATCAACGCTTTGAGCAAACCGGCCTCCCCACGACGCGAGAAGAGCAGACGCGGAAGGCGTTGCGTTCCCCCATAGCCCGGTATCAACCGCAGATTGATTTCTGGTTGACCAAATTCCGCGTGTATGTCAGCAATGCGATAATGACAGGACATCGCAAACTCAAGTCCGCCGCCCAGGGCCACGCCGTTGATCGCTGCAATACAAGGTTTGTTCATACGCTCGATCTTACGGAAGGCCAGGTGCGCATTGTTGGGCAGCGCCATTGCATCTTCAACCGTATGAATCTCTTCGAGCATCTGTCGAATATCGGCACCAGCCACAAAGCTCTTAGCTCCATCGCCGGTAAAGATCAGCGCGGCCACATCTGTACGGCGGGCCAGATGATCGAGCAGCGTATTCAGTTCATCCAGCGAACGCTCATTGAGCGCATTGACTGGCGGGTTGGTCACCGTGACAATCGCCATCCTGGCCGTATCAGTAATGCGGTGATACTCAATGCGGAAATAGCGATAACGCTCGAAGATCTGCTGTTCCTCGGCCAGTTTCTGCTGACGCTTCCAGAGCTCAATTTTGTGCCGAATCTCTTCTAACGATTCGGGGTTACGGAGCGTCGTTGTATCACCCAGTGGCTCATCCAGCACCATATTACGCAGGAACCGGCGCATATACTTGCCGCTGCGTGTTTCGGGGAAGGCGCTGACCTCAATATAGTCTTCGGGTACCGCCACGGCACCTTTCTCGTTACGTACCAATTCGTTCAGGCGACGGCGATCCTCACTGCTGAGTTTGCGCCCACCCCTGGTCAAAATAAAGGCCAGTGGGGTGAGCCCCTTCTCACGATGGGGTGCCCCGACCACAATACAGTTCCCAACTGGCGAGTCGGCTACAATCTGCTTGTCACGGAGAATTGCGCCTTCAATCTCCTCGGTACCCATCCGGTGCCCACTGACGTTAATGACATCGTCGCTCCGCCCGTGCAGGGTGAAGCTGCCATCGGCATACTTCATCGCGAAGTCACCCTGAATATAGCCCCATTCGCCGTTTGGCCCGCGCCGCCAGTAGGTCTGCACAAAGCGGTCGGCATCGCCCTTCCAATTCGGTGCATAGCCATAGCCCTCGATTTTGAAGTTAGCCACATCGCCCCAGATCGTGCGTGCCAGGTAGGGGTAAGGTGCGGTAATAACAATCTCACCCTTCTCTTCGTTCTCGGCCACACGATAGGTCGTAGTCTGTGTATCTGCGCTCGTTTCGGCAACCCAGACATCACCAACCACCCATGGTAGCGGATAGGTATGTGCATCGGGACGCAGCGGGTAGTCATCATTGCCATAAAAATGTGTCCAGACAATCCCGCCATGCTCGGTCGCCCAGTAGGAGTTGATATATTGAGGACTCATCAATTCCATCCCGAACTGCTGGACAGCGGGGCTAACCGGCTCGGCGCAAAAGGTACAGACACGCAGCGTGGACATATCGTAGGTTTGCACGTCAGCAACATTCTGTGGGTCAGTCATCACTGACTTCAAGAAGGTGACACCAGCCTTGAAGATCTGCACCCCATAGCGCTCAATGATGCTTGCAAAGCGCCCAGCACTGGGGAAGACGGGCGAACCTTCGGTCACAATACCCGTACAGCGTGCAGCCATCGTCGCCGTGATCAAGTAACTCTGGCCGGTAATCCAACCGGGATCAGCCACGACAAAGATCACATCACCCGGCTCGTAGTCGAAGCTAACGCGCATAGTATGTACCAGGCTAGCAACATACCCACCATGCACATGCACCACGCCCTTCGGCTTGCCCGTGCTGCCACTGGTATAAATAATGAACATCGGGAACTCAGCATCGAGCGGAGCGCACGCACTGGTGGCATATACGGCTTTGATGAACTGCTCGGTGGGAAGCGCCAGTAACTCCTGCTCGGTCTCAACATTGATACCTGCCGCCTGCGCGTTCGCCAGTATTTTCTCCATCGCGGCCGCGATCAACTCATGGCTCCAGCGATCACGTTCGGGACGCCAGAGAATGTCGTGGGCGGTGTGGCGCACAACAATCACGGTATCGACCCGTGGCGGTGCTGCTACCAGCGCCTGGGCAATGGAGGTACGTATATGTGATTGGGCGGCCGCATCCAGGGTAGAAAGCTGATCCAACGCACGCCCGACCCCCCGCATGACATCGCTCCGTTCGACCGTAATATCATCGCTAATCGCCTCATTCACACTGGTCTGAATCAAATAGCGCTGGTGCGCATTCAAGGTTCCACCCAGGGTTTCGAGGGTCTGATGAACAATCTCCTGGGCAGTTTCAATAGGAATAAATTTATCAAGAGCAGGATCAGTATAGGCTTCTTTGAATTCTACAACCTGGGCATTACGATAAGCGCCATCACTGGTGATCACCACCCGCGCACCGGCATTATGAATACGGTCACTCAAGGTTTTGTCACTAAATCCACCAAACACCGAGGTGTAAATAATTCCCAGACGCTTGGCCGCCTGAGTGTAGTAAATCTGCTCCATAATATTGGGCATATTCAGAGCAATGCGATCTCCCCGCTTTAACCCCAGATCAAGCAATACCTGTGTGGCCTTGACCACCTCAAGCAACAGCCGCTTGCGCGTAATGGCAAAGCTTACTACCGGGCCACCGCGTCCATCGTTGAGCGAGGAATCCCACCGATCACCCTCAAAATAATAGGCAATCTCATCGCCATAGCCAAGCATGACATGGCGATCAACTTCGTTAAAACAGGCATTCGTCAACCCACCTTCAAACCAGCGATAAAAAGGTGGATCATCGTCATTTAAGGCCCGTTGCCAGGGTGTATGCTTGTCATCATAGGCAACCTCAACCGTAGCGCCCGTAGCCGCATCCAGGCCTGTCCAGCGTTGCTGCGTCTCATCCCAGGTGATCCAGGCTTTCAGGGATGCGTCATACCAATGGATCGTGCTGCGGGCAATAGCGCCATGGAAAGCGCCGGGATTCTCCAGAACGGCTTTGCGCTGAGCTTCCCAATCGGCGCGGGTCAAAATTGGGTTGCTACGAGGCTCACGTCGGGGAGGATGCGCAATAGTTGGGGCATCGATCATCTCTTAACCTCCTGCTCTTTTCTTGTTCCATACTGTTGTGTCTTGATCTTTGTCATTACCAAACCCAGACCATAGATATATGTATACATCTACCCGCTGGTCATCACTAACTGTCTTCTGGAGTCAACTTGAGTTGCGACAGATAGAACATTCTCTGGGGAATACGCATAGAATAACGGAGAGTACGTCTGGTGTCAAGGTGAGAAGAGTACAGTTGAACAGACTTTGTTACCTACCCGTCTGGCCAGTACCTACCCCTATGGTCAGCTAGGAACCGTTACTGCATCTCCAGCACCAGTTGAGCCAGGTAGAGACTAATGTCCCAGGGACTGGCACTCTGCAGATTGCTCAGGGTAATGATTGTCAAGCGTTCATCCGGATAGCGCACCATGTAATTAGAGAAACCGTTGATCATTCCAGTATGGCTGACCGTACGTCGCCCATAGTGATCGCTTATGCGCCAGCCATAGCCATAGCCGTTCAGGTCGGGCGTAAACATCTCATCTCGCAGGGTGGCTGGCAGGAGTTGCTCGGTATAGAGTGCCTGATCCCAGCGATATAAATCCTCAACCGTCGAATACAACCCGCCCGCCGCATCCAGGGTCGAGGAATCGATAAATGGCGCCAGTGTGCCGATGCCGGTGTAGCCTAGCGCCTGACCAGGTTGGATCCACTCACGGTTATGATCATAGCCCGTGTTGACCATGTGTAGCGGCGCGAAGATGTTCGATTGCAGAAAGATCTCATAAGGTTGCTCTGAAACGCGCTCGATAATCAATCCCAGCACAACATACCCGGAATTGCTGTAGCTATACAAGGATCCCGGTTCGAACAACAATGGAAGATGCTTGAAGCGGTCAATCAAATTGCCACGTGTCGTTTGCAACATCTCTGTCTGTTCAAAGTCAGCAAAATCAGTATAGTTTGGAATGCCAGCGGTATGATTCAACAGATGCCGAATCGTCACCGGTTCCCAGTGCGCCGGACAATCGGGCATATACCGGCAGATCGAGTCGTGAATAGAGAGTTGACCACGGTCGTGCAGCATCAATATCGCCACCGCTGTAAAAGGCTTGCTCAGCGATGCCAGGCGCATACGGGTCTGTGGTGTGTTGACAACCTGATTCCCCCAATCCGCCATACCATAGCCCTTGCTGATCAACACCTTGTCGTGATGGGCTACCAGGATCGCACCGCTGAACAGATTGGCAGCTACCTGATCCTGCATATAGGCATCAATAATCGAACTCAGACCGATCGGCGGCACCGATCGGTCGGGTTGTACAACGTGTGTCTCAGACACACCTGTTGGCTCCGGTTGGATTGTGGCAGCTATAGTAACACCGTGCAACGGTGGAGCTGCGGTCTTTGTCGAGAGCCAGGGTGTTGTTGTGGGCAGACGCGCCAGTGCTGTTGGCAGTTCCTGTTGTGGCAGGATAGCCACGGGGATCGATGATTGCCTCAATGATGGACGTACGGGTGGATTGTAGCAGGCTCGCACCAGAATCAGCATTGCAAAGACCAGGAACAACCCCATCTGGCTAAGCAAAATGCGCTGTCGTGGTATTGATCTGACTGGACGGTTCGGTGGTGGTACACGGCGGGGGCTGGAGAATGGTCGGCGAATCAGCTTCTCGGGCGGACGGTGGCGATTATACATGCCCATTTATACTTTCAAGATGGCAAGGATGGCAAAATCGCCGAACCGATCAATGCCACCAGGATAATGCCCACAATAATATAGCTTATTACTTTACGTCTCTGTTTGCGCTTCACCTGATTCTACCTCTATCTATGCACAATGCGTCGTTGCGACGCTATAAACCATTGTGGTTATGATGCGATACGGGGATGCCTGGCATAGTATAGCATGTGCGCTTATGGCCGACAAGTGTGTCGGTGATGACACGCGGCAGTCATACGGCGCATATTGTTACGATGGATGGTGCCAGAGAAATGCGGTTTGTGCTGGCGTGGTGCACAATCAGAGGACTTTGTCCATCTCATGCATATCATATAATCTTTGCCAGACAGGTTCTGATAAACAGACCGGCTGGTGCAAAGACCCGGACACTCGAACGTCGGAACGCTCAATGCTTCCCCTGCCCGAAAGCGCCAACAGATGTGCTATAATTTTGTGAGATAGGCATGCTGTCAGATGTGGTTAGGAGAGCGTGTATGGCGACTGGAGATAGTCGCAAGAGAACCAGTAGCCGCAAAGCCAGCCGCACTCGAACCTCGGCCCGTAAGACGACACGAAAGAACGCTGCCCACACGCCGAGTCCATTGTTCGAGTTGTCGTTACGCCCGGAGCATCAGCGCGAATTGTTCGCCCTGGCCTTAATTACTCTTGGCCTGGGCACCCTACTCTTTTTTGTCACTGGTACCACTGGTGGTATCGGCAGCGTGTATGTACTGGCGGTACAGCAGGCGTTTGGGCGTGGGGCGCTGATCGTTCCTCTGGTACTGGGGGGCCTGGGCATCGCGATCCTCATTCAGGAACGTATGCGTGACACACAGTTCACTGGCGCAGCGGTGATCGGTACTGTGCTGGTACTGGGCATGTTGCTGGCCATGCTGGAGTTTCCAGCACACATGATTGCACCTGACGAACGTGGTGATGCGGGTGGTGGCTTGATCGGCTATACGCTCGTGAATCTGCTTGACAGTGCGGTGGGACGCCCGGTGGCAATGCTGATTGTTGTCGTTCTCATGCTGGCGGGCATTATGCTAACCTTTAACCTCACCCTACACGAGTTGCTGATAGCCAGTAGTGCCTGGCTGCGGAGCTTCTGGGCCGTGGTCTGGGGTGGCCCGCGTGCGGCTGAACCACCGCGCTCACCATTTTTGCTGCCTGATGACCAGCATGAGCCAGCACCATTCACGCTGCCGCCAGGCACAACCGATGATATTGTCCCCACACCGATTGCAGCCCGGCCTACCCGCGCCAGCCTCTTCCAACGCACATCCAGTCTCCAACCACCTGCCACCATCGAGCCATCTGCAACATCAGTAGTTGAACCAGCACCAGCAAAGGCTCGATCAGTCACAGTGTCACCAGAAAAGACCAGGAAACCGCGCAGTGCAGCAACAAAGGCGGTGACAGCAGCAGCAGAACCTAGCCCGAACACCCTGGCCCAGGCGTCTTTTGAGGACATCGAACTCCCGGCTCTGCATCGCGCCTGGCCCCTGCCCCATCTCGACCTGCTCGATACACCGGTTGAAGGCGGTATCACCGACGAAGAGCGGCGGCATCGTGCTCGACTTATTGAAGAAACGCTGGCGAGCTTTAAGGTTGAGGCACGCGTGATCGGCGTTAATACAGGCCCGGCCGTGACCCAGTTTGAACTGCAACCGGCTGTGGGGGTCAAGGTGAGTAAGATTACGACGTTGGAAAAAGATCTGGCACTGGCGCTGGCGGCACAGTCGATCCGGATCGAAGCTCCGATTCCCGGTAAAGCAGTAGTCGGAATCGAGATTCCCAACTCGGCCATCTCGCTCGTGAGTATGCGTGAAGTGATCGACAGTGAGGAGTTTGAGCATCATCGCGGCAAGCTGAAGCTGTTGCTAGGGAAAGATGTGAGCGGCCTGCCAGTGATTGCCGATATGACTCGCATGCCCCACCTGCTGGTAGCGGGCAGCACCGGGAGTGGCAAGTCAGTGGCCATCAACGCATTCCTGTGTGGCCTGCTCCTCAAACACTCGCCTGAAGAATTACGGTTGATTATGGTCGATCCGAAAATGGTCGAACTCATTGTCTACAATCACATTCCCCACCTGCTGTCACCAGTGGTGACAGAACTGGAGCGTGTGGTGCCAACACTCAAGTGGGCCACCCGTGAAATGGAGCGCCGCTACAAGGTGTTTGCCCGCCACGGTTGTCGGAACCTGGAAAGCTACAAACAACTCGCCCGCCGACGTACTGATCTGGAACCGATGCCCTATATTCTGATTGTGATAGACGAACTGGCCGACCTGATGATGATGGCCCCTGATGCAGTTGAGACCCAGATCTGTCGTCTGGCACAGATGGCACGAGCGACGGGGATTCATCTCATTATTGCAACCCAGCGTCCTTCGGTAGACGTGATTACAGGGTTGATCAAGGCCAATTTCCCTTCGCGGATCGCCTTTGCGGTCACGTCACAGGTGGACAGCCGCGTCATTCTCGACACACCGGGAGCCGAACAACTGTTAGGTCGAGGAGATATGCTGTATATGGCAGCGGATGCGGCCAAACTGATGCGTATTCAGGGCACATTTGTTGCTGATCGGGAGGTTGAGCGCATTGTCACCTTCTGGCGTCATGCTACTCCACCCCCACCAACACCTACGCCGTCAGCAACCAGTGTGCCATCAACGCCAGACCAGCCAGTTGTTGCAACGGATGGCGACTCAGTGGTAGATGGAGGAGCACCTTTCGTTGCGGGGTTCACGCCACCAGCCACATTTCTGAGTGCAGAAGAGCAGGATGAGTTATTCCCCCAGGCATTGAAACTGGTCAAACAACATCGACGCGCTTCAGCCTCACTCTTGCAACGTCGGCTGCGTATTGGCTATAGCAAAGCAGCACAGTTGATCGATTTGCTCGAACAACAGGGTGTGGTCGGCCCTCCCGAAGGCGGTCGCTCGCGGGAAGTACTCCAACAGGAAGGTTCGTAGAGCATAGGTACCGTTGGCGTGTTCTCCAGCCAGGCTCTCAGGTCACACGAGGTATGCTGTGGCAGCCATCTGGCTTTGTTGCCTGCGGCAGAGCGGAACCTTCCAAATATTCCACCCATGGAACGTTTCAACGTCCCTGCACGCCGCTAGATCCAGCCTATGGCCAGGGGCAGAGCCGAACCTTCCACCGGTGGAACGTTTCAACGTTCCACCATTGCTCTACTGCGGACGACAACGATGTTGTGTTGGAACAACCGCGCACTTCGGGGTCAACAAAAGAAGCGCGGAGAACGTCTTATGAGTACCACTGAATTTGAATTGTAGATTAGCATCCGCACGCTGGCGATTCAGCAGCCAGCATGCGAATGCTAAACCATACTGACATTTCAACGGTAGTACGAAAGTCAGGTATTCCAACGAGACACCATCGCGGCCGGGGCGCGGGGGCCTGGCGAGAAGCGAGGGAGCGAGGAGGGGCGAAACCGCGCCTCCCTACCCGGGAGATGTCTCGTTGTAGTGAGAGAGAGGATATAACTATGGCTATTGAAACCTTTCGAGAGAAAGTACACGCCATATTGCAAGATATGCTCAACGAGTCAGCAGAGGTCTCTCAGGAAGAGTTACTCAATGCATATGCAAATGTGCTGACCCAGCTGCATGCCGATGAAGCACATCGCCTGTTGACCGAGGTGATCAACGATGCCCGCACGCGTCTGGATGCGCGCCTGTCACCTGATCCGCTACGGCAGACGATCGCTACTATGCAGACGACCGTGCAGGATCTGTGGCGTTCGTTGTGGCATGAAGAGCCTGGCCGCTAGTAGTGAGCCACATTGCATAGGCGCAGTATGGCGGAACAAGGTACCCGTTCCGGTGGGGTGGTCTGGAAAGGCAACGCCCATTCAGGCATTTCTTTTCCAGCCTGTTCTGGCAGTTTTGCGACCAGAACGGGCCGGAAAAGGAGGGGCCGGGGTTGCAGGGCTTGTAACCCTCCCGCTGGTGAATCTCCCCTGAACGAGTATGGAACGACACGATCTCAGAAACACTAGAAGTCGTTCCTCCGTATCCGTATCCTTTCACATCACAGTAGACATTCACCAGGACGACGATGAGATGTGAATACCACCAATGCGACCTAACTCTGCAACAGCGCCTGCCAATCAAGCATGTCAACCACCGTACGCAGCATATGATCATCATCGACGATGTGAAACGTAAGATTGAGAAACACCTGTTCCGCTAGAGTACGTGTTGGTTCAAGTGGAACCACAGTGTCACGCTGACCATGGTAGATCGTGACTGGAACGTTGATTGGTGGTGGCGGGGTTGTGGCAAAAGGTGGCAGCGTGAGCGCCGGAGCCAGCAGCACCAGTTTCGTGACACGCTGCGGGTGCTGACAGGCAAAGAGTGCGCCCATCAAGCCACCGAAGCTCGAACCGATAATGCTCCAGGTGGCATGCGTCGCCATTATCGGTGCCAGTTGTGCCATACGTTCCTCGATTGTGCCGGTGAAATCGGGCGTGAGGATAGCGGGCAACCGATGGCGCAACAGGCGTGCTTTATATCCCTGACTACTACTCTCCAGGCCATGCAAAAAAATCAGTCCATCTGAGTGTTCTATCATATCTCACCTGACCCAGCCGACACTGCGCAGGATGACATCCAGCACCAGTCCCAGTAAAAAAAGCAACCCGAAGCGCCGATTATGCAAAAAGGCGAACGTTACAAACCAGAGTGGCCACAACCCCCTGGGATAGTTGTCAGGTGGTACCTCCGGGCGTGGATGGCGATAGACCCCTACCAGCAGCACCAGTGCAGTCAAGGCCAGGAATACTATCAGGAGTACCGGTGAGAAAAAGCCGCGGCTTATCAGCACGATAGTCAGCACATACTGAAGGGTCGTCAGTGCTATGACAGCATAGCGCGCATAACGTTCACCCAATAAAACTGGTAAAGTAAGAATGTGTTTCGCTTGATCCGCATCAATCTTGTCAATATGCTTTCCAAACAATACTGCGGTCACTCCCAGAGCATAGGGCAGACTGGCGACAACCACATTCCAACTCCAGCCACCGGTTACAATGAAATAGGTACCACCGACCATCAGTGGCCCCCAGACGATGAACACAGCTACCTCGCCCAGGCCGATGTACTTCAATGGGTAGGTATAGAACAGCACGAAGAACGCACCCAGCACGAGCAACCAGAATGCTATGTTCCCCCGCACATAAACCAGGTACGCTCCGATCATCAGCGCGATCAGCCCCGTCACAGCCGCATAGATCAGTGCTTCACGCATCCCCATCAAGCCATGCACCAGCGGTTGTGGCCCATATTGGGCACGAAAGTAGTTGTCTTTGTCCACGCCGCGATAGAAATCTGTCAGATCGTTCAGCAAATTATTAGTAGCGTGGGCCATCAGCAGGCCAACCGTTGCCAATAGCCATAACCCCAGGTTAAAACCGCTATCACGATACGCCAGAAGGCCGGCAAAAGCAACCGAAATAAACGTCATAATTAAGACGGCTGAACGAGTAGCAATCAGCCAGCGGGCCACAATATCCAGACCATTCCAGTCTTCTTTACTCAGGCGCGGGATAACCTGGAGCGCTTTGCCCCACATTGCAACATTCATAGTATCCTCAATTCTACCGAAGGCTATCATATTAAGGTTAGCTGACCATACGACCGCGTACCTCTTATAAACAGGACATACGCAATCATGGGTGCCCGAACACGCAAGAGTCAGGACAGGGCGGCGTCCTGTCCCGGTAATGCCGCCAGCGCATCAGTTCACGCAGGCAGGCTTCATTCACCGGTCATCCTTCCGTTGACGAGCCGGATGCTCACCCCATACCTCAAATTATACCAATAATCAGGATATACGCTCTCATCGGTCATCATAAACATCAGGAACAGGATAACGGGAGATAGCCCGGCAATAGGTATCCTCAGAATCTCACACGTAACTATTCACCACGGAACCGCCAACGGTGCTATAATGCATGAACAGAAAAACCTGAACGCCTGAGGAAAGAGCATGCTGACCTACGAAAACTTCGTTGCAATTCTGCTTGGAAGTATTGAGCGAACGATGCTTAATGTGGCCTATACCCAGGAGTTGTTAGACACCCATGCCCTGGGGCGTAGTCTAAGTATCACTTGTCTGCCTGAAGGCATTGAAGACGACCGCGGGCCACAGGAGCCACCGTTGCGGGCCGTAATTACGTTTCGCTGGTCACCAGAGTTTACCGTATTCTCGTTGCGCGGCGATAATTCGCTGGATGATATTGAACGCCTGGTGGACGAACGGCTGAATCAGGCCCAGAGTGGCCCATCACTGGATGTGGAAGTGACGTACACCATCCCACTGACAGCAGAACAACAGCGTGATATATCTCTCTTGCCTTCCCTGGCACATTTGATTCAGGAGATTCATGAGACGCTAACGACAGCGGGTAACATAGTACGGGTACACACCGACATCTCGTTTGTGGTCGGACGTGCGCCACGGGTGCAGAGTGTCACAGCCCATCAAGTCTGGAGTGTGGACGAGGCGTTGTATGACGTTGAGTTGCTTTCGGATACTTTTGATGAGATGTGCGCAGAATTGCATGATCTCCTCGAAGCACTGGCTCATCACTTTTTGACCAGCAAAGTGCCAGAGCGTGGTTCGGGTAGCAACGGTGACAACTTACCTGGCGACCGACGATATTTGAAACCACCCACGGCATAATCTCTAATCTGAATGACAACGTTCCTTCCGCCTGAGAGTCTGGCTGCCTTGAGCGTCCCTGGAATTGCCGAACGCTGGTCGGCAGTACAAGAACGGCTACATCCACACCTGGTTGTCCTCGCCGAACGGGTACAGGTGCTGGCACAGCAGCGTTTCCCACGCCAATGGCCCCTGTACGAAGTGACGTACAAATCACAGCGCTACATCAATCGCGGCCACGGCGAACGTGCGCCAATTGATGAGTATCACGTGGCGTTTGATCGGCCCCCGCGCGGTGTTGGGATTCTGGTGAGCGTCAGCGGTACCGAACGAGCGATCCTGGTGGGCCTGCAGTTATGGGGCATCCGCAAGGAATCGCTACGTCGCGCCTGGAATGAAGGCTATCCTATCTGGAAGCCGCTGGTGATGCAGATAGAGCAGGCGGGGGAGGCTCGATTTGCCAGCACTGGCGATCGACGATCGGCTGGAAAAAAACCAGATCGAGATGCAATAGCATCGACGCCCTTGCCTGATCGCTACTGGATCGACCGCTATCTGGCAGCCCGCGGTGCGCAGTATCTCTGGGCCGGGTTTGTCCATCCCTGGTCAGATTGCTCCGCTGACTTGCTGGATCGTCTGGTTGATGACGTTCTCTCCCTTTTTCCACTGAACGAAGCCATTATGGAGCAATCTGAGGTGGTTGCCCCCTACGGCCTGACCCTCTTGCGTGAACAACGGGCAGGCTGGAGTACCCACTCTGAAATACCGCCGATTGAAGCCATAATTGCCCATATCCATGCCCAGGGCTTTGCGATCAGCGAGACGTTAATTCGCGCCTATCACGTGGCGCTGCAAACGCGGCCACTGGTGATCCTACCCGGCATCAGTGGCACGGGCAAAACACGCCTCACGCGACTATATGCCGATGCGGTGCATGGCGTGCCATCGGCGGGGCACAGCAATCCTTACTACCTGATCGTTGCTGTGCAACCGGACTGGCATAACGCCCGTGATTTGCTGGGCTACTACAATGCGCTGACGGGTCTGTACCATCCCACACCGTTTCTGCGCTTTCTGCTGCGGGCAGCCACCGATCCGCACCAGACCTACTACGTCTGCCTGGATGAGATGAACCTGGCACGGCCTGAGTATTACCTGGCCCCTCTGCTATCAGCGATAGAGACGAGCGAGCATATGATAGATATTGGTGCTCCAACCCCAGAAGTATTGAGCATCACCGGTGAGACACTGTCGAACCCGTTTCGGCTGCCACTCAACATTCGGATCACGGGCACGGTAAATGTGGACGAAAGCACCTATACGCTGAGTGATAAAATACTTGACCGCGCCAACGTGATCGAGTTGACCGATGTCGATCTGGCTGCATTTCAAGCGGCCTATCGTGGCCCGATCAATGCCGATGTGTGGGAGTTTATGACCCGGATCCACGCGATTGTCGCTGCGGCTGGACATCCCCCAGGCTATCGCAGCCTGGAGGAGATGCTACGCTATATTGAACAGGCACGGGGCATTCTATCACCCTGGCAGGCGCTTGATCTGCAGATCAAGCAGAAGGTGTTGCCCAAACTGCGCGGTGAGGATAGCCCACGATTACGACGAGCTTTGAATGAGCTACTGTCACTGCTGCTTGGCATTCCCCAGACTGATTGGAATCGTGCGTCACAGGTAACACCTGATCAGGTGCAGGCATCACCGTTTGCAGAGAGTGCTGAGAAGGTTCGACGAATGCTAGAACGCCTGGATCGCGATGGATTTACCGATTTTTATGGGTAATACCAATGGATGCTATGATTACAGCATTACTCCGCTTCGGGGTCAATGCCAAGCGCCCGTAATCTGGCCCAGGCGGCCTCCTTCGCGGCCCGTTCGGCCTCCTTCGCGGCCCGCTCGACTTCTAACTCGGCCCAGGCAGCCTCCTTCGCGGCCCGTTCGGCCTCCTTCGCAACCCGTTCGGCCTCCTTCGCGGCTCGTTCGGCCTCACCCTCGGTGAGCCGCCGCTGCCCTTCCCGGTCATACAGCCGCAAGCCATCCCCCTCGGCCACGAGATAGCTCGCCAACTCGACGCTCCATAGCCGCCCCTGCGTATCCGGGGTCACGGCGTGTAG
>DAOTWD010000002.1:0-8673 GCA_034435975.1 Chloroflexaceae bacterium | reverse complement strand
GCTTGCAGGCGGGTGCGATAGGCTGCATCGCGGGTGGCGTGTTCGGCTGCTTGCAGCGCAGATGCGGCTTCGGCCGTCAGTTGGAAGGTTCGGTGTGTCATACACACCATTGTACATCATCTACTTGATCTCTCTATGAGATTTCAAGAGATAGGACAACACTGGCGGAGTGATCAGGGTACTAAAAATAATCACGATCACGATCACCGAAAAGAGGCGATCCGGCACCACACCCAGCGAACGCCCCATCGCCGCGAAGATCAGGCCAACCTCGCCACGCGGTACCATGCCCCAGCCGACAATCGCTTTGTTCACATCTCCTGCCACATAGCCAGCGGCTATTTTGCCCACCAGCGCTACTGACGCCACGGCGATGGCAATCAATAACACCTTGATATCCAGTAATGTTGATAGATCAACATCCATTCCGGTTTTGATAAAGAAGATCGGTACCAGGAAAAAACTCAGGGGCTCGATCAAGTCATCAATATGGCGATGGGTATGATAATCCAACACTTCATCAATACGCTGTACCAGTTTGGGATCTTCATGCTGAACTGAATGCTTAATATCATCAATCACTTTGGGATTGTCAAAATGGCGAAAGTGAACCGGATCAAGCACCAGGCCAGCCGCGAAAGCGCCCACAATCGGTGCCAGACCGATCTGCTCGGCAAAATAGGCAAACAGCAGACAAAACACAATTGCCAGAGTGAATTTCATGCCGGTACCGGTCTGAATTTTCGACAGGAGATTCCCAATATCGGGGGCCAGCATCTGTCCGAAAGTGACAACGGCAAACAGAAACAGCACGGCCGTAGCTGAAATTGAGGCCACATCACCCAGATTAACCGAGCCGCGTGAGACAATGGCCGACACCACTGCCAGAATGATCAGGCCCAGGATATCGTCAATCACGGCAGCACCCAGCACAATCTGCGACTCACGGGAATTGAGACGACCCAGGTCGCGAAACACGCGGGCGGTAATGCCCACCGAGGTAGCGGTCAGAGTGGCACCCAGAAAGATGTAGGCATTGCTCCCGATGCCAGGCAGAAAGAGAGGGCCAACGATATACGTTCCTAGAACAAAAGGTAGTATCACTCCCACTACCGCGACCAGGAAGGCTCGTCCACCGATACGTGCCATCGATCCTAGATTGGACTCCAATCCTACCTGAAACAGCAGGACAATCACTCCCAGGTCAGCCAGGAACTGAATAATAATATTTTCTTTGATCGGATCAAAGAAACTGATGCCCAGGAAGATGAGGTTGCCGAGGATAACCCCCATGATTAGTTCACCCAATACTGACGGCTGACCAAAGCGTTCGACCAGACCAGACAGTTTCGCCGCAAGCAGCATGATCGCAATCGATAGTAGCGTATATGCTTCCAATACTGGGGTGAGTTCTCCCATACAACGTCCTTATCCTTTCCTCTTCAAAATCGGATTGCTGGTTACAAATTGCGGGTACTCATACAATGAAGGTAACACGAATAAGACCACTGCTGCACTGCAGCAGCGATATTCTGACCAGACTCGGTCACGGCTTGATTGCGGCTGTGTATGGCAAGAATGCTATTCTGAACAGTCCATAGCGGTATTACGTGCCTGCGGCACATAATAGCACAAAAACTGGGAACTGCTGTCAGCCGATGCGGGAATTCGTCCTCTCATAAGCCTTTTGCAGCTAACCGCACAGTGGCGGGCGAACTACGAGCGCAGTAAGGCTCCCGTAAGAGATGTTATGCGGTGATATGGTCGGTTCATTTTTTTGCTGACCTTTCCCTTCGGCTCTGAAAGGAAAGGTCAGCCAACGCCGTTGTACTGGTCATTGAACTGAATTCCTCCAAATGCAATATAATGTAAGGTATGCAACCTTCTCTCAAACTGAATCGTGCCTACCTGGTGCAGGTCTTGCCACGCTATCAGCTTGCTATCAGCATAGGGGCCATATGTGGTGCCAGCATACGCTTTACCCTGAGCAGTATGTTCAGTCAGTTTGTACCATCGGGAATACCGTTAGGCACGCTATGTATCAACCTGATCGGCTGCTTTTTGATCGGCATTTTTCAGACTCTTTTCCTGGATTTGATCGCTGTACGACGCGAGCTGCAACTGCTGACTTCGGTTGGTTTTCTGGGAGGGTTAACGACCTTCTCCTCGATGAGTGTCGAGACCATACGCTTGATTCAGAGTGATCAGATCACACTTGCGCTTATCTACCAGGGTCTGTTGCTTGCTGGTGGGATCACGACTGGCTTGCTTGGTATCGTCAGTGCCTATCTTGGCTATCGCTGGTTCCTATCGAGAAAGCCACCAGTATGAATTATCTGTTACTCGCAACCGGGGGTGTGCTGGGGGCATTGTGTCGCTATCATATCAGTCAGTTCATTCAGGTTCGGCGGCAAATCTTTTTTCCGATCGGTACTTTTATCGTTAATCTGAGTGGCAGTTTCCTACTGGGGCTACTCGGCGGATTACTGGCTTTTCATCCTAACTGGCCGGTCGAGTCGCTTCAATCCACCTTTGGTATCGGGTTTTGTGCCACTTATACGACCTTTTCGTCATTTATCTTTGAAACGCTCCAGCTCTGGCGACTGGGACGATACCGCGCTGCATTGATCAACCTGCTGGGGCAACCGTTGCTCGGTTGCCTGCTGGCCTGGATCGGACTGATGATCGGCGAGCAGCTCTAGTGCATGCGTCCTGGTTACCCGGGAAACGGGCTGAAAAGTGTGTGCAATTTACTTCGGTCGGATCGTGCGTGACCGGCCTGTGCAGGGCACACCGAAACCATGCACCATATGTACGGAAGGCCGATGGTTGGTACACCCACATCGCCTGCGAGGTGTGGATTGATCCTTTGTCATCAACTGACAAAGCTGTCAGCGTAGATATGGTGCTGGAGAGCTTCGCCACGCTCTCGGATGGGACGAGTATCCCGAATCGAATCCCAGGCTATACCGGGCTGCCGAGCAGAAGTTGAGACGGGCGCAGCGGCGGCTGTCGCGTCGGGTGAAGGGGAGTAAGCATAGTGTAAAGAGTAACGTGCCTGGCCAAAGTAGGCACTGATTGTGGAAGCGTCATGTGAAACCGCGGCGATTTTCAACGATTACCTCCGGTTGTCCAACTGTCCAACCTGCCAGCATGAGGACTATAACAAGATAGTCCTCTCGCAGCGAGTGTATCGTGTTATAGAGCCAGTGAGCCGCACACCGGTGGGGAGCTACTGCTGCTGTTGCTGCTGAGCCTGAGCAATAAGCAGCGCCATGCCAGGAAGATGGGGGTGATACTCTTCCGGTTCATGGATCAACGTCAAAGATGTGGGCTGTGAGAGATAGCCTTCCACACAGTCGAGCAACTCGTGAACACGGCTATAGAGCGCTGGCTGATTGGTGAGCGCAGTCTGCACGTCATACAATGTGGTCTGTAGTTTTTCCAGATCCGCAATTGACATCTCAATCCGGTGCCGGGGTTGTGTCCGTTTTGCCATAGGGTACCTCGCCGTTTACAAATCAATCCCCTTATATATTATTATTATATTGTATCATACCTGGTAACAACCGAGTCCAGATATGTGATCGATAGCCAGTCACGTTGAGCATAGCGATCGTGACCGGTTCCCCTTGCGCCATTACGATACCCATGCCATACTGAATCTATGGGTCGATTACGACCATAATGTGGCAAGAGACGATATGTATGTCGCGTGGTGCTTGCACGCGACACACTAATGAGGAGCAACATAACCAATGCGTACAATAGACACCACTATTTTGACTACACCTGTGACCGGCGTCAACCTGCAACCGGGTACACTGCAGGATCAGCTCGGTCATATGCCCAACCTGCTGGTGTTCCTGCGGCACTTCGGCTGCATCTTCTGCCGTGAGATGGTGCGTGACCTGCGTGCGATCACTGTCACCAATCCCGCTTACCTGCCCATCCTGTTTTTTTACCAGGGCAACGCAGCCGATGGCAAGACGTTTTTCAACACGTTCTGGCCTGAAGCGCGAGCTGTGGCTGATGAGTCGCGCATATTTTACACTGCTTTTGGTATTCGGCGCGGTGGCATACAGGAGATGCTTGGCCCCGAAGTCTGGGCATGCGGCGTGCGGGCTGCACTCAAAGGCAGTAGCGGTGGCTGGCCCACGAGTGACCCGTGGATGATGCCAGGGGTGTTTGTGGTGCAGGGAAATACGATTCTCTGGCAACACACGTTTCGGCATGCGGGTGATCATCCTGACTTTACGCGCATTCCAACACAGATCCAGCTAGTGGCTGAGGCGGCGTAGCGGTTGTCCAGGAACCGGTCTGAAAAGAAGAGTGTGGGGTGCAGCATCCACACTTTTCCGCCGGTTGTTAACAGGTTTTTGCTGTCTTTTAACCTGTGCAGGAGCCATGGGAAGAGCGACGCAAGCAACAGGGCGAGGCGATGCGGCGATGACCATGTACAGATCGTACCTTTCTATTTCTGGAAAAACTGGGGGCTGGAACTGGTCAAAGAGGAATCTTATATGTTCACATGGATGAAGGGGTACTGGTTTTCAAACATTAGTTTGTTGCTGGTAATTCTGTTGAGTGTTGGATGTGGGGGAACACCGGCACCGGTAGCGGATTCACCGGCAGGCAATCAAGCCGAGACACCAGTGACGTTGCGTCTGGGCTATGTGCCGGTGATGATTTTCGCGCCGTTGTTTGTGGCGGTTGAGCGGGGCTATTTTGCCGACGAGGGGCTACAGGTCGAGCTGACACCCGTACAGGGCGGCAGCGACTCAGTGGTGCAGCTTGCGGCTGGCAACTTCGACGCGGCAGCCGGTGGGGCCGGGGCCGGGCTGTTCAATGCGGCTGCACGGGGAGTGCAATTTACCATCGTGGCTCCGCTCCACAGCGAGCGGCCCCCAATCACCACGCCGCTGGTGATCAGTGCCCAACGTACTGCCGAGTTTCAACGCATTGCCGATCTGCGTGGGAAGCGCGTGGCAATCAATGCGACCGGCTCGGCCACCGAGTACTGGCTTTCCCAGGCGCTGGCCCAGGATGGGTTAACGTTGGATGATGTGCAACTCACGGCCATGCCCTTCCCCAACATGCCGGCGGCCCTGGAAAATGGCTCCCTGGATGCGGCCATTCTGGGCGATCCGCTGGTGACGATCCGTGCCGATAACGGGTTGGTGACGGTGCTTGCCGATGATTTTATTGATGGCTTTACCTCTACGTTTTTGTACATGGGCAAAGAACTGCTCGACCAGCCTGAGGTTGCGCGGGCGTTTATGCGCGCCTATTTGCGCGCCTGCCGCGATCTGCACGGGGATTATATGAATGTCGAGATCGCAGCGATCATTGAAACCTCTCCGCAGACACCGGCCGATGCGGTGCTGCGTCGTTCACCCGCCTCCGACGATCCTGATGGGCAGATCAACCTGGCTGATCTGCAACCGGTGCAGGAATATTGTATGGGTCGAGGTGCGTTAGAATATGACGAACTGCTCGATGTCAGTATGCTGGTACATACCCAGCTTGCGCGTGAGGTTGCCGCCGAGCGCGATCAAGAAGAGGAAGAATAATCACTGTATCGATCACGACAATCCTGTGTCCAGCGCCTGCTGGCGCTATTCCTGACCATGACCATCCTGGTGGCCTGTGGCATCGCTCCGGCTCAGTCGCCATCGACGACAACAGAGGGCATTGCGCTCGATTCACGTGCAGCACCTGCAACAGAAGAAGGCACTGCGCCTGATCCAGGCGCAGCACCAGCAGCGAGTACCGATGATGAAATCCAGACAATCCGCCTGGGTTCTATTCCGGTGATTATTTTTGCACCGCTGTTTGTGGGCATTGAACGCGGCTATTTTGCCGAGGAAGGACTGAACCTCGACCTGGTGCCGATCCAGAGGACAAACGACGCGGTCGTCCAACTGGCGGTGGGTGATGTTGATGTGGCGATGATTGGAGGGAATGCGGGGGTGTTTCATGCTATCAATCGTGGCCTGCGCTTCCAGATCATTGCCCCCATGCACCGCGAGCGTCCACCACTGGCAACGCCGCTGGTGATCCGTGCCGATCGGGTTGACGAGATCCAGAGCGTGGCCGATCTGCGCGGCAAGCGAATCGGGGTCAACGGCATCGGAGCCGCGATTGAATACTGGGTTGACCAGGCGCTGGCGCAGGAGGGCGTGCGTATTGATGATGTGCACGTGATAGCGATGCGCTTCCCCGACATGCCAGCCGCGCTGGCCAGTGGCACCCTCGATGCTGCCGTCATTCCTGAACCACTGGTGACGATCAATAAAGACCAGGGGGGGCTGGCAGTACTGGCTGAGGATTTTATGAACGACGTTACCGCCACCTACGTGTTGTCCAACGAGACCTGGCTGGCAGACAACCCCACAACCGCCCGTGCATGTATGCGCGCTTCCCTGCGCGCCTGCCGCGATCTGCAGGGTGATTATATGGATGCCGAGATTGCCGAAACGATAGAGACGGATACACAGGTACCTGCGGCAGTGATTATGCGCAGCCCGTTGTCATACGATAAACCCGATGGCCCGGTGCCGATTGACGATCTGGAAACGTTGCAGGAGTTTTTCATGCGACGGGGTTTGTTGGAGTACGAGGAGTTGCTGGATGTCAACACCTTCGTGCATACGCACATTGCTACCGAGGTTGTCGCGGAGGTGGATGGGGAGGGTGAGGCGCCCTTTCGGTGACAGGTGACAGGCTGTAAGGGTGCAGCCGCGGCAGAGGAAGACCAGAGGCCATACCGTGGCAGATGCGCCCACGGTATGGCCACCGGGTTTTCAAAGATAGGCAAGAACCAAAGATGACCATGCACAACGTGCGCGTCGTCTATCCAGGACACGCGCAGATCGGCCCGGTTGAGGCGCTGGATGCGATTACCCTGACGATCAATACTGGTGAACTGGTGTGCATTGTCGGGCCACGTGGTTGCGGCAAGACCACCCTGTTGCGCGTGCTGGCCGGGTTAGAACCGATACCCAGCGGCCGTGTTCACATCCGTAACGACGATCCGCAACGCCCGGCGAAGGCGATGGTGTTTCAGGACGCTGGCATTTTTCCCTGGATGACGGTGGAGGAGAATATTGCCTATGGCCTGCGCTTGCGTGGCATGCCGCGCCAGCAGTGTGCGGAGATCACACAACGCTGGATCAGCATAATCGGGCTGGAGCGCTTTGCCCGCTCGTATCCGGCACCGTTGTCGGGCGGCATGCGCCAGCGGGTAGGCCTGGCGCGTGCCTTTGCCTATGACGCCGAAACATTGCTGATGGATGAGCCGTTTGGGGCGCTTGATGCCCAGACGCGGCTGATTTTGCAGCAAACGCTGCTGCAACCGTGCGAACGTGATACCAAGACGGTGATCTTTGTGACGCATAGCATGGAAGAGGCACTGACGCTGGGGGATCGGGTCTCTGTCATGTCAGCTCGCCCCGGTCGCCTGCTGTATGAAACCGTGGTACCCGTCACGCGTCCCCGTGACGTGGTGGCGTTCCGCACCGATCCGCACTTCAGCGCGCTCTTCGCCGAGATCTGGGGCTGCTGCGCGACGACGTTGATCGGGCACGGATGGAGGAATGTGCGGGATAATCGAGACAGCGGCGCACGCCGCAGAGCGAACGCTCTTGTTTCAACACAAAGGCGCAAAGGGGCCGGGACGCAAAGGGTCTGGAAATCACGGTCTCAATGCCCGGTAATGACCGCGAACCCACGCTATCCTTCGCTCTGCGCCTTTGCCGCTTTGCGTCTTTGCGTTAGAGCAAGCGGTCGTGCGGCTTGAGGCGTGCAGCCGCGCATAACGTTGGATTCGTTTGCCGCGTGCATGACGATTTTTATTGTTCCAAATGCTCTATTGAGGAAAGATGGTGCATACGAATCGCTGGCTATCATTCCGCTCTCCGCTGCTGTTGCTGGGCCTGTGGGAACTGGCGGTGCCGCTCGGCTGGCTCAACCGCATGTTCTCCCCGCCGCCATCCGAGGTCTTTGTCACCCTCAATCGGCTCATTGTGAGCGGGCACATTTTTCGTGACGTCGGCACCAGTCTGACCCGGATCGGGCTGGGGTTTCTCCTGGGTGGCGTGCCCGCGATTGTTGTGGGGTTGCTGATGGGCATTCGTCCGCTGGCGCGAGCGTTTATTCAGCCGATTGCGGCGGCGATTTATCCCATCCCCACGATCGCGCTGCTGCCGCTGATTATCGTGGTGCTGGGCCTGGGTGAAGAGAGCAAGATTGTCACCATCGCCGTCAGTGTGTTCTTCCTGGTTGTACTGAACGTGGCCGCGCGTGTGCTCCCGGTGGAGGCGCACTCTTTTGACGGAGCGCGCAGCTTTGGTGCCCGCCCCTGGGATCTGTTCTGGACGGTCGCACTGCCAGCCAGTCTGCCCGGCATTATGACCAGCATCAAGCTCGGCATGGGCTTTGCGTTCACGCTGATCGTTGGTGTCGAATGTGTCGGTGCCAACGAAGGCATTGGCTGGCTGATCTGGCGTTCGTATGAAATCTATGCCATTGATCGCATGATTGCCGGGCTGATCGCGGTGGCGCTGGTTGGCTGGCTGATTACGGTGCTGCGTGATGAACTGGAGTACGTGCTGGTACCCTGGCAAACAACCCGGACGCGCATAAAGGGGGGAACAATGCGCCAACATATAC
>DAOTWD010000001.1:0-37463 GCA_034435975.1 Chloroflexaceae bacterium | reverse complement strand
CTGCTGGCACTGGGCATACTCTCGCGAGCGCAGGCGAGTCGAGCGCTGCTGGTAGGAATCTGGCTGGCTATCGTGTTGCTGCTCATACGCCTGCCACACTGGCTGCGGCAAGAGCGGCGGCGCACGGTGGTGATCAGCATGCTGGGCAGCATAGCTGTGCTGTTCGTCCTGATTGCCCACTATAACGTGCCACCCCGCGCCGAGGCCATGCCGCATGCACTGGTGGAGGCGCTCCTGCTGGCACCGTTACCTCAGGGACGCGAGCCGCTCACTTTCAAAGCGCCGCCCCGGATTTCGCGCCAGAAGTTTGCGCAATTGCTGCACGAAGGCACCGGCGGAACCGGCACATCACCCGCCGCGCCCTACGCCAACGACCTGTATGACATTATTGTCAGCTATGAACTTGATCCGGCCGTGGCGCTGGCGTTCTTCGCCCAGGAATCGCAGTTTTGTACCACGGGTATCTGCTATAGTCACGATATGAAGAGCTGGGGCGGTCAGCGTGCCGCGTTTAATCCGCAACGTTCAGCGGGCATTGTGCGGGGCCGCTATGGGCCGTTTGTTAGCTACCACAACTGGCACGACAGTGTCCGTGACTGGTGCGAACTGATCCTGCATCGCTATGTGGCACGCGGGCTGGATACCATCGAACTGGCAGTACCGGTCTATGCCCCTGCCTGGGATAACAATGTGCCCGCGATTTATATTGACAATATCTATCGCCGGGTAGCGTACTGGCAAGGCCGTGATCCCGGGACGATTACTCTGGTGAACGAGCGGCGCTATGAAGATCTAATGACCGGACTATTGATGGAAAGCTTTCTGGCAACCGGACAGGACTATCACGCTAACTGGGCCTTTCACGCCTATGCGCTCAGCGAGGCACGTGCGGGGCGGTCATTGGGCAGCCCGCTGGCGGATAGCCGCTATATGACCGCGGGCAATCAGCGCTTTGTGGTGCAGGTCTTTACCCACGATACGCTGTATACGCCGCTGGCAGATGTAGAGAGCCAGACCGACTGGAGCGACGTACGTCGCTTGAGTCATCTGGTGGAGCAAATTCGTCAGACGCAACCAGGGCCGCAACCAGAACAGGAAGCGCCATAAAGTGGTCTCAGCGTTGAAACGTGCCAGCCTGCCAACGTGCGAATCCGGAGGCGCAAAGGCATCAACGTGCCAACCTGTGAACGCGAAGACATCTCACCTGATCATCAGCCCACCAAACTGAATGCCCACCACACGCTGGTCACGCTGGTGCGGATCTTCCGCCGCTGGCACCCAGGCCGGACTGGACAGGCGCAACAGCATGCTCCCCGTTGCCGGACGATCACCCGGCAGCATCGGCAACGGCACACGATAGTTTGCCATCTCGGCTCCTAAGATCACACACCCCAGATCAACCACCATATCCATAGCATCCGCCGTACCGGGCCAGGGTTCGCTTTCAGGCAGGAGCGACAGGCACACATGGGCCGCTCCCAGATGCGCGGGACGTACTCCTCCAGCCGCTCGTAACTCGATCTGGCGGGGCATAGCCTCATCAGGCCAGGCCAGTCGCAGTAGCGCATCACCGTTCGTCCAGGCAAAAGTCGCATCCGCTGCCAGTAGCGCTCCCTGCGTTGCCGCAACGGTCATCTCCAGCGGTTCGGCCAGATGAAACCCTTGCACCTGGGCCGCAACATCGCTGGTTGTGAGCGGTGGCACAATCGCCGCCAGTGTCCCCGCTTCGCCCGGCAGCAGCCGATAGATCGTGAATGGCAGGTGCAATGTGGCAACATTACGTGGCTTCTGGTTCGTCAACTGCTCAAATTCCGGTACACTCAGCGTAAACTGTCCCACCGTCTCGATCGCAAACCCTGGCAACATAAAATTACCGCCACTGGCACTGAGTACCAGGTACACCGGGCGACCTTGCGCCTGCCACAACCCCACCTGCGCCGCCAGCGCATCGGCGTAGCGCCCAGGATAAGTACTCTTCACCGTCAGCGCGTGGCGCTCAAAGCCAAAGCGCAACGGCGTGACAACAATCTCGGGCACATCGCGCGCCAGGTGATACACCGGCCCTCCGCCACGAAACAACAACACCGCCTCTGGCTCGAAGCGCCGCGACAGAGCTGCAATTTGCTCCACCGCACCTGCATACTCGGTATGGGCATAGATCGGTCGACCTGTCCAGACAAAAAACGTAACCAGCATACAGGCCCCCATCCAACCCGCCAGTGCCATACCATGCCGGGCAGCACGTAGCGTTCCATTGTGTGCCGACGAATGCTGATCGACGGTATCCGGCACAGATGGCGGCAGCGCCCGGAACCCCATCAGCGTCGCCAGCGCATAGGCCATACCCAGGCTAAAAACCGGATAGGTCACCGGCACATAGCGCCGCAGAATATAGATATACGACTGGTCACTGGTACCATAGGTTTGCCGAACATAGAAAAAAGTACCGACCAGGCCAATCAGCAACAACAGCCACGCCGCACGACTCATCCCACGCCGCCACCACAGCGCAAAACCCAGAACGCCCAGCACAACGCCTGGTGGCGAGAGATACCAGCCCACCCGTACCAGATTCGCCAGCGGAATCGTTTCCTTATCGCGCAGCGGCAAACCGGTGGGTGGCTGCACCCCCGGCGGCACATCACGCGCATATTCGCGCCACCACTCTTTGCCATCATCCCAGAAAATGCGCGGCAGGGCAATCGGTGCGCCAACATAGCCCTGTAACCGTATCCAATTAAAAGTCTGGTTGCTGAACGGGCCATGCCACGGGCCACGCTCGGCACGGAGTTGCGCTCGCAGCGTCTCCGTTGCCGCAAAATCAATCGCCGTCGCCGCATACTCGGCATCGCCCAGCAGCACCACACCCGCCTGCTGCCGCGCTGTATCGATCGTCATGCGCCACTCGTTCACATCCTCCTGCACCAGCCGCGGATCACGCAGCAGCGGATCGTTCCAGCCCTCGCGGGTGTTGAAAAGCATATCGGCGTCGATAATCCGGGGCCGCACCAGGTAGGCGTATGCCGCCAGGCAAACAATGCCCAGCGCAGCCGCGCCGAGCAACAGCGGGCGCCGGCGCCATAGCCAGCCTTCCAGTGCACGCAGCGGCCCCGGCCAGCGGCGCACAGCCAGCAATACCAGCAAGAGCAACAGCAGCAAGCCCATCTCCAGCCAGAGCCGGGTCGGGCTGGTCAGCGCCCCTGCGCTACTAAAAGTCTCCCGTTGGGACTCGGTCAGGAAGGGCAGCGCAAGATGGGCGGTGAGTGCATAATCACGCAAGCGCTCGAAGCTGGTGTCAAAAAAATAGGCCCGTGCCACAAACACCACATGCAACGCTGCGTGGAGCAACATCGCTCCCAACCCAAGCGCCAGTCCCAGGTGTACCGCACGCCAGCGGCGCGTGACCCAGGTATACAGCAGATAGAGCAGCAGTGGGCCAATGACGAGAAACCAGTCAATCCGCGTCAATGCCAGTTGTCCGGCTGCCACCCCTGCGATGGCTGCATAGCCGACAAGAGATCGGTGCTGCGACTGCGTGTCCAGTTGCTGAAAGCGGGCAAAAAAGTACAGACTGGCAAAGGTCAAAAACTGCGCCGTCGTCTCTGCCGTGGAGTAGCGCGCAAACCAGACCTGCACGCTGTTCAGCGCCAGCAGCAAAAATGCCAGCACCCCCACCGCACTTCCGGCTAGTCGCCGCCCAAGCATGCCCACACTCCACGCGCCCATAAACCCCATGACCCCTGGAGCTGCCAGACCAGCATACATTCCGGCCATACTGGTTAACAGCCCGATCCAGGCCGGGAAGAGATGTAAGAATTGGGGCACCACCCGCCCGATTGCCAGTTCACCCTCATTGATAAAGAAACCGGTGGTACGCATGCGAGTGGCAATATAGCGTTGCCGATTTTGCACCCCCAGAAAGTTCGATAGCGCCTGTTGCGCTGGCTCACGCAATGCCGGATCACTGGACTGTGCCGCCTGGCCGATCTCTGCCAGCAGTGCATCGTGTTGCACCAGGTGCCCGGTGTGGGCAATGGCGAAACCGGTATTCGCATACACACCGGCATCGCGCGCCCCTGGTATCATCTCAAATGGACGCATGACCAGCACCAGCGTTACGATGCCAATCACGGCAAAGGCCACGGTTGCCCAATCTGCCCGCGCCCCGGAGGGACGTGTTACACCGCGCTGCAACATCGACCAGCCGCTCCGGCGTATCGGGTATCGCCGATCCTCTCTGATTCCACGCTGACGCGACCACCCATAGATCGCCGCGCTGATACATGCCAGCAGGAACAGCAGCAATCCCGGCGAGAACAGGCCGCCGGTCGCCAGTAGCAGCGTCAGCCAGCCACTCAACAACATACTGACCACGATCCGCTCATAGTGCCGTTCAAGGGCCATTGCATCTGCCGCCCAACCCAGGGCATAACTGAGGGCTAATCCGGGGATATAGAACACCAGCGGTGCTGCCAGCACCGCAATCAACATCATGTCTGGCACAACCTCTCTGCACAACATCATTCTCGCTGATCAACATTCGATTATAGCACGAACCAGCCTCATCGCCTCACGCTTTCCATAGCCTCCTTCTTTAACGCAAAGACGCAAAGGCATCTGCGTTAGAACGTGCCAACGTGCCAACGTTAGAACGCAAAGACGCCTCACGCCTCCTCGCCTCACGCCTCCTCGCCTCCTCGCCTCTCGCCAATATGGTATACTGAATATCTGGATTATTCGTTACGTCTGGTGCAACCACATCTGGCACAACCCATAGCGAGTAGTGCGCTCGTTTATCATCAGGGAGAAATATGAACGATCCCACTCACATACCCGAACTGGATCTTGTCGTCGGTTCGTTAATCTCAACCCGACCCGATGAAGATTATGCCATGTTCAACCAGGAGCGTGCGACTGTGTCCGAATTACAGCGCCATTTACAGGCAGCCAGTATCGAGATCGATCTGCTGGCTCAACCTGGTACCCAGATATGGGAAGGCAGCATCGACAGTGTGGGTGCTCTGTATCAACTCTGTCGTCTGGCTACCCGCCTGGAGCAAGACGATGACATTACGCCCGTGCTGGAAGATGGCCCGATTATCTACGAAGATGATCTGGATCGCGCTGTCACCGATGTGTGGGATGCACTCAGACCAACGCGGTTTCCGCACCTGGTTCACCTGCCCGGCTTTGGCAGCTATTATCTGCCCATAGACTTCGCCCAACCTGTCGTTGTGCCTATCCGCAACGAGCAAGGGGAACAGGATGAGGCTTTTATCGGCTCGTCGGTGCAATTACAACGCGAGTTAACCGAACTCGCCACACGCTTACAGCAGGCAGGTGTCTCCACCCATACATCCGCCTATCGGTGTCTGACGGTTTTACGCACGGCTGCTGAACAGAGCCTGAACTTCGATTTACCGATTATTTTCTGGTAAGACAATGTGGCATCTGGAACCATACCTAACCTGGTAACTGTCTTTTAAAATCATATAGGGAGCATATGAACGATTTGCTGCTTGTGGATCGGCACCAGGTTGTCTTGCCAGACCTGCGGCCTGATCGCACTCAAACGACCCGCAGCCAGCGCTATTATATCTGGACCGTTGGCTGCCAGATGAATGTTTCGGACTCAGAGCGCCTGGAAGCGGCACTGCAAGGTGTTGGCTACAGCCCGGCCCAACAGCCAGACGAGGCCAGCTTTATTGTCCTCAACTCGTGCAGTGTCCGCGCCAGTGCCGAAGAGCGTATTCTGGGTAAACTGGGTGAACTACAGCGCATCAAGCGCCAGTATCCCGATACACAGATTGTGCTATGGGGTTGTATGGTTGGCCCGGATAATGAGTCGATCTTCAAGGCACGCCTGCCAATGGTTGACCATTTTGTCTCACCCTCGGCGGTCGATCAGGTGCTGGCTTTAGCGCCTAACCCGATCTATCAGCTTGATGAGCCAGCCTTGCCTGTACGCGACTGGACACATCCCCCGGTTGCAGTACATGTGCCCATCCAGTATGGCTGCAATATGACCTGTGCCTATTGTGTCATTCCCTTGCGGCGCGGTCGTGAACGCAGCCGCCCGCTGGCAGAAATTGTGGACGAAGTGCAGCGGATTGTGGCTCGTGGTGCAAAAGAGATCACTCTGCTGGGCCAGATTGTCGACTCGTGGGGCCACGATCTGCCTGGCCGCCCGCGCCTATCCGATCTGCTCCTGGCCGTCCACGACACCCCTGGCCTGCTGCGCCTCCGCTTTCTGACTTCGCATCCGGCCTGGATGACCAGTGACCTGATTGCGACCGTCGCACGGCTGCCGCGCTGCCAGCACGAGATCAACCTGCCGGTACAGGCCGGCCACGACGCGGTGCTAAAACGTATGCGGCGCGGCTATACCGTGGCCCGCTATCGCGAACTGGTCGCCAGCATTCGCGCCGCCATGCCCGATGTGGCTCTGACGACTGATATTATTGTTGGCCATCCGGGTGAAACACGTGACTGCTTCGAGCAAACACTGGCTCTGGTGGACGAGCTACGCTTCGATAAAATCCATATCGCCGCGTTCTCGGCCCGCCCTGGCACCTTGGCCGCCGAGCAAGAGCTTGACCCGGCCCTGGCTGTTTCTGAGGACGAAAAACACGCCCGCCGCTGCGAGCTAGAGCAACTTCAGGAACGGATCGCAACCACCATCAATGCCCGCTTGCAGGGCCAGACGCTTGAAGTACTGGTCGAAGGCGAGTTTCGCGGCAAGTGGCGTGGCCGCACCGGCTCCAACAAACTGGTCTTCTTTACCCATCCAGACGATTGGACGGGCCGTCTGGCTCAGGTGCGCATTACCCATACCAGCCCCTGGTCACTCCAGGGGACGGTGATTAATCCGGGAAAGGATAGCACCGCGTATGCATAATGAAGAACAGACTCTGCCGTATAAACCAGATGCAGCAGACGTGCCCGAGAGTCAATACTGGCCGCTAGCCGTGACATTCTGGATCGATGTACTGGTGATCGCTGCGCTGGTTATACTGGTGAACATCATCGCCGGTGTTTTCCTGTTTGTACGCATCAATCAGGCCCGGGTACCGCTGTTTGACAGCGCGGGCAATGTGGATATGCGGCAACTGCTCGAGTTGATGGGCACCGGAGCCTTTTCTTTACTCCTGCTGGCTCAGTTCCTCATTTTCGCTCTCGTTCCGATTGCGCGCATTACTCTGCTGCGCCGTCAGTCGCTCGCGGTCATTGGCTTCACCGCCAGCCGCCCCCTACGGTTGATTGCACAGGGTGTTGGGATTGGCGTTCTGATGTTGCTCATCAATGCTCTGGTCAGTGCTTTGTTTGTCGCGCAGGGCATCGCGCAGAATCAATTGGAGCAATTACCGCTCTTTCAAGGCGACTACATCGGCCAGTTTGTGGTGGCATTGGTGGTGGTGGTGGTGGCTCCGATAAGCGAAGAAATTCTCTTTCGGGGCTATGCCTTCAGCGCCTTCTTCAAACAATGGGGAGCGCCTGCCGCATCTGTGATCAGTTCGTTGCTCTTTAGCATTGCCCACAGCCTGTCTGTAACCCAGGGCCTGCTCGCATTGCTGATCCCAACTTTTATCATGGGCTTGATCCTGGCCTTTAGCATGTACCGCACCCGCAGTATCCTGCCGTGCATCATTGCCCATGCCTTCAATAACGGGGTGGCGATCAGCCTCGCCATTACCTGTATCAACAATCCAAACGCACCGCTGTGTCAGAGCTAATACATACATACATAAGGAGGAACCGGTGGCAAGACAGGACGAGAAACAACGACAGCGACGGCGTCTGCAAGAACAGGCCATCGAACTTGCCGCGCACAATCGCTGGGAAGAGGCGCTGGAGGTCAATCGTCAAATTTTAACTATCGGCGAAGATGCCGACACCTACAACCGCCTGGCAAAAGCCTATATGGAACTGGGACGCTACCATGAAGCCCACGATACCTATCAACAAACGCTACGCCTCAACCCGACCAACACCATCGCCCGCAAAAATCTGGCCCGGCTCGAGGCGCTCCTATCGCGGGGCATTGAGAGCGCCGTTCCCACGCGCCATGCCCGCCAGCAAGTTGATCTACGCCTGTTTATTACCGAAACCGGCAAAACCGCACTGGCAACGCTGGTCGATGTCCCACGTAGCCCCGCCGTTGACGCGCTGGTGACCGGCGAAAAAATGGAGTTTCGGGTTGAGGGCCGCAATGTGATGGTCGTTGATGCCGATGGCAATATTGTTGGCCGCCTGCCGCCCAAACTGGGCCAGCGGCTCTCGGAGTTGATCAACGGCGGCAACCGCTACGTGATTGCGGTGGCCCAGGCCGACCCGCGCCAGGTACGTCTGCTCATCCGCGAGACCTATCAAGATCCCAGTCAGCGTGGACGGATCTCCTTTCCAGGCAAACTCAGTGGTACCGAAGGTGCCAGTGGCTACGTCTCCAATTTGCCCTATGAGTACGAAGCAGACGAGTTACTGGACGAGGAAGAACTGCTTGATGAGCCGGAAGTCGTGGAAGAAGAATTTATGGGCGTTGAGGAGGAAGAAGAGGAGCTACGCCTTGATGCGATCGAGAAAGATATCGGTGACGACGATGATACCAGCGAAGAATAAACCCGCTGTACACAGCTAACGAGCGTCTTCCTAGACCGGTGTTGGACTGCCGTACTATTGCAAATTCCCGTATAGAACGCTATACTGATACTCACGGAACCTGGTGTTCCCTGAGTATCAGTATAGCGTTCAGGACTACACCAGGTTGATCCAGGAGATGATTATGAGTTTCCATGTGAACGAAAAAGGAAAGTATTTTACTCCACGAGTTAGTAAAGAGCCTGCTATTACCGCCATTCGGACTATCGATCAGTTGATTGTTGGTCATGTTTATATTCGCCCAGATCAACGCCTGAAGGATGAACTCAACAGTGATCGTGAACGCTTCCTCGCGGTCACCGATGCGTCTGTGTATGATATTACCGGTCGAGAACGGCTTTTTAAGAGTAGTTTCTTGCTGGTGGCTTATGAACATATCGTACTCCTGAGTCCGGTAGAAGCGATCAGTGAACGGCACAACTTAACCTGGTTGCAAGATGTACCAGAGGAGGAGAAATGAACATTCGCCTGCATGAATTCGTGCCTGTCCAGACCGCCCACTCAGCTCCAGTTCTACCGTCAGCGCCAGTCGAGCTACCTGCTGATCTGCCCTCTATTCCGTTGCAACCCGAATCAATCGCCGAAACTGGCCTGACCATGGGGTTTCTTACTGACCTCGTACTGAAAGTTATTTACTTTACCGGCAATATCACCGGTCAACAACTCGAAGAAACTATCAAATTGCCTTTTTTGAACATTATCGATAAAGTACTCGAATTTCTCAAACTCGAGGAGTATGTAGACATTGTTGGTGCTGAAGGTGGATTTAGTGAACGTTCCTTTCAATATGTCATCGCCAACAAAGGGCGCAATAAGGTGCATGAAGTACTGGATCGTTCACAGTATGCCGGCCCTGCTCCAGTGCCGCTCGATCAATATGTTGCTATGGTCAAACGCCAGACGATTGGCGAAATGGTTATTGATCAACAGACAATCCGCAAAGCCTTCAGTCACATTGTCGTGAACGAGCGTATGCTTGATAAAATTGGCCCCGCTGCTAACTCGGCCCGCTCGCTCTTCCTGTATGGCCCACCAGGAAACGGTAAGACAACCATTGCTGATGGTATCGCTACGATGATGGGTGGCCATGTGCTGATACCCTATGCCATAGAGGTTGACGGGCAGATCATCAAAGTGTTTGACCCGCTCAATCATAAAGTTGTCGCCCAACCCACTGTAACCCACCCTGAGCCACCATCACCGCTTGGCCCGCCCCCACCAGCCAGTACCGGCTTTCCTGATGCGCGCTGGCTCGTCTGCAAACGGCCCCAGGTGGTTGTGGGAGGCGAGCTTATTCTCGAGCAACTGGAACTCATTTTTGATCCCATCGCCAAGATCTATGAAGCACCTTTTCAGCTCAAAGCGAATGGCGGCCTGTTCTTGATTGACGACTTTGGCCGCCAGAAATGTCGGCCCCAGGATTTGCTCAATCGTTGGATTGTGCCACTCGAGAAAAAAGTGGACTATCTCGCGCTACAGACCGGCAAAAAACTGGAGGTGCCGTTTGATGTGCTGATCGTCTTTTCAACCAACCTGTCACCGAAAGATCTGGTCGATGACGCATTTCTACGCCGTATTCGGCATAAAATCGAAGTGCCGAACCCATCTCCGAATGAGTTTCGCGAGATCTTCAAACTCGTCTGCAAGGCGAAGAAAATCCCCTACAGCGATGATGGTCTGCGCTATCTTATCCAGGAACACTATATGAAGACCGGTCGTGATCTCCGTGCCTGTCATCCCCGTGATCTGTGCGATCAGATCCTGGATGAGGCTCGCTATCGGGGTATTGCGCCCAGTATGAGCAAAGAATTGATCGATCGCGCCTGTGAAGCTTATTTCGTTGTACTGACTTGATGAGGAGAAAACGATGTCGCTGTTAAAACGGCTCGGAGGCTCGCCCCAACCTGCATCTGGCGGAATGCCAGCCACGACTGCTGCGCCGATCGACACTCCTGTGGTACCAGATCCTCGCAATGCGCCCGCATCCGTTACAACTGCGCCTGCTGCCGATGGCCCATCCCCTGTCGTGTCGCCTGGGTTGAGTAGTCGGATCGAACTGCCTTCCACTGGTACCGCGAAGGAGAAAGCGTCGGGTAGCGATGATACACGGCGGTTACTTGAACTCTCGCTCTGGATTGTCGATCGGATCCAGGCTTCGCTTGGATCACAGACGGTTCTTGAACAGACGCCCGAAACGGAGCGGCTCTTGCAAGAGCGGTTTGCCCACATCTATCGTCAAGCCAATGCCAAACTACCCGATGACCAGGTCAAGCAATTGTTCCGTATGGTCTGTGATGAGTTGCTCGGCTTTGGCCCCATTCAGTCTTTGCTCAACGATGAGAGTATTTCGGAAGTGATGGTCAATGGCCCGAACAAGGTCTATATAGAACAAAAGGGCAAACTTGTCCTTTCGCCCGTAAAGTTTGCCAGTGATGAACATGTACTCAAGATTATTGATCGCATTATTCGTCCCCTGGGGCGACGTATTGATCGCAAGTGGCCGATGGTTGATGCCCGGTTGCCCGATGGGAGTCGTGTGAACGCGATTATTCCGCCCTGTGCGATTGACGGGTCAACGATTACTATTCGTAAATTCAGTAAAAATAAGCTGCAGATCGCCGATCTGATCAGATTTGGCTCACTGACCAAAGAAATGGCGGAGTTCCTCAAAGCCTGTGTGGTCAGTCGGCTCAACATCGTTGTCTCTGGCGGTACCGGCTCAGGGAAAACAACGCTCCTCAACGTTCTCTCAAACTTTATTCCTCCTGATGAACGCATTGTCACCATTGAGGATAGTGCGGAACTCCAACTGGGGCAAGATCATGTGGTTCGCCTGGAAGCCAAACCGGCTGAGGTGGATGGTACCGGGCGTGTTACCATTCGTGATCTGGTGATCAACTCTCTGCGTATGCGCCCCGAGCGGGTGGTGATTGGTGAGTGTCGTGGTGGTGAAACGCTCGATATGCTCCAGGCAATGAACACCGGTCACGATGGCTCGCTCACGACCCTGCACGCGAACACTCCTCGTGACGCGATTGCCCGTATGGAAACGATGTCCATGATGGCCGGTATGGATCTGCCTGTCCGGGTTATTCGTGAGCAAATTGCTGCCGCCGTTGACTTGATTGTACAACAGACCCGCCTGGAGGATGGTCAGCGCAAAGTTTCGCATATCACCGAGGTACAGGGCATGGAAGGTGATGTAGTGGTCTTACAAGATATTTTCTTGCTGGAAATTAAAGGGAAAACACCGGAAGGCAAATTGATTACCGAATTGAAGCCCACCGGTGTACGTCCCCGCTTTACTCCTCGCCTGGAAGCACATGGATTCAAGCTCCCGCCGAGTGTGTTTGGGGCGCAAGTGCCCGGGGCACGACGGTAGATAATACGCACAATTGGAGCCTGGTAGCGATATTGGTATCAGGCTTCAGTACCAGGCCTGCGTTTCGCAACCGTACGTAACCGGTCTATCCCCAATCCATGCTCAGAAAGCTCTGGAGTCTATGAACCATACCCTATCTGCCCGCTCAACGTCAGTTCCATTACCGATCATTGTGGTTGGTGCTGGATTAGGCGGCCTTTCTGCTGCCATTCATCTGGCCTGTCAGGGCCGACAGGTGCTGGTGTTCGAGAAGAATGATCTCATTGGCGGCAAGCTGAATCTCGTTCAGGCGGCAGGCTATACCTTCGATACTGGCCCCTCGCTCTTCACTATGCCATGGGTCGTGCGCGATCTGTTTGCTGCTGCCGGGCGTGATGTCCATGATTACCTCGATCTAATCCAGATCGAGCCAACCTGCCGCTACTGGTGGCCTGATGGCACTGCGTTTCAGGCCTGGCAGACCATGCCCCAATTGGTACAGGAAATAGCGCGACTAAGCCCCCTGGATGTTGAAGGCTTCTTTCGCTTTCTCGCGCATGCGGCACGTATCTATCGCATTGTCGCCCCTGCCTTTTTGTTACAGCCCTTTGATGGCCTGCGCGATCTGCTGACCCCCGACATACTACGACACGGTTGGCAGATTGACTCCCTGCGCAGTGTGGATACCGCAGTCCGCCATTTTTTCCGCAGTCCCTATCTGCAACAGGTATTTAATCGCTATGCGACCTATAACGGCTCATCGCCATATCTCTCACCAGCCACCTTTAACGTTATCTCCTACATTGAGTTTGCAGAGGGCGGGTGGTATCTGCGCGGGGGGATGTATCAATTGGCACGTGCTCTGGGACGTCTGGCCCAGGAACTAGGTATCGACATTCACACCGGTGTCGAAGTGGTCGAAGTGCTGCACCGGAATGAGCAAGTATACGGTGTGCGTCTCAGCGACGGGCAGTCTATTGCGGCAGCAACCGTAGTCATTAATGCCGATCCGCGCTATACCTATCAGCACCTGTTGCACGGCCAATCCCGCATAGCGGCACGCTTGCAGCGCCTGGAACCATCCTGTAGCGGATTCATTCTACTCCTTGGTATCGATCGCATCTACGAACAACTGGCACATCACACTATTTTTTTTAGCAAAAATTATCCGTGTGAATTCGCTGCAATTTTTCAAAAGCGCGTCCCTGCCGCTGATCCCACTGTCTATGTCTGCGCCACCAGTCTGAGCGATCCGCACCTGGCCCCACCGGGACATATGAACCTGTTTGTGCTGGTAAATGCACCCGCACTCACTGACCGCGTACGCTGGGTGCGTGAATCACCCGCGTATCGTGACACGATTATACACAAACTGGAGCGGATGGGCCTGTCTAACCTGCGTCAGCATATCGTCTATGAGCAGATGATCACCCCGGAAGATCTCCAGCAGCGCTATTATGCCGCTGGTGGGGCGATTTATGGGTTAGCATCAAATACCCGGCTCGCCGCCTTTATGCGCCCGCCCCTCCGAGCGCATGGCCTCCGCTGCCTCTACTTTGTCGGTGGTGGAACCCATCCGGGTGGTGGCATCCCGCTCGTACTCCTTTCGGGCAAAGCTGTGGCCAGGCGTATTATGATTGACGAACCGACCCCTGACAACAGCTACAGTATCGTCAAATAACGATGAATATCTTGATTTTGCGTTAACCGTATGCTACAATATGTACAAAGCCTCAAGAGAACCATCTGGCTTTCAGGGAAATAAACAGTTGAACATCATATCTGGAACACAAGCGACGTACCCCCTTGGTAGATCAATGGTTATGCGAAGTAAATGGTTATGCTAACAGTTGTCTGGGGACGATCGTACGTTAGGGGAAATGGAGCATACACGGGTATGTGACCAGGGAGACTAACAGGCAAGCGCCAGATCTCTGAAGGAGAGACTGGATGTTCTGTGAGTAAGTAAGGATATAACCAGGCAGCAAAGCTCTATTCGCAGAAAAAAAGTAGACGGAAGCTGCGAAGCGAGCGAGGCCTTGAGCAAAAGCTGGCGCAGCGTAGGTAGTCTGTTGGCAGAGCAGCGACCAGGGATGACTGTCAGGTTAAGTAGACTGAACAAAAGCCTGAAGGTACAAAAGCTGTTTCTCTTGAGGCGTTTCTATGGCATAATTTCGATTAGAGAAATGACCTGCTCTGTTGATAGTCCCTTAGCGACTTGCCAGTTCTTGTCTAGTATATGCATGGACGTCTTTCAGGTTACCAATATTCACTGTTCGTACCTCAGGAGCAATGCGTTTGATCAAGCCGGTCAATACATTGCCAGGCCCAATTTCCACAAACGTTGTAACTCCCTGGGCTACCATACGCTGAATCGACGCAATCCAGCGCACGGGTTCGACAATCTGCATGACTAACTCATGCCGGATATCCTCGGCATAAATCAGCGGTTCTGCATTGACATTCGCAATTAAAGGTACCCGCACATCCTGCACCGAGACGGGCCTGATTGCTGCCGCCATACCTCGTGCTGCATCCATCATGAGCGGCGAGTGAAAGGCAGCACTCACCTTCAGCGGCAAAGTCCGGCGTGCTCCGCGTTCTTTTGCCACCATACAGGCTTGCTTTACTGCCACCGGCACACCACTGATTACAAACTGACTGGGGGCATTATAGTTTGCCACAACAACCGGTGTGTCCACAGTTAACGTACGACGCAGGCTGGTCGATACTTCGAGGCAGATCTGATCAAGAACGTCTTCATCCAGCCCCATGATCGCGGCCATCGTTCCCTCACGAGTGGCTGCCATCAACTCCCCACGCCGGCGCACGAGACGCAGTGCCGTCACAAAATCAAGAGCTCCCCCCGCAACCAGCGCCGTATATTCGCCCAGACTATGTCCAGCAAGTACATCGGGCTGAACCCCATGGTATGCCTCAGCACCCGGTGCCTCCAGCATACGCAACAATGCCACACTCACCGTCAACAGCGCTGGTTGTGCATTTTCCGTCGCTGTTAGTCGATCTTCCGGGCCATGAAAACATAGTTGCGCAAGGTTCAATCCAAGCACATCACTCGCTTGTTCAAAGATTTCACGCGCAAAGGCATCCTGATGATACAACTCGCGGCCCATCCCCACGAACTGCGATCCCTGTCCAGGAAAAACCCATGCGATAGTCGAACTCTTCACATCTGGCACTTTCTAGCTCGAATACCTTATCATGGCCAACAGGCAAGGAGGAGTTTCAGATTAGATTAGATCGAGCGCTAACATAAGGTTCTATTCTCTCAGTATACCAGTACCCATGGGGGACTCATTCGTATGCGAATGGCTCTGTCTCAGACAACTGTCCCCAACGAACTATCGCCGAGGCCCAGGTTAATCCACCGCCAAAAGCCGTTAACAAAACATAGTCATCGGTGTGTAGCCGGCCCTGTTCAGCGGCTTCATAGAGGGCAATCGGTACTGAGGCGGCAGAGGTATTGCCATAGCGATCCAGATTTACAACCACCCGGTCAAGCGGAATCCCCAATCGTCTGGCCATGCCCTCAATAATGCGCAGGTTGGCCTGGTGAGGAATAACAAGATTAATATCGGCAATAGTCAGGCCAGATGCGCGAATGACATACAGTGCCGATTCACTCATCTCACGTATCGCATGTTTGTAGATTTCACGGCCATTCATAGAGACAAAATGTTGCCCCTGCTCGATCAATTCCGGGGTTAAAGGCTGGCAAGTACCACCGGCTTTCGCCACCATCAGTTGCTCACCCTGGCCCCATGAACCAAGTTTACCGACCAGTAGTCCGCGAGGTTGTTCACACTGCTGCAGCACCACTGCCCCGGCTCCATCACCAAAAAGGACACTGGTGTTGCGGTCATTCCAGTTCAGCAAATGGGTGAAAATATCAACCCCGATCAACAGCACAGACTGGCTGGCACCACTCCGGATCATACTGGTAGCAACACTGAGCCCATAGACAAAGCCACTACAAGCAGCATTCAAGTCAAACGCACCTGCATTGGGGATGTTCAGTTCTGCCTGTACCCGTGATGCGGTGGCCGGGAAGATGCGATCAGGCGTACACGTTGCCAGAATCACCAGATCAATCTGTTCAGGAGCAATACGGGCACATGCAAGTGCCTGATGACCAGCCTGCACGGCCAGCGTTGAGGTACATTCCCCATCACTGACGACGCGTCGCTCAACAATACCTGTCCGAGTCCGAATCCACTCGTCCGACGTATCCATAATCGCCGCCAGATCATTGTTCGTCACAACACGCTGAGGAACTGCCATTCCCCAACCAGTAATTGCCGCATAGCACCCCATACTCTCTCCTGATCATGGCTTGCATAATAGAAGGGTTAAAAGCAAGACACCAGTGTCTGCCGATAACCCTTCTCTATTCGACCACATGGATGACCATTACTGCAATCATTCTGCCTTCGACCGAATGACCTGCCGACCTTTGTATGACCCACAGGCCTTACAGACACGATGGGCCTGCATCCAGGCACCACATGTTGGGCAGATGACTAATGTCGGGGCTTGCAATCGTTGATGGCGCCGACGATTACCACGTTGGTGGCGCGAAACTTTATGTTTTGGTACTGCACCCATAATAAACGAGAAATCCTCATTTCTATACTATATTTCCGTGTCTGTATCTATAATTCCTGCTTGTGGATTGTGACGTTCTAACCAGACCTTAAGCACTTCAAGCCGTTCATCCACGGGCTCTTCCGCATCCGTTGGTTCTTGTATGTCCTCTGATTGGACAGTATAGCATATTGGCGTATCGCGATACGCTTCACACACAGGATTGAGCGGCAATTGCAGGAGTGTATATTCACGTATAATTGCACCAATATCAGCGAGATGAAGCTCGTTCAGAAAAAAGCAATCATCGTCAGAGGGTTTTGATACAGGTGTCCCAGTGATCACATCAATCACCGAATGGATTTCTTCGCCAATATCGAGTTCAATGTGCTGATCAAACTCTTCGAGTGAACGTACACAGATCATCCGTACCAGACCCTGGGCACGTATCTGGGCAAATACCCCTGTCGTTGTGCGGGTAAACCGCACATCTCCCACAATATCACGGAGGACGAGGGTCTCATCCAACCTGACTTGTTCGGTGCTAAACGTGTGGTCGCGGCGTGCCCCCACAGCGTCGCGCAATAACTGTGCAACATTGAACTTAAGGTTTGTCATAACTTTTATGTGTACATACTGTACCAGGCAGCATAGGGTTGCCTGGTTACAGGGTGAGCATTATAAATCTAGCCTGAATACCCTGTCAAGCGTGCAACTCCCGGTTCCCACGTATCTGTTTACCCCTGGGGTCGCCTGGGTACTCATGCCGATTGGTGGGGCAATCTGGTGGCACAGTGTCTATCAACATGCCACGGTTGGAGTGTATACCCGCCCCTGATGCAGGTTTTTATCCCCTGGGGGGTGTTATCCATCACAACGTTCGTTCTCCCAGAGGTGAGATACAATTCCCCATTTTGAATTACTACCGTTGACCGAATAGACCAGGAACGGGTATATGGCGCGAGCAGGAACGCACCGGCACGTTCGGCCAGTGGGTTGTATCTCTGCGCCAGTTACGACAATGCAGACAGGCCATTCCGCACATGCGCCAGCGCTTGCTCCAGTCGTTGGTGGAGATCTTCAAGAACCTGACGGGCATATTCATCAGCTCCCGCCCGTACTTGAATGGCCTCCTGTTCAACCTGTTGTAACAACTGTTGTCGTTCCTGTTCTACTGCCGCCAGTAACCCTTGCTCTTCTAACACCTGTTGCACTCGTGCCTGGGCCTCTGCCAGCAGGCGATCACGCTCCTGAATAATACGCCGTGCGTGTTTCAGTTCCTCTGGAAACGCAACACGCATGCGATCAATAATATCGAGCATCCGTTCTTCATCGATCATCAACCGACCACTAAATGGTACACGACGCCCTTCTGCCAGTCGCTCTTCCAGTTCGTCGATCAAGTCATCTAACTCCTCGATGATTGATCACCTCCTTCGTGCGCTGATGCCCGTCATGCTTCCGGTGCCAACTCACTGTCGTTTGCGTAGCTATCGTCAGGTCTTGCTTCCTCATTCCTTATAGGTAAATTTACGCTTCAGCGCCTGCACAATATGCGGCGGAACAAACCCGCTCACGTCGCCACCCAGGCTTGCAATCTCACGCACGGTTGTGGAACTGAGGAATGTATACTTACGACTAGCCATGAAAACAACCACATCAATATCCGCATCCATGGTCTGATTGACCTGTGCCATCTGAAATTCGTGTTCAAAATCACTGGCTACCCGTAACCCACGGACTATCACTCTGGCTCCTATTTGCCGTGCATAGTGAACGGTCAATGTATTATAGGTTGTCACCCGAATGCGTGGCAGTTCGCGTGTCGCCTCCTGGAGCAACTCGACGCGCTCGGCAGTGGAGAAGAGTAAGTTTTTATTCGGTCGATCAAACACGGCCATGACAACTGTATCAAAGAGACGTGCCGCACGAATGGCAGTATCAAGATGACCATTCGTCACGGGATCAAAACTGCCTGGATAGAGCGCAATTGTCACACGGTACTCCTTATGCCGTCCGTATGCTCATAGATTGAGAAACACGAGTCACCAACACGACGGAACCTGATGCGTTGCCATTCGCCATAAGCATCAGCCAGAACAACCCGTGGCGAATGCCCAACAATTAAGACCCCCCGGTCTGTATCGATGCCTATGGTTGTAATCGTACGGATTATTTGCTCAATGGCCGGGTCAGCATACGGTGGATCCATAAAAATGAAATCATAACGAGCAGTGCTGGCACAGTGCTGGAGATACCGTGCGACTGGCATACAATGTACGTGTCCTTGATTACGAAAGCCGGTATGAGTCAAATTTTCGCGGATGATATGACAGACATGGGCATTCTGTTCAACGAAATCGGCACCGGTGGCCCCTCGCGATAGGCATTCAATGCCGAGTGAGCCAGTGCCGGCGTAGAGATCGAGAATACGACCAGACAGTGTATAGTGACTTGTCAGGGTTGAAAACAGTGACTCCTTGACACGATCAAGCATCGGGCGTGTGGTACTTCCCCGTGGTGCTTTCAGCCGATGCCCTTTCGCTGTACCTGTAATCACACGCATGATCTACCAAACCTGGTATGCCTGGCTCTCACAGCCGTGCTGCTATTCTCTAAAGTGGTGCTTATTGTAGCATGGCTACCACTAACGTTCAACGTGTCCCTGGTACAGGTCGACACGAACTTGGAACAGAAGGGGCGTCTCTCAATACGTTCATCCCTGGTAGTATCGACAGAGACGCCCTGCATTACGGCCAGAGTATCCTGTTGGAGTAAGGTCGTACCTAACGTTTGGTATACTGTGGTCGCTTACGTGCGCGCTTCAGACCAGCCTTTTTCCGCTCTTTCGCCCGTGCGTCACGGGTCAGGAGACCCGCTTTTTTCAGTATGGGACGCAAGTTTGTATCCGAGTCAAGTAAAGCCCGCGCCACACCATGACGCACCGCACCTGCCTGTCCAATGATACCACCACCATGGACTTTCACCAGCACGTTGAAGCGGGTGCTATTATCGGTCAATACCAATGGACGGCGAATATCGCGTTGTAACAACTCACGCGGGCCAAAGTAATCCTCGGTCGATTTACCATTGACAATAAATTCGCCCTCACCCGGGTACAGGCGCACACGCGCTACGGATGTTTTACGGCGCCCGGTACCCTGATAGTAACGCTTTTCAGTCATCGTCCGGTTCTCCTATTTGCGCCGCCGCGGCACATGGCGCTGCGCCGCATATGGCTTCGGTTGCTGTGCCAGATGAGGATGATGTGGCCCGCTGTAAATCCGCAGTTTGGTGAGTAATTGACGCCCAAGCCGGTTTTTGGGCAGCATGCCTTTCACTGCCAGGCGCAACACACGATCAGGATGTTTCACGTGCATCATCTTGTAGGGAATAGTTTTCAAACCGCCTGGATATCCCGTATGGCGATAGTACACCTTCTGATCCGGTTTCCGTCCGGTTAGCCGAATTTTCTCCACATTGGTAACAATCACAAAGTCGCCTCCATCCATGGACGGCGTATACGTTGGTTTGTGTTTGCCTCGCAGCAACGTCGCAATCTGGGTTGCCAGACGCCCCAGCACATGATCAGTGGCATCAATCACGTACCACTCACGCTGCACCTCAGAGGCTTTTTGCGAATAGGTCTTCATTTTTTACCCTTCAGTTACACTGACAGATACCGCCTGATATCATACCAGCCTTTTGCCTGTAAGACAAGGCTTCATTTGATGTAATAGATGCTGTAACGAATTCAGCCGTTCTCCTCACGTGTCGTTTTTTTACGCCAGGACATACGCGATAGAAGGATCGGTTGGACTCATCACAACGCAAGAAAGCAAAGAACGCTACGTGTGACGTGTGAGGGGTTGCGCGAGAAGCCGCAGGCCCCTCACCCCCCTGTGCGGCCTGATGTGACCGTGTCTTCGTGCCCGTCAGTTGCACGTCTTATGATAGCCCCATGCGTTACACTGATGATATCGTTGTTACGATGCACCAGGGGGCAACATATGCGGTGGATAGATAACCGCCATCAAGCATAAACCGTGTGCTGCTGCCGTTGGCCCGGCTTGACGCCGATCGCGTTCTTGCAGGATGCGCTCCACTTGTGCTGGCGGGATGCGTCCGCGTCCTACCAACACCACAGTCCCGACGATTGTCCGTACCATATGCTGTAAGAAAGCATTGGCTGCCAGATCGATGGCCAGTAAGGTCTGTCCTAAGACCTCAACCCGCAGGCACCGTGCCTCGTAACACCGCCGGATCGTTGATCCCTGCGATGCTGACTGGCTGGTAAAAGCCGCAAAATCATGCCGACCATGCAGAAACGCCAGTGCAGTCTGGATTGCACTATCGTCAAGCGGTTGTTCAACATGCATCACATAGTGACGCAGGAGCGGTAACAATACCGGCGTGTCAGCTATCAGGTAACGATACTCGCGTCGTATCGCACTATGTCGCGCATGAAAATTTGGAGCTACTTCCCATACATCCCGGATAACAACATCGCTCGGCAGCCATGCATTGCAGCCACGCTGTATCGTTGCCAGGGCGTGGTGTGTCTCCGTTTGCACATGGGCTATTTGCCCCTGGGCATGCACCCCGGCATCGGTGCGTCCAGCGAATACAAAGCGGCGCTGCTCTTGCGTTAACTGGAACCACGCCCCCTCCAGCTCACCCTGCACCGAACGCCCGGTATTTTGCCACTGTGAGCCGACAAAGTCTGTACCATCATAGGCAAGGCGCATGGCAATCGTACGCATGGCTCAAGAACAGATTATAATAACTCAATTACGACCATTTCAGCCCCATCGCCCTGGCGTGTCCCTAGTCTGGTAATCCGTGTTTGACCACTCGGTCGATTCGCATAATCCTGTGGTGCAAAGGTAAATAACTGGCGCATTGCCTTCTTACTGGCAAGTTTGGATAACGCCATGCGACGTGTATGCGGCGTATCCTCGCGTGCCAGCGAGAGCAATCGCTCAATTTCTGGTTGCACCGCTTTCGCCTTGGCCCGCGTTGTCGTTACTCGCCGATGCTCAATCAACGATATCATCAAATTCCGGAGTAATGCCTTGCGATGTTCTGCCGAACGCCCTAATTTATACCCGACTTTTCGGTGACGCATAACCTTTCCTCAACCCTGTTCTCACGTTCAATTTCCCCAGATTCCTATTCAGGTACATCGTGTTTCACGGTTTCAACCACCGTACTCAGCGTAATTGCTGACAGATTGCCATCATTTGTCTGAGGAATATAGCCGCGTTCGACCAGTTTATCACGAATTTCCTCCATCGACTTCTGTCCTAAATTACGCACCGAGAGCAGAGCCTTTTCATCCATTTGCAAGACCTGCCCGACTTTGGTAATATCGGCTCGCTTCAGGCAATTATAGGTGCGTGTTGATAGATCGAGATCTTCAATCGGCGTGTCATACACATCGGCCGGGATCGAGAGGCCACTTTTCGCCGGGAGTTCTGGTTCAATCGGTGCAACACGGTTGAAATCAGCTATGGTCTGACTATATTGTACCAACACTTGGGCGGCATGGCTTAACGCATCACCGGGTTTGACCGTCCCGTCCGTCCAGATTTCCAGGATCAGACGGTCATAATCGGTTGCCTGCCCAATCCGTGTATTCTCAACGATGTAATTGACCCGCGGTACGGGCGTAAAAATAGCATCGACCGGAATTTCACCGATCGGCAACGCATCACGCTGATCAGCGGCAACATACCCACGACCACGCTCAACCGTCATTTCAATTTCGAGGGTCGCAGTCTCCGAGTCCATCATACAGATATAGTGTTCCGGGTTGACCAGCTCGACATTACTTGGCGCATCAATATCATCGGCACGTACAATACCGGCTCCCCGCCGTGACAGTAACACCTTGACAGGACGTTCGGCATAGGAGCGCAACCGCACCCCTTTAATATTTAACACGATTTCGGTCACATCCTCTTTCACCCCGGCAATGGTCGAGAACTCGTGAAAAACCCCGTCGATCTTAATCTTGGTAATTGCCGAACCTGGTATAGAAGAGAGCAATACTCGTCGCAGCGCGTTACCAAGTGTATGCCCATACCCAGGATCTAGCGGCTCAATCTTAAAACGCCCATAATTTTCTGCCGCTTGCACGACATCAATTTTGGGCATGGCGATGTCAAGCATAGATCGCCTCCTTCGTAAAAAGGCACGCAAACAGGAAGATAAACGAATGAGAGCACTGTACCGCTGCTGTCTCCTGCTCGTCTATACACCCTGTTTCGGGCCTGATCTATGTTTCGCTAGCGGCTATAAAATTCAACAATTAACTGCTCGTTGATACCTGGTTCCGCATCCTCCCGTCTGGGAAGCGCCACGACCTGGCCTGCGAGCTCGGTTGCGTTCAACTGCAACCAGTCCGGCGTCTGGTGTCGTTTCAGTTCGCCGCTATCCACGAGATTCTTAAAATATGTTCGCTGGCGACTCTCCGAGCGTACGGCGATCACATGCCCCACTTTTACGGTGAATGACGGGATGTTTGTTTTCCGTCCATTCACGGTAATATGGCCGTGATTCACCAGTTGTCGCGCCTGCGCACGCGTCGTCGCCAGGCCTAAGCGATACACCACATTATCAAGGCGGCGCTCCAGTAAACTGAGCAGGTACTCTCCGGTAATACCGCTGCGCCGTGATGCCTGGTCAAAGATCCGCCGAAATTGACGCTCTAACACGCCATAGATGTAACGGGCCTTTTGTTTTTCCATCAATTGGATGCCATAATCAGACACCTGGCGCCGTCGCGCCCCAGGGCCATGTTGACCAGGCGGGAACGGGCGCTTACTGAGGATACGCTGGCCTTTTTCGGTAATGCCGATTCCCAGGCGCCGGCTAACTTTCCCCACTGGTCCATGATACCGAGCCATATATCAGGTCAACCTCCTGGTAACTGCATGTTCTACGTCTACAGCAAGAATTGCTACGCTTCCTTGATCCCCACTCCTTTTTCTTATACCCGCCGGCGCTTTGGTGGTCGGCACCCATTATGCGGAATCGGTGTCACATCAGTGATGGATACAACCGTTAATCCGGCTGCCTGGAGTGAACGGATCGCCGCCTCCCGTCCTGATCCTGGCCCTTTGACAAAGACCTCGACCGAACGCATCCCGTTTTCCATCGCCTTCCGTGCCGCATTTTCGGCCGTAATCTGCGATGCATAGGGGGTACTCTTGCGCGACCCCTTAAACCCGGTTTGCCCGGCACTCGACCAGCAAATAACGGCTCCGTGCGGATCTGTAATCGTCACAATCGTATTATTAAAGGTACTCAAGATATGGGCCTGACCGCGTGGCACATTCTTCCGTTCACGTCGCTTCCCACGCTGCCGTCTTCCGGTTGCACCGCCTTTTTGTTGTTTTGCGGGCATTAAATACTCCTTTGACTACGGGTTGTTGTCCGGTTGATCACAGAGATCCACGTTCAACCTGCTGCGAACAGCACCCCATTTATTTCTTCATCTTCTTCTTAATACCAATTGCCTGTCCTTTACGGCCCCGGCGCGTGCGTGCATTCGTGCGCGTCCGCTGACCACGTACCGGCATACCGCGCCGATGTCGCAGGCCACGGTAGCATCCAATATCCATCAAGCGCTTGATATTCATCTGCACCTCACGGCGCAGATCGCCTTCCACCCGATACTCGCGATCAATAATTTCGCGGAGACGACCGACTTCCTCTTCGGTCAAATCGCGGACGCGTGTTTCCGGGTTAATATTTGCCTTCTTGATAATATCCATCCCATTTGAACGACCAATACCATAGATGTAGGTGATTGAGATCTGTATTTTTTTGTTCCGTGGGATGTCTACACCAACAATACGTGCCATGAACTCCTCCCAATAGCGATCATCAAAGCAGATTCCTGGCACATTCCACGCCTGGATGCTGCCATTTCGGTTACCCCTGACGCTGCTTATGCTTAGGCGTTCGACTGCATATAACCCGAATAATGCCTTTGCGTTTGATAACCTTACAGTATTCACAGCGTGGTTTGACAGACGCACGAACTTTCATTTGAACCTCCGCTCTTCGATCTTCCTTCTGTGACAGACGATGCCACACAACCAGTTGTGATGCAAAAAACGCTATAGACAGATCTGTACTTTCAAGACGGTGCCATCTCTCTCTGGTGCTTTGATTATTTATAACGATAGGTAATACGACCGCGTGTTAAATCATAGGGTGATAATTCGACCAGCACACGGTCACCTTTCAGAATACGAATATAATTCATACGCATCTTACCTGAAATATGGGCCAGAACCTCGTGTCCATTATCCAATTCTACCCGAAACATAGCATTGGGTAACGGCTCAGTGATCGTTCCCTCTATTTCGATCACATCCTTTTTTTTGGACATACTACTCCTTTCCAGAGCCACGATATCTAAACATTTACTCCTAGCGCGATCATCATCGATTCAGATACCTGGTTAATTTCCTGACAGCCATCAATTTCTCGCAAATTCCCCTGCTTGCGATAATGTTCAATCAAGGGCATCGTCTGCTCAAAATAGACATCAAGCCGCCGATGGGCGGTCTCCATCGTGTCATCGCTACGCTGGTACAATTTTCCACCACACACGTCGCAAATATTAGGCTTATACGAAGGAAAATAATAAATATTAAAAATAGCCCCACATGTTTTGCAGGTCTGCCGCCCAGCAATACGTCGTAACAATATTTCTTTGGGAACGTTCAGATACACAACGGCATCTATGCTCTTATTGTATTTCGCCATCTCATTTTGCAAAGCGATAGCCTGATCAATCGTGCGCGGAAACCCATCAAAAATGACACCATTGGCGCAGTCAGGTTGCTTCACGCGCTCCATAACCATGCCAATCACCACATCGTCTGGCACCAATGCGCCACGATCCATATACGACTTGGCTAACATCCCCAGTTCGGTACCCTCACGCAACGCTGCGCGAAAGAGATCGCCGCTCGAAACGTGGGTTAGCCCTGTCTGTTCAACCAGGGTTTTCGCCTGTGTTCCCTTCCCTGCGCCTGGTGGCCCCAGCAAAACGATGTTCATATGAAACCTCTTCTATCACTGATGTTTGTTCATCCACTATCGTAACGGTACGGTTAGCATTTTACCGATTAAGAAAGCCTTCATAATCCCGCATTGTCAACTGTGCCTCAAGTTGCCGCATAGTATCAATCGCCACACCAACGACAATTAGCAATGCCGTACTCCCCAGACCTATCTGGATTCTGGTGATAGACTGGGTCAAAAACGGTAAAATGGCGATAAACCCTAAAAAGAGCGCTCCTGCCAGGGTAATCCGGTTCAACACCCGACTTAAGTATTCTTCGGTACGTTTTCCGGGACGAATGCCCGGAATGAAACCACCATTCTTCTGTAGGTTCTCTGGGATATTCTGTTGCTCAAATAACACCAGTGTATAAAAGTAGGTAAAGCCCACAACTAACAAAAACAATAAAACCAGATAGACAATTCCGCCACCCTGTCCAGTTGGACTAAAGGTGTTAAAGAAAAATCCGGCAATCGCATTGCCAATGCCCTCACCATCGGGGTTGTAAAACCACGAAGCAACAATGCCGGGAAAGATAATAATGCTCTGGGCAAAGATCAAAGGTATCATGCCCGCCATATTAACCTTCATTGGTATATGCGTGCTTTGCCCACCATAAACCCGGTTGCCGCGCACGCGTTTTGCATATTGCACCGGAATACGTCGTTGCCCTTCCTGTATCATAACGATCCCGACAATGGTCAGCAACCCGATCAACAGGAAGATCACTAACCCCACAAACGTCTCTGTCCCACCAGCCTCAGTAATCTGGAAGCCCTGCACTACCAGTTGGGGTAAACCAGAGACAATACCACCAAAAATAATCACCGAGATGCCCTGCCCGATACCACGCTCGTTGATCTGTTCCCCTAACCATACCAATAACATCGTACCGGCCACCATCGCTATCAAGATGGTAAAAGTGGGCAAGAAATTGTTGATAATATCGAACGGCGAGCGGAACAGCGACTGTCCAGGGCCAAGACTGCGATCCAGGGCCAGGGTCTGCCCATAGGCCTGCAAAAAGGCAAGAGGAATTGTCATCCACATCTGGTAACGATTCAGTCGTACTCGCCCCTGCTCACCTTCTTTGGATAGTTCCTCCAGGGCAGGAATGATCGGTTGCAGCAACTGCATAATGATCGTTGCCGTAATATAGGGATATACCCCCATAGCGGCAACCGAGAAATTTTGTAATGCCCCTCCTGCGAAAATATTGAGCAGTTGGGCCAGTTGATTCTCGCGCAGCGCCTGGCGCAAGGCCTCCAGTGATGCAGGATCGATGTTAGGCACAGGGATATGTGCAATCAACCGAAAGATCAACAGCATTCCGAGCGTAAATAGAATACGCCGCCGCAGATCTGGCAGTTGGATTGCTCTAAGTACTGCCTGTAGCATACACGCTCCTCTCTCCTCTTATTCGTAGAATGCCCATCTACTTCTTTCTGATTATAGGTATGCTTCCCGAACCTGACAGCATCATCACATTATTGTAGCACTTTATTCTCTCTATGCCCGGCCATACCGAGCCAGATCTGATCTTGCTTACCGTATAGAACGAGTTACTCTGCCCGATTCTGATTGCGCATACTTGGATTGGGGCCACGACTACGGCTAGGATGCTCAACGAGCCACGGCAGCTCAACGATCGTGCCACCGGCGGCTTCGATCTTATGGCGCGCACTGGCAGAAAATTTATGCGCATGCACAACCAGCGGTACGTGCAATTCGCCATCGCCCAGTATTTTCACTGGTCGGCGCTTGCGCCGCACAATTCGCGACTCAAGCAAGGCTTCGGGTGTGACAGCCACATCCTGCGGCCAGCTATTCAAGCGTTCGACATTCACAATCTCATATTCAATACGCCAGATATTGGTAAAGCCACGCTTGAAAGGCATCCGTTTGACCAGCCGGTTCTGCCCACCTTCAAAGGTACGATACGGCCCGGAACCAGAACGGGCCTTCTGGCCCATCATCCCTTTGCCCCCAGTTTTTCCTTTACCGGAGCCATAGCCACGTCCAATCCGCCTGGAGCGTCGATGAGCGCCAGGCGCTGGCCGCAAGTCATGAAGTTTCATTCTGTACCTCATCGTCAATTTCTTCCACTACGACCAGGTGCCGCACCTTAAACACCATGCCACGCACCGTTGGCGTATCTGGTTGAATAACCTTTTGATTCAACTTGCGCAATCCCAAGGAGCGAATCGTTTGCTTTTGCGCCTCACTATACCCAATCGAGCTTTTTTTGTACGTAATGCGCAGTTTACTCATGTCATTGTCTCCGCAGGCTCTGGTGCCACTACGCGCCGTAGACGCCGCTGGTGTAACTCATAGGGCGTCATACTCCGGCGTCGCGCCATTTCATCCAGCGAAACTAACGCTGTCAGAGCCAGGTAAGCCGCTTTGACCACATTGACCGGATTGTTGCTACCATAGACTTTCGTCAGCAGATCCTTAATACCTGCAGCTTCAATCACCGGACGCACACCGCGACCAGCAATAACGCCGGTACCAGGCGCAGCCGGGCGCAACATGACCTTGGTCGAAGAAAATTTGGTAATAATCTCGTGCGGTATCGTCGTATGCACCAGTGGCACACGAATAACATTCTTCTTTGCCGCCTCAACCCCTTTGCGAATCGCTTCGGGTACTTCAGAGGCTTTGCCCATACCAATACCCACATGGCCTTTGCCATCACCAACAACTACCACGGTACTAAAACTAAAGCGTCGTCCCCCCTTGACCACTTTCGCCACCCGGTTGATCTGAACAACGCGTTCCTCAAGATCCAGATTCTCTGAATTGATACGTGTTCGTGCCACAACACCTCCAGGATATTTAGATAGAGCGATTTCGCTGCGCTGATCTCTCATTACCCGTTGCCGTTCAAGTCTAGCATCTACGAGGCGGCAACCATCTAAAAATCAAGCCCCCCTGCACGGGCACCCTCGGCCAATGCCTTCACCCGCCCGTGGTATTTATAGCCCCCCCGGTCAAAGACGACCTTCTTCACACCGGCTGCCAATGCCCGTTCAGCGACGCGCTGACCTACCATCTGAGCCTGTTGGATTTTGCTCTTATCTTCATCAGCACTATGACGCAGATCGGGTTCCATGGTTGAGGCTGCTACCAACGTATGCCCTATCGTATCATCAATGACTTGAGCGTAGATATGCATGTTACTACGAAAAACAGACAAACGAAGTCGTTCTTTATTGCCAAAAACACGTTTGCGTATTCGGTTATGCCGTCGAATACGTAATTGACGTGGCGTTCGTTTCATAAATTATTACCCTGTTTACATAGTGTACGAATTGTGTTTTCTGACCAGGGTTTATTTGGTTTTCCCGGTCTTACCCGCTTTGCGTCGGATACGTTCTTCAACGTATTTAATGCCCTTCCCCTTATACGGCTCCGGGGGCCGCAGGCTACGAATCTTAGAGGCCTGTTCACCGACAACCTGTTTGTTAATCCCCCGTATAAACAGCGGGAGTGGTTCGTTAGCGCTACGGCGCTCACCCACCACATACGTCACATCAGGCGGTGGTTCCAGACGTACTGGATGCGAAAATCCCAACTGAAGAACCAGTGTTTTCCCTTCGATTGACGCACGATATCCAACACCGTTAATCTCCAGTGCTCGTTCCCATCCTGTAGTGACACCAACGACCATATTGGATAGCAGTGTGCGCGTCAGGCCATGCAAGGCACGATGTTCCTTGGTATCCGACGGCCGTTGCACCAGCAAGTTGCCATCTTTTTGGGTAATAATCATTGCTGCCGGCAAACGCTGTTGTAACTGGCCCTTTGGCCCTTTAACGGTTATCAAATTTTCTGCACCGATCTGTACTTCCACACCTTTCGGCACCGGAATCGGTTTTCTGCCAATACGTGACATACCATATTCTCCAACCACTACCACACGTAGCAGAGCACCTCTCCACCTACCTGTTGTTGCCAGGCCTCATGGCCAGCCAGCACCCCTTTCGGTGTCGAGAGGATACTTAACCCCAGGCCACCGCGCACGCGGGGAATATCGGCTCGTTTGGTGTAAATGCGTAACCCTGGTTTGCTCACTCGTTTCATGCCGGTAATCACCGGGCGTCGATCATCGGTATATTTGAGTGTGATTGATATTGTATCAAAAGGATCACCTTCTTGCAGGGTGTAATCCTTAATAAACCCTTCGCGCTTGAGAATACCTGCAATTGCCAATTTCATTTTCGATGCCGGGATGTTCACCGTTGTATGGTGTACCATGCATGCATTGCGAATACGCGTTAGCATATCTGCAATCGGGTCATTAACGCTCACAGCGTTCCTCCTTGATGAACTTCGGATGGGCCAGTCTGGTACAGAGACGGTCGTTGCATGATTCGACATGCTACCAACTGGATTTTACCACACCCGGAATCATACCTTTTAATGCATGTTCCCGGAAACAGATACGGCACATCCCGAACTTACGAATATAACCACGTGCACGCCCACAAATTTTACAGCGATTATACTCGCGTACTTTGAACTTTTGTGGTCGTTGTGCCTTGACAATTAATGCTTTACGAGCCAATGCAATCCTCCTTCCGTGGTCTACGTGCTTCTAATCACGAAACGGCATTCCCAGGCGCTTAAGCAGTGCATACCCCTGGGCATCATCAGGTGCCGTAGTGACAATAACCACTTCCAACCCACGAATTTTGTCTATTTTATCGTAATCTATATCTGGAAAGGTGATCTGTTCCCGTATTCCAAGACTATAATTACCGCGACCATCAAAAGCACTACGGCTCACTCCACGAAAATCACGGATACGGGGCAATGCCAGATTCACCAATCGATCTAAAAACTCATACATCCGTGCCCCACGCAACGTTACCATCACACCAATAGCCATACCCTGGCGCAACTTAAATGCAGCTATTGACTTCTTTGCACGGGTGACCACTGGTTTCTGACCAGTAATAATCGATATATCGTTAACCATCGCATCCAGTGCTTTTGCATTTTGAATGGCCTCGCCCACTCCGGAGTTCACCACAATCTTAACCAGACGTGGCGCTTGCATAACCGATTTGAAATTAAATTCCTGCATCAGCGCTGGAACAATCTCAGTGGTATATTTTTCTTTAAGCCGTGGAACCATGCCCTACTCCTCAGTGGTTGGGCAACAGGAGTATCTCGTCCCTGGCCCTGACTATGCCTTAATCGATAATTGAACCACATGCTTTACAATAACGCACTTTACGGGGACGATTCTTGTGATCCAGTTCCGCCAAAAATCGCTTGCCTGTGCGTGATGCGCGCCCACAGCTGGGACAAATCAGCATCACATTCGAGGCATCAATCGGGGCCTCCATTTCAATAATCCCCCCTGGCTTGCGTGGGCCACGTGGCTTCATATGGCGCTTGATAATATTTAAGCCCTCGACGATCACACGTCCCTCGCGGGGGAATGCACGTTTGATCTTGCCCGACTGACCCTTGTTCTTACCAGAGATAACCAGTACCTCATCTCCTGTTTTGACGTGCATGCCAACCTCTCACAAAACCTCTGGTGCGAGTGATACAATCCGCATAAATTGTTTTTCGCGCAACTCGCGCGCAACGGGACCAAAGATGCGCGTCCCACGCGGATTATTCTCTTTACCAATAATCACGGCGGCGTTATCATCAAAGCGAATATGCGATCCATCCGCACGGCCATATTCCTTGGCCGTGCGGACGATCACGGCACGTACAACCTCGCCTTTTTTGACCGCACCACCGGGGGTTGCTTCTTTCACCGAGGCGACAATGATGTCACCGACCCGCCCATACTTGACCCGCGAACCCCCCAGGACGCGAATACACATGATCTCTTTGGCACCGGTATTGTCAGCAACTTTCAGCCGCGTCTGTGGTTGAACCATTGGTGTTACTCCTCGCTACGCTTGACAATTTCGATGACACGCCAGCGTTTCATTTTACTCAGGGGACGAGTCTCTTCAATGCGCACTATATCACCCATCTGGCAGGCATTGTCTTCATCGTGGGCGTGAAACTTGCGTGTCTTGCGTATAATTTTCCGATAGAGCGGATGTGGTTTCAGATAATCAACACGAACCACCACGGTCTTATCCATCTTATTACTTACTACACGACCAGACTTGATCTGTCGCTCTTTTTTGGTACTGACCATACATGAACTCCCATACCTGCTTTGGTATAACAAACTAGACGTTATCAACCTGTTCTGCTGCTGCTAACTCCCGTTCACGTAAAATGGTTTTAATACGGGCAATATCACGCCGTACCTGACGCGGGCGTGCGGTATTGGTCAGCTTACCGGTCACCTTCTGAAATCGCAGATTAAAGAGTTCTCGATAACAGTCATTCAGTTGAGAAAGTAGGGTTTCAACGTCCTGCGTTCGCAATTCACTCGCTTTCACTACCACTCTCCGTATCTTCACGTTTAAGAATCTTGCATTGAATGGGCAACTTCTGCGCCGCGCGACGCAACGCCTCAAGCGCCAGCTCTTCGCGTACACCGCCCAGTTCAAACATAATTCGTCCTGGTTTTACGACTGCCACCCAGTGATCAACCGATCCTTTACCACCACCCATACGCGTTTCAGCCGGTTTCCTGGTGATCGGTTTGTCAGGAAAAATTCGAATCCAGACTTTGCCACCCCGCTTGACATAGCCGGTGATGGTACGGCGAGCAGCCTCGATCTGGCGATTGGTAATCCAGCTCGCCTCGAGCGCCATCAGGCCATAATCACCAAAAGCCACGGAATTCCCGCGATAGGAGAGGCCACGCATACGACCTTTATGCCGCTTGCGATATTTAACGCGCTTTGGCATTAACATGGCTCGTCCTCCTTATGGGCGCGTACGTACGGTACTGCCACTCGTGCTGGCACCAGTGCCACTATTTCCGCCGCCACCAAGTTGTTGCTCAACCTGTGCCTTACCCAGTTGATCGGGAAAGACTTCACCTTTGTAAATCCAGACTTTCACCCCAATGCGCCCATAGGTTGTGTGGGCGTGAACCTGGGCATAATCAATATCAGCGCGCAACGTATGGCGTGGCACACGGCCATCACTCTCTGTAACCACCCGCGCCATTTCGGCCCCACCAAGACGACCGGAGCAGCGCACACGCACACCCTGAGCACCCAGCCGCATAGCACGTTGCACCGCCTGTTTCATAGCTCGTTTATAGGATACACGCTTGTTGATCTGTTCTCCAATACTTTCAGCTACCAGTTGTGCATTAAGTTCGGGCTGGTGAATTTCCTGAATATTGAGCTTGACCTTCTTGCCTGTCTGTGCCTCTAATTTATTTTTGAGATCATCAACATTCGAGCCACGCTTGCCAATCACAATACCCGGTTTGGCCGTGAACACGGTTACTTCCACTTTATTTGCCGAACGTTCAATATCTACGTGTGAAATACCTGCATTTTGCAGCTCTTCGATTATCATTTTACGCAGAGCCAGATCTTCATGCAATTGTTTCACATACGCCCGATCGGCAAACCACTTCGACTGCCAATCCTTGATATAGCCCAATCGAAACCCGACTGGATGTACTTTACGTCCCAATAGATACCTACCCCTCTATCATTCAGAAAGAAGACCTGTCAGGAACATGCTGGTAGTACCACAGCAGAGCCGGTAGTACCAGCATGTGCTAATATTCCTCACCATCATCTACAATGACCGTAATATGCGTTGTCCGCTTGCGAATACGGTTCATAGTTCCCCGCGCCCGGGGCATAAATCGTTTCAAGGCCGGGCCTTCATCGGCAAAAATAGTCTTGACAACCAGATTATCAGGTTCCATATCAAAATTATTTTCGGCATTAGCCGCAGCGGATTTAATCGTCAGGGCAATCTCGCGAGCGGCCTTGTGGGGCATATACTGCAAGGTTGCCAGCGCCCGTTTAACCGGTAACCCACGTACTATATCCATAACCGGGCGAACTTTTTGCGGTGAGATGCGCACATATTTTGTTACTGCTTTCGCTTGCATATTTGTACTCTTCCATAGCCAGCAATCGGCAACCATTCTCCCAGAAGCATACTGGTAGAGGTTATTTGATTTTGCCGCGTTTATCAGCCTTTTTACCACCATGACCGCGAAATGTACGCGTTGGCGCAAATTCGCCCAGTTTGTGCCCAACCATATTTTCCGTCACATACACAGGCACGTGCCGTCGACCATCGTGAACGGCGATCGTATGCCCCACCATCTGCGGAAAGATGGTCGAGTCACGTGACCATGTACGCAGCACCCGCTTTTCGTTGGCCCGATTCATGGTTTCAATCCGATCAAGTAAACGGATATCGACATATGGCCCCTTTTTAGAAGAGCGTGACATACCTTACTCCTGGTGACATTATTTCTTCCGACGACGTACAATAAACCGATCCGTTCGTGGATTATGGCGTGTGCGCTTCCCCAGCGCTGGCTTGCCCCACTTTGTCTTCGGGGGCATTCCACGTGGTGCCCGTCCTTCCCCACCCCCATGGGGATGATCACGCGGGTTCATTGCTGCCCCCCGCACACGCGGGCGGCGACCAAGCCAGCGCGACCGACCTGCTTTCCCGATGCGTATATTCTGATGATCGAGATTTCCCACCTGACCAATCGTCGCAATACAGTTCAAATGGATCATGCGTATTTCCCCCGATGGCATACGAACGGTGGCATAATCGCCTTCTTTGGCCATAAGTTGCGCCGATGTGCCAGCACTGCGTACCAGGACGCCCCCACGTCCGATCTCCAGTTCGATATTATGGATCTGTGTACCAAGTGGGATCTCGCGCAATGCGAGCGCGTTCCCGACCCGAATGTCAGCGGTTGGGCCGCTCATCACGGTATCTCCGACCTTTAAGCCAACGGGGGCGAGAATATAACGCTTTTCACCATCAACATAGTTCAACAACGCAATCCGGGCCGTGCGGTTGGGATCATATTCAATTGCCGCGACTCGTGCCGGTATCGCATGTTTGTTGCGCTTGAAATCAATAATCCGATAAAATCGTTTGTGCCCTCCGCCACGATGCCGAGTCGTAATTCGTCCTCGGTTGTTGCGCCCACCCGTCTTACGGAGTGGCTCGATCAACCGCGATTCTGGACGTTTTTTGGTGATCTCTTCAAATGTCGAAACCGACATATTGCGGCGACCCGCAGAGGTTGGTTTGTACCGTCGAACACCCATAACTCTGTTTCCGATCTAGATCGTGGTGCGATACCTGACCACCACCGACCTTTCTTGGTCTCAATTATGTCTCAAACAACTCGATCCGATCGCCTTCGGCTAGCGTAACGATGGCCTTTTTCCAATCACGGGTATATCCAAACTCACGTCCACGTCGTCGTTTCTTACCCCGCACATTCATCGTATGCACGTTCGTAACATGCACATTAAAGATGTTCTCAATAGCGCGTTTGATCTGCGGTTTCGTAGCAAATCGATCAACCTCAAACGAGTATTTATTGAGCAACATCCAGTTGGTATTCTTTTCCGTGATGAGTGGACGAATAATGATTTGATGGTCGTTCATCAGACCTCCTCATCTGGATCAGTATCCTCAGCAGCCTCATCGTCCGGCGTGTCTGTTGTGGTGTCCTCAGTTGCAAGATCAGACCTCACGTATTGATCGTCTCGTACCAATGTTGATGGAGTCCCCATGTGAGATACCACAACCGCCGTGTGCGTATCGTTATGCGTCTCCACAAAGCCAGTCTCAGCTTGATTCTGCGTACTCTTGCGTGTCCCCGCTGTCTCTTGACCGAGATAGCGCTCAAGTACCTGAACCGCAGGTTGGCTCAAAATAATATTGTCATAGCTCAACAGATCAACCACGTTGAGGTAATGGGCCAGCAACGTCTTAACGTAGGGCAGATTATTCGTCGAAAGCTGAATATTCTTGTCCTTGCGATCAAGCACAATCAGGGTCTTCCCACTGAGGCTATGAGCATCGAGCAACTCCAGGATGTTCCGGGTACGGGGGTGATCAAAAGCGATCATGTCCACAAAGCGAATCGCCGCCGCAGCTTGCCTGGCCGATAGTGCCGAACGTACTGCCAGCCGCCGCATTTTGCGCGGCATCTTCTTTTCATAGGAACGCGGGTGTGGCCCATGGGCAATACCGCCACCAGGTCGATGCGAGGCACGAATAGCGCCTTGCCGCGCCCGCCCGGTACCTTTCTGACGATACAGCTTGCGCGTACTGCCGCGTACTTCACCGCGCCCCAGCGTATTGTGTGTTCCCGCCCGTGCATTCGCAAGCTGCCGCACCATCGCCTGATGCATGACCGGAACATGTGGAGTAATCCCAAAGATGTTGTCATTTAATTCTATCACACCGATGGATTCACCCACCTGGTTATAAAGCGTTGCTTCCATTTTCCACCTGCTATGAACCATACCCTTCCTGGCATATTGAGTTGAACCAGCAAACGAATAGATCGTTATCCCTTGATAGCATGTTTGATTTCGAGCAGACTCGAACGATGCCCAGGCACAGAACCCCGAACAAGGAGCACGTTCTTTTCTGGCACAACTTCAACGACTTCCAGGTTCTGGATCGTCACCCGGTCGCCCCCCATCCGTCCAGCCATACGCTGGCCTTTCCATACCCGGCCTGGCGAAGTACCGGCCCCTATCGAACCCGGCGCACGAAGTCGATCGCTCTGACCGTGGGTGCGTGGCCCACCGCGAAATCCATGACGTTTCACCACTCCGGCAAAGCCGCGCCCTTTTGATATACCAACGACATCGACCAGTTGTCCAGGTTTGAACATATCCACCCGCAATACCTCACCGACGGTATGTTCTGATAGATTGGTTGCCTTAAATTCGCGTAAGTGCCGAACAACGACTCCCGCCCCTTTCAGATGCCCGCGCTCGGGTAGGGTTAGTTTACGCTCTGGAACCTCTTCAAACCCGATTTGAATAGCCTCATATCCATCACGATCTCGGGTACGAATCTGGGTAACAAAGCAAGGGCCAACTTTAATTACTGTTACTGGAATAACCTCGCCAGCCGGATTAAATACTTGCATCATTCCCAGTTTGCGACCTAATAAACCATTGATCATCCCGTTAACCTCTGTCCTTCGCAGCATACAACTTGCTCAGCGTGTAGCGGCTGCTCTCGATAAACGTACCAGGTTCTATACCAACTGTTACAAACAACATCTTTTTTTCGTGTCAATCGTGTCAATCATTTTCACTAGAGCTTGATCTCAATATCAACGCCCGCTGGTAGATTGAGCTTCATTAACGCATTTATCGTTTGTTGACTTGGATCTAACACGTCTATCAGGCGCTTGTGGGTACGAATCTCAAACTGCTCCTGCGAGTCTTTATCAATAAAAGATGATCGAATGACACTATACTTTTCGATCTTCGTTGGTAAAGGTACCGGCCCGGCTACCAGGGCACCCGTTCGTTCCGCCGCCTCAACGATTTGCCGCGCTGATTGATCAAGGATTTTGTGATCATATGCTTTCAGACGGATCCGTACTTTTTGTTTTGCCATATGCTTTTGTCCTCCTCAGGAACTAGTTCAGAGTGAGGAAGCCTGGTCGTAGCTGTCTCCTCACTCTGACTGTCAGGTTTATGCCTGAATCCTGGTCACTACCCCGGCGCCGACGGTTCGCCCCCCCTCGCGAATGGCAAACCGCAATCCCTCTTCAATCGCAACCGGCACAATCAACTCCACGTCCATCACCACATTATCCCCCGGCATCACCATCTC